>NZ_BCWY01000002.1 GCF_001894825.1 Rhodococcus jostii NBRC 16295 | reverse complement strand
TGAAGCGTGGTCATTGTTCGCTCCTGACCGAGGGGAGTGGCGCACAAGAGAGGTCGGAGCCGTCGAAGAACTCGCCCGCACGGTAGACGAGCGCGGGTCGATCCGAGTAAACGGCGCCCACCACCTGGGCGATGAACGCGGTGTGGGTGCCAAAGTCCAGTCGCTCACAGACTTCCGCTTCCATCCACGCGCAAGCGCCGGTGAGAACGGGTGACCCGTGCTCGGCCCGTTCCCAGGCAATGGTCGCGAACTTGTCGGCACCCTTGCTCGCGAACACTGCTGCCGTCGAACGTTGATCCGCGGCGAGGATGTTGATGCCCAAATGGGTGGAGTGCAACAGCGGGTCGTGAGTGGCGGAGGACTGCTGGACACATACCATGACCAGCGGTGGTTCCAGCGAGATGCTCGTGAAGGCGTTGACCGCCAGGCCTTTCGGTGTGTCCTGATCTGTGGTTGTCACGACGGTGACGCCGGTGACGAAGGTGCGGTGAACGCCGCGCATGGTGGCGTCGTCGACAGTGGGGGCGGGTTGGGTGATCATTTCTGCTCCTGGCGTGCTGGGTGTGGGCGGGGAAGTCGACCAGCCCGCACCCTCGGGTGCGGGTCAGTCCCTCGGTGCGATTCAGACCGACTTCTCTTCGGTGAACTCGTCGAGTCCGGAGCCGCCGAGAGGGTCGATCATGAAGGGATCCTTTTCGGGGAACGTCGATGGACTGCGGACGCGCCTGCGGCGCGGCTGTCGAGGAGGTCGGCGACTTCGTTGTCGGTGTAGCCGAGTTCAGAGAGGACGGCGACGGTGTGCTGGCCCACGAGGGGCGCCGCGACGGAGGTGGTGCGGCGACGGCCGTCGAGGGTGAAGGCCAGGCCCGGACTGGTGTACGAGCCGTCGCCGTCGGTTGCGGCGACGTCGACGAGGATCTCGGACGCCACGACGTCCTTGTCCTCCGCGATATCGTCGAACGATCGAACTGCGCCGCAGACGATCTGGGCGGAGAGCAGTCGCTCGATCGCCTGGGCCCTGGTCATCGCACCGAACGCCTCGGACAGAGCAGCCAACAGCTCCGGGCGGTGCGCCACCCGAGCAGGATTGTCGACGAACCGCGGGTCGTCGATCATCTCCGGACGGTCGATGAGAGTGCACAGCGCAGACCATTTCTCGGTGGTGTAGGCCGACAGCACGATCTTCCCGTCGGCCACGGTGACGATGTCGGCGGCGGGCGCGGCGAGGGCCTGGCCGTTGCCCTTGCGCCGTGGAGCCCGGCCGGTAAGCGCGTACTCGCCCCAGTTGAAAGCCTGCATCGACAACGTCGCCTCCATGAGCGAGGTCTGGACGTGCGCCCCGCGCCCGGTCGACGTCCGTTGGTACAGCGCCGCAAGGATTCCGGTGGCGAGCGCGTTGGCCGCGGTGACGTCGGCGACGGGCAGACCCAGCCGTTGCGGTTCCCCGTCCGCTTCACCGTTGGCGTGCATGAGCCCGAACTCCGCCTGAGCGGCGATGTCAAGTCCCGGACGGGCACTCGACGGCCCGTTGGTCCCGAACCCGGTCACGCTGGCGTACACCAGCCGGGGGTAGCGCCTACTCAGCTCGTCTGGGCCGATGCCCAGGCGTTCGGCCGAGCCGTGGCGAAAGTTCTGTACCAGCACATCCGATTCCGCCAGCAGCTTGTGCAGGATCACCCGGGCTTCGTGGTGGCGGAGATCGAGGGCGATGCTGCGTTTGTCCCGGTTGTAGGCGTGCACCATCGCTTCGCCGAACGTGCCGATGGCACGGGCCTGGTCGCCGCTCAGGCTCTCCACCTTGAGCACGTCCGCGCCGAGGTCCGCCAGGGTCTGGCCCGCGCTGGGGCCGGCGATGTACTGGCCGAGATCGAGCACCCGGATGCCGGTCAGAGGTCCGCACATTGTGTTCACCGTGCCTCTCGTGCCGCGCGCTCGGCGGTCAGCTGCTCGGCCCGCGCCTTGGCCTTCTCCGGGTTGCGCATCAGGCTGCCGATGACGCCGAGCACACACACCGTGATGCCGACGAACATGAAGCCGGGCGAATAGCCCAGCGCCGCGCTCGGTGCATGCTCGACGATGAACCCGATAACGTACGGCGCCAGGATGACTGCGCCGCTGGTGATGGCGAACGCGGAGATCGCTAAGACCAGCTGGTGTCCGGTATCGCCCGGACGTGTTTCGATGGTGACCATAACTATCCTCCGGAATGAGTTCTCGGGCAGCGAATGCCCTGGGGTGTCGGGCCGGGAACAGGCCTTCCGGCAGACGGACGACCACGCCGTAGTCGACCAGGGTCTGGGCCAGGCGGTACACCGGTGGACCCGGGGGCAGGTTCAGCGCTTGTGCTGCCTCTGCCATGCCGATGGGCTTCTCGGTCTGCGCGATGAGAACAGCAGGTCCAACGCGCGCACCGCTGCCTGGCGGAGCCATCGGGATCGACGTCGTTCATGCGGCTGCACCTCTCGCAATGTCCATCATGTGGACGTATGTCTACCTACTGGACATCGACTCTCGTCACATCACGGGGGGTTGTCAAGCCCTAGCGCCGTTGCAGTGCAACATTCGTCGCATGACGCCCGGGGGTTGCGGACGTACGGTTCAACGCTTTATGGTTCGTCCATGCTACAAACAGTTGTCCACTGAATGGACAGGCCGAGGGGCACTCGCCCCACCCCCGACCAACAAGGAGCTCGTATGTCGACACCGACTCACCACCCGGACCTTCACTTCGGATGGTTCCTCCCGACCAACGGGGACACCACTGCGTTCGGGGATCCGGACAAGTCAACTGCCCCCAGCCTGGAACTCTTCGAGAGGGTCGCCAAGGCCGCCGAGGCGGCCGGTTTCGAATACGCCCTGGTGCCCGTGCAGACCGCGTGCTACGAGGCGTGGATCTCCTGTGCGATGGTCGCGGCTCGTACCGAGCGCCTCACGCTTCTCGTGGCCGCCCGCCCCGGCGTGATCGCGCCGACGGTCACCGCCAAAATGATCAGTACCTTCGACCAGCTCTCCGGCGGGCGCGTCGCGATCAACCTAATCGCCGGCGGTTCCCCCACCGAAATGGCCGGTGACGGACTCTTCCACGATCACGACGCGCGTTACCGGCTGATGGACGAGACCGTCGAGATCATGAAGCGGGTGTGGACCGAGCGCAGTCCCGTCACCCACCGCGGTGAGCACTTCACGGTGGAGGGCGCCGTCGTCCGGCCCCGCCCGTTGCAGAAGCCGTACCCCGAGTTCTACCTCGGTGGCATGTCCGACGCCGCCGTCGACGTGTGCGCGAAACACGCAGACGTGTACCTCTTCTGGGGTGACCGACCCGAGTCGATCGCGCAGAAGATCGCCGAGGCCAAAGAGCGCGCCGCGCTGTACGGCCGCGAGGATCAGATCCGTTTCGGCATGCGCCTGCAGGTCATCGTCCGCGACACCGAGGCCGAGGCGTGGAATGCCGCCGAGGCGCTGATCGCCAACGCCGACAAGCAGAACGCCCGCACCGACGACTGGACGGAGTCGAAGGCACAAGACCGCATGCAGGAACTCGTGCAAGCCGAGAATTACCGTCTCGGCGACCACCTCTGGAGCGGGATCACCACCGTGCGGCCCGGTGCCGGCGTCGCAGTCGTGGGCGACCCCCAGCAGGTCGCCGACACCTTGTCGAAATTCGTCGACGTCGGCTGCACGTCGTTCTGCCTCTCCGGCTACCCGCACGACGAGGAAGCCACCCGGTTCGGCCGGGATGTCATGCCACTCATGCGCCAGCGTGCTTCGGTGGTCGCGGCGGGCTGACTCGGCCAGGCAACGGGATCGAACCGGAGGAAACGGACAGGGGTGAGCGCACGAGGCGCGACATCTCATAAGCACCCATCCCCGATCTAGAAGTTTTGACCGACGTGAGCGACACCGCCAAGATCAAGGTGATCATTCTCCCGATGGGAACCATGCACGCCGATCTCGTGTGGTTGCTCATCGACCCGAGCCGAATGGCGACTCGCTCGACCCCACAGATACAACGTGACTGGGTCGAACTCCACCCACCTACTCGGTCCAATTTGAGCACCCGGACGGCAGAAGTTGCTCTGGGGCGCGGGCATGCCCCGTGACTGGAAATCGCGTTGGGCACCTCCCGGACTGAACGAGGCATTCCCGGTCGACACGGTAACCGAAGATATGCGGCTCGATTCCCAGACAGTCTCGGCAACCGGACCATAGTGACGCTGCTCTGTCCTGAGACTTCACCACACAGCGAGAGCGACCGCGCCCTTTGTCCGCCCGTTGGCGTGCGATCGACCCCACCCTGCATTGAGCGAGGAATACAAGTGAGCAAAAAAATCCAATGGTTCGTCGACGGCGGCTGGGTTGCGCCGGATACAACAGACCAGACCATCGAGATCTACAATCCGACGACCGAAGAGCTGATCGGAACGGTGCCGGCGAATACCGCCGAGGACGTGGACCGTGCAGTGCAGTCGGCGAAGGCAGCCTTCCGAACTTGGTCTCAGACGACGTACCCCGAGCGCGCCACATACCTGCGGAAACTCCGTGACGGGTTGGCTGCCCGCGCGGAAGAGATCGCGAGCGCCATCACCGCCGACGTCGGCACGCCTCTTCGCATCGCCACGCGCATTCAGGCCGCCCTCCCGGTCACTGACATCGAGACCTACATCGAACTCCTCGAGGCAGGCATCGGCGACAGTAGGGTCGGAAACTCAGTCGTCGTGGCCGAACCGATCGGGGTGGTCGCCGCAATCACCCCGTGGAACTATCCGCTTCACCAGATCACAGCGAAGCTGGCGCCGGCGCTTGCCGCGGGCTGCACCGTCGTGCTCAAGCCCAGCGAGGTGGCGCCGATGGTGATCGAGCACCTCGGGGAAGCGCTTATCGAGGCGGGGCTGCCGGCGGGAGTGGTCAATATCGTTCACGGGTATGGATCAGAGGCCGGCGAAGCACTCGTGACACATCATGACGTGGACGCGGTCTCGTTCACCGGTTCGGTAGCCGCCGGCGCTCGCGTGGCTGCGCTTGCCGCCGCGTCCATCAAGAAGGTCACGCTCGAACTCGGCGGCAAATCCGCGAATGTCGTGCTCGCCGACGCGGACCTGAAGACCGCCGTCAAGGTCGGTGTGTCCAATGCCTTCCTCAACAGCGGCCAGACGTGTATCGCATGGACTCGGCTGCTGGTGCCTGCGAATCGACACGACGAGGCCGTCGAACTCGCGGTCAATGTCGCCGAGGCGATGACCGTCGGCGACCCGGCCGATCCGGGAACCAAGCTCGGCCCGTTGGTGTCCGCCGCCCAACGCGACAGGGTCCGCGCGTACATCGACAAGGGCATCGCTGAAGGAGCCCACTTGGCCACCGGAGGTGTCACCGTTCCAGACGGCATCGACAAGGGCTTCTTTGTCGCACCAACCATTTTCGCCAACGTGGACCCGGACTCTACGATCGCCCAGGAAGAGATCTTCGGCCCGGTACTCTCGATCCTTCCGTACGTCGACGAGGAGCAGGCACTCGAGATCGCGAACGGTACCAACTACGGCCTGCACGGCTGTGTGTGGTCCGCAGACCCTGCACGCGCCGAAGACTTCGCGCGTCGGATGCGGACCGGTCAGGTTGACGTCAACGGTGCCCCACACAACCCCAGAGCACCGTTCGGTGGCTACAAACACTCCGGGGTGGGCCGTGAGTTCGGTCGCGAAGGGCTCCTCGAGTTCCAAGAGATCAAGTCGATCCAGCTCTAATCACTTCACGATGGATCGCGCTGCTGCCAGTGGCGCGATCCGGTCCTCCCATGGCCGCTCGCCACCCCAAGCAACACTGCATGAGCGTCCAAACAGTCCCAACTATGCCAGGGGAGGCTTCGGGCTCGGCGGTCGAGCGACATTCTCGAGAAGAGTGGCGCTAAGCGAATCCAAGGAGAATGGTTGCGGCGCGGTAGGTGATTGCCGCCACATTCGATACCGAGTAGGCCGCATACAGGTAATTAATCGTGCGCACACTTAGCAAGATGATCTCCCACGCAGTCGCGAACCCGAAACTGATTAGCCAGTTCCTCGTCCGGTGCCGCTGGGCGGCCCGGCAGTGAGGGGGACGCCGCGAGCGCTGCGACCTTCCTGTCGCCCCGGCCCGCACCTTCCCTGAGCAGCTATTGAAACTGTTCCACGATGTCGTTCCCCGTGGGCCGCTCAATGCGGAAGTCGGACGAGGGTCTGCAAGTCGCGAGACTGATCGTGAATTCCGATGTGGCGATGGAGGTCTAACGACCGCGTGTCGCCGAACGACCAGGGCGCGAACGTGAGGATCTGCGAACACAGCATCCGACGATGATCACCGCACCGGTGCCCGTTCTGATGTCGCGAACTTCGCGACGGAGGAGTCGCTACGTACCACCAGGGCGAGGACGGGATCACCAACCGCGGCAGTTCATTTCACCAACCGATCCGAACGAAAGGACTCTCGATGACGATGCTCGTCATGGGTGCCGTATGTATCGGCTTTGCCTCGGTCATCGGTGGCGCCACCGGTTTCGGAGCCGCACTCATGGCGACGCCCGCCATGTTGATGGTCGGATTCGATGTTCCCGAAGTCGTGTTCGTCAACCTGGTCGCCGGCCTGGTCACCCGCCTCAACATGGCGTACCAACTTCGGAACCAGATCAACTGGCGCCGAGTGGCGCTACTGGGCGGTGGCAGCCTGCCCGGCGCTTGGCTCGGTGCGGTGACGCTGAACATGCTGCCGGAGCAGTACTTGAAACCGGCGGCGGGGGCGCTGGTGATGCTGTGCGGAATCGCCATGACTCTCCCGGTCCGGACGACAACGCCCCGAAATCCACCCGCTGCAGCGCAGGCACTCACCGGCGTCGTCGGCGGCTACCTCGCAACCACGACATCCCTCAACGGTCCGCCTCCGGTTCTGCTCCTGATGCGTGCGCGGGTGCCACCACTGTCTTTCATCGCTGATCTCGCAGGCTATTTCATCGCTGCCAACATCACGGCGGTCGGGATACTGTGGATACGCGACGAGATCACAGAGTCGATGATCTGGCCGCGTCTACCAATCTTCGTGGTGGCCGCGGTGGTCGGCAACCTCGTCGGACTGTCGATCGCCCGCCGGCTGCCAGCAGAGGTGTTTCGGACTGCCGTCATCGTGTTAGTGATCGCCGCCGGCGCGGTGACTCTCGCCGCCGGATAGGAATCCGGCAGAGAGGGAGCGGTTAGCATTTTATCCTCCACTCGACGCATGAGGGGTACCAGTTCGCGCAAGCCGCCGACCGATTCGGATATCCACCGGGACTGATCGAGTCGGGCTGCCTCGCCAGCATTGATGTGCGGTAGACGGAGTACTTTCTGGCGGTGGTGGACAACGTAGGCATCAACAGGGCAGCGGTGGCGCTCCGCGTCGCTCAGCCATCACATTCTCAATCCATTCGCAAAGCTCGAGAGTGAGTTGAAGACGGAGCTGCTCCAGGGTCGGCCGGGGGCTCGCGCTCGCTCCGGCCAGGCGAGTGGGTTGAGGGTGATGAAGACCGCACAGGCGGCACTTCGTGAGGCCCGCGAGGTCAGACGGGTACGGATCGACATCGCCGCGCTCTCGGACATGTTGACCGGCCGACTTCCTCGTGGGACACGCGTTTTCGCGGCAGACTTCTTCACGTGCGCGTGCGGGCGGAGGAGCACGATGTTGTGCCCCGACCCTGGTGGAGGCTTTCATCACACGGAAGGATGAAAGTCATGGTTGCACCGAAGAAGTACCCGGACGAGTTGCGGGCACGAGCGACGAGGACGCCGTCGCGCCGGACCATCCGTCACGCCGAGCTCACGAAACGGATCGTCCGCACTCATCGCGACAACTACGGGGTCTACGGCGCCCGGAAGGTGCACGCGACCTTGCAGCGGGAAGGCGTACCGGTCGCTTGGTGCACCGTCGAACGGTTGTTGCGCGCCGCCGGTCTGCGCGGGATCTCCCGTCGTCCGGGGCCTCGCACCACCCGGCGGGCACCGCCGCAGCACCATCCCGGCGACCTGGTGGGCCGTCGCTTCCGCGCCGATCGACTGAACAGGTTGTGGGTCGCCGACATCGCGTACTGCCGAACGTTCTCCGGGTTCGTCTATGCGGAGTTCGTGCTCGATGTGTTCTCCCGGAGGGACCGCATGCGGCGTGTCGGGGCCGGTGGCGACCCGGTGGTTCCGCCACGCTGGTGGATGCCACCGATCGAGTTGACCCCGGTCTCGGGGAGGTACCTGTCGTTCACCGAACGCGAGGATATCGCGCTGTTGGGAGCCAAGGGTATGAGTATGCGCGGCATCGCTGACCAGATCGGACGATCCCCGTCGACGATCTCGCGGGAGTTGCGGCGCAACGCCGCCACCCGCAATGGGCGGCTCGAGTACCGGGCGTCGACCGCCCAGTGGAAGGCCGACCTCGCCGCGAGGCGCCGATGCCGGCGAAGCTCGCCGAACACGATCGGTTACGAGAATATGTGCAGCACAATCTGTCCGGAGTGATTCGTGCCGAAGATGGAACCGTGGTGGCAGGACCGGATACAGGCTGGACGGGCCGAAACAAGCCTCGGCGCGGTGATCGTCGGTGGGCGACCGCGTGGAGTCCGGAGCAGATCTCGAATCGCCTGCCGATCGACTATCCGGATGACATGTCGATGCGCGTTTTGCATGAGGCGATCTACCAATCGCTCTACATCGAGGGTCGCGGCGGCTTGGAGCGGGAGCTCGTCGCGTGCTTGCGCACCGGCCGGGCGCTACAAAGGCCTCGTGCCCGAGCGTGGAACAGCGCACCGGATTCATCACCGACGAGGTGACCATCAGCGCCCGTCCCGACTAGGTCGAGAGCCGGAAGACGCCGGGGCATTGGGATGGCGACCTCATCATCGGTCTGACTCAGTCCGCGATCGGCACGCTGGTCGAGCGCACCAGCAGATCTACTACCCTACTACACCTGCCGCGCCTGAAAGGCGATGGAACATCGGCGATGGTGAAGAACGGGCCGGCACTGTCCGGATATGGTTCGGAGTCCGTCCGCGATGCGCTCGCCACAACACTGACACCGCTGCCCGAACACCTACGCAAAACCGTGACATGGGATCGCGGAAAGGAACTCGCGCGCCATGCCGAGCTGACCGCCTCTACCGGTATTCGTGTCTACTTCTGCGATCCGTACAGTCCATGACAGCTCGGAACGAATGAAGACACGAATGGTCCGCTGCGGCAGTATTTTCCGAAGGGAACTGATCTGTCCCGACACAACTTCCGTGAACTTCAGGCGGTCGCCGATGCGCTCAACAACCGGCCCCGAGAAGTCCACGGTTGGAAACCTCAGCGGAAGTCTTTGCCGAACAGGTACACTCGTCCTCACGGCACGGTGTTGCGACGACCGGTTGAATCCGCTCCGCGGTGGCGTGGGCGAACGTGTCACTGCACCAGTCCGCCGCGGCGCAGGCGGCGCTGAACCGTATCGACACCTTCCTCGCCCGCACACCACCACCCGAGGCGGAGAAGATGCTGGCCGGAGGCGGACGTGCTCCGCGGCGTCCTCGCCGACCACACCGACGGGGTGGAGGAGTTGGTCACCCCACGCCTGACCAGCCGGATGACCACAGCCCATGGCTGGTCTCGGTGGCGGCGAATCTGTCTTCCTTTGTGAAGATCCACCGATTCGAGTTCGACGAGGCGCGAGCGCTGCAGCGGTGGGCGGCTCCATACCATCACCGTTCCAACGGCCCGTTCAGTGCGGTCTACGGATCCTCCTATGCAGGCCTGGCTGCCACCGAGCAACTCGCCGGCGCCGAGGAGAGCTATCAGCACGCGTTGCAGGTCGCGAGGGAATCGATGGGCACCCGATCGCATGCGGGACGGATGGCCAGCGCCCTGCTCGGTGGCGTGCGCTATGAGCAGAAAGCTCGATGGTGTGGGCATTGAGGATCGGATAGCGTACCGGAAAGGCTCAGGCCTTGACATGCCACAGTCAAGCACCGCCTGGACGAGGCGGAGCGCTTGCTCGACGAGAGCCGCGAGTTGGGATCGGAAATCGCGCTCGTCGACGTCATGATCGCCATCTATGTCATCGGTTCTCGTGTCAAGCACCTCACCGGCGACACGGCGTCGGCGACCGCCCTGTTGACCCAAGGGGGCGACATCGCACAGACCATGTCACTTCCACGACTCGCGGCCCGAGTCGACGACGAACGAGTCCGGCAGGCTCTCACTTCCGATCTCCCCGAGGGGTTCGACGTTCGGGAACAGGGCCAGCCCCCGCCGGCGACAGCCCCACGAACCGCCCAGGCGAACGGAATCGCGACGATCACGGCACGGACGAAAGAGGCCTCCGCGATCCGGCTGTTTCTCGCCGACCACACCAACGCCCAGGCGGAGGTTACCGGTTCCCGGGCTCGGGCACTGGTGCAGGCCACCACCGCACAGGGTCGGCCGCGGGCACTGGTGCAGGCGAACGTGCTGTTGACGGCGTGCCTCGCCGCAGCCGGAAGGATGCCCGAGGCAGAACAGGTGCTCGCTCCGGCCGCGGCGACCTGCTCGAGGCTGCATCTTCCCCGACTCCTGCTGGACGCGAGTCCGCCCGTACGATCGGTGGCTGCATCCCTTCGCGACGCCCAACGCGGCGGCCGCTGGCGGGCGCAGTGGCCGACCATTGCACCCGAATTCCTCGACACGGTGGCGCACCCGGTCTGAGGGTTCTCGCGGCGGGTTCTAATTCTCGGGGGGAGGGTTGGGCCGCCGACGCAGGGGTCCACCGATTCCGAAATATAGTGAATTCCAACCGAATACCTTGATCATTCGAGGTGACTCGCTACCGCACGGTGCCTTCAGTCGCCCGGTGGCCGACCCGGGGGAATGGCCAGCGTGGGTCTGATCGAAGCGTGCTGAGTTCTGTGTTCGAAATCCTTGGCCATGCCGAGCAATTGGTCCTCGGCGCGGTGCCGCCCGACGAGCTGGACTCCGAGTGGGGTCCCGGATTCGCTGAAGCCCGCCGGCAGCGCGATGACGGGATGGCCGGTCACCGTGACGTGGCAGGCCGTCTCCATCCATCCGAGGTAGTCCGGCTGCGGTACGCCGCACACGGACTCGGGGTACTGCAGGGTGACGTCGAATGCGGGTAGCGGTGCCACCGGGAGAAGCAGTCCGTCGTACGTGTCGAGGAACTCGCGCATTCGATGGAAGAGTCCGGTTCTGAGCAGTGCCGCCCGGCCGACGTCGCGCCCGGCCAACTGCCGGCCAGCGATCATGTTCTCGTACAGGCTGGGCCGGACCAGATCCTTGTTCGCATCGAAGAGTTCACCGAACGCCGCTTCGAACTGCCACGCCCGAAGGATTCGGAAGCACTCTCCGGCCCCGTCGAAGCTCGGACATGCCTCCTCGACGACCGCTCCGGCCTCCTGGCACGTGCGCGCGGCCTGTTCGACCACTCGACGTACCTCCGGTTCCACCGGGACGCTACCGCCCAGATCCACGGAGAACGCAATTCTTCGACCGTGCAGACCGTCTTCGGCGACGGTGGCGAACCGGGATCCGTCCTCCTCCAGGCTGATGGGTGACCGGCGGTCGGGGCCCGCGAGGACGGACAACAACAACGCGACGTCGTCGACGCAGCGCGCCATCGGCCCTGGAACGGACAGCCCGCACCACCCGTCCGCCGCCGGGTACGTGGGTACACGCCCCGCGCTGGGACGCAGCCCGACCACGTTGCAATATCCGGCGGGCAGACGAAGTGATCCGCCCATGTCGTTGCCGTCCGCGATCGGATGCATCCCCGCGGCGAGTGCCGCTGCGGCGCCGCCGGACGAACCACCCGCGGTAACCTCGAGATCGTACGGATTCCTTGTCGCACCGAAGAGTTCGTTGAAGGTATGCCCACCGGCGACGAACTCCGGAACATTGGTCTTACCCAGCGTCACGACTCCGGCCGCTTTCATGCGTTCCACGACGAGATCGTCACGGTCGGGAACATACTGTGCACGGATGCGCGACCCGAAGGTTGTCCGCACTCCCCTGGTGAGGTGGTTGTCCTTGTGCGCCACTGGAATGCCGTGCAGAGGGCCGTCCCACCCCCCGGCCGCGAAGCGTTCGTCGGCAGCTGCCGCCTGTGTCATCGCGAGGTCGGGAATGTACGTCACGACGGCGTTGACGGCAGGGTTGACCTCCTCGATCCGCGCAAGATGCGCTGACACGGTTTCACGGGCGGACAGCTCACCTGCACGCATGAGCCGGGACAGCTCGGTCGCACTGCGGTAGTACAACGGCTCCGACATCAAGGACCTTTCTTCACAGTCTGGGGCATCAACGCGGGCCATCCGAGATGTCCAGGTTCGCGATCAGATCTCGCGCTTCCCGGGACAGCACCCCGGCTTCTCCCGGTTCCGGAAGTTCGAACCACAGTTGCAACAGTCCTTGTTCCACAATCAATCGATAGGTCCGTGGGCGATCCGGAACCGGTGAGCGCTGAGGACGGCGGTCGACGAAGCCGGCGTCCTGTGCGGCGCCGCAGTCGTCGAACAGCCTCGCCGTCCGACGACCGTGCGCCCAGTCGGGCAGATCGACCCGGTCGAGTTCGCGTGCAATCATCTGGCCGATCTTTCCCGCGCCGGGTCGCGGTGGTGCTCCCGCCTGCAGAAGGCTGTTCCGGAGATTGTCCGAAGTGACACGCAGGACCCAGGATGCGCCGATCCTCGTAGGAGTGTGGAGCTGAAACCCCGGCCAATCCGCATGCGCGATGGAGTGCAGCACCGTACTGCCGTCGCATCCCAGCTGGGTAACCGACCTTCGCGAATAGGCGATCCCTCGGGCCACCGGATCACTCAGGCCCAACTCGCCGAGCAGTGTCAACGCCCGGCTCGGCGCCGCTCCTCCGTATCCGACGTCCACTTCGTCGACCGCAATGACGTCTCCACTGTCCACTTCCCACAGCATGTGCGGAACGATCAGAGATCCCGATGTATTGGTGAGGAACCACCCCGGGTCACAACCGGACGACCAGAAGACGTCGCTTGCCGCGAAGCCGGCAACGATGCGAGTGACTCGTGCCTCGAGCTTCTCGACGTGGCGCAGGGCGTTCGCAGGCCGCGCCCAGATCATTCACCCCACCGCCTTCCCGCTGAAGCCATCCAGTCGCCCGCACCCAGATCCAGTAGGGCGTTGTGCGCGGCGACGAAGGGTTCGATGGGAAGTCTCGTGATTCCCGCACCGACCTGCCCGATTCCTGCGGACCGGTGCGCAAATCCGTTGTTCACGACCGGAGCGATTCCTGTTCGCGCGACAGCTTCGACGTCAATTCCCATCGGCGTGCCCCGAAACTCCTCGTCCGGGATGAGGAACCGACTACTGCCGCCCCGGGTGATCTGCCGCATCTCCGCCACATAGTCCTTCAGCGCGCTGGGATTGCCTCCGATATAGGAGCTGATTGCCGGCGCGGCGGACAATGCGAAGGCACCGAGACCGATCACCTCGGTCACGAGGGAATCACCCATCATCGGACAGGCATCATCGAAGGTGAATCCATCGAACAACTTCGGATCTCCCACCGGCGCGGGCGCCGTGATCCACGAGTCGAGACCGCTCACGCGAATCCCCATCCGCCGCCCGTTCCCTGCGATCGCGGTCACCAATCCCCTTGTTCCACAGCGGTGGGCGGCATCGGCGACCAGTTTCGCGCCCGCCATGGAGAACGACAGGAAGGAGTGTGGATTGCCGCCGAGGAACTCGATGATCGCCGCCGCGGTCTTCGAGTCCGGGGCATGTTCGATCACTCTGGGTGCAAGCCTGATCGTGAGCGCTGCCGTCGACGCGACGTTCCGATTGTGGCATTCATCGCCCCGCCGAAGCCCCTCCGCCTGCAGCGCAGTGATGTCGATACCGCCCATCGACCTCAGAGCGTCGTCGAGTACCGGCGCCAGAACGACACTCATCCACCGAAGGCGCTCGATGACCCCGGCGTCGTTGGCACCGAATCGAAGTGCCCGGCCGAGTCCTTCGTTGAGCGGTGCGAATGCCTTGTGACCGTTCTCCGCTTCGACAACCACCACCGGGGTGCTCGGAGAGACGACACCGGCCATCGCCCCCACGGCGGACGCCGAATGACACGGCCGCAGATCGACCTCCCCGGCGTCGAAAAGTTCGGCTGCAGCGTCGAGATCGGGAGCCTCCCCCTCGAGCACCAACGCCCCGAGAATCGCGCCCCTCATCGGACCGACGACCTCGCCGGGCTCTACCTGCGGCCCGGCGTGCAGATACGAGCGCCGACCCACCGCATCGATGACGTCCCCCGCCCGTCTCACGCCGACGGCGTTCGCCGTCGCGGTGTCGAGCACCGCCCAACCATCCCTTACAGTCATGACAACTCCAATGAAAGTCGCGAACGACGCGTCCGGCCGGTTGGATGACCGGCCCACGGACGGCGTCTACAGATCGTGGTGAGCCGGCGTGCGCATCGACTCACCTGATTGCCCCAAAGATACCGAGACACAGCCCATTCAGCGAGATCAGGCTGGCCACATCTTTCCGATGGCAGGTATCATTTCGAATGATGATCGACTGCCGGCGACGGCGGGAGAGGTGACGAGAGTTGCGAACGAAACTGAACCGAATCGACTTGAACCTTCTCGTCGGCCTGGACGCCCTCCTGTCGGAGCGAAGCGTGTCGCGCGCCGCGAAGCAACTCTCCGTCGGACAACCGGCGATGAGTGGCACTCTGTCCCGGCTACGAAAATTGTTCGACGACCCCCTACTCGTCCGTGACGGGTCATCGATGACGTTGACGCCACTCGCAGAGTCCCTCACCTACCTGGTCCACGACATACTCGGATCGATCGAGACACTGGTGGCCGTTCGTGCCCCGTTCGACGCGGCCACTGATACCCGCACCTTCACGATTCATGCAAGCGACTACGTCACGCTCGTGCTACTTCGTTCGTTCATCAGAACGGCCGCCGACCAAGCGCCGAACGTACGGATCAATATCGCTCCCCCGCAGGCGAATTACTTCGATCCACTGCGTGAGGCGCAGGCCGATCTGGTGATCATCCCGCGAGAGATCGTCGGTCACGGGGGAACCGCCTACGCCGGCACTCCCCTCTTCACCGACCGGCACATCTGTGTGGTGGCGACGGACCATCCCGTTGTGGGTGACGTGATGTCGAGAGAGCAGTTCAGCGCGCTTCCCCACCTGTCCGCCACCGGCGGCATCCCGCCGTCCTTCGCAGAGACCCAGCTCGACGCCATCTCGCTGCCCTTACGTATCGAAGCGTCGACGACCAGTTACCTCGCCGCACCGTTCCTACTGGAAGGAACGCAGATGGTCGCGGTGCTGTACGAGCGTCTGGCACGAGCGCTCCGCGACAGCGCAGGTATTCGACTGCTCGAGCCGCCGGTCCCGCTGGCTCCGATCACCGAGATGATGTACTGGCATCCACGCCATTCCGACGATCCCGGGCACCGATGGCTTCGCCGCGAAGTTCGCCGACTGGCGGAGCAACTGTGAGTCGTCATCGATCCGGCGAGTGGTCGGCAGGGCACATCAGCGATGCACCTTCCCCCGCCACCGCGATGCGGTCACCGGAGAACAGCGCTGTCAGCATTCCCTGAAATGCGCGCTCGATTTCCCCTGTCGGCGAGATCCACAGTTCGCGGTCGGAAATGTACGGTAATTCGTCGAACACGCTCAGCGTCGCCTGATTGCGGGTACTCACAACAATTGCTCGAGATAGTATGTCACCGGCGTCCGCTACCGGATGAATAACTTCGATGGACGCCGCCCACTCCGTATATATTCGACGGAGTGTTTCGATATTCTCGGTAACTCCGCGCATCGCGTTCGCCACGCACGCCGAATAGACGAGAAGCCGTTTCAATTCCCGGACGTCCCCGGGTGGTGCCGCGCCGAATCCCGGCGCCGTTGCCGGCATGCATCGTCGGGGCGACAACACGTAGGTGCCCGAACCCTGCCGTCGCTCGAGGATCCCCGAATGCGCCAGAACTTGCACGGCCTCCCGCACGGTGTTTCGGCCGGTACCCACCATCTCGGCCAATGCCGGCTCGGGTGGGATCCGGCTTCCTACCGCCCACCGTCCCGAGACGATCTCGTCCTCGAACCGATCGATCAGCTGAGCGACCAACCCCTTACGGTCCACCGTTTTCAATTCTTTTCTCTTTTCTCGAACACAGCGCCCCACCCGGAGCGGATATTCACGTGGTCGATTAATCCCCGCCCTAGTGAACCGGGGCCGATTCCGAAACCCGGGCATGGTATATTTCGGGTGTGAGCAGCGCGCACGAGCCCGAGAAAAAGTCCGAGAACTCCACGATGCAGAGCATGCATCGTGGAATGCAGATGCTCGAATTACTCGCGGAACAACCGATGCGCGCGAAAGAACTCGCCGAAGCCACCGGGGCGAAATGGGCAACCGCGCACCGCACGCTGACGTATTTGCGTGACAATGGCTTCGTCCGTCGTGACGACACAACCGGTCTGCACTACGTCGGCCGTCGGATGTTCGCCATCGGGTCCGCCTACCTCGGCGATCATCCCCTGTTCACGACGAGCGAACCGCTGATGCGGACGGCGGCCGACCGGATCAGCGGCTTCGTTCAGATCGCCGAGCGTGACGGGCATTCGTCGGTGGCCATTGCCAGCGTCGAACCTCGTGTTCCCGTTCCCACCCTGTCCTACGCGAATACGTACCGTGCCTATCCTCTCCACACGGGGGCCCGCGGACTGGTTCTGCTCGCATACTGCCCCGACGAGTTCATCGACTCCTACGTAAAGGGACCGCTTCGTTCGTTCACCGAGTACACGATCACGGACCCCGACGCGTTGCGGGCCAAGCTGAACCAGATCGTGGCCGATGGCTATGCCTCCAGCGACCGGGATGTCACCACCGCCACGTGTGGAATTGCGGCCCCGATCCGGAATGCGGCGGGCGAGGTGACGGCGTCGGTGTCGATTGCCAATTACCGCGAACAGATGCCGCCGCGGGACCTGGTTCTCCACGAGGTTCTCGGGCTCGCCCAGTCCTTGTCCCAGCTGATGGGCTGGCGAAACCGGTAGGTCTTCTCCGTGTCGCCGAGGGGAAAGACCTACCGGCATCGTCTAGCTCTTGACCGCGATCGCTTCGAACTCGATCAGCATCCGCGGATCCACCAGGCCGGCGACGTAGACGAACGTCGACGGCGGACGGTTCGGAATCCATTTGTCGCGGACGGTGCGGATCTCCGGCAGAGTCTCCGGGTCGGTGAGGTAGCCGGTGATCTTGACGATGCGGTCCATCGAGCTTCCCGCCGCGCGCAGGGCACGCTCGAGGTTCGCAAACGCCCTGTCCGCCTGAGCCGCGGCAGAAAGATCCTCGCCGATGTCACCCGACTCGTCGTGGGGAACCGCACCCGAGGTGAATACGAGATTCCCGGCTTCCGCCGCCCAATGCCATGCAGCATCTGCTTGTAGCCCCGGCACGGTCACGTACTTCATGTCGTCGCTCACTGTGGTCATCGGTCAGTCCTCGTCGACGATGGCGACAGCGCGAACGAATCCCGCCGTGCCGCCGGCGATCTTGATGGGCAGCGCGATGACCTTGAACCCGTGTGGGGGCAGCTGGTCGAGATTGGCGAGCTTCTCGATGTGCGCGTACTCGATCTCGAGGCCGAGGAGATGGCAGGGCCACAGGTACTTCGGGTCCTTGCCGTGCCTGTGGTAATCGGCGGCCCATGCGGCGTACGGACGGTCGTAACTCCACGCATCCGTTCCCACGACCGTGACGCCCTGCTCGAGGATCCATTTGAGCGCCTCACGGCTGGGTCCGCCGCCACGGGTGGTGTACTCCGGCTTTCCCCAGTACTTGTCGTTTCCGGTCATCGTGAGGACGATGTCGCCCGGCTTGATCGTGTAGTCCATGTCCTTCAGCTTCTGCTGAATTTCCGCGAGGGACACCTCCGAGCCATCTTCGGCATCACTGATGTCGATGACGACCCCGTCACCCATGCACCGTTCGAGGGGCCACTCCTCGATGGTCTTCGGCTTCGACCCGTCCGCCATCACCGGGCCGAAGTGCCACGGTGCGTCCATGTGTGTGCCGGTGTGCGAGTTCATGTCGATATGTTCGACCGCGAACGCGGCACCAGGGGTGGGCCAATGATTCGGATCGATGTCGTAGTGCTCTTCGTTGTACTGCGCCCCGAGGACGTGGGGCTCGAACACCACTCCCTTGCCCTCCAGGGTGGGGTCACCGTCGGTGACCATGGAGATGTCGATGATTCTGCTCATCTGCTTACTTCCTCATTTCTTTCGATTGGTCGCACTCTGGATCTCACAGTGCGACAGTGGAGGTGGTAGGTGCACAGTCAGCTGACTGTGAGTTTCCGGTCTTCCTCGACCGGCTCGGCGGCGCGCTTCATGCCCAGCAGGCCCACGAGGGCAGTGAGCACCGAGATCGCTCCGACCGCAATCCAGCCGGCCGCGAAACCGTGAGCGGGGACGATGTTCCCGAACACCACGGGGACGACGAACCCGCCGACCGCGGCGAGGGTGAGCATCACGCCGACCGCAGTGCCGACCTGTTCGGGATCGATCTTCGACAGGTCCGCGGGCACTCCCAGCCAGGCCGGGTAGCTGAAGACGAAGAGGAACCCGATCGCGAAGGAGATGAACCACAGCAGGGCATCGGGGGCGACGGGGATCGCGGCGATCAGTGCCCCCATCAGAAGGAGGGGAACGACGATGACGGTTCGGTAGTTGCGGACCAGGTCCGCGACCTTGCCGCCGACCAGACTTCCGGGGATTCCCGCCAGGGCCAGGATCGCGGCGAGCAGACCGCCCTGGCCGGGGGTGAAGCCGCGTTGCGCGACCGCGTACTCGCTGAACAGCTGCGATGCTGTGAAGTAGGCGCCGTACACGCCGAGCATCGCGATGCCGTAGATCCACAGCTGCTTGTCGACCAGCGCCCGAACCAGGCCGGCGCGGCTGATCCGGCCGCCGTGGAGTCCATCGACGCCGCGCGGGGTGTGGAACCACAGGGCAACCGCCGCCGCCAGAACGATATTGACGATGCCGCAGATCGCAAGCATGCCGCGCCATCCCGCGAGGTCGGTCAGGTAGATGCACGCGTAGAGACCCAGGGCGACACCGGTACTGAACGCCGCACCGCACGCGATGCCCAGGGCGAGGTTGATCTCGTGGCCGCGGAACCACACACTGACCGCGGCGACAGCGACGGCGATGAAGATGGACGCGCCGACACCGGCGATCACCCGGTACAGGGCGAGATCGAGAAAACCGACCGCGACACCCGACAGCGCCGCACCGGCCCCCTGCAGCACCATTCCGAGGACCAGCGTGCGTTTCATCCCGAGCCGGGCCGCGATGATGCCGCCCGGGACGTGGGCGACCCCGTAGCCGAGGACGAACAGCGCGATCAGCAGGGCGAGCTGCTCGAAGCTCACGCCGAGGTCCTCACTGATGGGTGTGAAGGCCGACGCGATGTTGAACCAGTTCAACGTCAGGCTGACGTAGCCGAGGACAAGCAGGGCGAGCATTCGCCATCGGGCCTGGTAGACATCGCTACCGTCAATTGTCGACAATGGGGGTTCCTTCCATCGGTACACACGCCGCCGGGCACGGCGGCTGTGCAGGGGGAGAGCAGATACCTCAGATCACCCGAGGCGATGGCAGTTCGTAGATCGCTACGAACTCGTGAGCCACGATGTGACTCAGGTCTCTGCCGGGTAGTCCGAATCTATCCTTTCCCAACAGGATTGGGCAGATGGAAGGACCCGACCATCGTCAATATCGGGTATCAGTCGGAATGATGTTGTCCGGCAACGCTGTGGACGCGGACCACGACGCACCTTCGGCGACGAGATGCTGGTACTTGATCAACCCACGCGGCGAGTTGAACGAGATGACGCCGGTGACCCGGTCGTCACGACCGTAGAGTGCGACGAATCGTTCCTCGCCCGGTCCGCCGCTGACGAAACACACCTCGTCCGTGGGCCGCGGGCAGCCGACCATCTGAGTTCGCTTGCGGTATTGGTCCGACCAGAAGCTGGGGACGGCGCACAACGTCGACTTCTTCGCGGCGGCAACGATGTTCTCCGCCACGACAGTCGCCTGGAGGGTGGCATTGTTCCAGTGCTCGCTGCGTACCTGCGTCCCGTAGTAGTCCGAGTACCAGCGGGCAGCGTCACCGACCGCGTAGATCCCCGGCACGTTGGTGTGCCCGCCGTCGTCACAGAGGACGCCGTTGTCCACCTCGACGCCGGAACCGTCGAGCCATTCGGTCACCGGCGCACCGCCCACGCCGACCACGACCAGGTCGGCAGGGAGAAGTCGTCCGTCGGTCAGCCTGACTCCGCTGACGCGCCCGTCCCCCACCAGTTCCTGGACACCCACCCCGAGTTCGAGGTCGGTGCCATGACGTGTGTGCAGGTCCGCGAAGTGGGATCCGACGATGGGTCCGAGGACGGTTCCCAAGGGGGTCGGTTGCGGGTCGACCAGGGTCACCGACTGCCCGCGACTGCGCACACTCGCTGCCACCTCCGCACCGATGAACCCGGCACCGACGACGACGATGTTTCGGGCACTGTCCAATTCGGCTCTGAGTGCGAGAGCATCCGGCAGCGTCCGAAGAACGTGGACACCCGCGAGGCCTCCCATGAATGCGGGTCGCCTCGCCCGCGAACCCGTGGCCACGACGAGCGCGTCGAATTCGAGAATCGTGGCGTCGTCGAGGGTCAGAGTGTGTCGCGACGGGTCGAGCGACAGTGACGTCGCCCGGCGTCCGAGGCGAAGATCGAGATCGAGTTCGTCGATCTCCTCCGTGGTCAGTAGATACAGATCATCCGGATCGATTGTGCCGGTGAGCAACTTCTTCGACAGTTCCGTGCGGTCGTAGGGCGATTGCACGTCCTCTTCGCCGACGAGGGTGAGACCGCCTGCGTATCCCAGGCGCCGCAGTTCCTGGATCACATTCATGCCGGCGAGGGAGCCGCCGACGACAACGATGCGCTGGAACCTACTCATCACGGGTTCCCAACGCTTTGGCGGGGCAGGATCGAATCGCCCTGCCGGTCTTCGTGTGCAAGGACTCGGGCGGGTTCTCCTGCAGCAGGATCACCTTGTTCTCGTCTTCGTCCAGATCGAAGACCTCAGGGGCTTCGAGCATGCAGCTACCGTAACCACGGCACTTGCCGGCATCGGCGGTGACACGCATGATTACACCTCGCTGTTCCGGTCGGCCGCAACTACCGGCGGGCGGGATTGGTTTCGTGACAACATTGTTCGTTCCTTCTCGAGTGGTGCCGTGCAGCACGGCACAGGGGGCGCTCAGCCGACGAGGTATCCGCCGTCGATAGGCAGTACGACACCGGTGATGTAACCGGCCTCGGCGGAGGCGAGGAACGCCACTCCGGCCGCTACCTCGTGTACATCTCCCGGCCGATCCATCGGGATGTTTCCCCCGACGGGTGAGGGATCGTCGGGGACGGATCCCCCGGCTCGCCGGAGTGCGGCCGCGCTGGTGGTGAACAGGTCGGTGGGAATCCACCCGGGGGCGACGGCATTCACACGCACGCCTCGACCGGCATACTCCGCAGCAACTTTCAGGGTCAGACCCACGACCGCGTATTTCGAGGCGATGTAGGCGGACCCGCCTCCGCGGGGCACCAGCCCGGCCGACGAGGCGACGTTGACGATCGCCCCGCGGCCACGTTCCGCCATGAGCGTTCCGACCGCGCGGATCAGATTTGCCGTACCCAGGACGTTGACACGCAGGACCCGTTCCCAGGTGGCGGATGTGAGCTCGCCGAAGTCCAGGTTCTGGTCGAAGATTCCGGCGGCATTGACCAGGACGTCGATCTCTCCCAGGTCACAGGTGATCTCTCCGATCACCGAACGGACTCGCTCCTCGTCGGTGATGTCCGCGGCGTAGGCGATGCTGCGACCGCCCGTCCCGGAGACTATCTCGGCCGTGCGTGTGGCGCCCACGTCGTTGGCGTCGATCACCGCGACCGCATATCCGTCGTCGGCCAGTCGGGTGGCGACAGCGCGCCCGATTCCGCTGCCGCCACCAGTCACCACGGCTACGCGTTCGGCCCAGTTCGCCATGGCGCTCATGCTCCCGCGGGCTTCTTGGTGCGGAGTAGATCCACCGACGTCCCGATTCCGTTCTGCACGGCCCGGTCGTAGACCACCTTGGCCGCGATCAGGTCCTGCAGCGCGGTGCCGACCGACTTGAACACGGTGATCGCGCCTGCGTCGAGGGCGGGCGCCTTGCCCACAGCGAGGTCGGCGAGGGTCACGAATTTGCCTTCGAGGAGCCCCTTCTCGTCGGCGGCGATCAGATCCCCGGACTCGATGCGGGCCTGTTCGGGCGCGTCGCTGACCACGAATGCGGCGCGGTCGACGACGTCGGTGTCGATCTCCCGCAACGAAGGCATGGTGGATCCGATCGACAGGACGGTGGTCCCGGGCGCGAGCCACTTGCCTTCGAGGGCGATGCGTCCGGTTCCGACACCGGTGTTGGTGGCGACCACGACGACCGGCGCGGCGGCCGCCTCGGCCGGCTCGGACACCGGGACGACGTCCACGTCGAGGCGTGCGGCCATCCGCTCGACAAATGCGTTCCGCCGCTGCGGGTTCGGGCTGAAGACCCGCACCCGCTTGACGTCGAGGGCCGCGAACACTCCCTCGAGGTTCGTCTCCGCCTCCAGGCCGGAGCCGATCACCCCGATCTCGACGCCGGTCTGCGGAGCCAGGAACCCGGCCGCCACACCGGTGGTCGCTCCGGTCCTGGCAGCGGTGAGGTATGCCCCGTCCAGCTGAGCGAGTAACTCACCGGTCCGCTCGTCGAACAGGCCGATCAGGTACTGGACCCCGCCCTCGGCGACCTGGTTGAAGACCTTGAACCCCATCAAGCCCGCGCCGTCCGCCACGCCGGGCATCAGCCGGAAGAATCCCGGTGTCGACTCCAGATTGATGCGGTCGGGCAGTTGTGCACCGCCGCGGGCCTGTGTGCGGTACCCCTCGCGGATGGCGCTGACGAGGCCGGGCATCTGCGTGAGGCCTCGCACGTGCTCGTCGGTCAGTAGCAGCATTGGTTGTTCTCTCTTCCGATTGGGGGCGTGGGGGCATCCTCGGGGCCGAACGGCTGGTCGAGGTACGCGGAGATGGTGTCCTCGTTCTGCCAGCTCAGTCCCTCGAGTGCCAGGGCGTCGAGACGGATCCGGTGATCCAGCCGGAGCGAAGTGATCTCGAGCCGTTGCCCGTTGCGGGTCAGGATCTTCCGCACCCGCACAGCGGTGAACTCGTTGACGACGGTGAACTCGGCGGCGACGGTACCGTCACCGGCGTTCGGTGCGGGCGAGTCGCCCTGGGTTCGCGTGCAGGGAACGGTCATCAGATCACCATTCGCAGGTGCGGCAATCTGACCACGCTCTCGTCGAGATGGACCGTCCGTTCCACCAGGCCCCAGCCGTCGCCTCGGCGACGCAGGATGTCATGCCGCCCGGCCGCCGTCATGACCACTGGATCCGATTGGTGGACAACGGTGACGAGCACATTCGACGTGACCGCAACCTCGCCGGTTCGCCCAGCGTCGGTGACGGACAAGACCGAGACGAATCTCCGCGCCCGCTGGAGCGGCACCTCCCCCCAGGAGAAGTCGATGTGATCCGGTTCGAGGCGCCTCGCCCATAGGTTGGCCAGGGAGTCGCGGGACTCGTCGAGCAGATATGCGCCGGCCACGAAAGGTGACTGTGACGGGTCGTCGCGGGTCACGGTGACGGGAATCCGGTAGACGAACTCGGGCTCGAGCAGCGGAATCCACCGCGCGTAGTCGTGTGCGTCGAGCAATGCCGTCTCCCGGCCGTAGAATCTTCTCACGCTGGTAAAGGTGGCATCGTCCGTATCCGCGACGTCGATACGTTCGCCGGTCAGCATCGGTCCGCCTTCCCGGCCGTGCGGGCGCAGGTTCTGTCGTCGTCGAGCAGTTCGGACCACCTGCGGAACATTTCCCGCTGGTTGACCTCCGAGTGATCGGCGTCGTAGACGGCGCCGGGCCAGTCGACACCGTCGGCCGGTTCGATACCGACACCGCCTGCGTAGACGAAATCGGTGGACTGCGAGACCCGACCGCGGCTCATGTCTGCGACGGATGTCCAGTTCTGGAAGTCGTCGGTGTCGAAGATCCCGGCGAGACCGACCATTCGGAGGTTCGCGCGCTGCGAGTGCTCGCGCTGCTGCTCGTCGTACCACCCCGGGACCAACGCGAACATGACCAGTTCGCAGTGCATCTCGTCGACCGGCTGCCACTGGCGGAACTGCACGTACGACACCGCCGGGGTGTCGTCACCGGAGGTGAGCGCTGCGGCGTCGATGAAGGACAGGTTGGGAAATACATTGCCGTGCAGCACAGACATTCTCGACATGAGATCTGCCTGCCTCGGGTCGAGTCCGGCCGCAATGTCGGACCAGCGGTCCTCCGGATAGCCGAGAAACACCGGGGCTTCGGACTCCAGTCCGTAGTGTTGGACCCGGAGCGTATGCCCGTTGCCGGCGACGATGCATCGCCCACGCATCGCATCCATCGAGACGCCGTCGAGCTGCGGAAAAGCCTCGGTGTTCAGATACGTGCCCAGGTCGATCGGGCTCTTGTGCGTCGTTCCCAGGTGATAGCCGTCGCCGGCGAAGTTCTCCGCGCCGAGCTTCCAGTTGGTTCGCACCAGGGCGCGCGCCGGCGGACCGACGACCTGCAGATCACCGGCCTTGTCGAGCACGGCTTCGAGATACCAGGCCATGTCGCCGAGTTCGTCGAGCAACGTGGGTGCGTCCGGGTCCCAGCTGGCGAAGATCAGCCCGTGAAAGACGTCGACGTTCGGCGGCCCGACCAGGTTGTACTCGCTCTTGTCGAAATCCGCGTCGAAGACCTGCTTTCGCTCGGGCACTCCACGCAGCGTGCCCTTGTTGGAGAAAGTCCAGCCGTGGTAGCTGCACCGAAAGTGCGATGAGTTGCCCATGTCGGCACGACACAATTGATTGCCTCGGTGTGTGCACGAATTCAGGAAGATCCGGACGTCGCCGGTCTCGTCCCGGACAACGATGACGTCCTCGCCTCCCAGCTTCCTGGTGACGTAATCGCCTGGCGACGGAATCTCGCTCTCGTGGGCGACGAACAGCCAGCACCGGCCGAATATTCGTTCCATCTCGGAATCGAATTCGTCTCGGCCCCAGTAGGAACGGCGGCTCACGCGAGTGACGTCCGCGGTAACACGTGTCATCTGGATGACCCCTATCAGGAGTGGATTGATACACCAACGAAATGTCCACATAATGGATATTGGGTCCGTCTGGTGGATGTGATGACGGTAACAACGGCGTGCCGCAGATGTCAAAGGGGTGCCGCAAAGTCGCGCGGCGCCACGTCATCGACCTTCCATGCACCCCCGCCACACAACGAATTCGAGAAACCGTTGACGCCGGGCGCGGCCGGTGTTAGCGTCCAGGAATCCACATATCGGTCCACATATCCACTATTTGGATATCGATACGGGATTACCACCTTCCTGCGTGCCGCCGTCAAGCGTCCTGCTGGGCACGGGCCACAGCCGACACCGTCCCTGCTCCTGCTCCTGCTCCTGCGCACCGCACACAGAATCCGACGAACGGAGTTCCCTTCATGAGCTATTCCCGATCCGACGCCCGCGCCTGGGCCCAGGCGAACATGAAAGGCATCTGCGGATGCCTCCTGCCCACCTTCACCAGCGATCTGAAGGGAATCAACGAACGCGCGATCAGGCACGACATCGCTCGCGAGAAGGAGCTGGGAATCTCGGGCGCACTGCTCGTCGCCGAATGTGGCACGACTTTCGACGAGCTACTGCAGGTCACGGAGATCGCTGTCGACGAAGCCGCCGGCGGACTCCAGACTGTCGTGCACGCTGTGCTTCCCACCCTCGAAGACAACATCGCACTGGTGCGCGAGTCCGAGCGTCTGGGCGCGGACATCGTCCTGGTCTCCTACCCGCTCACCTTCTACCCGAAGTCCGAGGAAGAAGTCTTCGAGTACACCCGCGCGATCGCCGAGAGCACCGATCTGGGAATCATCGTGTTCGCGATGCACTTGTGGAACTTCCGCCGTTTCCACCCCAGTCACTTCTCGCCGGACCTGATCGGCCGGATGATCAACGAGATTCCGAACGTCGTGGCCGTCAAGACCGAGGTGGGCGGTCCGGGAGTCGGCGGCATCGCGCAGATCTTCGAGCGCTACCGGAACGACGTGATCGTGATGGACCCGATCGAGTCGAACTCACCCGCCTGGCACGCCGCGTACGGCATGCAGTGGATGGGCACCTCCAACTACGAGGCTTACGGCCCCTGGGTTGCCCGCTACTTCGACTTGATGCGCGACGGCAAGTTCGAGGACGCGATGGAGATCTACTGGAAGCTCCACCCGATCCGGGAATCCGACGCGGTCGTGGTCGGTCAGGCACTCGCAGGCACCGCCATGGTGCCGAGGTACCTGTGGAAATACCAGGGGTGGCTCAACGGATTCAACGGTGGACCGCTGCGAGCGCCTCAGGCCCGGATCAACGACGGGCAGATGAAGCAGTTGCGGGCCGGTGCCGTCGCCGCCGGACTCGACGTGACCACCTCACTCGACGAGGAATTCCTGGTGGGTCGCAACCCGGCCTGACCCTCGTTCCACACCAGACAGCCACCGGACCCTGGCCGGACCCAGAAAAAGAAGGAATGTCTCATGTCGCTCAACTCGGCCACCCTGCCCCGCGAGTTGGTGATCGGCGGAAGCCCGGCCGAACGCACCCGGGCGTCGATCGACGTCCTGAATCCGTCCACCGGTGCGCTGATCGCCACGGTCCCGGACGGCACCGTCGAGGACGGACTGGACGCGGTCGCCGCCGCGGCGGCGGCCCTTCCCTCCTGGCGCGCCACCAGTCCGCGCGAACGCGCGGAAGTCCTCCGCCGATGCTGGGAACTGATGACCGACCGCGCCGAGCACATCGCCGAACTGATCTCCACCGAGAACGGGAAGACTCTCGCCGATTCGCGGGCCGAAACCGCATACGCCGCCGAATTCTTCCGGTGGTACTCGGAGGAGGCGGTCCGTGCGGTGGGACAGCTCAGCACCTCGCCGAACGGTGCCAACCGCATACTCGTCGAGTACGAGCCGATCGGCGTCGCGGTGCTCGTCACCCCGTGGAACTTCCCGGCTGCGATGGCGACGCGCAAGATCGCGCCGGCCCTGGCGGCGGGCTGCACCGTGGTACTCAAACCTGCAACCGAGACCCCACTCACCAGTCTGCTCATCGCGAAGATCTGCCGTGAAGCCGGCGTTCCGGACGGCGTGATCAACGTGGTGACGACCTCACGCGCGGGCCAGGTCGTCTCCGCGATGCTCCACGACTCACGCGTACGGGCGTTGTCGTTCACCGGCTCCACCGAAGTCGGCCGCACCCTGCTGCGCGAGTCGTCGGACTCGATCCTCAAGACGGCGATGGAACTCGGCGGCAATGCGCCGTTCCTGATTCTCGAGGATGCCGACATCGACGAGGCGGTCGACGGACTGATGATCGCCAAGATGCGCAACGGGGGCCAGGCGTGCACCGCGGCCAACCGCATCTACGTGCACAGGTCGCTCATAGACGAGGTCGCCGGTCGTCTCGGACAACGCATGGGCACACTGCGTGTCGGCGCCGGCACCAGCGAGCGTTCGGAGTGCGGACCACTGATCAACGACAAGGCCGTCGACAAGGTGGAGCAACTCGTCGACGCCGCCGTCGCCGACGGTGCGTCGGTGCTGACCGGCGGCCAGCGGCCGATCTCGAGTGGCTCCTTCTACTCCCCCACCGTCCTGGTCGGTGTCGACCCGCAATCGGCGATCGTGCGCGAGGAGATCTTCGGACCGGTCGCATCGTTGATCGCCTTCGACACCGACGACGAAGCGGTCGCCGCGGCCAACAGCACCGACCTCGGGCTCGCGGCCTATGTCTACAGCGGCAATCTGCAGCGCGCCCTGTCCGTCGCGAGCCGGGTGGAAGCCGGCATGGTCGCCGTCAATCGAGGTTTGGTGTCCGACCCCGCGGCACCGTTCGGCGGCGTCAAGCAGAGCGGACTCGGCCGCGAGGGCGCGCACGAAGGCCTGCTCGAGTTCATGGAAGCGAAGTACATCGCCACCAACTGGTGACGACACCGCTCATTTCCCAGTTCAGCTCCAGGAGAAGACATGTCCTTTCCCTCAGTCCATCCCATCACGCACGTCCGCTCGGTCACCATCGCCGTCGAAGAACTCACCACCGCGTCGAACTTTTACCGCGACCTCTGGCAACTCGATCTCGTCACGAATGATGACGGCAAGGCCTACTTCGGAACCGGATGCGCCGACAACTACGCCATCAAGCTCCGCGAAAACGATGTCGCCGGAATCGAACTGACCACGTTCAATGTGACCGACCGCGCCGGAGTCGACTTCCTAGCCAAGCGGGTCGCCGACAGCGGAGCCCAGATCATCCGTGAACCCGGCGACCGCGGCGACTTCGGCGGCGGCTATTCATGCATCTTCTTCGACTGCGACGGGCGCGCCATCGAACTCGCCGCCGAGGTCGACCAGCGAATCTTCCGCGAAGTCGAAGCCGGCGAGTCCCGACCGAAGTTCATCAGCCACGTCGTGTTCAACACCGCAAACCTGCAGAAGACGATCACATGGTACGGCGACGTCCTCGGCTTCAAGATCTCCGACTGGCTCCAGGACTTCTTCTGCTTCATGCGCACCGGTCGCTGGCACCACATCATCGCCTTCGCCCAGTCGAAGAACACCAGCCTGAACCACGTCTCGTTCGAACTGTACGGAATCGACGAGTTCATGCGCGGCACCGGCCGTATGATGCGGGCCGGACACCAGCCACTGTGGGGCCCCGGCCGCCACGGCGCCGGTGACAACACCTACTCGTACTTCCAGGAGCCGTCGAGTGGCTTCGTCATGGAGTACACGACCGCCCTCCAGGTCATCGACGAAGAGCACGGATGGACTCCCAAGGTGTGGGGCACCAGTCTCGAGGAACAGGATCAGTGGGGTACCGCCAACGTCTTCGACGAGGTGATCCTCGCCAAGATGGCCCCCTCGGACGATCCCGTTCTGTGGACGCCGCCGCAACTGTGAGTCGCACCAGCCGGCATCAGGCACCGGTGACGACCGCGTTCAGAAAGGCGGGCGGAACCGTCGGCCATTCCGCACGCCATCGCGTCGTGCGTTGCCGTTCGAGGAGTCGAGAGGCCACTGCCACCACCCTCGGTCCCGCGTCGCACATCGGACGAACGAGACCCAACTCGGCGCACTGCGCGGCAAGTGGCACGAGTTCGCTCTCGGCGTCGTCGTCCCTGCCCGACGCGGACAGGCAATCGGTGAACAGAAGTCGTGCCTGCAGGAGCGCCCGCGGCCGATTCTGAGCAGCGACCGCCTGCACCAGGGCGCCCGCCCTGGTGCAGGCGAGGTCGACCCGTTCAGTCGACGGCTCGGCAAGCAGTCGGCGAATGGCACCGGACTCTGTCAGCTGCACAGTGATTGCCTCGATGCCGGTAGACGGACCCTGATCGGGTTTCACCGACGAAGGGGGCACACCACCGCCCTCACTACCCTGGTGCCCCCGAGCGTCGGACGGGACGGGGAGCCCGAGTCGACTCCTCTCGTCGTCGATCCGTGCCGACAATCGCGGCAGCGACATCGTTCGGGCAATTCGATCTCCTTCATTCAACAATGTTGTTGCAGAATCCATGTCACCCGTCAGGACCTTGACTCGGTACCCGGTGGCATAGATCGCGATCATGAAGTCGACCAAACCGATCTCGGATCCGAGCGCACGACCCTCGTCGAGTAGGCCTTCGGCTTCGTCGAGTCGGTTCTGCTCATACATCAGTTCGCCGAGCAGTGCACTGGCCATCCGGGCGGCATGGGAATGGATCCCCATCGATTCTCTCGCGACTCGAAGTGCTTGCCGATAACTTTCTTCGGCTGCCACGACGTCCAGTTGCTCATTCGCGGCGAGACCGGCGTAGCAGTGTCCATACACCGCGCTGAAGGGACCGGTGGATCGTCGGTGATAGTCGGCGGCCCATTCCTGGAGATTTCGCGCCGCGTCGAACTCGAACCGGCAGATCCTCACGAACGACACCAGATTCGCTGCCACCGACACGATCCACGGGTTCACTGCTTCCGGCTCGACCAGGCAACCCGACACGAGATCGCCCACCCGGTCGATACGATCGGCGGTGACGTCCAGGACCGCGCGGACGAGGTCTGATTCCAGCACCAGGTCGGAGTCGGTGGTCGGAAGCGATTTCTGTGCGAGACAGGCTTCGGCACGGTCCAATGCCTTCTGCGCGGACGCCGAACGATGCAGCGACACATCGGCCCACGCGACGGCAATCTGCAATCGCGGGCGCGCCAGGATCACCTCCCGCGGAAGCTTCGCGACCAGACCGAGGAGTGTGGCCAGCTGCCCGTGCGTCACCAGGACCATGCCGTGGGTCTCCACGAGTTCGACCGCTTCATCGATCTCGCTCGCCGCAAGGGCGTGATCGACCGCCTCGCTCAGCAGATCATGGTCGGCGAACCAACGAGATGCGATTCTGTGCAGTTCTCGCATCCGCTCGGGTTGGTCTCGTTCCAGCCGGGCACGCAGAAACTCTGCAAACACACTGCTGAACCGACACCACTCCCCGTCGTCGTCCACCCGGTACAGAAACAGGTCTCGATTCTCGACGTCCTCCAGCATCGCGCGACCATGCTCGCTACGGGTGAGCGACGAGGCGAGGTCCCCGCAGATCCGCTCGGGAACGGAGATCGACAGCAGGAAGTTCACGGTCCTCGGTTCGAGGGAACTCAGGACATTCTCCACGAGATAGTCACCGACCCCCCGGTGGCGGCCCGACAGCTTCTCGACGAACGTCGCAAGGTCTCCCTTGCCGCGCAGCGCGAGCGAAACCAGTTGAAGCGCGGCCACCCACCCGTCGGTCGACCTCACAATCGAGGCGACCTGTGCGTTCTCGAGCGCCAGCCCACTCAACTCCACGAGAAACTCTGTCGACTCCGCGAGGTCGAATCTCAAATCCGTGGAGTCTATTTCGACCAGCTCGTCACGAACCCGGGTCCGGCTCATCGGGAGGCCGGACTTGTTTCTGCTCGTCACGATGAGCTGCAGATGGTGGCAGCCGTTGTCTATCAAGTACTCCACAGCGGCGACGGCGGCGTTGTCCGTGACACGATGCCAGTCGTCGATCACGATCGCCACACGCTCACCCCCCTCGTGGATCTCGTCGATCAACGATGCGAGGACGAACCGCTCGACGTCGTCTCCGTGTTCTTCCAGCACCCGGCCCAACTCTTCGGCGAGGGTCGGCCGGACCTGCCTGATCGCCTCGATCAGATGGGCAAGGAACCAGACCACGTTGTTGTCGTCGTGGTCGACCGCGAGCCATGCCACCGCGATTCCGTCCGCGCTCAACTGCTTTCGCCATTGGGCGGCCACTGTGCTCTTGCCGAATCCCGCAGGACCGTGAATCACGATCAGGCGACGACCTCGGCCCGCGCGAAGAAGCCCGCTCAGCCGGGTGCGGTCGACCAACGGGCGGACGGAAGTCGGCGGTCGGTACTTGGTCCGAGGGGTGGGCGGCGTCAACCGTGGACGGCGCCCGTCACCCCTCCCCCGCTCGCCCGGCAGGGCCATATCGTCGATGGTGAGCGAGTGCCGACGCTGGACGAGACGGAGTTCGTCGCCGAATTCGACAGCGGATCGCGGGCGGTCGGCCGGATCCTGTTCCATCGCGTGCTCGATGGCGGCGCAGAGATCATCCGGAATCTCGTCGCATCGCAGGTCCGGGACCGGTTGACGCGCAACGCGAAGGAATTGAGCTACGACACTCTCCCCGGACCGGCGCTCGAACGCAGCGTGGCCGGTGACGAGGCAGAACAGTGTCGCTCCGAGAGCGTAGACATCAGAGGCTGCTGTCGGAGTCTGCCCGTGCAGCACCTCGGGAGCAGTGAATGCAGGTGAGCCGGTGATGATGTTCTCGGACGTTTCGAAGCCACCCTCGATCCGTGCGATCCCGAAATCGGTCAGGGCAGGTTCACCGTAATCGGTCAGCAGGACGTTGGACGGTTTGATGTCGCGGTGAAGAATGCCGGCCCCGTGCGCAACTTCGAGGGCACCTGCCAGCCGGACTCCGATGCTGACCGCTGCTCGCCAGTCGAGAGGCCCGTCGCCACGAATCCGGGCATCGAGCGAACCGCGCGAGTGGTAGGGCATGACCAGGTACGGATGCCCCGTCGCCGTGACCCCGGTATGGAAGACGGCGACGATATTGGGATGCCCGGACATAGCGCCCATAGCCCGCTGCTCGCGGAGGAATCGCTCCCTGTTCTCACGATCGACATCCGACCGAAGGACCTTGATCGCGACGGTGCGGTTCAGGTTGGGCTGGTCGAGCCGATACACCGTGCCGAAGCCGCCTCGGCCCACAACCTGGGCGTTCTCGAAGCCTTCCGCCTCCAGTTCGGGCACGATCCCCGCGGCCGCGTCTCGCTGAGTGGCTAGCGGATCGAATTCGGCCATCGCCGGCCTCGACTTCCGGATCGACTGTCTGCACTGTCTGCACTGCCCGCGCCTGACGCGGCACGATCAGCATAGTGCCTGGTGAACGGCGAAACTACTGACACATTCTCGGCCGAAGACCCCGTTGTGAGCGAGTACGGTTACACGAGGGCCCCGGGATAGGAAGGCGACAGTTCTCATGTCCGCCGCACAACGCAAGTCGGGAAATTTGCCGTGCGAGCTGACGAGCTTCGTCGGCCGGCGCCGTGAAGCCGCCGAGACGAAACGCTTGCTGTCCGTGTCGCGGCTGGTGACGCTGACCGGCATCGGCGGCGTGGGTAAGACACGGCTCGCACTCCGAGTCGCCGACGACGCTCGCCGCGCGTTCGCCGATGGGGTCTGGCTCGTCGAACTCGGCGAACTGCGAGCGCCGGAGTTGGTCGAAGAGACCGTTGCTACCGCGATCGGCGTGCGGGAGCAGTCGGCGCTGGGAACGTCGGCGATCCTGCAGAGACATCTGGCCGACCAGCAGCTGCTATTGGTCCTGGACAACTGCGAGCACCTGGTGGCTGCCGTCGCCGCGCTGGCCGCGACACTGCTGAAGAACTGCCCGAATCTTCGGATCCTCGCAACGAGCCGAGAGGCACTGGGAATCGACGGCGAAGCTGCCCTCCGTGTCCCTCCGATGCCGGTTCCGGAATCGACCCGATTCTCGGTTCCCGCGGGGCTGGCGCAGTACGACTCCGTGACTCTTTTCGCCGAGCGGGCGTCCAGGGCTGTCCCCGGCTTCGCGATCACGGACGACAACGGATCAACCGTCGCCAGAATTTGTGAACGCTTGGAAGGATTGCCGCTACCGATCGAGTTGGCAACCGCTCGGCTGCGGGCGATGACGGCGCACCAGATCCTCGACCGGCTCACCGACCGATACCGGTTACTGACGTTGAGCAGCCGCGGCGCTCCGTCTCGCCAGCAAACACTACGGCTGTGCATCGACTGGAGCTATGACCTGTGCACTCGGAGCGAACGTGAAATGTGGTGCCGCCTGGCGGTGTTCGCCGGTGGATTCGAGCTGGATTCCGCCGAAGGCATCTGTGCGGGTGGCCTCGAACCGGAGGCATTGCTCGATGTGATCGCTTCGCTGGTCGACAAATCGATCCTGATTCGTGAGGAGGCCGGCGACGTCGTCCGCTATCGGCTGCTCGACACCCTTCGCGACTACGGCCTGGAACGGTTGCGTGCATCGGGCGAAGTCGACGAGATGAGGCGGAGGCACCGCGACTGGTACGAGCGTCTGGCATCGGATGCTCGATCCGGGTGGATCGGCCCCCGACAACTGGAATGGGTCGCCCGGTTGAATCGCGAACAGCCGAATCTTCGTGACGCACTGGAATATTCCGTGTCCGAGCTAGCGGAGGCCGAGTCCGGTCTACGGATCGCGAACGACATGTATCTGTTCTGGCGCTCGTTCGGTCTACTGAACGAGGGTCGACGCTGGTTCGACCGTGCGCTGGCCCATTCGTCCACGATTCAGACCACCGACAGGATCACCGCCTTGCATGCCGCAGGCATGTTGGCGGGGGCGCAGGGCGACCTCGAGGCTGCGAGTGCCCTCGTGAGCGAGGGCCGAGATCTCGCCGACGAATCGGGCGACACCGCGATGACGGCACTCGTGACTTCGGCCGAGGGATTCGTCTCCCTCTTCCGCGGCGACGACCTCCGCTATGCGGTCGAGTGCTTCCAGACGGCCCGGGACGTCTTCCATGCGCACGGCGATCCCCTTCAGGAGATGTGGGCACTCCTCGGCCTGGCCCTGGCGAGTGCACACCTCGGAGACGTCACACGAGCAGTGGAATGCCAGCGGGCGATCCAGGAAATCAGCGAGGCGCACGGCGAATCCGTGTACCGCGGGTGGTCACTGTGGACCGCGGCGCTGGCGATGTGGCAGCGCGGAGACCACGAGCGGGCCGGCAGCTTCCTGGAGGACGGGCTACGACAGACGCGTCGCGCGGACGACGTCGTCAACTCGGCGTGGTGCATGCAGATCCTGGCCTGGATCGCCGCCGACAATCACCTGCCGAAACGTGCCGCGACCCTCATGGGTGCGGCCGAAGCACTGTGGCAGGGTGTGGGCGGCCCGGCAGCGGTCTTCCCGCAACTCGCCGGCCACCACGACGAACTCGAACGACGAACGCGCCGTGACCTCGGCGAACGGGAGTTCGACACCGCCTTCCGGCACGGGTCGGGCCTCGACTTCGAGGACGCCGTCGCGTTCGCCCTGAACGAGCAACCACGAGCGATCACGAATTCGCCCAGCGACCACCCGTCCCTGAGCCGGCGCGAGCAGCAGGTCGCCGAACTCGTCGCAGAGGGACTCACCAACAAGGCGATCGCGACCAAGCTGGTCATCTCGCAACGCACAGCGCAGGGCCACGTCGAACACATTCTCGTCAAACTCGGGTTCACGTCTCGGTCCCAGATCGCCGCCTGGGTCGTCGAGCAAGGTCGGATCAGCCGGCCCTGATCAGCCCTTGCCGACCAGGTCGAGCACCCACGCGAATTCGAACGCTACTTCTTTCCACTTCTCGTAGCGTCCGCTGACGCCGCCGTGTCCGGCGCTCATCTCGGTCTTGAGGAGCAGGGGCGTGTCGCCGGTCTTGGTGGCGCGTAGTTTCGCGACCCACTTGGCCGGTTCGACGTAAAGGACCCTGGTGTCGTTGATGCTGGTGATCGCGAGGATCGCCGGGTAGTCCTTGGCCTCGACGTTCTCGTACGGACTGTACGAGCGCATGTATTCGTAGACGTCGGGGTTCTCGAGCGGGTTACCCCATTCGTCCCATTCGATGACGGTGAGCGGCAGTGACGGGTCGAGGATCGAGGTGAGCGGGTCCACGAAGGGAACGTTGGCGAGGATGCCGGCGAACAGTTCGGGTGCCAGGTTGGCCACCGCACCCATCAGCAGGCCGCCTGCGCTGCCGCCGTCGGCGACCAATTGCTGCGGCGTGGTGCGTCCGGTGTCGATCAAATGCCGTGCGCTCGAGACGAAGTCGGTGAAGGTGTTCTTCTTGGTGAGGGTCTTGCCGGTCTCGTACCAGTGCCGGCCCATCTCGCCGCCACCACGCACGTGCGCGACCACGAACACCACGCCGCGGTCGAGGAGGGACAGTCGCGCGACGGAGAACGCCGGGTCCATGCTCGCCTCGTAGGAGCCGTACCCGTAGAGGAGCGTGGGGGCGGGACCGTCGGCGCCGTTCGTCTTCCGGCGGACGATCGACAGCGGGATGCGCGTCCCGTCGTCGGCGACGGCCCAGTCGCGTTGCTGCTCGTAGTTGGCGGCGTCGAAGTCGCCGAGCACGGGTTGCGACTTGCGCAGGGCGAGTTCGCCCGTCGTCAGCACGTAGTCGTAGACCTGGCCGGGCGTGATGAACGAGGTGAACGCCATCCGCAGTGTCGGCTGCTGCCATTCCGGATTGGCCCCGAGCCCGACGCTGAACAGTTCCTCGTCGAACTCGATCTCCGTGAACTCGCCGTAGCCGTTCTCGCCGAGCGGCCAGATGGCCAGCCGGGTCAACGCTTCCCGGCGGTATCCGAGCACCAGGTGATCGGCGAACGCGTCGACCTCCTCCAACCGCACGTCGGACCGGTGCGGGATGAGGGTGGTCAGCGATGTCGGGTCGGACACCGGCGCCTCGGCGAGCACGAAGTTCTCGGCCTTCTCGCCGTCGACGACGTCGTTGTGCATGATCAGGAAGCGGTCTTCACCGGCGACGACGGCGTGCTCGACTCCGTACTCGACACCTTCGCGCCGCGGCAGCACCACCCGGAACTCGCCCTCGGGGTTCGCCGACTCGAGGACCCAGCCTTCGCTGGTGATCTTCGACCCCACCCAGATCATGAGGTACTTCTCGCTGCGTGTGGACCCGACCGACACCCAGAACCGCTCGTCGGGCTCGTGGAACACGGAGACGTCCTGCTCGCGGTCGGTGCCGAGCTTGTGCCGCCACACCGTGTCGGGTCGCCAGGACTCGTCGACGGTGAGGTAGAAGACGTGACTGTGGTCGATGGCCCAGGTGACGCCGGGCGCGGTGTCGGTGATCTCGTCGGGCAGCAGTTCGCCGGTCTCGAGGTTCTTGAAACGCAGCGTGTAGCGCTCGTCGCCGACGACGTCCACGGAGTACGCGAGGAGCGTGCCGTCGTGGCTGAGGGAGAAGGCACCGACGGAGAAGAAGTCGTGGCCTTCGGCCTCGGCGTTGCCGTCGAGCAGAATCTGCTCCCCGGTGAGTTCCACACCCGGGGTCAGCTCGGGCGGGGTCCAGTCGTCGGGGCCGCTGATCGGGGCCCGGCACTGGACGCCGTACTGCTTGCCTTCGATGGTCCGGGCGTAGTACCACCAGTCGCCCATCCGGGTGGGAACCGACATGTCGGTTTCCTGCGTGCGGGATTTGATCTCCTGGAAGATCTGGTCGCGCAGCGGTGCGAGGTGCGCCGTCTCCTGCTCGGTGTACGCGTTCTCGGCCTCGAGGTACGCGACGACCTCGGCGGCTTCCTTGTCGCGCAGCCACTCGTACTCGTCGACGAACGTGTGACCGTGGTGGACGCGTTCGGTGGGGACGGTCTTCGCGACCGGCGGGGTGAGTTTCTGCCCTTCGGAGGTCATGGCTCAGCCCACCCACTCCGCGAACGACAGACCCGAGATCCGCTCGTACGCCTCGATGTACCGCTCACGGGTCGCCTCCACAATCTCCGCGGGCAGCGGCGGCGGCGGGGTGTCGGACGCGCGGTCCCAGCCGGATTCGGGGCCGGTGAGCCAGTTGCGGACGAACTGCTTGTCGAAGCTCGGCTGCACCTTCCCTGCCTCGTACCCGTCTGCGGGCCAGTACCGGGACGAGTCGGGGGTCAGGACCTCGTCGGCGAGAACCAGGTTGCCCTTCGGGTCCAGCCCGAACTCGAGCTTGGTGTCGGCGAGGATGATGCCGCGGTCGGCGGCGAAGTTGGACGCCCGACCGTAGATGTCGAGGGTGTCGTCCCGCAGCTTCACGGCCAGATCCTGGCCCACCTTGTCGACCACGGCCTGGAAGCTGATGTTCTCGTCGTGCTCCCCCAGCTCCGCCTTGCTGGCGGGCGTGAAGATCGGGTCGGGCAGCTGGCTCGCCTCCACGAGACCCTCGGGCAGTGCGACTCCGCACACCGCGCCGGTCTCGTTGTAATCGATCAGCCCCGACCCCGTGAGGTAACCGCGGGCCACACACTCGACGGGGACCATGTTCAGCGTGCGGACCACCAGCGCGCGGCCGAGGACCTCTTCGGGGATCCGGCTGTCGTCGGGCTCACCGGCCAGGTGGTTGTTGCCGCCGAGAACGCCGAAGAAGAAGACGCTCATCGCGGTGAGCACCCGCCCCTTGTCCGGGATCGGGGTGCTGAGGACGTGGTCGTAGGCGGAGATCCGGTCGCTCGCGACCAACAGGAGGTGCTCGTCGTCGATCGTGTAGAGGTCGCGGACCTTGCCACCGGCCAGATGGGCGTATGAATCGAGTGAGGGGCGCACGGTGATCCAGCCTATCGGTCGGGGCGGACACGACGGGACGGGCACCGATCAGGGCCCGGAATAGCACTGGAACCGATGTCGTTAGCCTTGAAAGAGAGTTCTGTGATCTGTACGACGACACGACGGGTGGGTAATGGCGACGGACACGACCCCGGTCGACGTCGGGTTCCGTTCGGAACGCGGACCGATTCTCGTGTCGCTGATGCTCACGACGTCACTGGTCGCGCTCGATGCGACCATCATCTCCACCGCGGTCTTCACCATCGTCGGGGATCTCGGCGGCTTCACCCAGTTCCCGTGGCTGTTCTCGATCTACCTGCTCACCCAGGCCGTGTCGGTGCCCATCTACGGCAAGCTGGCAGACATCTTCGGCCGTAGACCGGTGATGCTCCTCGGCATCGCCCTGTTCGGTGTCGGCTCGGTGCTGTGCGGGATCGCGTGGAGCATGCCCGCGCTCATCGCGTTCCGGGCGGTGCAGGGTCTCGGCGCCGGGGCCGTCCAGCCGATGAGCATGACCATCGCCGGCGACATCTACACCCTCGCCGAACGCGCCAAGGCCCAGGGCTACCTGGCCAGCGTGTGGGGCATGTCCGCGGTGGTCGGGCCGACGCTCGGCGGCGTGTTCTCCGAGTACCTGTCGTGGCGATGGATCTTCTTCGTCAACATTCCCCTGTGCCTGCTCGCCGCCGTGATGCTGATCCGCAACTTCGACGAGACGCGGGTGCGCACCCGGCGGTCCGTCGACTACGCCGGCGCCGGAGTGCTCGCCGTCGGGGCGACGTTGCTCATCCTCGGGCTCCTCGAGGGCGGGCAGGCCTGGGCGTGGAGTTCGCCGATCAGCCTTTCGATCTTCGCGGCGGGACTCGTGTTTCTGATCGTCTTCGTCCTCGTGGAACGGCGCGCCACCGAACCGGTGTTGCCGCTGTGGGTGTTCACCCGGCGCGTTCTCGCGGCGAGCAGTCTCGTGTCACTGCTGGTCGGGGCCATCGTCCTCGGTCTGACCACCTACGTCCCGACCTTCGCCCAGGGCGTGCTCGGGACGGGCGCACTCGTCGCCGGGTTCGCACTGGCCACGCTGACCATCGGCTGGCCGATCGCCGCATCCCAGTCGGGGCGCGTGTACCTGCGCTTCGGCTTCCGCGTCACGGCCACCGCGGGCAGTCTGCTGGTCGTCGCCGGTACCGCCCTCACGCTGAGCCTGTCCCTCGAGTCGGCGATCTGGCAGGTGGCGCTCTGCTGCTTCGTCATCGGCGGCGGTATGGGCCTGGTCGCGAGCCCGACGCTCATCGCGGCGCAGTCGAGCGTCGACTGGTCGGAGCGCGGCGTGGTCACCTCCACCAACATGTTCGCGCGGTCCATCGGCAGCGCCGTGGGTGTGGCCCTGTTCGGCGCCCTCGTCAATGCGCAACTGGGCGGGGCCGACAACCCTGCCCCGGCCGACCTCGCCGGCGCCCTGCACCTCGTGTTCGTGGCCGCCCTCGGCGCCGCCGTCGTCCTCGTACTCGCCGCGGTGGCGATGCCGAAATCCGCCTCCGCAGCCGAGGTCGAGCCGAGCGAATCGACAGCTGTGAAGGAGTGACCGTGCCCGATCCGTGCGTCGACGTGCTCGTCGCGTCGTATCTCGAGCAGGACCTGGTCGAGCGGATCGCCCGCAGCGACCCTCGGGTCCGGGTGGCGTACGCACCCGAACTGCTGCCTTGCCCGCGGTGGCCCAGCGACCACGTCGGGGTGCCGCGCGAGCTGACCGCCGACGAGCACGACCGGTGGACGTCGATGCTGCACACCGCCGACGTCATGTTCGACTTCGACTGGCGCCACCCCGACCGCACGCTCGAGCAGTCGCCGAATCTGAAATGGATCCAGGCGACGTCCGCGGGCGCCGGACAACTCGTCGAGAAATTCGGGTTGTCCTCCGCTCCGCTGACGGTGACGACCGCCGCGGGAGTGCACGCCGACCCGTTGGCGGAGTTCGCGCTCGCCGGCATTCTCCATTTCGCGCGTGGACTCCCCCGGCTCGTCGCGGACCGGCACACCCGCACCTGGCGCAAACAGGAGACGACCGAGCTCGCGGGACGTCACGCGCTGATCGTCGGCGCCGGCAAGATCGGCTCGCGCACCGCGGAACTCCTCCGATGCTTCGCCGTCACCTCGACCGGGGTGGCCCGCACCCCCCGACCCGCCTGCGCACCCTTCGACGCGACGACCACCACGGACCGGATCGCCGAGCATCTGCCCACGGCAGACATTCTCGTGATCTCGTGCGCGCTCACCGACGCCACCCGCGGACTGATCGGACCGCGAGAACTCGACGCCCTCCCCCGCGGGGCACTCGTCGTGAATCTCGGCCGGGGACCGATCATCGACGAGGACGCTCTCGCAGAAGCACTGTCGACGGGCCGGGTGGGCGGCGCGGTCCTGGATGTCACCACCACCGAACCCCTTCGGGAGGACTCGCCGCTGTGGACGGCCGACAACGTCCTCCTCAGCCCGCACAGCGCCGCCAACGTGCCGTCGGAGAACGGGAAGATCGTCGACCTGTTCGTGGAGAATCTCGGACGCTACCTGTCGGGTGAGTCCGCGCTGATCAACGAGTTCGATTTCGACGCGGGATACTGACCGCGCCGAGGGATCCTCAGCTCTCGCCCTCGCGCGGCTCGGTGCCGGCCGCCAGTCGGCGGAGGCGAACCCAGTCCACGGGTCGGACGGGCCTGCGGACACCGGGCCGGTTCCGCGGGACCACCACCCGCAGCGCCCCGGGAGTGATGGTGCACCGCACCGGTGCCGGGACCACGAGCGCCTCGCCGTCGATGCCGGCGGGAATCTCGGGCACGTCGGCTTCGATCACGACCTCGTGACCGGAGTGTTGGACCACACCGTCCTGGCGGGCACGCCGGAGCAGGCCGACGGCCTGTCGTGTGCTGCTCACCGAAATCGTCACCACGCCGAGTGTGCCGTGATCGATTCGCGGTCGGCGTCCGAGACCGGCCAGATCATGGGTCTCGTACGGCCCGTTGCTCACCAGAACGGCCTGGGGCCCTTCAATCGTCCTGTCGCCGAGACGAGCGAGTAGCCGTGCCCCGTGCTGCCCCTCGATCAGGTCCGGGAGCATCCGCAGAATCGTTCCGGTCTTGTCGTCGCGGTAGGCGGGGCTCTGCACCACCTCGGCGTAGGCACCGAACGAGGCGTTGTTGACGAAGGTGCGCCCGTCGACCTGTCCGAGGTCGATCCGGAGCTCGACTCCGTCCGACAGCGCGTCGAGGCATCGGGACGGATCGTCGCGGTCCAATCCGAGATCCAACGCGAAGTGGTTGCGAGTCCCCGCACTGATCACCAGGAACGGGAGGTCGTGTTCGGCGGCGATGCCCGCGACCAGAGCCTGCGTGCCGTCGCCGCCGGCCACTCCGAGCAGGTCGGCCCCGCGAGCCACGGCGTCCCTGGCCAGCGCTTCGACATCGACCGTCCCCGGGCCTTCGAGCAGCGCCACCTCGGCCCCGAGTTCCTCGGCCCGCCTCTTCAGATCGAACTTCCCGACCTTCCCGCCACCGGAATGGGGATTCATCACCAGGAAGGCACGTTTCGGCGGGACGGACGGGTGTTCGGGCATCATCCAGTCGGCGCGATCACGGCTGAGTGCGGCGCGGGCACAACCGACGGCGAGCACGGCGAGCGCCGCGGCGAGCAGCACCACCCACAACAGACTGGCGCGAACGAGAAGTGCGAGCACGACGATCGGAGTCAGAACCAGCACGACCAGCGCGATCCATCGAAGCGCACCACGGCTCGTGAGGAACCAGAACAACGCTGCGACCTCCACCACCAGGGCGCCGACCGCCACGATCAACAGCGTCAGGGTGTGCAGCCCGGCGAATACCACCAGCACGGCAACAGAGCTGAAGATCGCCAAGTATGCGGCCCGGGCCAACCAACGCCGGCGCGTGCTCGCCGAGTCCGTAGAGCCGCTCTCGTGGAGTGTCATTGCCGCCACCTCGCCATTCCGGGCGTCCCTCTTCAGTATCCACCCGCCACGCTGCCACCCGAGGGGATTCAGATTCGGTGGCGCGGTATGCAGATCATTTCGCGGTGGTCTTGCGCGGCCGGCCGCGTCGCGCCGCCTTGGCGGGAGGCGGAGTCGGTGTCTCGGCATCCGAGGCGCCGGACGGATCGTCGCGCCAGCTGATCTCGATTTCGATCTCGGTCTCGTCGCCGTCGACCTCGATTTCGAGTTCCCACCGGACTCGATCGGCCACGACGACGGCGATCGACTCGCCGCCCGAGCCCAGTTCCACCTCGGACCCGCTTGCCAGGGCCTGCCCGAGCGCGATGAGCCGGTCGGACACCTCTTTCCTGGAGAGCTCGGACGTCTTCTTGATCTCCAGCTTGGGCACGGCGACTCCTCACCTCGGTGCTGCGTCTCATCACCGTAGCCGCCGGGGCGCACGTGACCGGATCGAACCGGGAACAAACTACCTGATCGGCAGTTTCACACGGATTTGCCAGACGCTGAGGCAATTGTGTGTGCGTCTGACAATTCGATGGGTAGACGTCTTCGATCCTCACGGGTGTGGCTGTCGTTCAAGGGGTTTGCGCTTCCCAGGCGGTCGGTGTTCGCGCCGCGTACTTCCGTGCCTCGTCCATGAGTGTGCGCGCGGGGGGTGTGAGGTGACCCCGACGGCAGACGGCGGCGACGTGGAGGTAGGACTCGGGGACGATGCGGTGCACGGTGGCGCCGGCCTGACGCGCCGACGGTGCCCACGACGACGGCATGACTGCCTGCCCGAATCCGCTGAGCACCATGGGCAGGATCGAGGTCCGGTGGGCGACCTCGGCGACGATGGTGGCGTCGACACCGCTGGCGAGAACCTCGTCGACCAGCGTTCGCATCAACGATCCACGCTGCGAGACGATCAACCGAAATCCGGACAGTTCCGATCTCCGAATCTCCGGGCGGGCCGGTGTTTCGGCGCCCGGACCGGAGAGGAGGATCAGCGGCTGGCTTTCGAGCGCGACGACGTCGAGTTCGGGGGCACGCATCACGGCGGGTGAACCCAGGATCCCGACCTCGCAGACACCGGTGCGCACGGCGTGCAGAACCTCTTCGGGAGTGAACGCCGCCTCGGCATTGACGGTGACCGCAGGATAGGTGCGGCTGAAGCTGGTGAGGATCGTGGTGAGGGGTTCGATGCCGGGTGAGGGCATCGTGATCAGGTCCACGCGACCGGCGCGCAGCCCTTTCAACGCATCGACGGACGCCTTCGCATCCTCGAGATCGCGCAGCACCACACGGGCGGGACCGACGAGGGTGTCACCGGCATCACTGAGCACCAGCCGCCGTCCGACGCGGTGGAAGAGCGGCACCCCGAGCTCCCGTTCGAGCGCGGATATCGACTGGGAGAGCGACGGCTGCGCGATCAGCAGTGTCTCCGCCGCGCGGTTGATGCCGCCCTGATCGACCACAGCGAGGAAGTACCGCAGCTGACGCGCGTCCATCCGAACCCTCATCTCCCTCGATGTGCGCCGGACCGTGGGGTGTGGGTGCCGGTGACCACTTCCTGGAGCACTCAGCCTACCTGCGTAAATGCGCTTCGATTAGGTGAAACCTATAAGCCGGATCGACTCTTGGTCATGGACGCCCCGGTGCTGTGACGGGTTAATGGATGCATCACACACTGTGATCCGCACAACATGATGGAGGCCCTGACATGGCACCGCAGACGTTCACGATTGCATCGATCCCCGCCGACGGCGTCGGCAAGGAGGTCGTCGCTGCCGGACGGCGCGTGCTCGACGTCCTCGCAGCACAGTCCGGCGGGCGTTTCGCCTTCGAGTGGGAAGAGTTTCCCTGGGGATGCGGGTACTACGAGCAGACCGGGAAGATGATGGCCGACGACGGCCTCGACACCCTGAAGGCATTCGACGCCATCTACTTCGGCGCAGTCGGCTGGGAGAACGTCCCCGACCACATCAGCCTGTGGGGGCTGCGGCTCAACATCACCCAGAACTTCGACCAGTGGGCCAACGTGCGGCCCGTGAAGTTCCTCCCCGGCGTGCAGTCCCCGCTGCGCAAGGCCGACGACACCGAACTCGACTGGGTCGTCGTCCGGGAGAACAGCGAGGGCGAGTACGCCGGCCTCGGCGGACGTAACCTCAGCGGTCGCGGACCGGGCAACGAGGTCGCACTGCAGACCGCGCTGTTCACCGAGAAGGGCTGCGAGCGCATCATGCGCTTCGCGTTCGACCTGGCCCGCACCCGCACGGTGAAGAAGGTGTCCAGCGTCACCAAGTCCAACGCCCAGCAGTACGGCATGGTCCTGTGGGACGAGGTCTTCGACCGCGTCGCCCTCGACTACCCCGACGTCGCAACCGAAAGCGTCCTCGTCGACGCCATGAGCGCGAAGTTCATCCTGCATCCGGAGGATCTGTCGGTGGTGGTGGCGTCGAATCTCAACGCCGACATCCTCTCGGACCTCGGTTCCGCGCTGGCGGGCAGCCTCGGTGTCGCGGCGAGCGCGAACCTCAACCCGGAGCGCCGCTTCCCGAGCATGTTCGAACCCGTCCACGGTTCCGCCCCCGACATCGCCGGGCAGGGCATCAGCAACCCGATCGGCGCGATCGCCAGTGCCGCCCTGATGCTCGACCACTTCGGGCTGCACGACGAGGCACGCCGCGTCGAAGCCGCCATCGAAGCCGCCACCGCGAGCGGTGCACTGACCCGCGACATCGGCGGATCGTCGGACACCGACGCCGTCACCGAGGCGATCGTGCACGCTCTGCAGACCGCTCTGACCCTCGCCTGACCGCGATTCACCGCGCAGCCGGCCCGACTCGGCAGGATCTGCCGGGTCGGGCCCCCACCCCCTCGAACGGTCGGTAACTCTCGGCCGCCCCGTCTTCATACCTGAACACTCTCACCCGAGGTGAATGTCATGGAAACACCCAGCAGCGCAGCGAGTTACCCACCGGCGACCGTGAAGAAACCGTGGTACAGGCAACTGTACTTCTGGGTTCTCATCGCGATCGTGCTCGGCATCCTGGTCGGGTGGCTCTGGCCGGACACCGGCGAGGCGATGGAACCGATCGGCACCACGTTCATCACCGCGATGAAGATGCTGATCTGCCCGATCGTGTTCCTGACGATCGTCGGCGGCATCGCGAGTGTCGCGGACCTGAAGAAGGTCGGGCTGACCGGAATCAAGGCGCTCACGTACTTCCAGGTCGGGACGATCCTCGCGCTGTTCACCGGTCTCGTCGCGATCAATCTGTTCCGTCTCGGGGACGGGGTGAATGCCGACGCATCGTCCCTCGAGACCACCGAGTCCGCGAGCAAACTCATCCAGGCGGGCGAAGAGAAGCAGTGGTGGGAGTTCATCACCCACCTGGTCCCGGACAGCGTGTTCGGACCGTTCGTCGAGGGCGACATCCTCCAGGTCATCTTCCTGGCCGTCATCTTCGGTGTCGCGATCAATGCGGTGGGACAGATCGCCGCGCCGATCCGGGACGCCGTCGAACGCCTCACCGCGGTGGTCTTCAAGGTCCTCAGCTTCATCATGAAACTCGCGCCGCTCGGTGCGTTCGGTGCCATGGCCTTCGCCATCGGCAAGTACGGTGTCTCGACCCTGACCAGCCTCGGCAGCTTGATCCTGCTGTTCTATGCAACATCCGCGTTCTTCGTGTTCGTGGTTCTCGGATCGGTCATGGCGTATCTGCGGCTCAACATCTTCCGCATGCTCGGCTTCTTCAAGGAAGAGCTTCTGCTCATCCTCGGAACGTCCACCGCCGAGCCTGCGCTGCCCGGCTTGATGCGGAAGCTGGAGTACGCGGGAGTCAAGAAGACCACGGTCGGGCTCGTCGTCCCCACCGGCTACAGTTTCAACCTCGACGGCGCCGCCATCTACCTCTCCCTCGCCGCGCTCTACATCGCTCAGGCCACCAACACCGACCTGTCCATTCCGCAGCAGGTCGGCCTGCTCGGGGTCATGTTGCTGACCTCGAAGGGCGCCGCTGGTGTGGCCGGAGGCGGATTCATCGCTCTGACGGCGACATTGAGCACCCTCGGCACCATCCCCGCCGCCGGCATCATGCTCATCTTCGGCATCGACAAGTTCATGTCCGAATGCCGAGCCCTGGTGAACTTCATCGGCAACGCCGTCGCCACCCTGTTCGTCGCCAAATGGAACCACGAACTCGACGTCGATCGAGCCCGCCGCGTGTTCTCCGGCGAAGCGCTTCCCCCGGTCGAGGGTGAGGTCGAGAACGACTTCGACCTGGAGATCCTGGAACAGGAACCGGCAGCGTTACGCATCGACCACGAACGGCTCGACGCTGTGGCGACGCCCGCACAGTCCACCCGGCGATGACCTCATCCGCATTGCGCACCGACAGAACTGCACACGAAGAGAGAGGAAGGCCGATGAGGGTTCTGGTTGCCCCGGACAAGTTCAAGGGCTCGCTCTCCGCAGCGGATGTCGCCGAACATCTCTCGGCCGGACTCGCCTCGGCGGGAATCGTCAGCAGGCAACTTCCCCTCGCCGACGGCGGCGACGGCAGCGTCGACGCGGCGGTGGCCGTCGGATTCACTCCGCACCCGGTCACGGTCGCCGGCGCAACCGGTATGCCGCAACGCGGTCGCATCGCCATCGACGGCAGCACTGCCGTCGTCGAGGTCGCCAACACCTGCGGACTGTCCACCCTCCCGGGCGGCCGCAGGGCTCCGCTCGACGCCTCCAGCCTCGGAATGGGGCAGGCCGTCGGGCACGCCCTCCGCCATCGCCCCACCCGGTTGGTCCTCGCCCTCGGCGGCAGCGCCGCAACCGACGGCGGCACGGGGATGCTCGCGGCGTTGGGATTCACCTTCCACGACGCCGCAGGCAGACCCCTCCGGGCGTGCGGGCGAACCCTTCCCGAGGTCGCGACGATCGACTCCTCCCGCGCAGTGAACCTGTCCGGAATCGAGATCGTGATCGCCGGCGATGTCACCAACCCGCTGACCGGCCCGAACGGTGCCGCCGCGGTGTACGGACCCCAGAAGGGCGCCGACCCCGCAGCCGTGCGCTACCTCGACGCCGGCCTCGACACCCTCGTCGAGGCGTTCACCCGCAGCGGCTACCCGCAGGCTCGTGCGGTGGCCGCCTCCCCCGGCGCCGGAAGCGCCGGCGGGATCGGTTTCGCCGCCATGCTGCTCGGTGCGCGCATGGTCTCCGGCGCCGACTACTTCCTCGACCTGCTCGATTTCGACGGCTACCTCGCAGGTATGGACCTGGTGATCACCGGCGAGGGCAGCATCGACGAGCAGACCGGACACGGCAAGCTCCTCGCCGTCCTCGCCGAACGCGCCCACCCCGTTCCCGTCGTCGCGATCGCCGGCCGCAACAGCCTGCCCCGACACCGTTGGCAGCAGTCCGGTTTCAGCCGGATCTGCGCGCTCGGCGACTACACCGACCGAGACACCTCGACAGACCCCGACCTGACGGGCGAGCTCCTCACCCGCATCGGGCGGGAGATCGGCGCCGGCTCACTTCTGCACAACGAAGGATCACGATGACTCTCACGGACCTCCAATCGTCGCGCACGGCGGACGTCGATTCGTCTTCACTGTTGACGCCGCGCAGGGCGAAGATCGTCTGCACGCTCGGGCCGGCCACGGCCACCGACGACCGCATCCGCACCCTCGTCGAGACCGGGATGGACATCGCCCGACTGAATTTCAGCCACGGCGACCACACCGACCACGAGGACAACTACCGGCGCGTGCGCGCCGCAGCCGACAGCACCGGCCGGGCCGTGGGCATCCTCGCGGACCTGCAGGGACCGAAGATCCGCCTCGGCCGCTTCGCCGGCGGTGCGACGGTGTGGGCCGCCGGGGAACAGGTCCGGATCACCGTCGAGGACTGCGAAGGCACCCACGACCGGGTCTCGACCACCTACACCCAGCTCGCCGAGGACGCCCGGCCCGGTGACCGTCTGCTGGTCGACGACGGCAAGATCGCCCTGATCGTCACCGACGTCGACGGCAACGACGTGGTGTGCCGGGTGACCGAGGGCGGCCCGATCAGCAACAACAAGGGTGTCTCCCTGCCCGGGATGAACGTCTCCGTTCCCGCGCTGTCCGACAAGGACATCGACGACCTCGAATTCGCCCTGCGGCTCGGGGTGGACCTCATCGCCCTGTCGTTCGTGCGGTCACCGTCGGACATCGACCGGGTCCACGACGTGATGGACCGGGTCGGCCGGCGGGTGCCGGTGATCGCGAAGATCGAAAAACCGGAGGCCGTCGACGACATCGAAGCGATCGTGCGTGCCTTCGACGCGGTCATGGTCGCGCGCGGCGACCTCGGGGTGGAAGTCCCGCTCGAGCAGGTGCCGTTGGCGCAGAAGCGGATCGTGCAGATCGCGCGGGAGAACGCGCGACCGGTGATCGTGGCGACGCAGATGCTCGAGTCGATGATCGAGAACTCCCGGCCCACCCGGGCCGAGGCGTCGGACGTGGCCAACGCCGTCCTCGACGGCGCGGACGCGGTGATGCTCTCCGGCGAAACCTCCGTCGGCGCATACCCGACCGAGACGGTCGCGACGATGGCCCGGATCCTCGGCGCCGTCGAACACCAATCCACCACCGTCCCCGCCCTGACCCACATTCCCCGCACCCACGGCGGGGTTCTCTCGTTCGCCGCCCGCGACATCGGCGAACGCCTGGGCGCCACCGCGCTGGTGGCGTTCACCCAGTCCGGGGACACCGTGCGACGCCTCGCCCGCCTCCACACCCCGCTGCCACTGCTGGCGTTCACCCCGGTACCCCAGGTGCGCAACGAACTAGCGCTCACCTGGGGCACCGAGACGTTCCTCGTCGACCCGGTCGAATCGACCGACGACATGATCCGGCAGGTCGACACCGCCCTCCTCCGCTTGGGCCGCTACCGGCGCGGCGACCTCGTCGTCATCGTCGCCGGCTCACCCCCGCACACCGTCGGATCCACCAACCTCATCCACGTCCACCGCATTGGTGAGGACGACTTCACGAAGGGCTAGGGCGGGTCTCCCAATCCCTCTCGGATGCACCTGGCGAAACAATCGTCGTCCGGCAAGGCGGAGGAGAAGCCGATACCGCTGTTGTATCGGCGCCGACGACAACGCAGCAGGGCGGCGATTGGGCGCCGGGAGCGCCGAAATGGGGATTGGGAGGCATGCCCTAAACGTGTGCGGCCCCGTCGAGCAGGTGCGGGCGGATGGCTCCGACGGGGTTGAGCTCCTCGTACGCCCGCGCCACGTCGAGCAGGAACAGGTCGTTGCCGGGGGCGGCGACGATCTGCACGCCGACCGGCAGACCGTCGGCGCTGAATCCGGCCGGAACGGAGATCGACGGGCACCCCAGGACTGTCACGGTCAACGCCGACGTCATCCAGTCGAGGTAATCGTCGCAGCGGCGTCCGTCGACGGCGGCCGGGTACTCGAGTTCGGCGTCGAAAGGGAGCACCTGGGACACGGGCATCACCAGAACGTCGTGCCGGCTGAAGAATTCGACGGCGCGATACTGGATCTCCGCCTGCGCCACCATGGCCTTCGCGACGTCGTCGGCGGACAGCCGGTCTGCCTGCCGGATGTTGTCGAGGAGCGACGGCTTCAAAATGTCGGGGGTGGCATCCGCCTGCGCGCCGAAGTCGATTTTGAACCGCCACGCCCGCAGCGTGCGGAACACCCACTCGGCGTCGGGAATCGACGGCGCATCCTCGACCACCACCGCTCCCGCCGCGGCGAAGATCGACGACTGACGGTCGTGAATCTCGCGGACCGGTGCGTCCAGGGGGAAGAGGCCGTTCAGATCCGCGGACACCGCGACACGCAGACCCTGCAGGCCGGCGACACCGAGACGAGGGGCGACGGCATCGGCGCTGAGCGAGCTACGGACACGTGCGTCGGGTCCCGCGATCACCGACAGCAGCAGTTCGAGGTCGTCGACGTTCCGGGCCATCGGGCCCTGTGTCACGAGCGAGTCCCAGGGTGCGCTGTTGGGCCAGCACGGGACGCGTCCCGGGGTGGGGCGCAGTCCGACGACGTTGCAGAACGACGCCGGGTTGCGCAACGAACCACCCATGTCGCTGCCGTCGGCGAGCGGTACCAGCCCGGCGGCGAGCGCGGACGCGGCGCCGCCACTCGACCCGCCCGCGCTCTTCGTCGGGTCGTACGGGTTGGTGGTGGTCCCGAACACGGTGTTGAACGTGTGCGAACCGGCGGCGAATTCGGGAACGTTGGACTTGCCGATCGTGACGGCCCCAGCCGTGGTGACGCGTTCGGCGATCAGCTCACTGGCCTCGGGCACGTTGTCGACGAGCAGGGGCGAACCGGCGACCGTGGGGAACCCCGCGACGTCGTGAGTGTCCTTGAACGCGAACGGCAGTCCGTGCAACGGCCCCACCGGGGTTCCGGCGGCCGTCTGATCGTCGGCGGCGGTGGCGGTGGCGTGCGCACGGTCCAGGTCGAGGCTGACGAGCGCGTTGACCGTCGGATTCACCTGTGCGATCCGGTCCGTGTGCAGGCCGAGCAGCTCCCGCGCCGAGATCTCCTTGCTGCGGAGTGCGGCGAGCATCTCTCGCGCGGTCGAGTAGTGATCGATGGTCATGTCGTGGTCTCCAGGATCGGGGTGGCAGCCGGACGGTCGTCCGACGGCGCGGGGGTCGGGATGCGGGGACGGGTGGCACGGACGACGGCCTCCACGACGGCGATCACCGCGAGGTTGAGCACCAGTCCGCAGATGCCGGCGTCGATGTTGGCGAGGTTCAGTTCGAAGACGGTCATCACGATGACGGTGAGCATGCCGACGACGAGTCCGGCGAACACGGACTGCTTGGCCAGCAACGGCTTCTCGGGCAGGGCCAGCGCCAGACCCGGAGCGAGCTGGCTGAGACCGCCGAACGTGAGCAGCAGCAGATTGGCCAGCAGGTCGGGGCGCGTCAGGCCGAGCACCAGGGCCGTGGTGGCGGCGGCGATCACGACGAGGTGGTTGAACCGGAGTTTCGTGCGCTCGCTCTCGATCGTCACCAGGTTGTGCGACGCCAGCGTCGAGATGCCGATGCAGATGGCGCCGGCGGGCAGCATCGCCGCGGACGCGGCAGCAATCGCGATCAGTCCGAGCGCCCAGTTCGGCAGGGCTCCCCCGGCCAGCGTGAGCAGGACGGCGTTGCTGCTGGTGTTGGGGTTCAGCGCGAGGATTCCGACGAAGCCCAGCATGATCGGGAGAATCATGACCACCTGGTACATCGGCAGAAAAGTGTTGTTGGAGCGGATCACTCGACCGTTCTTCGCGGCCAGCAGCGGCGGCCAGAGATGCGGGGTGGTGAGGAATCCGCAGCCGATCGCGGAGATCAGCAGGCTGGTGGTCCACCAGACCCGGTCGTAGTCACCGGGGTTTACGGTCAGCATCTCGCTGTGCGTCTGCGCGATCTGGCCGAACACGTCGCCGATGCCACCGGCGAAGTGCAACGGGATCACGATGGACAGCACCACGACGGCGAGCAGGATCAGGACGTCCTTGACGTAGGCGGTGCGTGCCAGGCCGTGGATGCCGGCCCACAGCACGAACCCGACGACGAGGACGGTCGCGACGATCATGCTGAGAGTGCCCGAACTCGCGCTACCCGTCACGAGGCGGACGATGAGGCCGAGGCCGGTGATCTGCAGCTGCAGGTACGGCAGCAGGAAGATGATGCCGCACAATGCGACGAGGCGGCCGAGCAGCGGACTGCGGTAGCGGTCTGCGAAGAAATCCGCCTGGGTGATGTAGCCGCGATCCTTGCTGAGCTTCCAGATCCGCGGGCCGATGAAATACAGGGCCACGTAGCCGAGCGGGATGTAGGGGATGGCGTAGGTGGCGCCGATGCCCGCGGTGAAGGCGATACCGGCGACACCGAGGAACGTGAACGTGGTGAACGATTCACCGGCCTGCAGGAAGAAACTGGTGACCACACCGAAGTTCCGCTTGCCGACCGTCCACTCGCTCAGGTTCTGAGCGCGTTTCCTGCGTCCACCGACCGCGATCACCGCCAGCCCGATCATGCCTGCCAGGGTGATCCACAGAGCTGAATTCGCCATCAGAGGTTCGCCTTCTCGAGCTGACGGTCGTCGCTCCGCTCCTCGTGCGGCCGGACGAGGCCGAACTCCACCGCGGCCAGCGCGGGCAGCAGGAGGAGCACCCAGGCCGAACACCACACGAGCAGTCGCGGCATCCCGAGCCACAGATCGGCTGTGTTCACAAACGGCAGCCACACGGCGGTGACGAGTGCGAGAACCGGGGCGAGAGGGACGAGCAGCAGCCAACGGCGCTGCGGCGAATCCTCGATCGCCCCGAGAATGGCTTCTCGTTGCATGCTGTTCCTTCTTCCATCCGGGGAGTAGAGGAAGCATGCGTGGTGTGGATCACAGCACTCAACAGCTGGACGAGGTTCGGCGAAATCGGCCACCGGACTGTCGGAGATCGCAATCAGGTGCGCCGGAGGCGCCGTCCGATGTCGAAATCCGTCACATCACCCGGCCGCTGCGCTTGACCGCCTGCACCACCATGTTGGTCTCGAGGGCCATCGCGTCGGCCACCCACGGCGCGGTGGTGATGTAGTCGTAGAGCACCGACTCGTCGGGCGCGGCGATGTTGGCGACCACCTGGTATTCGCCCGCCGTGCCGGCCGCGTACCGCACGTACGGCATCTCGAGCATGCCCCGCACGAGCGGTTCGATCCGGTTGCGCTGGGTCTTGATGAACAGCATCGCCTCGGCGCGCAGCCCGAACAGGGCGGGGTCGACCACCACCCGGAGACTGATCGCGCCCTCGGTGAGCAGCGTCTGGACACGTCGCCGGGCCGTCGCCTCGGACACGCCCGCGGTCCGGGCGAGCGCGGTGGTGCCCACCCGCCCGTTCTGCATCAGCTCGCGGATGATCGTCCGGTCGACGGGGTCCCGGGTGCCGCGTTCCAGGTCCGTGAGGAATGTCGCCGGAGGCGCCACCCCGCCGATCGCTTCTTTCTCGGCGGGAGTCAGGACCCCGGCCTCCCATTCGCGGACCGTGCGGAAGTACCGCAGCACCGGGTCGGTCCAGCTTCGAACGACGCCCATCGTCGCGGGCAGTTCGTCCATGACGAGCTTCGGCAGGCGGTCCCGGGACACGTGGATCTCGGCCACGCAGTCGGCGGTGCCGGTGAGGATGTACACGAAGATGCAGTCGCTGCGCTGGGCGAGGGCGCTCGCCGCCACCCGCACCGTTCCCGGGGAGCACTGGAGGCGGACGATCGCGGTGCCGCCGCTGTTCGCGACCGCGGTGACCGCCACCCGGCCGGACTCGAGGAGCGCGATGCCGTGCCGGGTCACGTTCCTCTCGGGTTCGCCGAGCGCCTGTGCAATTCGGCTCCAGGAGCATCGCCCGTCGACCTGGAGGGCAGCGACGATCCGCTGATCGAGCGAGAACCTGCGTTCGGTCATTGCAGAAGCCTGCCCTCCATGCCACGTGTGCATGCGATGGTAGGCCAGTCGGTGACGACGAGAACTGCGATCCGGTTGCGGCTCGAGTCGCACCCGCGCACCGGGGGCCGAAACCGCTGGACTGCAGGGCAATACGCAACGGTCGCGGACCGCGGGCCCGCAAGCGGAGTCACCAAAGGTTAGGCTAACCGTATATGGTCGAGGGGTGACGGTGCACATCGCGACCCGCGCCGAAGTTGTCCGCTACGAAAGGTGATCACACATGCAGTCGACGGCCGTTGCCGAGTCCACCGAGACTTCGACGGATCTCCCGCCGGGCGCGCCGTTCGTCCTCTCCCGCCCGCACGGCACCGTGATCGCCGACGGCATCCGCACCGGGTACGGCTCCGCCCGTGACGCCGCCGCGGCCCTCCGCAACGGTGCCGTGACCTCCGTGGTCGGCGCGCTCGCCTTCGACCCGTCCCACCCCGCCGCGCTGATCGCACCACAGACGCTGCGCCACTATCCGGGCAGCTGGACCCCTCGTCTACAGGCCCTCCCACAGGTCCGCGCGGGCGAGTCGATTCCGCCGGAGGACGAGCACGTCGCCCGCGTCGCCGCCGCGCTCCACGTACTGCGGGAACCCGACGCCGCCCTGCACAAGGTGGTGCTCGCCCGATCGGTCGTCCTGCACGCCGACACACCGGTGCCCCCGCACGCACTGCTCGCCCGACTTGTCGCGAACGACCTCGGCGGCAACGGCTTCAGCGTCGATCTGAGCGCCGCAGGCACCGGGTGGTCGGGACGGCACCTCGTCGGCTCCAGCCCCGAGGTTCTCATTCGCCGCCGCGGCGACACCGTGACCTGCCATCCGCTGGCCGGTTCCGCGCCCCGACACACCGACCCCGAGATCGATCGCCGGACCGCGGAAAACCTCGCCTCGTCGGAGAAGAATCTGCGCGAGCACGCCCTCGTCGTCGACGCGCTGCGGGCGAGCCTCGAACCCTTCTGCACCGAACTCGACATCCCCGACCGGCCCACCCTCACCAGCACTCCGCAACTGTGGCATCTCGGCACACCCGTGTCGGGACGGCTGCGGGACCGCTCGGTGACCGCGCTGGACCTCGCCGTCACGGTGCACCCGACCCCCGCCGTCTGCGGCACTCCCACCGACGCCGCACGCGCGCTGATCGGCGAACTCGAGGGCGACCGCGGCTTCTACGCCGGCGCCGTGGGCTGGGCCGACGCCGACGGTGACGGCGAATGGATGGTCACCATCCGGTGCGCGCAGATCGACGCCGACGGCACCACCGTCACGGCGTATGCCGGCGGCGGCATCGTCGCCGCATCCGAACCGGACGACGAACTCGCCGAGACCACAACCAAACTGGGCACCGTCCTCGCCGCACTGGGACTCCCCCGATGAGCGGCACGACTCTGGTGGTCGGGGCGGCCCAGGGCATCGGACGGGCCACGGCCGTCACGCTGTCGCGGTCCGGCCACCGCCTGGTACTGCTCGATCGCGACGCCGACGGCCTCGCCGCCACCGCCGCCCAGCTCGACACCCCGCCGCTCGGAACGGCCGTCACCGACATCCGCGACACGGCCGCCGTCACCGACACCGTCCGCCGGATCGAGGACGAGCACGGTCCCGTCACCGCACTCGCGCACGTGGCGGGGGTGCTCGAAATCGGATCGGTGCTCGACGCCGACCCCGCGAGCTGGCAGCGCGTGTTCGACGTCAACGTCACCGGACTCGTCAACGTGCTGCGGGCCGTCGGCACCGGAATGCGGGAGCGTGCAGCCGGTTCCATCGTCGTGGTCGGCTCCAACGCCGCCGGCGTGCCCCGCACCGGAATGGGCGCGTACGGCGCGTCCAAGGCCGCTGTCTCCATGATCGTCCGGGTTCTCGGTCTCGAACTGGCCGAATACGGGATCCGCGCCAACATCGTCGCCCCCGGCTCGACGGACACCGCGATGCAGCGTTCGCTGTGGTCGGACCCCGCGGACGACTCCGGAGCGCGCGGAGCGATCGACGGAGACCCGAGCACGTTCAAAGTCGGTATCCCGCTGGGCCGCATCGCCGACGCCGCCGACATCGCGGACTCCGTCGAGTTCCTCCTGTCGGATCGGGCCCGTCACATCACCATGCAGGCGCTCTACGTCGACGGCGGCGCTACCCTCCGAGCCTGACACCCGTGAACAGCCCGCGAAAGGACTTTCGATGACAACGAGCGTTCGCGCTCCCCTGGAGACGACCACCGGCTACCCGGCCGACCTCGCCGCACGGTACCGCGACGCCGGGTACTGGACGGACGAGACGTTCCAGCAGTTCCTGTCCACCCGTGCAGCCGCTTTCGGGGACTCCGTCGCCGTGGTCGGACCCGACGCCGCGGGAATCGACCGCTCGCTCACCTACCGGGAGCTGTCGGACCGCGCCGACCGGATCGCCACCGGGCTGCAGTCGTCGGGGGTGCAGCCCGGTGACCGGGTGGTGGTGCAGCTCCCCAACATCGTCGAGTACGTCGAGGTGATCTTCGCGGTCTTCCGCCTCGGGGCGCTGCCGGTGTTCGCGTTGCCCGCGCACCGCGCCCAGGAGATCTCCTACTTCTGCAGCTTCGCCGATGCCGCAGCCTACGTGATCACCGATACGCACGCCGGATTCGATTACCGGGGTCTCGCCCGCGACGTGGTGTCGTCGGCGGAGAATCCGCCGCGGGTCATCGTGGCCGGGGACGCGGAGGAGTTCACGTCACTCGACGAACTCCGCGCCGCGGAACCGCTGTCGGACGAGCCGGCGGCAGGCCCGGAATCCGTGGCGTTCCTGCAGCTCTCGGGCGGGACCACCGGCGTGTCGAAGCTGATTCCGCGGACCCACACCGACTACCTGTACTCGGTGCGTGAGTCCGACCGCATCTGCGGTATCGACGAGAACACCCGCATGCTCGTCGTCCTCCCTGCGGCGCACAACTTTCCGATGAGCTCACCGGGCATCCTCGGCGTCCTGCACGCCGGCGGTCGCGTGGTGCTCGCGCCGGATCCGAGTCCCGACACGGCGTTCGCGCTCATCGAGCGTGAGGGCGTCACGATCGCGTCGCTGGTGCCGCCGCTCGCACTGGCGTGGCTGGCCGCCAGTGGCCGCACGGAACGGGACATCTCGAGCCTCGAGGTGCTGCAGGTCGGCGGCGCCAAGTTCAGCGCCGAGGCCGCCAAGCGGGTGCGTCCCGAACTCGGGTGCACGCTGCAGCAGGTGTTCGGGATGGCGGAGGGACTGGTCAACTACACCCGGCTCGACGACCCGGAAGACACGATCGTCACCACGCAGGGCAGGCCGATCAGCCCCGACGACGAGGTCCGGGTCGTCGACGACCACGGCGAACCCGTCCCGGGCGGCGCGTCCGGTCATCTGCTCACCCGCGGCCCGTACACGATTCGCGGGTATTACCGGGCCGCCGAACACAATTCGACGGCCTTCACCGAGGACGGTTTCTACCACACCGGCGACATCGTCCGGCTCACCGACGACGGCTACCTCGTGGTCGAGGGCCGCGCGAAGGACCAGATCAACCGCGGCGGCGAGAAGGTGGCCGCCGAGGAGGTCGAGAACCACCTGCTCGCGCACCCCGCCGTCGCCGACGTCGCGGTGGTGTCGATGCCCGATCAGTATCTCGGCGAACGCAGTTGCGCGTTCGTCGTGGTCCAGGGCGAGCAGCCGAAGGCCGTCGAACTCAAGAAGTTCGTCCGCGGCCGCGGACTCGCCGAGTACAAGGTGCCCGACAAGGTGGTGTTCGTCGACGAGTTCCCGGTCACCGGTGTCGGCAAGATCAGCAAGTCCGAACTGCGCCGGGCACTGGAGAAGACGTTCGTGACCTCGTGACCCGGCGTGATCATCGGGACAATCTCCCGAGGAGCGCCGACGCGACGGCGATGCCGAGCACCGCGGCCGCGACGAGCACCCCGAAGTCCAGCCAGTAATTGGTGGGCTGGCCGATCAGCAGCCCCCTGAGCGCGGACACCTCGTAGCTCAGGGGGTTCACCCGGCTGATCGCCTGGACCCACCCCGGCATGAGTTCCACCGGGTACAGTGCATTCGACGCGAAGAACAGCGGCATGGTGATCGCCTGTCCGATTCCCATCAGCCGGTCGCGTTTGAGCACGATCCCCGCGATGGCCACGGACAAGCAGGAGAAGAACGCGGCTCCCAGCACCACGACCACCACCACTCCCAGCAGGCGCACCGGATTCCACGTCATTCCGACGCCGAGGAGTGCCGCCACGATCACGACGACCACGGCCTGAGCCACCGCGCGGACACCCGCCGCGAAGGCCTTGCCCGTCACGAGAGCCGCACGCGGAGTGGGTGTCACGAGCAGTTTCGTCAGGACCCCGGCATCGCGCTCCCAGATGATCTGGATGCCGTAGAAGATCGCGACGAACAGGGCCGACTGGGCGATGATGCCCGGCGCCAGGTAGTCCAGATAGGGGACGTCGCCGGTCGGGATCGCGCGGATGCGGCTGAACGTCTCACCGAAGATGACGAGCCACAGAATCGGCTGGATCGCACGGGTCACCAACTCCGAACGGTCGTGGCGCAGCTTCTGCAGCTCGATCAGGCAGAACGTGGCGATCCGCGACAACAACCGGAGCACACCCCGGATCGGCGGTTCAACCCATACGGCGGGCGGTGCGGCGGGCGCTACGGACATCGCGGAGCCCTCCCTTCTCGTCGGCGGTGAGACTGTCACCGGTGTAGTGGCGGAAGACGTCGTCGAGCGTCGCGTCGGGGCCCAGCTCGGCGACGAGACCGGACGGGGAGCCGACCGCCCGCAGTTCGCCGCGGTGCATCAACGCGACCCGATCACACAGCGCCTCGGCCTCTTCCATGTAATGGGTGGTGAGCAGGACCGTCATTCCGTACTGCTTCTGCATCTCGGTGACGCGGGTCCACACCGAATCCCGCGCGACCGGATCGAGACCGACCGTCGGTTCGTCGAGGACCAGCAGCGACGGCCGGTTGACCAACGCCTGCGCGAGTTCGAGGCGCCGGACCATGCCGCCCGAGAAACTCGATGCCACCCGGTCCGCGACGTCGGTGAGATCGACCATCTCCAGCACCTCGTCCACGCGGTGTCGGCGCTCGGACCGGGGCACGTCGTAGAGCCGGGCGAACCAGGACACGTTCTCGCGGGCGGTGAGTGCGCCCTCGATCGACAACTGTTGGGGCACATACCCGAGCAGTCGGCGGACGGCCATGGCCTGAGTGCGCACGTCGCACCCGAAGATGCTCACGTCGCCGTCCTGCAGCGGAAGGAGCGTGTTGAGGAGTCTGATCGTGGTGGTCTTACCCGCCCCGTTGGGGCCGAGCAGTCCGAAGCACTCCCCCGCCTCGATCGTGAGGCTCAGGTCCTTCACCGCGGTGTAGTCCCCGAACCGGTATGTCACGTGGGACAGTTCCAGCGCATCGTGGGACGGTCGCGGTCGTGCGGCGGCCTGCGCCCTGCGAAACATCATCTGACGACCTCCTGATCGCTCTCCCCGGCCTGGTCCGGGTGCAGCGCCCCGGCGAGGCGGGTGATGGCGGGAATGGCGGATTCGATGGCCTCCCGGTCCTCGGCACTGAGGCCGTCGAAAGCGGCGGCGACCTCCAGGTTGCGACGGTCGCGCCAGCGCTCGACCTGTGACCGCGCGTCGTCGGTGAGCGCGAGGCGGGCGACGCGTCGGTCGGACTCGTCCCGCACCCGTTCGATCAGTCCGGCGTCGGTGAGTTGCCGGACGAGCGTGGAGACAGTGTTCGCGGCGAGTCCCAACGCTGCCGCGGCTTCCGCGACGGAGGTCCCGGGCCTGCGGCGGAGCAGTCGCACCAACTCGACCTGTGACCCCGTCAACGGCGTCTCCGGCCACGGGCGCCCGACTCTTCGGCGGGTGTGCCGGCGCAGCAATCCGATTGCGGTGAAGAGTTGTTCGGCAGGCGCCATCCCCGAGTGGTCGGGTGCCTCGTTGTGTGCCATGTTCTCAATATAGCTCTGCTTCAGAGGTATTACGAGGGCGGCTACGCTCGGGCGTGCAACCGTGTTCGGATGACCGAGGGTGACGAGGAGACGTCTGTATGTGCCTGGTCCTGTTCGCCTGGCATACCCGCCCCGATCTTCCCCTCGTCGTCGCAGCCAACCGGGACGAGTTCTACGCCCGCCCCACCGAGCCCCTCCAATGGTGGGACGACGGCTTCCTTGCAGGCCGCGATCTCCTCGCCGGCGGAACGTGGATGGGTGTCACCGACACACTGAGGTTCGCGGCCGTCACCAACGTCCGCAACGGCACCCCGTCCACCGGGGCCCGGTCCCGCGGGGCGCTGCCCGTCGACTACCTCCGAGACCGGATGTCACCCGCCGACTACGCCGCACAGGTGGCCACGACCGGCGCCGACTACGGCAGCTTCAACCTGCTCGCCGGCGACCCCGGGGAACTGTGGTGGGCCACCAACCGGCCGCACGGTCGCCGGCAACGGGTGGAACCCGGCGTCCACGGCCTGTCCAATGCCGAACTCGACACTCCGTGGCCGAAGGTGACAGCCGGCACACAGGCGTTCGCCGCCGCGCTCGCCGCCGACGACGGCAGCCCCGAGGCCGATCCGGAAGCGTTTTTCGACGTCCTCGCCGACAGCGACCCCGCACCGTGGGAATCGCTACCCGACACCGGCATCGAACCCGAACTCGAACGCGCCCTGTCGTCCCGGTTCATTCACTACGGCGACTACGGGACGCGGGCGTCCACACTGCTGCGGGTCCGGTCGGACGGCACCTTCGACATCACCGAACGACGCTTCGACGAGAATGGCCCCACCGGCGAGGTCCGCTTCCCCCCACGTGAGTGACAATGTGTGCTCCCGCACGCATTGTCACTCACGTGAGGGAGGACCGGATGACGCCCGCCGTCTGATCGAGCGCGATCCGGCTCGGCGACTTCGGCATTCCACGTAACCCGAAACCGTCACCGGCGGTGCGGGGAACCACATGCAGGTGAACGTGGAATACCTCCTGGCCGGCGGCGATCCCGTCGGCCAGGAACAGGTTGACGCCCTGAGCACGCATCGGCCCGCGCCGCAGCGCGGTCGCGATGCGCTGCCCCACCGCGAACACCGCCGCCCCGTCCCCGGCGTCGAGGTCGGCGAGCCCGCTCGCGTGCCGCCTCGGGACCACCAGCAGGTGTCCGGACGTCCACGGCCGGATGTCCATGAACGCCATCACGTCGTCGTCCTCGTACACGACGCTGGCGTCGGATCGGCCCGAGACGATCTCGCAGAAAATGCACTTCACGGGGTAGGCACCTCCGGTGCTTGTGCGTGGTTGACGAGTGCCTGCACTCGTTAACCACGCACGGGCGGCGAAGCCGCCTACAGGATCGGGGACGGCTGGTAGGCGGCCGCCTCGGGGTTGGCGTCGACGAGCTTCTGCACCTGCGCCACGACTGTCGCGACCTGCGACTCGGCGGCACCGATGAACGCCTTCTTGTCGGCGAGGGCCTCGTCGAGCGCGGCACGGTCGAGGGGCAGCCGGTCGTCGGCGGCGAGGCGGTCGAGGAGGTCGGGTTCCTTGCCCTCCTCGCGCATCGCGAGTGCGACGGCGACGGCGTGTTCCTTGATGACCTCGTGCGCCGTCTCCCGGCCCACTCCCGCGCGCACCAGGGCCATCAGGACCTTGGTGGTGGCCAGGAACGGCAGGTACCGGGTGAGCTCCTTCTCGATGACGGCGGGGTAGGCGCCGAATTCGGCGAGCACCGTCAGGAACGTCTCGATCAGTCCGTCGATCGCGAAGAACGCGTCCGGCAGCGCGACGCGGCGCACCACCGAGCAGAACACGTCGCCCTCGTTCCACTGCGCGCCCGCGAGCTCGGCGGCCATGGACGCGTACCCGCGCAGCACGACCTGCAGTCCGTTGACGCGCTCGCAGGAACGGGTGTTCATCTTGTGCGGCATCGCGGACGATCCGACCTGGCCGGGCTGGAAGCCCTCGGTGACCAGTTCGTGGCCGGCCATCAGGCGGATGGTGTGCGCGAACGACGACGGCCCGGCCGCCACCTGAACCAGCGCGGACAGCACGTCGTGGTCGAGGGACCGCGGGTACACCTGGCCGACGCTCGTGAACACGTGGGAGAAGCCGAGGTGCTCGGCGACCTTCTGCTCGAGCGCCTCCAGCTTCGACGCGTCGCCGTCGAGGAGGTCGAGCATGTCCTGCGCGGTGCCCATGGGTCCCTTGATGCCGCGCAGCGGGTAGCGGTCGATCAGCTCGCGCAGCCGGGTGAGCGCGACGAGCAGTTCGTCGGCGGCGGACGCGAACCGCTTGCCCAGCGTGGTGGCCTGCGCCGCGACGTTGTGCGACCGGCCGGCCATGACGAGGCTGCTGTACTCGGCGGCGCGCTCGGCCAGGCGGGCGGCGACGGCGACACCGTGCGCGTGCACGTGTTCGAGCGACCGCAGGATCTGCAGCTGCTCGACGTTCTCGGTGAGGTCGCGGCTGGTCAGCCCCTTGTGCACCTGCTCGTGACCGGCGAGGGCGTTGAACTCCTCGATGCGGGCCTTCACGTCGTGACGGGTGACGCGTTCGCGGTCGGCGATGGAGTCGAGGTCGACCTGCTCGAGTACTCGCTCGTAGTCGGCGAGGGCGTCGGCCGGCACGTCGATCCCGAGTTCCGCCTGGGCGCGCAGCACGGCGAGCCACAGTTGACGCTCGAGGACGATCTTGTGCTCGGGCGACCACAACTCGACGAGTTCGGGGCTGGCGTAACGGTTGGCAAGGACGTTCGGGATGCGGCTCACGAGTCCTCAGTTTACGGCGGAGCTAGAGCTGAACGTGGTCCGGCCGGTCGAGGGCGGGCGCGACGACGTCGACGACGTCGAGCAGCATCGCCCGGGCGAGTGCCCGCAGGTCGGGGTCGTGCTCGCCGAGCGCGGTCACCACGGCTCCGTCGACGACGGCGACGAGCCGCCGCAGCTGCTCCTGCCGGACGTCGCGGTCGGAGCGCCGCAGGGCCTCGGTGAGGACGTCGTCGAGTTGCGCGCGCAGCCGCAACTGGACCTCCCGCAGTTCGGGACGACGCGCGCACGCGGTGAACCGCTCGTATCGGGAGATCAGCCGTTCTCGGCAGTCTTCGCTGATCAGGGCCGGTCCGACGAGGAGGTCGAGGAGGAGGTCGACGGTGGATTCGCGGCCGCGGCGGCGGTGGGTGACGTCTTCGACGCGACTGCGCATGACGGCGAGGTCGCGGTTGCCGTTGCATTCGACGGCCTTCGCGATCAGGTCGTCCAGTGACTCGAAGTAGTACGTGGTGGACGCCAGCGGAAGGTCGGCGCGGGTGGCCACCGAGCGGTGCCGGACGGCGTCGAATCCGCCCTCGAGAAGCAGATCGGCGGCAGCCTTCACCAGCGCCTGTCGGCGCCGTTCGCCCTTCGGAGTTGCCGCTGATGACACCAATTCATCCTGCCAGCCGGGGGCCCCGAACCAGGGCAAATTGGACGACAGACCGCGAAGTATGTGGACGGTGGAGCCCACCCGCGTAGCGTCGGATCGGTGCGGGTGTCGGTGCGGATGCTGGCTCTGGGATGTGCGGCCGTCATGCCGATGGTCCTCGCGTCTGCGTGCGGGTCCGAGAGCGATCCGGCACCGGATCCCGGCACCTCGAATTCGGTCACGTACAGCGACGCTGCCTGCCCGTCGCCGAACGTGCCTGCCTTCCCGCAATTGGACCTCGGCCCCGAGTTCACGTGTGGCACCCTCACCGTGCCGGAAGACCGGTCGCGCCCGGACGGCCGGCAGATCGGGCTCGCCGTCGCACGACTGCCCGCGGCCTCTCCCACCCCGCGACCCGACCCGCTCGTCTATCTCACGGGTGGTCCCGGTGGGCCCGCGCTCGCGAGCGCGGCACAGCTCGCGGATCTCGGGCTCAACCGCGACCGCGACGTCCTCTTCCTCGCCCAGCGCGGCACGATGCACGCCGACCCGTACCTGTCGTGCCCCGAGATCGACGAGTTCCAGACGACTCAAACCGGCCTGAGCCCCCTCGACCCGGCGACCGCTCCCCTCGACGTCGAGGCCACGCAGACCTGCCGGAACCGCCTGGCCGGCGGCGGCTCGGACCTCGGCGCGTACGACACCGCCGAGAACGCCGCCGACGTGGCGGATCTGCGGGTGGCGCTCGGTCTCGACGAGTGGAACGTCTACGGCGTCTCCTACGGCAGCGACCTCGCGCTGTCGGTGCTCCGCGACCACCCCGACGGCGTCCGCAGCGTCGTCCTCGACTCGGTCGTTCCGACGCAGAGCAACATCATCGGGGAATTCTGGCCGAATGCGGCCGAGGGCTACCGCGCGCTGTTGGACGCGTGCGCGGCACAACCCGGGTGCGCCGGCGCCTACCCCGGGCTCGCGGACGAATTCACCGCGACCGTGAACCGGCTGGCCGCCGCACCGCTGACCGTCGACCTCCCCGGCGGGCGGGTCGTCATCGACGGCTACACGCTCGCGAATCTGGTGATCCAGATGAGCCTGGCGGCCGGGACGTTCGCCGGACTGCCCGCGCTCATCCACGCCATGGCAGGCGGCGACGGCGTCCCGGCCGCCACCGCGCTGGCCGGCACGATCACCCCGCCGAGCCTAATCGGGTACGGCCTGAGCTATGGGGTGTTCTGCGGCGAGGACACCGCGTTCACCGACCGCGAGCAGGTCCGGGCCGACGCGAAGGCCGCGCTGCCGCAGTTCCCGGACACCGTGCTGTCGCTGGTGCCGCAGGCCGCCCGCATCTTCGACGACTGCGACGTCTGGGATGTGCCCGCGGCCGACTCCCGCGTGCACGACACCACCACCAGCGACGTCCCGACCCTGCTGCTCGCCGGGTCCCTCGACGCCGTCACCCCGCCGTCGCGGGCGCGCGCCGCGGCCGAGACGCTGTCGCGATCCGACGTTCTCGTGTTCCCCGGGCTCGGGCACGACGTCCTGCAGTCCTCGCAGTGCGCCCCCGCCGTCACCGTCGGCTTCCTCGAGAGTCCGGGCGGGGACTACGACACAAGCTGCCTCGACCAGGTGCGGGTGCCGACGTTCACGACGCCCTGAGTGTCGGCCGTCGGGCGAGGCGACGGAGCCGCAGCGCGATCGTCACCAGCGCCGGGAACGTCACGAGGAGCAGGGTGCAGCGCTGCAGAAGTCCGGCGACGTCGTGCAGCGCGGAACCGTCGGGCATCGCGAACCGGCCCAGCATCACGAAACAGCCCAGACCGACCACACCGGCGACGGCGACATACGACGCGAGGCTGCGCCACCGCGGATCGGCGGCGAATCGGCGAGACAGCACGACGAGTGCGAGCGCGCTGCACGAGAAGAACGTGACACCCGCGATCACATGGTTGCCGGGGTCGTAGGCGTTCCCGGCCGCGTCCGCACGCAACGGGAACACGGCGGCGAGAACCAGTCCCACCGCCGCGACGCCGAGCAGACCCGGTCCCGCCCAGCCGAACCGCGTCGCCGCGACACCACGGTGCAATCCGATGGCGAAGGTCGTCAGGAGCGCGGCGAAGACCAGGAAGTTCACCTGCTGGATCCATCCGCTCGCGTCGGCCTCGAGAGCACTGATGGGATCGGCGATCGGGCTGTAGCCGTCTCGCCGGAACATCTCCTGAAGGACGAACCCGGCGGTGAACACGAGTGGCCCCGCCGCGCCCGTACGGGCCGCCCAGCACGGGAAGTCGGTGCACGACACGAGAACTGAAGTGGTGGCCATGACATCGACGTTAGAGCGACATCCACGGCCCGAGCATCGGGCAACGTACCCATCTTCCCGAGGCGGGCACATGGGTCGTTCTACCCACTGTGGTCAGTTGTCGGGAAGGACGGCTCCGGTCGACGCGTCGACGTTCACGTCGTAGTCCCAGCCCTTGGCGTCGCGGATGTGAATGTGCCACACCGGCTTACCATCCCGCTGCTGCTGCTCGGCGTTCGCGACGGTGCCGCCCGGGACGGTCGCGACAGCGATCTGCTCCGCCTGCTGCTGGGTCACTGCCCCGCCGGCGGGGGGAGCCGGTGCGGGTGTCGCGGTGGTCTCCGTGTTCTGGCTGTCGGGCACCACCGCGCCGGTCGCCGCATCGACGTTCACGTCGTAATCCCAGCCCTTGGTGTCACGGATGTGGACGTGCCACACCGTCTTACCGTCCCGCTGTTGTTCCTCGGAGCTCGCGACCGTGCCACCCGGGACCGTCGCGAGAGCGATCTGCTCCGCCTGCTGCTTGGTGACCGCCGACGCCACCGCCGTGCCCGTGGTGGTCGGCGCCGCCGTCGTGGCCGTGGCCGACGCGGTGGCACTGGCAGATGTCGACGACGTGTCACTGCTGTCGGAACCGCACCCGCCCAGCAGCAGCGCGGAGGCCGCGACAACCGGGATCAGGCTTGCACATCGCACAATTCTGGTGGTCATCGTGGCTCCTCGATCGCTCGACGGCGTGGACCTGCCTGTCAGAGTACGGGAGCGACAACCGACCTCGCGGTAGTTTTCAGCAGTTCTCGCCGGTCGGAGTCAGAGCGTCACCACGCCCGGCACGACCGCCGTCCGAAACTACGACGGGCCAGCACGAGCCAGACGATGGGCAGGAAGACGAGCGGGGGGACGCGGACCAGGGCGACCCACAGAATCGCGGCGAGGACGGCCACGACGAAGACCAGTGTCCGCAGTGCCGCTGCCTCCCGTCGCGTGTCGCGCCGCCGCATGCGCTCGGGTTCGGGGGCGAAGCGCTGCTTGTCCGGCAGGTCCGCGAAGAGGGGGACCAGGTCGGCGACGGTCTTGGCGAGGTAGGCCTGGCGCACTCGCGCGTCGAACTCGTCCGTCTCGAGCCGTCCGGCAGCGAAGTGTTCGGCGAGTGCCGCCGCGGCTTGCTCACGTTCCAGGGTGCCGATGCGGACCCCTCCAGGAACGGGTGGCTGTGGATGACTGATCTCGCTCATGTCGTCGCCTCATACCCGGTTGTAACACTGTAATCCTAGCCACAGTGTAGGCCGCTACTCCTGGTCGCGCCCGTGGAAACCTTGGCGGCGCTGCTCCTCCGCCCGTTCCCGGCACCGCCGCACGAACTCGGCTTCCTCCGGGTCGGCGGGCAACCGATCGCCCGACTCCTTCTGCGGTCGCCCGGCCACCAGCCACAGCACCGAACCGACGAGCGGCAGCAGCAACACGATCACCAGCCAGCCCTCCTTCGAGAGGTTCCGGAACTGGTCGTCGTCGGTGGTGATGGCGTCGGCGAAACACAGGACCCACAACACGAATGCGAACAACGCGACGTACAGCATCGCCGTTCTCCTTGCCTGGCACGCCCGAACATTCAGTGCGCCCAAGTCCATCGAACAACTGCCGCGGCGGCGCCGCAAGAGCTGTGGTCGGAAACTTCCACCTACAGCCAGCGACCCAGTCGCACGAGCGATTCCCGGACCTCGGCGGTGGATCCGGCGAACGACAGCCGGACGGTCCGGTCGCCGTGGACGGTGTCGAAGTCGATGCCGGGGGCCAGCGCCAGACCGGTGTCCTGCAGCAATCGCGAGCACCATTCGGTCGACGTCGCGCCGTGGGTTCCGCTCAGCAGGTGCCCGATGTCGGCGTACACGTAGAACGCGCCGTCGGCGGGTGCCAGGTCGGTGATGCCCAGTTCCGGGAGACCGGTGAGCAGCAATTCGCGGTTGACGGCGTAGCGCTGCACGTGGCCGTCGAGCTCGACTCTCGATTCCTCGGTGAACGCGGCGATCGCCGCGTACTGGGAGATGGCCGGTGGGCACACCGTCATGTTCGAGGCCAGGCGCTGCAACGGCCGGCGCAGCCCCTCGGGGACCAGCATCCAGCCCAGCCGCCAGCCCGTCATCGAGAAGTACTTGGACACCGATCCGACGACGACGGACTCGCGCGACGTCTCCCACGAACTCGTCATGGCCTGCTCGCCGTATCCGATGCCGTGATAGATCTCGTCGGAGATCAGCAGGGTTCCGTGGGCGTCGCACCAGCGGGCGAGGGCGGCCAGCTCGCCGGGGTCGATGACGGTGCCGGTGGGGTTGGCGGGGCTCGCGACGATCAGTCCGGCCGGCGGTTCGGGCAGGGCGTCGAGCATCGCGACCGTCGGCTGGAACCGGGTGTCGGCGCCGCAGTCGATCTCGATGACGTTGCAGCCGAGCGCGGCGAGCGTGTTCCGGTAGGCGGGGTAGCCGGGGCGGGCCACCACGACCGTGTCACCGACGTCGAACGCGGCGAGGAACAGCAGCGTGAATGCGCCCGAGGACCCGGTGGTGACGACGACGTCCTCGGCGTCGACGTCGATGCCGGACTTGGTGGAGTGGTAGCCGGCGATCGCTTCGCGTAACGGCAGGATCCCGAATGTCTCCGTGTAGCCGAGCAGGTGTCCGTCGAGCACTTCCCGCGTCGCGCGGAGAACCGGCTGCGGGGCGGGAGTGGACGGCTGCCCCGCCGCAAGCGTCAGCACGTCACCGTGGGTGCGCTGACGTTCGGTGGCCGCCTTCCACACGTCCATCACGTGGAAGGTCTGGATGTTGGACCGCTGGGATTCGGGACGCACCCCTTGACGCTAGCGTGAGGCGCTCACTCCCCCGCCAACGCGTCCCGCTGCAACTCCACCGTCTCCCGGATGGCACCCACCACCGCCGCGACCTCCGGCCGGCGCAGCGACTCGGGGCGCGCGACGAGCCAGTACGCCAGCTCGGCCTCGACCTGCCCGGGCAGCACCCGGACGAGGTCGTCGTGGCGGTCGGCCATGAAACACGGCAGCAGTCCGATGCCCGCCGCCGCCCGGGTGGCCTCGACGTGCACGAACACGTTGGTCGACGTCACCGATTCGCGCATCGAGACGGTGAGCCGGCGCGCGAGGTCGAGTTCGTCGACCTGCAGCATCGAGTCGATGAAGTAGACGAGTGAGTGATCGGCGAGATCACCGACCTGCCGCGGTGTGCCGTGCTCCGCCAGGTACGACCGTGCGCCGTACAGCCCGAGGGTGTAATCGGCCAGCCACAGCGCCTCGGCCCGGTGCACCTGCGGTTTGCCCACCACGATCTCGATGTCGAGCCCGGAGCGATGCTGCGAGGCGCGGCGCGTGATCGCGACGATCTCCACGGACACCTCGGGATGCCTGCTGCGGATCAGTGCGCCTGCGGGCGCCGCGATGTAGGCGCTGAACCCGTCGGTCGCCGAGACGCGGACGACGCCCTTCAGGTGGTCGGCCCTGCCGGGTTCGGCGACGAGTCCGTGGACGGCGGCCTCCACGCGTTCGGCCGCGGTCAACGCCTGCCGCCCGAGGTCGGTGAGTTCCCACCCGCCGGCGGCCTTCACGAGGACCCGGCCGCCGAGGCTTTTCTCCAGACTGGCGATCCGACGGGAGATGGTGGTGTGGTTGACACCGAGGTCGTCGGCCGCGGTGTTGAAGCGGCCGGTCCGCCCCACCGCGAGCAGCACGAGCAGGTCGTCGGCGCTGGGCATCGCGGTTCCGGAGGTCATTTCTGCATATTTGCACATGCCGACTGCAGGTTGCGTCATTGTGTGCGCACAAATATGCATCAATACTCGGCAGGACCAATGAACTGTGTCCCCAGTCACAACGGGGTACGGAGTGTAACGAGGAGCGACAGATGAGCGTCGACGAAACCGCGCACGTGAAGGAAGCCCCGCCGTCCGGGCTGAAGAAGGTGGTCGGCGCGTCCATGGCCGGCACCGTCGTCGAGTGGTACGAGTTCTTCCTCTACGGCACCGCGGCGACGCTGGTGTTCAGCAAGGTCTTCTTCGCGGCCGGGGGCAACGAACTCGACGCGATCATCGCGGCGTTCGTCACCTACGCCGTGGGCTTCGTCGCCCGGCCTCTCGGCGGCATCGTCTTCGGTCACTTCGGCGACAAGTTCGGCCGCAAGCAACTCCTCCAGTTCAGCCTCCTCCTCGTCGGCGCGGCCACGTTCCTGATGGGCTGTCTGCCCACCTACGGCCAGATCGGCTACTGGGCCCCCGCCCTGCTCGTCACGCTCCGCTTCATCCAGGGATTCGCCGTCGGCGGCGAGTGGGGTGGCGCGGTGCTGCTGGTGGCCGAGCACAGCCCGAACAAGTCCCGCGGCTTCTGGTCGTCGTGGCCGCAGGCCGGAGTGCCTGCGGGCAACCTCGTCGCGACCGTCGTCCTGCTGATCCTGACGACGACGCTGTCCGATGCGGCGTTCCTGAGCTGGGGCTGGCGCGTCGCGTTCTGGCTGTCGGCCGTGATCGTCCTCGTCGGCTACTACATCCGCACCAAGGTGACGGACGCCCCGATCTTCATCCAGGCGCAGAAGGAAGCGGAGCACATCAAGGAGACGTCGTTCAGCGTCTTCGAGGTGCTCAAGCGCTACCCGCGCGGCGTGCTGACGGCGATGGGCCTGCGTTTCGGCGAGAACGTCATGTACTACCTGGTGGTCACATTCTCGATCACCTACCTCAAGGTGGTCGTTCACACGGACACCGCGCAGATCCTCTGGTGGATGCTGATCGCGCACGCCGTGCACTTCGCGGTGATCCCGCTCGTCGGGCGCCTCTCCGACACCATCGGCCGCCGGCCCGTCTACATGATCGGCGCGCTGACCGCGGGCACCTGGGGCTTCTTCGCCTTCCCGATGATGAACAGCGGGCACAACGCTGTCATCCTCGGAGCGATCATCATCGGCCTCGTGTTCCACGCCTTCATGTACGCCGGCCAGCCGGCGATCATGGCCGAGATGTTCCCGACCCGCATGCGGTACTCGGGTGTCTCCCTCGGCTACCAGGTGACGTCGATCGTGGCCGGTTCGCTGGCGCCGATCATCGCGGCCAGTCTGCTCAGCAAGTACGACTCGTCCGTGCCGATCGCGATCTACCTGGCGATCGCCTGCCTGGTCACCGTCGTCGCCGTCATCGTCGCCCGGGAAACCAAGGGCATCTCGCTCGAATCGATCGACGCGGCCGACGCACGGATCCTCGCCGACGAGAAGGCGGGAGCCCCGGCATGACGGAGCAGAATCTGGCCGGACGTACGGCCCTCGTCACCGGCGGCGCCAGCGGGATCGGCGCAGCCTGCGCCCGGACTCTGGCGGCGCGCGGAGCACACGTCACGGTCGCCGACCTCGACGACGTGGCCGCCAAGACGCTCGCCGACGAAATCGACGGCACCGCATGGCACGTCGACCTCCTCGACACCGACCAGCTCACCGAGCTGCGACTCGAGACCGACATCCTCGTCAACAATGCCGGCATCCAGACCATCAGTCCCATCGAGGAATTCCGCCCCGAGGACTTCCGGCGCATCCAGAAGCTGATGGTCGAGGCACCGTTCCTGCTGATCCGCGCCGCGTTGCCGCACATGTATGCCGCGGGATTCGGGCGCATCATCAACGTCTCATCCGTCCACGGACTCCGCGCGTCGGCGTTCAAGGCCGCGTACGTCACCGCCAAGCACGGCCTCGAGGGGCTGTCGAAGGTGACGGCGCTCGAGGGCGGTCCGCACGGGGTCACCAGCAACTGCGTCAACCCCGGATACGTGCTGACACCGTTGGTGCAGAAGCAGATCGCGGATCAGGCGCAGGTTCACGGCATCAGCGAGTCCGACGTGCTCGAGAAGGTCATGCTCACCGAGAGCGCGATCAAACGGCTGGTGGAACCGTCGGAGGTGGCGTCCCTCGTCGCCTGGATCGCGTCCGACGACGCCGGCATGGTGACCGGCGCGTCCTACACGATCGACGGAGGCTGGACTGCCCGGTGACGTGACGTAAAGGCGTGCACCCCTGGAAATTCCAGGGGTGCACGCCCGTCGGTCACAGGAGTGGTTCGACGTCAGGGGAGCGCGATACGTCCCTCGACGGCGGCAAGGCCGATGTCCTTGCGGAAGTGGCTGCCCGGCAGCTTGATCGCGGAGATCTTGGAGTACGCATCCGCGCGCGCCTCGTTGAGGTCGCCTCCGACTCCGACCACGCTGAGCACACGTCCGCCGGCGGAGACCACCTGATCGTCGACGAGCTTGGTGCCCGCATGCAGGACGCCGTCACCGTCGGCACCGGTGATCACGTCGCCGGTGCGCGGCGTGGCCGGGTAGTGCTCGGCCGCGACCACGACGGTCACCGCCGAGCCGTCCTGCCATTCGAGCGGCGCGACCTGATCGAGCGTTCCGGTGGCCGCCGCGTTCAGCAGTGCGCCGAGCGGGCTCTTCAGCAGCGCGAGCACCGCCTGGGTCTCGGGGTCGCCGAATCGGCAGTTGAATTCGACCACAGCCGGGCCGTCCTTGCCGATCGCCAGCCCTGCGTACAGCAGGCCACTGAAGGCACTGCCGCGGGCGACGAGTTCGGCCGCGACCGGCTTCACCACGTCGTCGACGATCTGCGTGACGGTCTGCTCGGGTAACCACGGCAGCGGCGTGTAGGCGCCCATCCCGCCGGTGTTGGGTCCCGTGTCGCCGTCACCGACGCGCTTGTGATCCTGCGCGGGCAGCAGCGGCACGACGGTCTCGCCGTCGACGACGCAGAACAGCGACACCTCGGGACCGTCGAGGAAGGATTCGAGGAGGACGGGGTGACCGTTCTCGAGGAGTTCGGCCGCGTGGTCGCGGGCGGCGTCCCGATCGGTGGTGACCACGACGCCCTTGCCTGCCGCGAGGCCGTCGTCTTTGACCACCCAGTTGGGCCCGAAGCGGTCCAGCGCCTCGTCCAGCTTGGCGGGGGTGTCGACGATCTCGCTGTGTGCGGTCTTCACACCGGCGGCGGCCATGACGTCCTTGGCGAACGCCTTGGAACCCTCGATGCGCGCGGCGTCGGCGGACGGGCCGAAGCAGGCGATGCCCGCCGCGCGGACGGCGTCCGCGACACCCAGCACCAGCGGAACCTCGGGGCCGACCACGACGAGGTCTGCGTCGAGCTTCTTCGCGAGTGCTGCCACCGCCTCCCCGGACGCGATGTCGACGGGATGCTGCTCGGCGATCTTGCCGATCCCGGCGTTGCCGGGCGCGCACATCAGGGCACTGACACCCGGATCGCGAGCGAGGGCGAGAAGGAGGGCATGTTCACGGGCTCCGGAGCCGATAACGAGTACGCGCACGGGTGTCAGCCTACGGGCCGCCCCGAAGGGGATGTTCGGAGCGTGCGGTCTCGACAGTCCCGCCGGTTCGGGTTACCGTTCTTCTAGAATTCCGCAATTCCGAATTATCGAATTGAACCAGGTAAGGGGACCTTCTTCATGGCCAGGAAGCTGAGCACGATCACAGCAACGGTCGCGGTGGCGGTGAGCCTGGGCGCGTGTAGCGCCGACGACTCCACAGACCGGCAAGGCGAACCGGAGGCTCCGGCCGTGTGCGCACCGCTGCCGCCCGCCGACATCACGACGGCCTCCGGGTGGGTCGGGTACGTCGGCTCCCACCCCGACGACGTCGCATTCTTCGTCGACGACGGTCGCGGCCGAACCGTCGAGCACCGCTCCGGCGACACCGCCCCCCTGGCGTCCGCGATCAAGGTGGTGCACCTCGCCGCCTACGCGCGGGCCGTCGCGGCCGGCGAACTGGACCCGGCCGAGCCGGTGCCACTGACCGAGTGGGAACGGTGGTACCTCCCGAACACCGACGGCGGCGCACACCCGCGGGCCCTGCAGCGGCTCGGGGTCACGGATCCGAACGCCGCGGTCCCGCTCGACCAGATGGTGACCGCGATGATCCAGGAGAGCGACAACGCCGTCCCCGACTATCTGCGCGACCGGCTCGGCGACGACGCCCTCGTCGACGCCGCCGCGCAGGGCGGCTGGACCGACCTCGAGGCACCGACCCTGCTGGGCTCGACCATCGCCCTCCTCGATCCGGGACTGTCGCGGGATGCTCGGTGGGAGGCCGCCCAGCGCTACGCCCACGACCCCGCCTACCGCGCCCAGGTGATGCGAATGTCGCCCGGCGACGACTTTGCGTCGGTCAGCGCCCGGGTGGAGGAGTCCGGAGTGACGGGTTCGGCCGCGGGTCTGGCCTCGCTGCACCGCGCGATCGCGAGCGGCGACTTCGGCCCCGGCTCCGACGTCGCGCGGGAACGTCTCGAATGGCAGCCCGCGCCGCCCGGTCTCGACGGATTGGGTTTCAAGGGCGGCAACCTCCCCGGCGTCGTCACCGAAGCGATGACGATCCGGCGCCCCGACGGCACCGTCGCCACCGCCGTGCTGCTGACGTCGAACCTGTCGAGCGAGGACTACCGGAACGTCATCGGCGGGAACTTCGCGCACCAGCAGCTGCTTCTCGAGGCGATGACCGAACCCGACACGACATCGCAGTTAAGTTGTGCCGTGTGAACGACGAGTACGACGCCCGGCTCGCCGACCTCGAGGCGCGAGTCCACGCCCTCGAATCGGCCACGTCCGCCGAATCCCCGACAGCCGATTCCGGCGAGAGCATCGGCCAGATCGGGTATCAGGGAACCGTCGACCTGGGCGGCGACATCCAGTGGACGATCCGCTACGACGCCGGCGCCACCCTCGACCTGTCCCCCACCGCAGTGTCGAATGTCCTGGCCGCCCTGGGACATCCGACCCGCCTCGAAATCGTCCGCACATTACTGCGCGGTCCCGCCGGCGCGGCGGAACTGCAGACCGCAGTCGGGCTGTCCTCGCCCGGGCAGCTCTACCACCATCTGCGCGCCCTCAGCGGGGCGCGCATCGTCGAGCAGGAGTCGAGGAACCACTACCGCATCCCGGCGGCGAAGGTCGTGCCGCTGCTGGTCATCACCCTGGCCGCCGCCGATGTCGGGGAACACCCCCTGTGAGTACTTGTTAACCGCGGGCGGTTAACAAGTACTCACAGGGGCGGTGAAGTCCGCGGCGGCCAGGCCGAACACCAGGGCGGGGGCGATGCCTCCGGTGTACGCCCGGTTGTAGAGTCCGCCGGTGTCCGATCCCGCAGCGAACAGTCCGCTGATCGTGCCGCCCGCCGAGTCGAGGACACGGCCGTGCTCGTCGATGCGGATGCCGTGGAACGGGAATGTCAGAGCCGGGCACGCCTCGACGAGGTAATACGGACCCTCGTCGAGCGGTGTCGAATCGAAGCGACGCGGAGGCTGCCCCTCCGTACCGGCCGCGTCGAGAGACCGGATCTGATTCGCGATCGCGGCGCCGTCGTAGCCCCACTCCTCGGGAAGGTAGGCGAATTCGTCGAGGTTCTCGGCGATTCCACATCGCCCACCCCGGCGCTGCGCGAGGTCGAACTTGTCGAGCGAGTCGGCGCCTTCGACGTAGCTGCCGGTGATCCATTCGCGGTAGACCCGTGCATCGGCGACGAGCAGCCCTCGCGACTCGGGCTGCTCGAGCAGGTCCATCGTGGTCAGGTGGTCCCCGACGGTCTCATCGGTGAAACGACGGTTGTCGAGGTTGAACAGCAGCGCGTGCTCGCTGTAGTAGAGCGACAGCGCGACAAAATCCGACGGGTCGCGGAAGCGAACGCCCGTCGGTACGAGGTGGCCGTAGAAGCCGGACCGATTGGTGCCGGTTGCCGCGCCGACGGATTCGGCCAGGCGTAGTCCGTCTCCCGCGCTGGCGGGATTGGAGCGCAGTTGCATCCCGGTTGCCGCGGGGTGGATGTGCGCGGCGGCCAATTCGGGACTCGCCTGAAATCCGCCGGTCGCGAGAATCGTCGCCTGGGACCGTATTTCGCATTCGGTACCGTCCGAGAGCCACACCCGGGCCCCGACGACTCCACTGTCCAGCGTGAGCAGCGACAGGGTCTCTGCGCTCGTGTGCAGCTCACCGCCGTGCCTTCTGATTCGCCGACGGCACTCGTCGATGTACCGATTCGTGTCGAACTGATGGCCGGTGCCGTAGCGCAGAACGGTCACCGCGTCCGCGCAGTCGACGCCGAGTGACCGGATCCAGGCTATCCCGTCGGAAAACCCGTCGACGAGCGCTCGACGTAGCGCCGGGTCACCGTCCGGATTGACCTCGTCCATGACGTCATGCGAAGGCGCGGTCCAGGCATATCCGGCGAACTGGGCGGACCCGCCGATCGCCGCCGACTTCTCGACGACGACGACCGATCGTCCGCTGGTCGCCGCCCGCGCTGCCGCAGTCAACCCTGCCATTCCGGCGCCGATGACGAGTACGTCGGTTTCGATTTCTGGCATCTGGTGCTCCTCATCCCCTTCGACAAGCAGATTGCACTACCGGAGACACCGTATCCCCTCAACTGAAGTCAGTTCAAGTAATGCCCCGGGCCGGTTTCCTCGAGTCGTCACATCGCCCGAGGAATGTGATTGCCGACACAACCGTTCCCCTATAGCATTCATTGAACTGAACTCGATTCAAGGAGTGGATGTGCGGAAAATTCTTCTCACGGTCGGCGTGGTCCTCGCCACGACCTTGACAGCCTGCGGAACGCAAGCCGGCGACGGCGATGCGGGCGGCCCGATCAAACTCGGCGCCTGGCTTCCCCTTTCGGGCCCGCAGGCGTCGGGGGGTCTTCCTCAGGAGGCCGGTACCCAAGCGTTCTTCGATCAGCTCAACGACGCAGGGGGGATCCACGGTCGACCCGTCGAGTGGACTCCGGTCGACAACGCATTCGACCCGCAGCAGACGATTCAGGTGGCGCGACAGCTGGTCTCACGCGACCGCGTTGTCGCGATCGTCGGCGCCAACGGCACCGCAACCACGGAGGCGACGTTCCCGTTCGTCCTCGAACAGAACCAGATCCCGGTCTTCGGGACCTACGGCGGCTCCACCGCCTGGTACGACCCGCCGCGGGACGGGCTGTTCGGCAGCCAGACGCTCTACGAGAACCAGGCGCGCGCCGCCGCGCAGTGGGCCCTCGACGAGGGAGCCAAGAAGGTCACGATCATCCGCAACGATCCGGCCGCGTTCGTGAATGTGGGCGCAGTCGCCACGACCGAACTCGAGAAGGCCGGGGCGGAGGTCTCGACGGTGGAGGTCAAGCTCGGTACCACCGACTACAGCCCGTTCGTGTCCCAGATCCGTTCGGCTGCACCCGACGCGGTCCTGACGATCCTGCCGATCCAGGAGGCCGCCGCCTACCTCAACGAGACGGCCCTGCAGGGTGTCAAGATCCCCAGCTATGGCTACTCCCCGACGGTCGGTAACAGCCTTCTCGATCTCGCAGGCGCGAACGCGGAAGGATTCCGCGCCGTGTCGCTGACACTGCCGCCCACCGCCGACAACCCGGAGGTCGAGGAGTACCGGCAGGCACTGGCGAAGTACAAGCCGGGCGAGAAGCCCGATTTCTACTCGCTGGCAACCTATGGCTCGGCGAAAGCGTTCGCTCAGATCCTCGAGAGTATCGACGGCGAGATCACGTCCGAGTCCGTCACCGACGCGATAATCACGAGCGGCACCCTCGACACCGGCGTGATGCCTCCGCTCACGTTCAGCGCGGACGACCACCTCGGCACCGACAGCGTGGTCCGCGTCCAGGTCGAGGGCGGCAAATTCGTCCCCATCGGTGACTTCGTGTCACCGCAGTAACACCTCGAGCGCATCCAGTAACACTCGAGCGCATCCAGGTCGGCAAGTCCAACCTGGATGCGCTCGTATGAACAGTCAGACGGTGAATCGTCCACGGTTGCTGAGCAGCACCGCGCCCACTACGTTTCTGGCCTGTTCCGAAGCGAGGAACAGCACGTTGTCCGCGATCTCGTCCGGTGTCGCATACGGCACCGGTGTGTTGTTGACCCACTGCACTTTGAGTTCTTCCGGTGTGCGAGAGGCCATGCCGGTCTCGGTCGGGCCGGGAGCGACAAGGTTGAGTCGGATTCCGAACGCCACCACCTCCTTGGCGACGGCCTGACAGAAGGCATGGACGGCTGCTTTCGACGCCGCGTAGTGCGGGTATCCCGTCAAGGTATCGAATGCCGAGGACGAGCCGATCACGACGATCGCGCCGCCTTTCGGCTTCATTACCCGCACTGCGGAGCGCACCACGTGAAAAGTGCCGTCCAGATTGACCGACATCACTCGGCGCCATTGCGCGTCGGTGAGGTTCGCCGTCAGGTCGATCGGGGTGCCCGCGGCAGTCGCGTCCGTGATGATCTTCTTGGACTCCGGGTCGTCCACGCCGGCGGCGTGCACGACGACGTCGAGCCGCCCCTCGGCGGCGAGGACCGCCGCCATGACAGCATCGACGGCCTTCGGGTCCGAGACGTCGACGCCCTGTGCGATCGTCGTGGGGTCGTCCCCGCACCGCCGGCGCACTGTCTCGACCACGATGTCGGCCACGTAGACGCGGGCAGCTCCCTCATCGACGAGTTGCGCGACGACTGCCGCTCCGATTCCTGATCCGCCTCCCGTTACCAGGGCGACCGCGCCCTCGAATCTGCCTTGCGCAGCTGTCCGAGACATTTTCATCTTTCTCCGTACTTCCTCTTGTCCGAGTCTGATCGAGTCGATTCCCTTCGCTCCGAAGAGCGTCGGGTTCTCGTCGCGGAATACCCGGTCTAGATGCGAGCAGGGGTCTCTGTACCGAAGTACGCCGCCTCGGCAGTCTCACTGAATCCCGGCGTGCCGCTGTTGCCGCGCGCGACGGCCTCACCTTGACGCAGAACGATCACCTCGCTGCAGGATTCGAGCGCGCGGGTGAGTGACTGGTCGAGCAGGATGGTCGTTATGCCCCGACGCGCCAGGGCATTCACCTGTGAATAGACTTCGTCGACCATCGCCGGGGACAGTCCCAGCGCGGGTTCGTCGAGGATCAGGACTTCGGGGTCGGCCATCAGTGCCCGGGCGATGGCGACAAGCTGTTGTTCGCCGCCGGACAGTGAGCCGGCCGGTACGTCCATGCGCGTGCGGACCCGTTCGGGGAGCCCCTGCTGCAGCCCGTCGAGCCGAGTTCGCAGTGTACGGCCGGAGATTCCGGCGGCGTACGCCGCGACCTCCAGGTTCTCGCGCACCGACAGGGTGCGGAACAAGGCGCGCCCCTCGGGAACCAGGCTGAGCCGCAGGGTGTCTGCGCCATTGACCGTCCGGGTGCCGCCGGTCGACTGCAGACCTCCGTGCAGGATCCGCCCCAGAGTGCTCTTGCCGGCGCCGTTCGCACCGACGATGCCGAGGATTCCGCCGGCATGGACGTCGAGATCGATGCCAGACAATGCGTGCACACCCTCGTAGTGGTGTTCGATCCCCCGCACGGAGATCAACGGCGGCGCCGTTCGATCGATGTCGGGTGCGATCAGGGTGGTGTCGATGTTTCCGAGATACGAGTCGCGGACCTGCCGGTTCTGCAGGACGGTGTCCGGGGTTCCATCGGCGATCAGCTCACCGAAGTCGAACGCCACCACCCGATCTGCGACGGAGAACAGGTCGTCGAGGACGTGGTCGATGATGACTACGGAGGTACCGGAATTCGAGAGCCGGCGGATGTGGTCGGCGAGTGTGTGACGTTCATCGGCGTCGAGGCCACCGAACGGTTCGTCGAGCACGATCAATCGCGGGTTGTCGGCCAGCGCCGCGATCGCCCGGGCGAGATCGACCCGCTTCTGTAGTCCGAACGGCAGTTCTCGGGGGAGCCGGTGCACGTGGTCGGCCAATCCGACACTCGAGAGGACCTGCAACGCAGTGTCGCGATCGGCACGGCGCCCCCAGCGGTTGACGACACTGACATTTTCGAGAACGGTCAGTTCCGCGAAAAGTTCGGCATGCTGAAAGGTCCGGCCGAGTCCGAGCGAGCGTCGGCGAGTCGCCCGCACCCCGTGCAGGGGCCGGCCACCGAGCTCCATCGTTCCTGCGAGTTCACCGCCACCGATCAGGCCACAGAGGGCGTTGACGAAGGTGGTCTTGCCGGCGCCGTTCGGCCCGATGATCGCAAGCACCTCACCTGCATCCACGCGGAGATCGATGTTGTGCACGGCCTGAAGACCCCCGAATCGAACACCGAGTGCCTCCGTCTTCAGCACGACTGCCGTTGCGGTATCGGCCCGCATGTTCGTACCTGATCCCGCAGGGTCGAGAAGGCTGGGTTGGGAGGTGGACAGCGTGGGGCGTCCGAGTGCACGGGTGACCGGGACGAATCGGTGCAACAGCCGCCCGGCCGTCGGGACGATTCCATCGGCGAGAAACAGCAGGGTGAGAATCAGGACACCCCCGATCAGGTACGGCTGGTCGATCGACAGCGACGACGCCAGCGTCGGTGCGGATGCGAGGAACGCACCACCGAGAACGGCGCCGATCACGCTGCCGGTGCCGCCGAGGACGGTCGCCGCAATCAGGTTGACCGCGAAGACCATCGAGAAGCCCTCCGGGCTGATGAAGCCCGACAGCAAGGCGAGTAGCACGCCGGACAGGCCCGCGACACCCGCACTGATCGCGAAGCCGAGGCTCGATTGCAGTTCGGGAGCGATGCCGATCGATCTGCCTGCCAGTGGGTGTGTCTTGGCCGCGACCATGCGCATGCGTATGGTCGTGCGGCGCAGGAACACCGACACCGCGACAGCGAGACCGAGGACTCCGACGGCCAGGTAGGTGACAGCGTCGGACGACGGGACGAGGTCCCCGAACGCGGAGTCGAATGTGTCGACCGGCACTCCTTGGTCACCGCCGGTGACGCTCTTCCATGCACCGATGATTTCGAGGGTCACCAAGGTGAACGCCAAGGTGAGAAGCGCGACGTACAGCACGGAGAAACGGGAGCCGGCGAATCCGAGGAAGCCTCCCAGCATTGCGCACAATGCAACAGCGACAACGGATGTGAATGCCAGTCCCCAACCGTTACTGCTTCCGTAGGCGGTCGTATAGGCACCGATCGCGACCATTGCGGGATGCCCGATCGACCAGATACCCGTCCACCCGGCCAGTAGCGAGATGGAGAGAACGATCAGTCCGTACACCGCGGCGAGTCCGACCGTGTATATCTGGTAGCCCGGCACGAGTCCGGCAGAGAGCACCACTATCGTCAGGATCGCCGCTGCCGGTCCGCCGAGAAGCTGACCGGCGCTGTACAGCCGCTGAGCGGAGCGTCCGGCACGCTGCGCCGAGACGTCTTTCGTGATCATGGAATCAGACCCTCTCGAAGGTTTGGCGGCCGAAGATGCCCTGGGGACGGATGAGCAGCACGAGCACCGCCACGCAGAAGACGAACGTGTCACGGAAGCTGGCGGAGATATAGGCCGCAGCGAGGTTGTCCAGGACACCGATGATGAGCCCCCCGATGACCGCGCCGTACATGCTTGTGAGACCACCGAGCAGAATGCCTGCGAATGCACGGAACAACACTGGGGCTAGGATCACCGGCGAAACCCCGGTTTTCGGTGCGTACAGGAAGACTCCCAGCACCGCCAGCGCCATTCCGAGAGCCCAGGCGATCCGCGCAACCTTGTGCGCGTTGATGCCCATGATCTCCGCGGTCTCAGCGGATTCGGCGACCGCGCGCATCGCAGATCCCACCGGCGTCCGCGTGAACAGATACGCAATGGCCGACACGGCGAGCGCGGCGAGGAGAATCGTGGCGACGTCCTGCAGCATCAGGTTCGAGTTGCCGATCGAGATCGTGCCGTCGATGAGTTGCGGGAATCGTCGCGGCTGCTCTCCCCAGTAGTGGCCGATCAGATGCTCGACAATGATCGACAGCCCCATCGTGACGACGAGCGCAGCGAAGAGCTTCCCTTGCCCGAGCGGACGAATCAGCGCTTCCCGCACCACGACTCCGCTGAGGGCCCCGAAGGCCACCGCGACGACCAGGGCGACCGCAATGCCCACGCCGGCCCCGTACGCGCTGAGGGCAACGTAGATGGCGAGGGTCGACAACGACGCCATTGCGAAATTCATGACGTCGGTGGACCGGAAGATGATGACCAATCCGAGTCCGATGAGACCGTATACGGCACCGTTGGCGATGCCGGTGGTCAAGGTGATGAACAACTGGTCCACGATGCCTCCGAGGGCGGCCGGATCTAATTGAGTTGACTTCAGTTCGAATAACGTAGAGGACCTCGGGTGTGAGCGCAACCACACCGACCCCCCTGTGAGTACTTGTTAACCGCCCGCGGTTAACAAGTACTCACAGGCGACTGCACGACCCTCGGCGACGGCGTGTGCGACTTTGCGTGGCACGAGCGCGTCGCCGATGACGTGCACGCGTGCGCCTTCCGGCGCGAGGAGCGACCAGTCGAGCGAGCGCCGCTCACCGGCGACGACTACGCGGTCGACGTCGAGACGCGTCTTCTCCCCCGACAGGGTGTTCTCGAACTCGACCGAGCCGTCGGTGACCCCGACGAGCGACGACAGCACCCGCACGTCGACCGGTTTGCCCGACAGCCGACGCAGATACTGCACGCGACTCTCCGCGGGGAGACCGGACGCGAAGGCGGCGGCAGGCGTCAGGACGGTCACGAGGTCGGCGCCCGCGGCAAGCGCGGCTTCGACCGAACTCGCCGCGGGCCAGAGCCCGAATCCGTCGTCGACCACCACGATGTGCCTGGCGCCGCGCAGCGACTCCCCTCCCCCGACCAGCGCCTGCGAGGAGAGCAGGGACTTCGCCCCTGCGGCTTCGGAAGGAAGCGTCTCCACGGCACCGACGGCCAGGACTACGTCGTCGAAGGCTTCCAGTTCGGTGGCGGTGACCGTGTGGCCCAGACGGAGTACCACCCCCGGCATGTTGTCCGAGTAGTAGTCGAGGAGGCGGCGCCAGCCGCTGCGGTGTGGCGCGTCCGCGGCTGTCGCGAGCTGGCCACCTATCCGGTCTCGACGTTCGAAGAGCGTGACTGCGTGTTCGGATCCGAGCCGCATCGCGCACTCGAGCCCGGCCGGGCCGGCACCGACGACGGCGATCCGCCGCCGGTGGCCCGACGAGCGGGTCGGGCCCAGGGTCAGCGGATACGCCGGACGTGCGGAATGACCCGGCGGTGCGAGTTCGGGGTTGACCGAGCAGAGCAGCACCGGGTCGAACGCGCGGCAGTCCTCGTTGCACGACACACACGGGCGGATCGAGGCCTCCCTGCCGGTCAGTATCTTCCGGGGAAAGTCCGGATCCGCGATCAGCGGGCGCGCAATGCCGATGAGATCGGCTCCCGATTGCAGCGCGGTGTCGATGGACGCACCAGTGCGGAAGGACTGCGACACCAGCAGCGGTGTCACCGTGGCGGCGCGCAACCGTCCGACCGCACCGAGCAGCGGCGGGTCGGCGACGGCCATATCGCGGACGTAGGTGGTGCGTACCCCGACCGTCACGTTGACATAGTCGAAATCGGAGAGGTGCGGAAGTACTTCACAGAGCCCGTCCATGCTCAGGCCGGCCTCGTCGTCCCCTTCGGCGGAGACGCGAACACCGAGGACGACACCGGGGCAGGCGTCCCGAACCGCAGACGCAATGCGGTCGAGGATCTGCACACGCCCCGCAACCGTCCCAGCGCCTCGGCCGAAGTTGGTTATCGGTGACAGGAACTGCGCCAGCAGATAACCGTGGGCCGCATGCAGTTCGACGACCTGGAATCCGGCGGACCACGCGTGAACGGCGGATGTGCGAAACGCGTCGACGATCCCGTCGACATCGGTGTGGGAGAGGACTCGGGCCCGCGTCGGTTCGCGGGGAGAGCGGACCGCGGCCGGCGCCACGGGATGGCTCCACAGCTCGGCGCCGAGCGTTTCGCGTCCGAGGTGCACCAGCTGGCATGCCGCGACGGCTCCCTCCTCCGTGATCGCTCGTGCCCGAGCCTCCAGGCCGGCGACGACTTCGGGACGCCAGGCCTCGGTGATGTTGCCGTTGCGATTGGTCGAGCTGGGTGACACCACCGTGCCGCCGACGAGGAGCATTGCCGCGCCGCCCGCCGCCCTCCGGCGCCAATAGTCGGCGTCGCCGGGCAACGGGATACCGCCGGCGACGGCTCCCGAGGCGTGAGGCGTACCGACGAGACGGTTTTCCAACCGAAGCGTGCCGAGCTGCAGCGGCCGCGCTGCACGTGGAGTCGTCATACCGACCTCCTAACTGAACTGGATTCACTTCACGCTAGCAGGTGATTGACATCACAGGGCGATTTCCCTAGATTCAAACTGATATCAGTTCAATTTAGTGAGGGGCATCATGTCGTTTGTTCTCGTCCATGGCGCAGGAGTGGGCGCCTCCTGCTGGGAGCCTCTCCTTCCGTTGCTCGAAGGTGACACTCTCGCAGTCGATCTCCCGGGACGGGGTGGACGCCGCTCCGTCGACCCGCGGTCGGTCACCCTCGCCGACTGCGCCGCCGCCCTCGTCGAGGACGTCGAGGCGGCGAACCTCGACGACATCGTTCTCGTCGCACATTCCTTCGCAGGAGTGACGGCCCCGCTGGCCATGTCAGCGCTCGCGGACCGACTACGGCACGTCGTGCTCCTCTCCGCCGTCGTCCCGCCCGACGGCACGCGGGTGATCGACCAGATCGATCCGGACGTCCGCATCGCGGTCGAAGCGTCGATAGAAGGCGGTGTCTATCGCCAGGATCCACTGGGCGCCGCAGCGATGCTCTGCAACGACATGGACGCCGAGCAGACCGACTGGATGATCGACCAGTTGGTCGACGATTCCGGTGCGCTACTCACCGAGTTCGTGGATCTGTCCGGTCTCCGTGCCGACGTACCCCGTACATACGTACGTTTAACGAAGGACACGTGCTATCCGCCCGAGCTGCAGGAGCGTTCGGCTGCCGTCGTCGGCGGCGACACCGTCTTTCTCGAGTCCGGCCACATGGCCATGGTGACGATTCCCGATCGCGTTGCCGCACTGCTCGACAGGCTCGCGTCGTAGGGATTCGCCCCGCATTCGATCTCTCACTCCGCTACCGACTACACAGGTTCGCATCCGGCGAACCGATTCCGGAAGGACTTTCATGCCATGAGAAGTGTGCCGATCAAGCTGATGGCCGTCGCGGTGGTCGCCGCGTTCGCCTCCGCCGCCTGCGGATCCGGTGGTTCCGGTGTCAATCAACCCGTGTCGGGCACGTGGGACGACGTCGTTGCAGCAGCCAAGGGCGAGGGCAGTGTCCTGCTGTACTCGAGCCAGAACCCCGCCAATCTCGAAGCCCTCACAGTGGCATTCGAGCAGGAGTATCCCGAGATCTCCCTCGAGTACGTCCGGGGAACCGACGCCGACATCAACCCGAAGGTCGAGGTCGAGAACAAGACGAAACGCGGCACGGCTGATGTCCACATGCTGACCGACGCCGCCTGGATCGAGAATGCCGCCGAGTCGGGCACCTACTCGACCGACCTCGTCGGCCCGGCATTCGATGCGCCGGAGTACGAACCGCAGAAGAGCATCATGTCCGACAAGTTCTTCCTCACGAGTGCGGCGGTGTTCGCCCTGGGGTGGAACACGACAGCGCTTCCCGGCGGTCTGCAGAAGCCGGCAGACCTGCTCGACCCGGCATTGAAGGGCAAGATCGGCATCGTCAACCCGTCGGGCATCGCCTCGTATGTCGACTTCTACCGATTCTTCGAAAAGAACTTCGGCGACGACTATCTCCAGAAGCTCGCGGAACTGAAACCGCGCATCTACCCGAGTGCACTGGGCGTCGCTCAGGCCCTGACCTCGGGGGAGATCGTCGCGACCCCAGTGGTGCAGCCCCTGGTGCGAGAGAACGAATCGGGTGCACCGGTGGACTGGGCGCTGCCGTCACCCCCGTGGGGAACCCCCTGGTTCACCCACGCCCTGTCCGCGGCGCCACACCCGAATGCAGCTCAGGTGCTGGCGAATTTCATGGTGACACCCGCAGGCCAGAAGGCGTTGTCGCTCGGCTACGCGAGCGCGCTCCCCGATATCGAAGGAAGTGTCGCCCGCGCGCAGGACATCGCGCTGCCCAATCCGTCCGAGCTGACGCCCGAATCGCTCACCGAATACCAGTCCGACTGGGAAAAGCGGTTCATCCAGTGACCACCCACGACGCACGACTGCGTGACACCTGCGCGCTCGTGACCGGTGCTGCACGAGGGATCGGCGCCGCGACCGCGGAACTCTTCCACGCCCACGGGGCGACGGTGTACCTGTGCGATGTCGACGACGAGCTGGGCAACAGTGTGGCGGCGAAACTCGGTGCGCGAGCCCACTATCGGCATCTCGACATCACGGACGAATCTCAGTGGAACCGGGTGACCACCGAGATGGCGGAGCGCGGGCATCCGATGCGCATTCTCGTCAACTCCGCGGGCGCTGCCTCCAAGGCGTCGATCATGCAGACCTCGGTCGCCGAGTTGCGACGCATGATCGACCTCAACCTGGTGGGCACCTTCCTCGGACTGCAGGCGGCCGGCGCCGCGATGACCACCGGCGGTTCGGTCGTCAACTTGTCTTCGCTGCGCGGCGTCCTCGCCACCGCCGAACTCGGTGCGTACGGCGCGTCGAAGTTCGGCGTTCGCGCCCTCACACGCGTTGCGGCGCTGGAGTTCGCGGAATCGAATATCCGGGTCAACGCGGTCTGCCCCGGCAGCATCGATACGGCCATCACCGCGGGCGCCGACTTCGCCGACGACGACATGGACGCGTATGTGAAAAGCATTCCGTTGCAACGCCGGGGTATGCCGCTCGAGGTGGCGAAGGCCATCCTGTTCCTCGCGAGCGACGACAGCAGCTATGTCACCGGCACCGATCTCATGATCGACGGTGGAACGTCCGCGGGCGCCAGGACGCCGAAGCGCTCGTCGCGGTGACGCGCACCGGCCCGACAGCTTCTTGCCCGCCGCCCCGACCCCGGCTATCGTGAGATGAACTGAATTCACTTTATCTCCGTCCTGCTCCGAAGCCAGGAGCCCGACGGACGCTCTCCCCACAAACCACTCGCAACCAAGCAGGTGCCAGGTGACATCGCAATTCAGGGTTTCCAACCTGACCAAGACCTTCGGGTCCAACACCATCGTCGATCAACTCGACCTCGACATCGAGGACGGTGAATTCCTCGTCCTGCTCGGCCCCAGCGGTTGCGGGAAAACGACCACGCTCCGCTGCATCGCCGGCCTCGAGACACCCGAGGGCGGGTCGATCACGTTCAAGGACCACACCGTCTTCGACGCGTCGACCCGTGCCAACGTTCCGGCCTACAAGCGCAACATCGGCATGGTCTTCCAGTCCTACGCACTGTGGCCCAACATGACGGTGCGAGAGAACATCCGATACCCGCTGAAGGTTCGACGGATGAAGAGCGCCATCGCCGCCGGGCAGGTCGAAACCGCAGCAGGAATGGTGGACTGCGGAGCCCTGCTCGACCGGTATCCCTCCCAACTCAGCGGTGGGCAGCAACAGCGAGTCGCGGTGGCGCGCGGATTGGTCGCACAACCCGATCTGGTGCTGTTCGACGAACCCCTGAGCAATCTCGACGCACGACTGCGCGATCAGGTGCGGTCCCAGATTCATCAACTCCATCAACGTCTGGGCTTCACGGCCGTATTCGTCACCCATGACCAGGCCGAGGCGTTTGCGCTCGGCGACCGACTCGCCATCATGAAGGCGGGCAGGATCGAGCAGTACGACACCCCGGAACGGGTCTACGAGTCCCCGTCCTCCGACTATGTCGCCGCGTTCATCGGCATGGCGAATCGACTCGAACTCGTCCGGCGGCACGAGGGTTGGACGACGCGAGCGGGTACTCCGGTAGATCTCGGCGCGGCCGGCGTCCAGGGCGGACACATCAGCGGCGACGCGGCGTTGGGACGAATGCGTCCCGACGACCTCGCACTTCATCGTTCGCTCGACGAGGTCGCCCCGGGTGATGTCGGCCTGACGGGCGAACTCGTCACCTCGGAGTACGGGGGTCGTCATTTCGACGTGACGGTCAACGCCGGTGGCGAGCGGTTGTACCTTCGCGCGGATGCGGCACGACACGGGGCCTGGTTGCGTGGCGCCTCCACGGGATCCCCCCTGGTGGTCAGCTTCTCCCCCACCGCACTGCGGGTGTTCCCGCACCCCGACGGGCACGTCGATCTGCAGGTTCCCGTGCTCGCCCAGGCCACCGCCCGATCGGAGGCATGATGGCTACGGTTGCCGTACACCGCGACGCGCGTCCGCTCGTCGTCAGCACGGTGTGGCGAACCCGCCTCGGGTACGGCGCACTGATGGTGGTTCTCGCATACCTCATCGTGCTCCCGCTCTTCCGGCTGCAGTCGCTGGCGTTCGAAGACGGCGCACGCGGATATCAGGCCCAGTACGGGCGGTACGACATCGGTCAAACCATCCGGACGACCATCGCCCTCGCCGTCACCTCACTCGCTATCGCGATGGTTCTGGGCACGGTGCTCGCGTTCGCGGCCACCAGGCTGCCACGACGGCTGAGTTTCCTCCGGATCGTCCCCATCCTGCCCATCGTGATGCCCGCGGTCGCCAATGTCGTCGGGTGGGCATTCCTCCTCTCTCCGGGACCCGGGTACCTGAACGCACTACTGCGGAAACTTCCCTGGTGGAATCACGTGGATTCCGGACCGGTCGATGTCTACAGCACGCCGTGGATCATCATTCTCACGGGTTTCGGACTCACCTCCTTCGTCTACCTCTTCGTCAGCGCGGGAATGCAGAACATCAGTTCCGAGCACCTCGAGGCCGCACAGATCAGCGGTTCGTCGACGCTCGGAGTGTTCTTTCGCGTGGTCCTTCCGCTACTTCGCCCGTCCCTCGTGTACGGCGGTGGAATTGCGCTGCTCCTCGGATTGGGCCAGTTCACCGGACCGCTCCTGCTGGGTCAGAACACCGGCGTCAAGGTGCTGACCACCGAAATGTATCGGCGTGTGTCCGAGTCGCCTGCGGACTTCGCGGCGGCCGCGGCCGCGGGTTCACCGCTCGTCATCTTCGGAGTCGTCGTCGTGATCGCGCAGAAGATGCTTCTCGGCAATCAGTCGCGCTTCGTCACCCACGGGGGAAAAGCGTTCGCACCGAACACCGGTCGCTCGGCCTGGGCCGCGGTGGCGATCTCCGTGTACGCGATTCTCGCACTCGTCATTCCGCTGATCGGACTGGCCATCGTGGCCGTGTCTCCGTACTGGTCGGAATCACTGTCCTGGAATCTGTTCACCCTCGACAACTTCCGGGCACTCTTCCAGACGGCGAGCATCGTCGACTCGGTATACACGAGTCTCCTCACCTCCGTCGTGGCGGTCGTGATCTGCGTGCCGATCGGCTACCTCACCGCCACCCTGCTCGTGCGAGGTCGCAAACACCGGGTCCTCGGGACTGTCGGTGACGTCATCACAGCCCTCCCCCTGGGCATTCCAGCGGTGATCTTCGGTGTCGGGTTCCTGCTGACCTACACTCAGCCTCCGCTGATCCTCTACGGCACCAAAGCGGTCATCATCCTCGTCTACGTCGTGCTGATGGTGCCCTTCTCCACTCGCATGCAGATGACGGCGATGCTGTCGCTCGGGGAGACCTACGCCGAGGCGTCGGCGACGAGCGGCGCGAGCCCGTTCGTCACCAACGTCCGGGTGATCCTGCCACTGATGAGGCCGACCGTGCTCAGTGCCGTCGCCCTGATGTTCATCCTGCTGACCCACGAGTTCGCCGCCTCCCTGCTCGTCCGCGCCGCCACGACCCAGGTGATGGGTACGCTGCTGTTCGACCTGTGGGAGAACGGTTCCTACCCGCTGGTGGCCGCGATGGCGCTGCTCATGACGGCCGTGACCAGTATCGGCGTCGTGATCGCGATGCTCGTCGGTGGCCGAAATGTACTGAGCAATCTGTGATGTCGATCTGCCCTGCCAGATCCGAACGAGTGACAAGGAGTCAAGATGACTGTCGGCCCTGACCGACTTCGCGACAAGGTCGTCCTGTTGACGGGTGCGACCGGTGGAATCGGCGTCGAGATCGTCCGCAGGCTCGCCGACGAAGGCGCTCACGTCGTCGTGACCGATCTCGACGAGGCGGCCTGTAGCGATCTGCTCCGCACTGTCGCCCGGCCCGAGCGACACGCCGCGCACGCCTTGGACGTCTCGTCCGAGGAACAGTGGGAGGCGGTCGTCGCAGCAACCGAGGGGACGTTCGGTGCATTGCACGCCCTGGTCAACAACGCGGCCATCGGCAGCGTCGCCACGGCCGAGGACGAAACCCGATCCCACTGGGATCGCGTGATCGGGGTCGGCCAGACCGGCACTTGGCTGGGCATGAAACATGCCGGACCACTGATCGAGCGCAGCGGCGGCGGTTCGATCGTGAACATGTGCTCGATCCTGGGCACCGTGGGCGGTCTGGGTAACAGCGTCGCCTACGCGGCGGCCAAAGGCGCCGTCCGCACGATGACCAAGAACGCCGCCCTGCACTGGGCGAAAGCGGGAGTACGGGTCAATTCGCTACACCCGGGGTTCATCGGTACCGCCCCGCTGCTCGAGCGCTGGGAGGGCAGCGAGCGTCATCGCGAGATGCTGGCCGGCACGCCGATGGGACGACTCGGACGCGGTGAGGAGATCGCGGCCGCGGTCGCCTTCCTCGCCGGCGACGACTCCAGCTTCGTCACCGGTTCCGAGATCTACGCCGACGGTGGGTGGACGGCGGCCTGAGCTGCGCAGAAGAACATGGCCTCCGCGTGATGCGGAGGCCATGTTCGTCGGTGTAGCCGCCGGAGCATCACCGCAGACGGCACAGCGTCTTTCCCACGGTGCGGCCGCGCAGCATCGCGACGATGGCATCCGGTGCCGACTCGAGGCCGTCGAACACGGTTTCCGCGGCAACGAGCCGGCCGTCGCGGAGGTAGTTCCCGACCTCGGCCCGCATGTCGCCAAGCAGATGGTCGTATGCACCGGCCCGGAACCCCCTCACCGTGAGGTTCTTTGCCACGATCTGAAAGAGATTGTTCGGGCCTGCAGCCGCCGTCTCCGCGTCATAGGACGCGACGGCGCCCGCCATGGCAACCCGGCCTCCTCGCCGGAGGTGGTACAGCGCGGCCTCGAGATGCGCTCCGCCGACGTTGTCGAAATACAGATCGATGCCGTTCGGTGCCGCGCTTTCGAGAGCTCCGATCAGGTCCGGCGTGTGGTAATCGAACACGGCATCGAGTTTCAGTTCCTCCGAGAGGAACCGGGCCTTCTCGGCGGATCCCGTGCTGCCGACCACGTAGTGACCTCTGAGCCGCGCAATCTGCGCAGCGAGGCTACCGACCGCTCCGGCCGCCGACGAGATCCAGACGACATCGTCATCCGTGAGTTCACCGATGCACTGCAACCCCACATAGGCGGTGAGCCCGGAGCTGCCCAGTGCTCCGAGATACGACTGCGGCGAATGCTCGGTCGTGTCGAGTCGTGTCACACCGCCCGCCCCTGCCAGGGTGTCACCGTCCTGCCGGATCACAGCGAACTCACGAAAGCCGTTGATATGCAGCACCATGTCGCCCGGCTCGAAGCCGGGGGCACGGGACTGGACCACCTCGCCGACGGCCAACCCGGTCAGCGTCTCCCCGATGCGGAACGGGGGCAGGTAGCCGGCGGGGCCGGTGGGACCGAGGCGCATCCTCACGGACGGGTCGATCGACAGCCACGAGTTGCGAACGAGAATGTCACCGGGACCCAAGCCCTCGGGAACGCTCACCACGTCGAGAGAGAAGTCGTCCGACCGAACCCTCCCCTGGGGATGGCGTGCCAGTTTCAGCTCACGACTCTGCACGGAAATCCTTCCATCGAAGTAACGGACCGTCGGGTGCCCGAACGGTCGACCGTCGCCCGGAGTTCCGCTCAGGCAACGGCGAAGACGTCGCGGTCGCCTCGGCTCCGGACCGTGATCTGGCCGCGGTCGACCAAGGTGTCGAGGTGCGCGAGCGTCTCACAGGTGGCGATCATCCGGTTGAACGGGTCCAGCGTGGCGAACGGCCGTTCGCGACGGGTCCACGGGATGGCCTCCGCAACGGCCGACGCAGTGACCGGTCCCAGCGTGGCCAGGGCGTCGCGCATGGCGGCGAATCGCCGGTCATGATGCACGAGAAGCTCTTCGACGCGAACGTGAACGCTCGGCGTCGGATCTCCGTGTGCCGGCAGGAGTTGCGAATCGGGGCGGTCGAGCAATCCGGACAGTGAGTCGAGATAGCGCCCCAAGGGCAGGTCCCACTCACCGAGTTCGAAGCCGATCGACGGGGTGATCGAGGGCAGTACGTGGTCTCCGCTGAAGAGCAGTCCGCGCTGCGTATCATGAAAGACCATGTGCCCCTTGGTATGGCCCGGCGTGTGCACGACATCGACAGCGTGCTGCCCGATCCGGAGCGGACCCGCGGCGAGCCAGTGGTCGGGCTTTTCCCAGTCCGAGGGGTAGAACGGTTCCGCGGCGGTCAGCGCCTCGACGGTGTCGGCCAGGACGGGGGCTCCGGCGCGGCGGAGTTCGTGGAGCGAATTCGTCGGGACGTTGCTGCCGAGTGCACCGACAGCCGCCAATCCGTCCGCCTCGGCGACACCGAGATGGACGCGTGAACCGTGACGGCGGCGGAGTTCGACGGCGAACGTGTAGTGATCGCGGTGCACGTGGGTGACGTAGATGTCGTGAATCTGCTCGGTGCCGTGACCGATCCGGCGTAGTGCGCGTTCCATCTCCCCGAAGGTCGTGTCGACTCGCCAGCCACCGTCGACGAGGGCCAGGCCGTCCGGAGTCTCGAGAGCGTAGACGTTCACCGCTCCGAGACCGTCGGCAGGCATCTGGAGCGGCACTCGGTGCACGCCGGGCGCCACCTCGTAGCAGCCCGGCTCCATCCACCGGGCCCTCATGATGTGCCGCTGTCCACTTCGACCATCGTTTTCTCCTCGCCCATGACGAGGATGCGCTTTCCGCGCATCTGGCCGACGTTGTCCACCGCTGCTTGCCACTGCGGGCTGGCGAGCGCGGCATCGAGGTCCTCGCGGGAGTCGAAGCTCAGGATCGACACGCCGTCCCATTCCCGGGACCTGTCGTCCATCGCGTCGAGCACTTCGGTGTGCTGCCATCGCCGCAGGCCGGGGAGCGGATAGGTCACGTCGGCATGTTCCCCGCGCCACCACTCGATGAACTGCTCGTGGCTCCAGTCGTGGGGACGGGCGGCCAAGACGATCAAGTTGTACATTCATCACTCCAATACTGACCTGAATTAAGTTCAATTAGTGAGCGCGCGCGGAAGCCACTCCACGAACGCCGCGCGTTATGCGCGGACGATACGCAGAGTGGTGTCGCGGACGTGTCGGTTGAGCTGGTCGAGACTCATGTCGCCATCGGGCCGGTACCAACGCCACACGCTGACGACGAGTCCGAGGACCAACCGGGCCATCAGACGTGGATCGGCGTCGGCGAAGACTCCGGCGCCCATCCCCTTCGCAATGAGGAGAGACCACGCTTCTTCGATCGAGTTCACCAGCGCACGTGAGGTCTGGCGCTCGGCTTCTTCCTTCTCGGACTGGCGTGGGGTGGCGAGCAGATCCATGTGGCTCTGGAGGATGCGACGCTGCAGGGCGTCCCGCGGGGTCGCTTCCAGCGCACTGGTGACGGCAGCACCCAACGCCTCCACCGGATCGTCGACGCCCTCGATCGCGGCCGTGAATCGCTCGAGGGACTCCGCCAGTTCGAGACGCATGATGGTCAGCAGGCAGTGAGCCTTGGACTCGAAGTAGTGGTAGAGCGCCGTCTGGCCGATACCGACCTCGTCGGCGATCGACGCCCACTTCGTGTGCTCGAAGCCCACTTCCCCGAAGCGTTCGATCGCGGCCGTGAGGATGAGCCCGCGCTTGGAACGCGGACCATCGCGGAGCGTCATGGCTTCTACAGACACGGGATCCCCATCCATCTGTTGTCGGGTCGGTACCGGTAAGACTACCTGAACTGAGGTCAAGTCGGGTCGAGATCAGTGGCTCTCGGTACCGGCGAGCAGGCGCGTTGCAAGGTCCACCGCATCCGGTCGAGACAGTTTCCCGACGCGGTTCTGCGGCAGATCGTCGATCGTGAAGACGAACTCCGGCCACTTGAACTTCGGGAACTCGACTTCTCCGAGGTGCGCGGTCACCTCACCGAGGGTAATCGGTGCACCCGTGCTCACGACCAGGGCTGCGGCGCGTTCACCGAGGAGCTCGTCCGGCACCGGTACCACGCACACCTGGGAGACGGTCGGGATGCCCGCGATGGCGGCCTCGACCTCGTTGATATCGATGTTGCGGCCCCCGCGAATGATGATCTGCTTCTGCCGCCCCATCACCCGGATGCTCCCGTCCTCCGCGACTTCGACGAGGTCGCCGGTGGGCAGGAATCCGTCCGCCGTGAGTTCGGGCGGTGCGGGAGCCCCGGCTCGGGCATAACCGACGAAGAGGGACGGTCCGGCGACCTCGGCATCGCCCACCCGCCCCGGTGGCAGTGGCGCGCCCTGTTCGTCGACCGCTCGGACAACGGTGCCGGGGAACGGACGACCGTCCCGGCCCAGGCGTACGGCCGGCTCGTCCGAGGGCAGCGGGGTGGTGTGCCCGAGGCATTCGGACATACCGAACACCCGCAGAAACGTCGTCCCGAGCGTCTGCTCGGCGCGACCGAGCGCGCCGGCATCCATCGGGCCGCCGCCGACGGTCATCGCTCGCAGAGAGGTCAGCGCGCCCGCCGCGTCCGGCGCGACAGCCAGCTGGAGCGCCATGGTCGGGACGAGCATCGTCCACGCAACCTGGTGTTTCCTCACCACCTCGAGGGCGGTTGCAGGCTTCCAGCCGTCCATGCAGACCATCGGCGCGGCCAGCATCGCGGGGAGGTAGAGCCCGAAGCAGAATGCGGCCACCGACGAGAGCGGGACGAATGCGGCAATCGGATCCCCGGGTTCGAGGCCGACCGCGTCGATCGTGCAACGGCACGCGTACCGGATCGCAGATTCCGACTGCACCACGCACTTGGGATGCCCGGTCGACCCGGACGTCATCGCGATCGCGATCCCGCCGTTCCACCGCCTGACATCGCTGACCGGTGATCGCGACCAGCGCACCGCCCAGCCGCCCAGTGCGGTCGACTCTTCACCGAAGCGGTCGTCCGGTACACCCCAGTGGGCAAGAGACTCCCGGTCCGCGATCACCACGTCGGGCGCGATGTCGTGGAGGGCCACAGCGAACTCCGACGGGGTGGCATGCCTGCTGAACACGGCGACGACACCGCCCCGCAGACCGACCGCGAGTGCCGCGGTCAGTGTCCGCCAACTGTTGTCCGCTTGCACGAGCACGGTGGGCGATCCCCCGGGGGTGGTGTCCAACAGTGCGGCGAGCTCGGTCGCCGCCGCGACCACGCTCGCAGCGGTGTACTCGCCCGAGGCGTCGACGACCGCGATCTCATCCGGCGAATTCTTTGCGCGAGCAACGAATTCGCGAGCCAACTCCCACATCTCGCAGACCTCCTGTTTACCGAACCACTGTCATTCTCAGTCATCACACGCAGCATCGCGCAATCTTTTCTCCGGTCACGGCACGAGGACGGCGCGCCCGCGGATCGCTCCGCGGCGCAGCCGGTCGTATACGTCGAGGGCGTCGTCCAACCGGTACGCCGTCGATTCGACGCTCAGCAACCCTCGATGCGCGAGGTCGATCACCGCCTCGAGATCCGCGCGCGTTCCCCAGAACGGGGCGCTGACCTGCCAGCCGTTGGGTAGTCCGAGGTCTTTGCCGACCGTCAGCCGGCCTCCCCCGCTGCCCACGGTGACCAGGCGGGCACCGGGACCGAGCAACTGCGCAGCCGCCTCCGTGGTGGCCGGTGAACCCACGAAATCGAAGACCACATCAGCGTCGATCGACTGAGTGATCCGGGCGATGTCGGCGAACACCGCGTCGGCTCCCAGCCGCATCGCGAGCGCGCGGGATTCCGGACGCGGATCGACGGCGAACACGGTGCCTGCGCCGAGGGCACGAAGAATCTGGACGGCGAGGTGGCCCAGTCCACCGACGCCGACCACTACCGCGACGGAGTGGCCGTCGACGAGATCCCGGTTCGTGCGGATCGCGTGGTAGGCGGTCAGGGCCGCATCGGCGAGCGGGGCGGCACTCTCGGGAGCAAGCCCCCGGGTGCGCACCACGAACCGTTCCGACGGAACGATCATCGCCTCGGCCAGACCGCCGTCGTAGCCGAGACCGTTGCCGATCGCCGGAAGCCGGCCGTCCGCCCGCCGACGCAGTTCGTGACAGTAGTTCTCCCGGCCCCGACTGCAGTTGCGGCACGCCCCGCAGGACCAGACGCCGTGGATCACCACGGACTCGCCGATCCACGACCTGTCGGCGTCGGGGCCCGCGCCGACAACGGTTCCGGCCACCTCGTGCCCGAGCGTGAGGGGCAGCGGATAGTCGAACACACCGGCGGGTGCGTCCATGACGTGCAGGTCGGATCTGCAGAGCCCCGCCGCCCGGACCTCGATCAGCAGTTCGGCGCCCTGCGGTTCTGGGACCCGGACAGGCAGGACCTGCGCGGGTTCGCCCCAGGCGGTCAACCGCACGGCTCGCATCGTCTCGATGGCCACTGTCCTCTACCTGGCTGCCCAGCCGCCGTCGACGACGAGCGTCTGTCCGGTGACATACGACGACGCATCAGATGCGAGGAACAGCACGGCACCGTCCACTTCACCCGCCCGGCCACCGCGGCCGAGCATCGTGTTGCGGCGCACCCAGTCGGCTGAACGCTGATTGCTGAACAGTCCGTCGGTCATTTCGGTATCGAACCATCCGGGAACGACGGCGTTGACACGGACGCCCCGCCTGCCCCACTGACCCGCCAGTTCGCGGGTCAGACCGAGGATGCCCGCCTTCGACGCCGCATAGCTCGCACCGCCGATGGGAGCGGTGGACACCAACCCGATCACCGAGGAGATGTTGATGATCGAGATCCCCGCGTCCTCCGGAACGGCCGACGCGGCGTACGTGGCGAGATGGAAACCCGCCGCGAGGTTGACGTCGAGAATCGACGCGAACCCGTCGGCGGTTTCGTCCTCCGCGTTCGGAGGTCCGGGCTTACCGGCATTGTTGACGAGGACGTCGACGTGGCCGGTTCGCTCCCGGGCGCGGTCGACGAGCCGGCGGCGGTCGGCGTCGACGGTGATGTCGCATTCGACCGGGACCACGGTGTCGACCTCCTCGGCCAGTGCCGCGAGCCGATCGACTCGGCGAGCGGCCGCAAAGACCGTGGCGCCGGCCGAGGCCAGCGTCCGCGCGAATCCCATTCCCAATCCGGAGGACGCACCCGTGACGACGGCGACGCGACCGCTCAGCTGGAACAGCTCGGGTACCTGCATGTGGTTGGCTCCTACTCGTGTTCGTGGCACCCGCGTCAGTAGACGGCGGTGCGTCCGCCGTCTACCGGGATGATCGCGCCCGTGGTGTAACCGGCACGGTCACCGGCCAGATGCACGACGAGGCCGGCGATTTCATCCGGACGCCCCAGACGTCCGGCCGGGAGCCGGTCGACGATCTTCCCGACGAACTCGTCGTCCCAGTCCGCCGCCATGTCGGTGGCGAATCCGCCCGGCATGATGCAGTTCACCCGCACCCGGGGCGCGTATTCCTGCGCGAAGGCCATCGTCAGCGCATTGAGCCCGTTCTTCGACGCCGCATACATCGCCTCGGGTGGGCTGGGCCGCAGCGCGCCGATGCTCGAGATGTTGATGATCGAGCCGCCTCCGGCGGCGCTCATCCTGGCACCGGCCACCGCCATGAGCCGGAACGGGCCCTTGAGGTTGACTTCGATCGTCTTGTCGAACAGCGACTCCGACACCGACTCCAGGGTCGGGGACAGGGGCGCGATTCCGGCGTTGTTCACGACGACGTCGAGACTTCCGAACCGCGTGAGAATGTGGTCGACCGCGAGTTCGATCGCGTCCCACCTCCCGACGTGCAGTGCCAGCGGTTCGGCGATTCCACCGGTGTCCTTCGTGATCGCGCGGGCCGCGGAGACGCATGCCTCCTCCTTGCGGCTCGACACGATCACGGTGGCTCCCGCGGCGGCCAGCCCACTGGCGATGGCGTATCCGAGCCCCCGGGTGGCGCCCGTGACCAGTGCGACCTTGCCCTTCAACTCTTCAGTCGTGTTCATGCGTACTTCTTCAGTTCGAGGCGCGCGACCGTGCGCAGATGGACTTCGTTCGGGCCGTCGGCGATCTGCAGTGCACGGGTGATGGCGTAGAGCCGGGCCAGGATCGTGTCGTCACTCACTCCTGCGGCGCCGTGCGCCTGGACGGCGCGGTCGACCACGCGATGAGCAATCTCCATGGCGGCCACCTTGATCGCGGCCACTTCCGAACGGGCAGCGGCGTTGCCGCGGGTATCCATCAGCCACGACGACTTCAGGACCAGCAGCCGGATCTGATCGATCTCCACCCGGCTACGCGCAATCCACTCCCGCACCACACCGCGGTCGGCGAGCGGTGCGCCGAATGCAGTGCGCTGCAGCACTCGTCGGCACATCAGTTCGAGGGCGCGTTCGGCCATGCCGATCGCCCGCATCGCGTAGTGCATGCGTCCCGGACCGAGTCGGCCCTGCGCGATCGCGAACCCGTCGCCCTCGGCGCCGAGCATGTGGTCGGCCGGCACCCGCACGTCCGTGAACTGGACCTCGCCGTGACCGAGCCGGTCGTGGTAGCCGAACATGGGCAGATCGCGGAGCACCTCGATGCCGGGGGCATCCGCGGGCACCAGGATCATGCTCTGCTGCCGGTACGTCGGAGCCTCGGGATCGGACTTGCCCATGAAGATGACGAGCTTGCAGTCGGGGTCGAGAATGCCCGAGGTGTACCACTTCCGGCCGTTCAGGACGTACTCGTCGCCCTCGCGGCGGATGGTCGAGGTGATGTTCGTGGCGTCCGAACTCGCCACGTCCGGCTCCGTCATCGCGAACGCCGACCTGATCGAGCAGTCGAGGAGCGGCTCCAGCCAGCGCGACTGCTGCTGCGGGGTGCCGTACATGGCGAGAATTTCCATGTTGCCGGTGTCGGGTGCCGAGCAGTTGACGGCCTCGTTGCCGATCATCGAGCGGCCGACCATCTCGGCGAGGGGGGCGTACTCGAGGTTGGTCAGCCCGGCGCCCCACTCGCCGTGCGTCATGAAGAGGTTCCACAAGCCGAGTTCTCGTGCCTTCGCCTGCAGGTCCAGCATGACCTTCGGCTGCTCATGGGGGTTGGCATTTGTACGGATCTGCTCGTCGTACACGGCCTCGGCCGGATAGACGTGCTCTTCCATGAAGGTCCGTAGCTGCTCGAGCAGTCGCTCGGTGCGTGCGGAATATCCGAAGTCCACGTGTCGTCCTTTCTGATCAGGCGAGTAGCGCAGTGCCAGTGCGAATGAGCTGTGAGATGGTGTCGGGCAGCCGTTCCTGATCGGGGTCGTGGTGGCGGCCCTCACGGTGCCGCCGCAGGTTGTGCCCCATGATCGCCGCCATCTTCAGACGGCCGAGTGCGTTGAACCAGTGCATGTCCGGCAGTGCCGGGTCGTCCCCGGTGTAGATGTCGATCAGTTCGTCCTCGGACGGCAGATCCGGCACCGCGCGCCCCACTCCGGGAAAGTTCGCACCGTCGGCGAAGACGAGGAACCAGCCCAGTTCGACCCGCGGATCACCCAGGCTCCAGATCTCCCAGTCGATCAACGCCGCCGGCTCCGTGTCACGCGCGATGATGTTGCCGAGCCGGTAGTCACCGTGCACCAGCGTCGGCGCGAGCGCCTCGGGGAGTTCGGCGGCGAGTAGACGCAGCAACTCGTCGCCCCCACTGACGAGCTCGGGGGGAACGGCGTCCAGGGTGCGTTGCCACCGGGCCAGCTCCGCGCCGGGCGACAACGGATCTCCGGCGGCCGGGATCGTGTCGACGGGCACCGCGTGCAGCAGCGGCAGCACCGCCGCGGCCCGGCGCATCCGCGCGGCCGCGACGGCCGGTTCGACCGGCGGCGTATCGAGCACCGGCTCGAGTGATTCCCCGGCAACGCACTCCATCGCGAACCACGCGGGGCCGCTCTCGTCGACGGCGACGATGCGCGGCACGGGAACCTCTGTGGCCCCGAGCGTTTCCATGATCCTCGCCTGGCGCACCATGTCGTGTCGCCCGATGGGGCGTTGCCCTTCGGGTACGGCCTTGACCACGAGGTCGCCGTCACCGGTCCGGACTTTGTAGGTCAGCCCGGAGTGCCCTCCGAGCAACGGCTCGAGCGGGCCGACGTCCAGGCCCGGGTTCTGCTCGCGCAGCCGATGCGCCACACGGTCGTCGAGGATGATCGTCGTACTCACGGGCGGGGCTCCCTCGGCAGGCCGAGCACGCGCTCGGCGAGAATGTTGCGCTGGATCTCGTCCGTGCCGCCGGCGATGCGGTATCCGGGGGCACCGAGCACGTGCTCGGTCCACGCGAACGTGCCCCACTCGCCCGAGTCGGCGATCAGGTCGCGACCCAGCAACAGCCGGACGACTTCCGACGTTCGCGCCATGGTGTCGGTGGCGAGCAACTTGCCCACCGATGCCTCCGGGCCGGGGTCCTTGTCGGCGACCACGGCGGCGGCCACCCGCATTCCGGTCACCCGCTGGACGTAGCTGCGCGTCACCAGATCCGCGACCTTGTCGCGCTCGATTTCGGACAGTTCGCGGCCCAGGTGACGGGCGAGTTCGACAGCCTGATCCGCGTTGGCCAGGCCGAGATTCCCGGCGTCGAGGCGCTCGGCTGCCAGTACGGTCAAGGCAACCGGCCAGCCCTTGCCCACCGGCCCCAGCCGGTAGTCGTCCGACAGTTCGACGCCGTCGAGGTAGACCTCGTTGAAGGAACTGCCCCCGGTCATCTGGCGGATCGGCCGGACGGTGACTCCCGGGGCATCCATCGGGACCAGGAAGACGGTGAGGCCTGCGTGTTTGGGCGCGTCGGGGTCGGTGCGGCACACCGCGACCCCCACGTCGGCGACCCGGGCGCCGGACGTCCAGACCTTGTGTCCGGTGATCGTCCACCGGCCGTCCCGTTCGACCGCCCTCGTCCGGACCGCCGCCAGATCGGATCCGGCTTCGGTTTCGGAAAACAGCTGACAGGCAATGATATCGGTGCGCAGCATCGCCCGCACGTACCGCTCGCGCTGTTCGGGCGTTCCCCACTGGGCGATGGCGGGCGCGACCAGTTGCTGGGTCACCGAGAACATTTCGGTGCGGCGTGGCACGTCGAACGCGTTCTCCTCCCGCCGGAATGCGAGCACACAGGACATCGGCAGAGCGCGCCCACCGTATTCGACCGGCCAGTTCATCGAACCCCAGCCGGCGTCGAATTTCGTCTGTTCGTACGTGCGGATGTGGTCGGTCTCGTCGCGCTCCTGCTCCGCGGTCCAATTCTCGAAGACGGCGACCGAGTCGGATCCCACCCCCCATTTGATCTGGGTGCGCGGTTCGGCGACCGTCCTCAGCCACGCTCGCGCGTCGTCCACGAACTGGTCCATGTCGGGCATCGTTGCTTGATTCATGGCTCTTCCTCAGACTGACAGGACGGTGCAGGCGCTGATCCCGGGGGCACCGTAGACATGGGTGAATCCGATGCGCGGGCTTCCGGGGACCTGTCGGGCACCGGCCTCCCCGCGCAACTGCGTGACGATCTCGTGTATCTGCCGGAGGCCGGACGCGCCGATCGGTTCCCCGTTCGCGATGCAGCCACCGTCGGTGTTGATCGGGATCCGCCCGCCGATCTCCGTCTCGCCCGCGGCAATCAGCTTTTCCTGCTCGCCGTGCTCGCAGAATCCACATTCGGCCATGTGCATGATCTCGGCGCCGCTCTCCGTGTCCTGGAGTTGCGCCACATCCACGTCGGACGGGCCGAGTCCGGCCTGCTCGAACGCCGCGGTGGCGGTGGACGTGCTCACGCTGGGTGGGGTTCCCTCGCCCTGTATTGCCGGACCGAACACTTCGAAGGAGCCGAACCGGCGGGTGCCGGCCGCAATCCCCCGCAGTTGCACGGGCCTTCCGCCGAGGCGCCGGACGGCAGCCTCACTCGCCACGACGACAGCCGCACCACCCTCGCCGGGTGAGCAGAACATGTACCGGGTCAGCGGGTCGTTGACCATGTCTGCGGCGGCGATCGCCTCAGCGGAAAGGGCTTCACGCCGCCAGGCATTCGGATTCAACGAGCCGTTGCGATACGCCTTCTCCGCCACGGCGGCCAGGGTGGGCGCGCTGATCCCGTGTTCGCGCATGTACCGCGCGATCTTGATGCCGAAGAATTGGGTGGTCACCATGAGACCTGCCTCGCCGTAGCCGACGGGCAGACCCCAATCCTCCGGCGCCGGGTCGAAGGCGCCGCGCGGATGCTTGTCGAAGCCGACCGCGAGTGCGATGTCAGCGGCGCCCGCGCGGATGGCGTTGACGGCCGACACCAGCGCGCTACCACCGGTCGCGCAACCGTTCTTGACGTTGGTGAACGGGATTCCTGTGAGTCCGAGTTCGGACACCAGGGTGTCGGCGAGCCCGGAACCGTCGCTGCCACCGAATGCGACCTGAACATCGGTCCACGCGATGCCGGCGTCGGACAAGGCGGAGGCGATCGCGTCCAGGGCGAGTCCGCGACCGCTCTTGTCCGGCTGACGTCCGAACTTCGAGAGTCCGGCCCCCATGATCGACACGGTGGACATCAGCGGGTCTCCTTCAGATAGGCGTCGGTGGCGAACCGGGGCACCGGCACCGTGGCGACCAAGGTCACCGGTGCCCCGTCGTCCAACTCGTCGAAGTCGTGGCAGTCGAGCACGGCTTCAATCCTGATTCCCTCGGGGAGTTCGACGTATCCGACCGCGAACGGCGAGAAGCCGTCCGGCGGCGGGACATACGGTGGAGATTTCGGGGCGAACCGCTGAACCGTGTACGCCCAGACCGTTCCGCGTGCACTCACGGTGAACGGCGACATCGCCGTCCCGGCGCACCTCGAGCACACGCGGGTGGCCGGGAACGCGACAGTCGAGCAGTGGGAGCAGCGGCCTGCTTCGAGCGCCGGCGCGGTGTGTGTCTCGCCCATCCTCATTCTCTCCTCGGGATTCGTTGTCGAGCTCGGATCAGCGACCGACCCACTTCGGCTCACGCTTTTCGAGGAAGGCGTTCACGCCTTCTCGGGCGTCCTCCGACTGCAGCGCGTTGCCGACGGCGAGGTGCTCCATCACCATGAGCGACTGGATGTCCGCGTCGAGACCGCGGTCGATGCACATCTTGGTGAGCTTCATCATGAACGGGCTCTTGTCGACGATCGGGGCGATGAACTCGGCGAGAAGCTTGTCCAGATCCTCGGCCGGAGCCGAGGCGTTGATCAGGTCGAACGCCTCCGCCTCCTTACCGGTGAGGAGCTTGCCGGTGAGCATGAGCTCCTTGGTCTTGCGAACTCCGATCATCCGCGGCAGGCGGTAGATCGGGCCCGCCCCACCGAACAGCGCACGGCGGATGTGGAAGTCGCCGATCCGGGCGTCCTCTGCGGCGATCGCGAAGTCGCAGGAGATCATCAGCTCGAAACCGCCTGCGGTGACGAATCCTTCGAGGACCGCGACGGAGGGGGTGTTCATCGAGTACAGGCGGTCGCACACCCGGGCCGACAGCACCGCGACATCCATCGCGGTGGTGGAGCCGACGTACTTTTCGCGCAGCTCGTCGAGGTCGAATCCCGAGCAGAAGGTGCCGTCACGTCCACGCAGGACCAGCACCTTGAGGTTGGGGTCGTTGTCGACCTCCACGATGATCTCGTCGAGGCGATGTAGCAGCTCGACGGTGACCGCGTTCTTCTTGTGCGGGCGGTTGAGCCACACGCGGGCGACGTCGCCGTCCTTCTCGAGCACGATGTGGTCGGTGTCCACCATGTCGGGGTCCTTTCGAAGAATGAAACTGAACTGGATTCACTTCAGTTCTACTGGGTGGAAGCTGGTCCGTCAATAGCGCGGACGAAGAGCTTTCGATTCAGCCGACGGCAGCCGGCCCGATTTCAGAGTCCGACGAGATCCGCGACGCGACTGCGGTGCGCCCGCGAATCCCCCAGCAGCGGTTCGTCTCCGAGGGCGCGGCGAACGTAGGAATGCGCCGCATGTTCCCAGGTGAAGCCCACTCCCCCGTGCAATTGCACAGCTTCCGACGCGGTGGCAATCACGGCGTCAGTGCAGACCGCACCCGCGACAGCGGCCGGAAGTGCCGCGGCGCCCGGGTCTTCCGCAAACACAGCGGCTGCATACCGCGCCGCCGATCGGGCCTTCTCGAGCTCGACCAGAGTGCTCGCCAGCCGATGCTTGACGGCCTGAAAAGAGCCGATCGCTCGCCCGAACTGACGGCGCTGCATCGTGTATTCCTTTGTGCTGTCGAGCAATCGCGCGACGATCCCCACGTGTTCGCAGGCCAGCCCGATCACTCCGAGGCTCTGCAATTCTTCGACCGTGCGCAGTGCGTTCTCAGGTCCGACGAGACGAACCGCGTCCGCTGTGTCGAACAGCAGATTCGCCTGCCGTCGACTGGGGTCGACCACCGGAAGTTCCGTTCGCCGCACCGGCGCGGTCCGCAGATCGACCGCGTACAGGCCGGGTCCGTCTTCGGCATGCCCGAGTACCACGACGACGTCGGCCGCACCGCCCTGCACGACATTCGTTGCACGGCCGGACACCGACCACCGGTCGCCGACGCGGGTGACGTCGACGAAATCGGTCTGCGCGCTCAGGGCGGTCACCGTGGCGACAAGTTCGCCCTGGACGACCCGCTCGAGCAGTTCCTCGACCCGGGACGACCGCTCGGCCGCGAGCAAGGCGTGGACCCCCAATGTCGCGGACGTGAGTACGGGTTCGCAGACCAGCGCGCGCCCACATTCTTCCAGCACGATCCCGAGTTCGACCACGCTGAACCCCAGGCCACCGCGGTCCTCCGGCACCGTCAACGCTGCGACGTTCATCTCCTTGACGAGCAGCGACCACAACTCGGGGGAATAGCCGACCTCGGATCGGGCGGCGAGGCGACTGTCCTCGAGCGTCGAATGCCGGTCGAGCAGTCGGCGAAGCATGTCCCGGATGTCGTCGTGCTCGGCGACGGGGGTCATCGCCGAGGGTTCGGTCTCGGGCCACGGGCGGGAGTGGGAGGACGGCATTGAACTCTCCTATGAATTGACGTGAGTTCAGTTTAGTTTAGGTTCGCAGAACCCGAGTCGGCAAGGACTCTCGACAGACCCGCCCATGTTGAACTAAGTTCATTTCATGACCGATGCACTCGTGATCGAGCAGTACTACGCGATCCTCGACAGCGGCCGGATCGAAGACGCGGTGGCGCTGCTCGACGAATCGATCGAGTTCGCCATAGTCCTTCCCGGTACCGTCCGTCGCGGCTACAGCCGCGCCGACATGCTCAGCTACCTGCGGGGACGACCCCCGGTCGATCGACGGCACGTGCTGCTACGGACGAGCAGCGCCGGCGACGTCCAGTTCGCCTACGGCTCCGTCATCGAAAACGAGACGAAGACAACCGGCTACTTCCTCGCCGCCATGCACGTCGACGACGGCACCATCGATGCCTACGAGGTGTCCTTCGACACGGAGTTCAGCATTCTCACAAAGGAGTTGGCACATGGCAAGCGCGACTGACCTGGATCGGAGAACCTCACCGACCCCCGTCCTGGTCGCGTGGTTCGCGATCATGGATTCGGACGACCCCGACCGCGTCCTGGACATGATCACCGACGATTTCCGGATGTCGATTCAGTTCTCCACCGGAGGCGGTAAGGCCGCCGAGTTCGTCGGCGACCGAGCAGGCCTGGTCGGGTACCTGCAGCAACGCGAGAAGAGTGTGCTGGTGCACGAGATCCTCGCGGGTGCTCGGGTGGGCGAACTCGAGCTGGCTCTGGGACGCACCACCCGGAACGGCGAGTTCGAGGCCTCGTTCAACACTTCGGCGCAACTCGACGATTCGGGCCTCGTACGGAGATTGCTCATCTGCCGCACGCCCGAGATCGCGTTCGACCTCTGAAACCCCCTGTGAGTACTTATTAACCGCCCGCGGTTAATAAGTACTCACAGGGGGTTTGGATCAGGACGTGAGGTCGTACAGGGTCACGCCGTCGACGGTGACGGCGGTGAAGTTCGCCTGCACCCACGTGGAGATTTCCGAGGCCGTGCCGTCGCCACCCATTCCGCCGCCTCGGCCGCCGGAGATGAAGTAGTGGATCTTGCCGTCGGCCACGTACTGCTGGAACTGTTCGAGCGTCGGTGAGGGATCGCTGCCGTTGAAACCGCCGATCGGCATGACCGGGTCCTCGGTGGCCAGCTGGTAGCCGGAGGCGCTGTTCGATCCGATGGCCGCGGCCACCCAGGTGTAGTTGCCGGAATCCTGCTCCAGCAGCGACACCAGTTCCGTGCCGGGGGTGCTGCCGGAGAGAAGTCCCCCGGCAGCGCCGCCGCCCACGGCACCCATGCCGTCGGCGGCACCTGCTGCCGCACCGTCCGTTGCACCCGGTGCCGCACCGCCTGGCATGGCGGGCATCGCCGCACCGGCCGCGCCATCCGTTCGGCCGCCCATGCGTCCGGCTCCGTCCATGCCGGGTCCACCCATTCCGCCGGGACCACCGCGCCCGCCTTCGACGGTGGGTCCCGCCGAGACGATCGAGCCGGTGTGCGGCGTCGCAATGGTGTTCACGGCGTATGCCGTCGGTCCGGCGAGTCCGGTGAACAGCGCGGCCAGCGTGACCACGGCAGCGATCCGGCCGCGGGTCAGTGCCGGGATCAGCGCGGCAACCGCAGCGACAACTCCGACGACGACCACCGCCCACTTCAGCCACGGCACGAACGACGCGCTACGTCCGAGCAGAACCCAGGACATCGCGGCGGTGGCCAGAAGCGTCACGCTGAGAACCGCACGCACCCACAGCGCGTCGCGGCGACGCCACAGTGTCACCGATCCGATCGCCACCAGCGCGGCCACCGCCGGTGCGAGTGCCACGGTGTAGTACGCGTGGAAGATGCCCGCCATGAAGCTGAACGTCAGTCCGGTGACGAGCAGCCACAGACCCCACACGAGGAACGACGCACGCTGGGTGTCGACGCGGGGAGCCCTGCCGCGCAGTGCGAGACCGGCGACGAGCAGGATCAGTGCCGCGGGGATCAGCCACGCGATCTGACCGCCCTGAGCCGATTCGAACATGCGCGTGATGCCGGTGCTTCCCCACATTCCGCCCCCGCCGCCGGGACCGCCCGCGGGCATGCCGCCGCCCGCCATGGCCTCGCCGGCGCCGCCCATGGCAGATGCGGCGTCTCCCCGACTGCCGCCGGGCGTGACACTGCCGGTCTCCTCACCGTTCAACCGGCCGAGGCCGTTGTAGCCCAGCGTGAGTTCGAGGATCGAGTTGTTCTGCGAGCCACCGATCCAGGGCCGCGACGATGCCGGCCACAGTTCGACGATCAGCAACCACCACCCCGCGGAGACGATCATCGCTCCGAGCGCGGCGAAACACTGGGCGAGGCGCTTACCGAACTTCGGTGGCCCCGCGACGAGGTACGTCAGAGCGAGCGGCGGGACGACCAGCATCACCTGAAGCTGCTTCGTCAGGAATCCCAAGCCGACGAACACGCCGGTCAGCACCATCCACCGGGTGCGTCCGTCCTCCACGGCCCGCAGCATCGCCCACACGGAGGCGATCATCAGGAGCACCAGCAGGGCGTCCGGGTTGTTGAACCGGAACATCAGCACCGCGATCGGCGTCAGCGCGAGCACCAGACCCGCGAGCAGACCGGCCGCGGCGCCGAACCACCGCTTCACCGTGGCGTACAGCAGGGCGACGGAACCGACGCCGAGCAGCGCCTGCGGCACCAGCATCGCCCACGAACTGAGGCCGAAGATCCGGACCGACAGCGACATCAGCCACAGCGACATCGGCGGCTTGTCGACGGTGATGGAGTTGGCGGCGTCTGAGGACCCGAAGAAGAACGCCTTCCACGACTCCGATCCCGCCTGCACCGCGGCGGCGTAGAACGAGTTGGCCCAGCCGGAGGCGCCGAGCCCCCAGATGTAGGCCACCGCGGTTCCCACCAGGAGTGCGCCGAGCGCCCACGGTTCCCAGCGCCTCCGCGCGGGCGGTGGTGGGGGCGAATCGACCTTCGGTTCTTCGAGGGTCGTGGTCATGCGTGAGCTCCTTCGGGACGAGCGTTCCGGAACACCCAGCGAAGGGCTATGAAACGACTGATGGTGGCAACGAGATTGGCGAGGACGAGGACGGCGAGTTCGACGTGTTTGGACGCGTCGGGGGCCGCCGAGTGCAGGACGAACAGCGAACCGCTGGTGAGGAACAGTCCGAAGGCGAACACGAACATGCCCTGCAGCTGATGCCGGGCGGCGCCTTCGGAGCCGCGCACACCGAAGGTGAACGCGCGGTTCGCGGCCGTGTTGAGCACGGCGGTGACGAGCAGTGAGACGGCGTTGGCCCACTGCGCGCCGAAGATCGGATGCAGTATCAGGTACAGCAGCGCGTACGCGACGGTGGACGCGACGCCGATCACCGCGAACCGGGCCAGCTGCCCGACCATGCCGCGGGGAACCCCGGGAACCAGGGGTTCGCGACCGAAGCTGTCGCGCAGGCTGCCGATCGGCAGCGAACCGGTGGACAGGGCCCGGCCCACCCGCCACACGCCCTTGAGGTCGGCGACGGCGGTCGCGACGATGTCGACGCGGCTGTCCGGGTCGTCGACCCAGTCGACGGGGACCTCGTGGATGCGGAGGCCTGCCCGCTCCGCCAGCACCAGCAGCTCGGTGTCGAAGAACCACCCGGTGTCCTCGACCAGCGGCAGGAGGCGCTGCGCGACGTCCGCGCGCATCGCCTTGAACCCGCACTGCGCGTCCGAGAACCGCGCGTGCAATGCGCTGCGAAGGATGAGGTTGTAGCTGCGGGAGATGAATTCGCGCTTCGGACCGCGGACCACCCGTGACGAGCGGGCGAGGCGGGAGCCGATCGCGATGTCCGAGTGCCCCGACAGCAAGGGGGCGACGAGGGGCATCAGCGCGTTGAGATCCGTCGACAGGTCGACGTCCATGTACGCGACCACCTCGGCGTCGGAGGCACTCCACACCGCGCGCAGGGCGCGGCCACGACCCTTCTCGTCGAGGTGCACAACGCGGACGCCGTCGATCTCTTCGGCCAGCCGGTCCGCGACGGCGAGGGTGGCGTCGACGCTGGCGTTGTCGGCGATGGTGATGCGGGCGGAGTAGGGGACGCTCTCGTCGAGGTGCCGCCGCAGCCGGCGCACGCAACGTTCGAGTCCGGCTTCCTCGTTGTAGACCGGCACGACAACGTCGAGCACGGGCGAGGTCTCGGAAATCTCGATTCGTCTCATGGCACCCGGTGCGCGGGAGAGGGAATTCGTCGTCATGTGTCCAAGATTCGGCCTCTACGCTCCGATGACTCTGGACGGAGGCTGGGAGTTTCCTGTGCGCTTCGCGCCCGTGAGTACTTATTAACTGCGGGAGGTTAATAAGTACTCACGGGCGGCGAAGCCGCATAATGTCGGCCATGGGATCTGTATTCAGCGCCATCATCAACGGAGATCTGCCCGGACGTTTCGTGTGGGAGGACGAAGACGTCGTCGCATTCCTCACCATCGCCCCCGTCACCCAGGGCCACACCCTGGTCGTACCGCGCAAGGAGGTGGACCAGTGGCAGGACGTCGACGGTGAGATCTGGAACAAGGTCATGGACGTCGCCCGCACCGTCGGGCAGGCCGTCCGACCGGCGTTCGACGCACCGCGGGCGGGCTTGCTCATCGCCGGCCTCGAGGTGCCCCACCTGCACGTGCACGTGTTCCCGGCCTACGATCTCGGCGATTTCAACATCAGCAACGCCGAGCAGAATCCGTCGCAGGAATCGCTCGACGAGGCGCAGACGAAGCTCAAAGCAGCGCTGCGCGAACTCGGTCACGGGGACAACGTTCCCGACTGACGGTCAGCTCGACCGGGGCAGTTCCACCCGGAACGTGGCGCCCTCGCCGGGTCGGCTGTCGACGGTCACCGACCCGCGGTGGGCCGCCACCAGGGCCGCCACGATCGACAACCCCAGCCCGCTGCCGCCGCTCTCCCGGGTGCGGGACGCGTCGGTGCGGTAGAACCTCTCGAACACCCGGGCGGCGTCCTCCTCGCCGAGGCCCGGTCCGGTGTCGGCCACCTCGAGCACGACGCTCTCCTCGGTGGTGCTGAGCCGCACCGTCACGTCGGCGGTCGCGGGGGTGTGTTTGACAGCGTTGGCGAGCAGGTTGCCGAGGACCTGTCGCAGCCGGGCCTCGTCCCCGATCACCTCGGGTGTGCCGGGACCGGGCAGGACGTCGAGCGCGATGGAGCGGTCGGGGGCAACGGCACGCGCGCCGTGCACGGCGTCCGAGGCGACCGACAGCAGGTCGACGGGCCGGGTCTCGAGGGGACGCTGGGCGTCGAGCCGGGCGAGCATCAGCAGATCCTCCACCAGGAGTCCCATCCGCGACGCTTCCCCTTCGATGCGGCTCATCAGGGTTTCCGTGTCGGTCATCGCGCCCTGCCGATACAGCTCGGCGAACCCGCGAATCGTGGTCAGCGGGGTGCGCAGCTCGTGGCTCGCGTCGGCGACGAATCGCCGCATCTTCTCCTCGGACCGCCGCGCCGACTCCTCCGATGCCTCGGTGGCGGCGAACGCGTGCTGGATCTGCGCGAGCATTCCGTTGAGCGCCACGGACAGTCGTCCGATCTCGGTACGATCGTCCCGTTCCGGGACGCGTCGGTGCAAGTCTCCCGAGGCGATCGCGGCGGCGGTCTCCTCCACTTCGACGAGGGGGCGCAGGCTGCGCCGGACGACGAAGTACGCGACCACTCCCAGGGCGATCAGCACCACCACACCGATGATGAGTTGCAGCACGATCAGCCGGTTCACCGTTTCGTCGTTCTCGGTGAGGGTCATCGCGACCGTCGTCTCGGTGCCGTCCGGCGCGGTCGTGGTCAGCACCCGCCACCGCACGTCGGAACCGTCGTCCGAGCCGACCGTCACCGGCACCGTCGCGGGATCGTCGGGTAGGGCCGGCGACACGGATTCGTCGTTGATCTCCCGCAGGAGGGTGCCGTTCGGCGATGTCACCCGGACGTAGAACGGACTCGGGGGCCGGCCGGGATTCGGTTCGTCCGGCGGAGGCAGCGGACGCGCCTCGCGGGGCTTCGCCCACCCCTGCGCTGCGTCGTGCAATTGGTGGTCGACGCGACCGGTGAGGGAATTCTCGAGTGCCGACGTCACCGCGACTCCCGACGCGAGAAGCCCGAGCGCGGACAAAAGGAGCACCGCGCCGACGAGGGTGAATCGCAGCGGCATCGAGCGGATCCACCGCCGCGCAGGCCTGTTCGGGGCGGGAGCGGCGGCCGCAGTGGCCGAGTCCCGGGGAGTCGCGGGAGCGGTCATCGCCGCGGTTCTCGCATCACGTAGCCGACTCCGCGGAGGGTGTGGATCAGCGGCGTCTCGCCGGTGTCGACCTTCCGGCGGAGGTAGGACACATACGACTCGACCACCCCGACCTCTCCGCCGAAGTCGTAGTTCCAGACGTGGTCGAGGATCCGCGGCTTGCTCAGCACCGTGCCGGCGTTGACCATGAAGTACCGCAGCAGCGTGAACTCCGTCGGAGACAGCGACACCAGGTCGCCCGCCTTCCAGACCTCCCGCGTGTCGTCGTCGAGTTCGATGTCGGCGAACTTGATGCGGGCGGACTGCTCCTCCACCGACACCTTGCCGGCCCGTCGCAGGATGACGCGAAGCCGGGTCACCACTTCTTCGAGGCTGAACGGCTTGGTGACGTAGTCGTCCGCGCCGAGGGTGAGGCCGCTGATCTTGTCTTCCACCGCGTCCTTCGCGGTGAGGAACAGCACCGGAGCGTCCACACCGTCGGCGCGCAACCGCTTGAGCAGGCCGAACCCGTCCATTCCCGGCATCATGACGTCGAGAATGACGGCGTCCGGACGGAAGGTGCGCGCCGTGTCGAGTCCCTCGGCCCCGGTCGACGCCGTCGCCACCTCGAATCCCTGGAATCGGAGACTCACGGAGAGCAACTCGAGGATGTTCGGTTCGTCGTCGACGACGAGGACGCGGGCTTCGACAGGCTTCTCATTCACGTAACCCATCATCACTCGTGACGCTGGATCGTCGCTGTAGGTTTCCTGGGAGGTTCCTGTGAGCCGGTACCGCCGGCCCTGGACGGACGGATTCCGATCGTCAGTTGACGACGATATTGAGGTTGAGCACTACCCCGCCGAAGGTCAGGATCGTGTTGGCCAATCCGAGTGTGACACCGCTGTTGAGCGCCCCGAGCAGTCCGAGCATCATGACCTCCATCGTCGCCCCTCGGAAGGGGTGGTTGCGCGCTGTCCGTGCGCGTTGCGGATGACACTAAGTCAAGTCCGAAGAATTCGTGGCGACACGCGCACGTGAATTCCCCGAATAAAATCACCCATTCTCGTTTACCGAAAAAGGGTGAAATTCTCGGCGCATGGGCGAGGATGGGAAAGTTGCGCTCCGGATCCCGGCGCACGTGCTCGACACACACGACGCAACCCCGCCGTCGAACGGACAGCGGGGTTGCATCAAGGGTGGAGTTGTGTTGACGGGCAGTTGAGTTCAGGCGACAACGTTCATGTTGAGCACCACTCCACCGAACGTCCCGATCGTGTTGGCGAGTCCGAGGGTGAAAGCGCTGTTGATTGCGGCAAGCAGTCCGAGCATCATGGTGTGCCTCGTTATCTTCCGTGGTATACGCACAGAATTCACTGTCGGGCTCGACAATAAATGAGGCCGCATCGATCTGCGGAATAATAGGCGCATTCGCGCTCGTGCGCGGCCGACGAGTCTGTGGAGTCGCTCACCACTCACAGGCGCGGAGCGCATCCTTGGGTACCGTGGAATCCGTCGACACGACATCCGGACGAGCGCACCGTACCCGGCCAGCGACAAGACGGTGCCCGGAGGTTTGTCATGGCGTGGATCGTGCTTGTGCTGTCGGGAATCCTGGAGGCCGTCTGGGCCACCGCCCTCGGCCGGTCGGAAGGCTTCACCAAACTCGGACCCAGCGTCGTCTTCGGCGTCGCGTTGATTCTCAGCATGGCGGGTCTGGCCTTCGCGATGCGCAGCCTCCCCATCGGAACGTCGTACGCGGTGTGGGTGGGCATCGGCGCATCCCTGACCGTCGGGTACGCGATGGTGACCGGCACCGAAAGTGCGTCGCTGGTGAAGATCCTGCTGATCCTGGGCATCGTCGGATGCGTCGTCGGACTGAAGGTTCTGCACTGACCGCATCGAGTCGCTCGATGCTTGTGTGTCGCGGGTTACAGTAATCTCATGAACCTGGTGTCGTTGATGACCCTCCCGGTGCGCGTCGGTCTCGCGGCCGCCGATGTCGGTCTCGGAATCGCCGAGGCCAGCCTGATGACCGTCCGGACGGCAGTAGCGGGGACCGGTGTGGTCACGGGCATGAGCACCCAGGGCAGCCCGCTCCAGGTGATCAGCCAGCTGTCCTCGCTCGCGGCCAACGACCGGCCGCTCGGGCAGGCTCTCCAGCCGGGTGGTCCACTCGACCGTCTCCTCGCCCCGGGCGGCCCCGTCGACCGTCTCACCTCGGAGGGCGGCACCCTCGAACGACTGCTCGAACCGGGCGGCCCGCTCGAGCGGGTACTCGCGAAGGACGGCCCGCTCGACCGGGTGCTCGCCGAAGACGGCACGCTCGAGCGACTCCTCGCCAAGGACGGTCTGCTCGACCGCCTCACCGCCGAGCAGGGACCCCTCGAACGGTTGACCGCGCAGGACGGCGCCGTCGAGCGGCTCACGGCGCCGGGCGGTCTCGTGGACCGGGCGCTCGCCGAGAACGGCATCCTCGACACGCTGCTGTCGGAGGGCGGCGCGTTCGAACGTCTCATCGCCGAGGGCGGACCGCTCGATCAGATCGTGGCGCTGTCCGAGACGTTGACGGCCTTGGCGCCCAACCTCGAGCGGATGAGCGCCAGCATCGACCTGCTGCAGGAAACGGTGGGGGTTCTCAGCGCCGCGGTCGGGCCTCTCGGTGACCTGGCCGGCAAGTTGCCGGGACGCTGGTTGAAGGGCAAGGGCGACCGCCCGGGGGTCGACTACACGCTCGGGCCCGCCTGATCGCCTTGACCTGAACAGAACTCGAGGTTTTACGGTCGGGTGATGACTCGCATCGCGGACCTCGGACCCGTCGGCATCTCGCTGAGCATCTCACCGGACGACACGCATCTCGACGAGGCGGCGCGGCTGGAATCGCTCGGTTACTCGGCGATCTGGTTGCGGGGCGGTCAGATCGACAGCTTCGACCGCATCTCGGCTGTCGTCGCGGCAACCGACTCGATCCCCGTGGCGACGGGCATCATCCCCGTCGACGTCTACGGCGCCGACGCCGTCGCGCAGCTGTACGCCGATCTCCAGACCACCGCACCGGACCGGTTCGTCGTCGGCCTGGGCGGCCCGCAGATCCCGCGGCCGCTCCGGGCGTTGAACGAGTACCTCGACAGGCTCGACCGCTCCGCCCCACCGGTGCCGGCGGAGCGCCGGATACTGGCGGCACTGGGCCCGCGCAAGCTGGAACTCGCGCGGGATAGGGCCGCGGGAGCCGTCCTGCTCCTCGTCACACCCGACTACACCGCCGAGGCCCGCCGCATCCTCGGCCTGACGCGACGCTCGTCGTCTCGCTCGTGACGATTCTCGACACCGACCCCGGGCGTGCCCGCCAGACAGCCCGCGTCCCGCTCGGCTTCCTGTCCGGAGTCCCCGGATACGCCGCCAACTTCGCGCGGATGGGCTTCGATGCCGCCGACATCTCGGGACTCGGCGACCGGCTCGTCGACGAACTGGTGGCCTGGGGCGACGCCTACGCGATCGTCGCGCGGGTCCACAGCCACCTCGCGGCCGGTGCGGATCACGTCGTCGTCAGCGAACTGGGTGAGCGGCCCGGCGAGGTGGCCCGGCAGCTCGCGACACTGATGCCACTTCGCGCGTAGGCCGACCGGCCGACAGCGCCCGACCCACGCCTCTGGTATGTATTTCGCATGACACGAACCATCGTTGCGCTGTTGATCCCTGCCGCCCTGCTGCTCGGGGCGTGCAGTTCCGAATCGACCACCACCGAAGCCGAGTCCACGGCGAGCGCAACGAGCGAGGCCACCGAGGCCGCATCCGCCGATCTGCCCGCGGTCGCGGACCTGTGCAAGGGACTGCTCCAGTACGCGAACGGCGCGGAGGCCCGCGCGCAGCAGACCGGCGAGACGTTCGACCGCACGAAGGCCCTCGACGACCTGTTCACCCAGTCGGCCGAGACAGCCGAGTGGAAGGACGCTCCGCAGGAGCGCAAGGACCAGATGATCCAGGCCTACGACGCCGCCAAGACCGGAGCCTGCTGACCCCCGCCCGACCACAGCATGGAGACGCACTGCCGGCACCGAGTGCGGGAGCGGCAGTGCGTCGACAGGTGATGCGTCAGCTTCCGATACCGGCGACTTCCTGGGCGATGCCGGCCAGTCGCGTCTGAGCGGCCGACACCACGCCGTGGCGATCCTTGTGGGCTTCCTCGTAGGCGACGACGGTGCGCACGTCGGACGGGTCGATCAACTCCTTGACCGCGGCGACGGCCTGCGACACGTTGAGCTCGTCGTAGTCGGCGATCGGGAGCTCGTCCGCCTCCAGGACTCCGCCGGCGGCGCGTGCCGAATGAAGCGCGTCCGCGATCCCGTCGGCGCCCTCGCTGCGGGTGACCTGCTCGGCCGTTTCGAGGGCGGCGTCGCGCGAGGCGGCCAGCGTCTTCACCGCGACGTCGCCGGCGTGGGCGCCTCGCCCGAGCAGGGTGCTCAGCATGGACGGCGTGGTGCGCGCGGCGTCGACGGCACGGTCGATACCGCGGGCCGACCACGACACGGGAACGTTGATCAGCCGGACCGTTGCGCCGGCCGCCGCCTGGAACGGAGTGCGCCGCAAGGCGGTCGGACCGCCGAGCGCCTCCTCCGCCAGCACCGTCGTCAACCACTCGACGGTCGCGGTGTGTGCGGTGATCAGGCGGTCCGCCAACCGGACGACGTCCTGCTTCTTCGCCGCGGTCGCGAGAGCCTTCACGTACCGCGCCCGGTCGAGCAGCTGATGCTCCAGGGCGAGGTCGCCGAGCAGCGCCTCGTCGAACGGCTGCGCCTGCTCCGCCATCGCCTTGATCGACGCAGCCACTCGACCGAGCAGCGGGCCGATGAGCTCGGGCACTCCCCCGAGGTCGCGGATGGCACGTTCGATCGCTTCGGCCCGCGAGCGGCCGTTCTCGGCGTTCTGCGTCAGTTCCCGGCGGACGGCTTCGGTACGCGCCTGGGTGATACGAGTGTCGGCCACCTGGATTTCGGTGTTGGTGAGGTCGAGTACTGCACGGAGCTGGGTGACGAGCGTCGGGACGGTGGAGATGGTCATCGATGTTCTCCTTCGACAGTTCGTGGGTGCGGTCAGATGAGGCTCGAGATGAGAAACGCAGCGAGCAGGACGCCGACCAGGACGGACCCGGCGGTAGTGGCAGCGAGAACCACCGATCCGGTCACGGACATCGCAGGCACGGCGGCGACGAGCGCAGCAATGAGTGCGGTGCCGAGCGAGAAGCGGCGGTCGGGTTCGTCGGGCTCGTTCTTCGCGTGCCGGGGTGCGCGGCGAAGAGCATTGTGGGCGGCAAGGGTCATGGTTCGAATTCCCGTCTGGAGTCGAAGTTCGGACCAGAGGTCGGGGTACACGAGGGACGTTCACCGGGACGGCGCTGTCGGCGGATTCGTGCGGGCCCGCGCTGTTCGCGATCTACAGCGGTAGTGCGCTGACGACTCGAGGTGTGTCTCGTTCGGCCATTGCTCTTGTTCTCTCCCTGCCGCGACGCGGTGGCATTCATCGGTCGCAGCCTTAATGGATCGTCAACTTATCTGCTCTGGCGGATACATATTTTATCGTATCGGCTGAGCACTGAAGTTCAACCCATCGAGGTAAAAAGAATGGATTGGCCGGATGAGCGCGGCGCCGGACCCGTCGTGACCTGCGAACAGGACGGATTCGCGGGATCCCACTACTCGAGAACGTCGTGGGCGACCTGGGATCGTCACCCGGCCGAGGTGTGCCCGCCCGGCCCTTCGAGCCGGGAGGACAGGTCCGCGTTCTCCGATTCCAGCGCCAGGATTCGCTGGATCCCGGCCACGTTCACGCCGCCCTCCATGAGCTGCGCGATGCGCGCCAGCCTCAGCAGATCGTCGTCGCTGTATCGGCGAGTGCCGCCACTGGTCCGGGCGGGTGTGAGCAAACCGCGGCGCTCGTAGAGCCGCAAGGTCTGCGGACCTATGCCCGTCAGCTCGGACGCCACCGCGATTGCATAGACCCCGCGACGTGAGCGGGGCAATACGTCGATCGTCACAACAGGCTCCCTTCTGCTTAAGGAACACCTGATGTTATCAAACAGATGAAATGAATCTGATTGACGAGATATAGATTTTGCATCTTTCACAGTTCACGGGCGGGCCGCTGCGGCGAAGTCCGGGATCGCGTGCCGTAATCTCGGATCCGAACCGAACACGAACCGAGGCTGCTTTCGCAGGGTTCGTGGAGGTGTCGTGGCTGCGAGCGCCACGGCCTCTGCGCCAGAGACGAGAGAACCGTGCCCCGCACACAGGAACACGCAGATCGTTACCGCGACGCACTCACCGCACTCGCGGCGGCCACCCAGCGACCGGCAAATGTCGTCAATACCGGTGCGGGCTATGCGATCCGGGTCGATTTCGAATACAACCGCTACCTTCTCGCGTCCAACGCAACCGACGGACTCACCGACAGCATCGACGACACGTCCGCGTGGCGGGTCAGCCTCTACCAGGGTGTCACGGACGGGGCTTCCGACGAACTGCTCGCCGCCGCGGAGCACGCGTGGCTGGTCGACGCTTTCGATCTCGCGTTCGCGGACATCAGGGCCGAGGGTAAGTGGCAGGCGGCCGACGCGTCGTTCGACGAGTTCACTCCCACGAACGACCAGTCCGCGAGCTGAGCCGACCGGACCGTCGGTCGCCTGTCAGGCGCGGCCGGCAACGTCGGACTGTAGGAGTTGCTCCAGTTCGGCGTTCCTCGCTGCGAGGAGAGCATTTTCGGCTTCGAGGCGAAGGATCTGACCGATTCCGATCAGATTGACGCCGGCGGCCACGAGTTCGGTGATCTTGTGCAGGCGCGCGACATCGTCCTCGCTGTAACGACGAGTTCCGCCACCGGTGCGGGTCGGCGTGATCAGCCCGCGCCGCTCGTACAACCGCAGCGTCTGCGGCCCGATACCCGTCAGCTCAGACGTTACCGAGATTCCGTACACACCCCGCTGCGAACGAAGCGGCACATGAGAGGACGTCACCGAGTCTCCCTTCTTCTCAGGGCGGATTAATCCTATCAAGGTTCGAACCACACAATATGCCGCAGGGGGCGCAGGTTCGCTCCGAACCGAGCGCTGCGCCTCCTCACCGGCCGACGCAGCTCACTCCGACAGCACGAGCGGTCACGCAGTCACACAAAGTTTCCAACGCGATCGCGAACCACCGAACCGCACCTCCGAGACCGCACGGTAGCGGCGAAACCTCCACGTCAGGACCCCTGCGAGTGCGAGAAATCCCGCCGTCACCGGCGAGCGGAGGGACCTGGCGCGACCAGCAATCTTGCCGATTCGGCTTGAACTTCCCCGCTAAGGGCTGTACAACAAAATCTATATTCTTCAACGCAGATAAGTTCACATCACGAGTTTGCACCTAGGAGAACCGATGACCACGCCCCATCCGGAGAACACGCCCCACGACGGCGAGGTCCTGGTCCTCGGCGCAGGCAGCGGCGGAGCGATCGCCGGCGGCCTGATCGCCACGCTGGCCCTCAGCGCGCTGGCTCTCCTCTCGTCTCTGCCGACCTGACCGGACACGATTCCCGCCCATTTCCCTCACGACAGGACACCGCGCTGATGCCCGCCAGTTCCACATCCCACGCTTCCGTCACCAGCACTGCCACGCGAGGCGGAGCAACGATGAGCACCGAGGAAATCAAGGCCCGGATCGAGGCGATGTTTGCCGACGAGGCCGCCGACACGTCCCCCGCACTCGTCGAATAGCGACGCCGTCGCCGCACGTCGAATAGCGACGCCGTCGCTGATGACGGCCGGTCAGAGAAGGGCAGAGCCATGAATGCGTCCACCCAGCTCGTCGAACCGTCCTGCGAGATCCGCCGCATTCCAGCGCGGATCAAGCCGACACATCGCACCGCGTCTCGCGAGCGCGACCAGTACCGTGACGTGCCCGCGCAGTGCGCGGCAATCGGCCGTCTGGCCGCCACCGACCCCCGCCGCGACATACTGCGGCAACGGCTGATCGAACGATGCCTGCCGCTGGCCGAGCACATCGCCCGACGGTTCCACGGCCGTGGGGAGCCACTCGACGACCTGATCCAGGTGGCGCGCCTCGGTCTGGTGAAGGCCGTCGACCGCTTCGACGGCCGGTGCGGAGAGAATTTCGTGTCGTACGCCGTGCCGACGATCACCGGCGAAGTGCGCCGCCACTTCCGGGACACGGGCTGGGCCATGCACGTTCCGCGCAGCATGCAGGAGCTGCACCTCTCTCTCACCAACGCCACGACCGAACTCACCACCACCCTCGGACGGGCCCCGACCGCGAGCGAATTGGCCGAGGCCCTGGGGATCGACAAGGACGAAGTGGCGCAGGGACTCCGGGTCTCCGACGCCTACAGCACCCTGTCGGTCGATTTCCCGCTCGGCGAGGGCGAGCGCCCGCTGTCGGAGACGGTCGGCGACGTCGACCCGTCCCTCGCACACGTCGAGGACCACGTGATCCTCGAACCTCTGCTGGCATCACTTCCCGACCTCGAACGGACCGTGCTGGTCCTGCGCTTCTTCGGCAACATGACCCAGTCGCAGATCGCCGCGCGTGTGGGTGTCTCGCAGATGCAGGTGTCCCGGCTGCTGGCCAAGACGCTCACGGACCTCCGCGGAAAGCTCGCGGACGTCGGTAGTCAGGCGTCCTGACCGGCGGCGAGGAAGCCCTCCCAGGTCCGCTTGCCGGTAGTGCCGCCGAGCGCCAGATTCTCGCCGGTCCGGTACGCGCGGCCGGCCTTTCCGGGCATCCGCACCGGCAGCATCAGCCGATGCTTGCCGTTCGCCCGCAGGTATCCGCGAGCGAGATCGGCCATCCCGTAGACCGTCGGTCCGGGCAGGTCGGGCACCAGACCGGCCGGCGGTGCGAGCGTCAGCTCCACCAGCCGCGCCGCGACCTCGCCCGAGTCGACCGGCTGGAAGCGCAGTCCGCCCGGGACCGGGATCACCGGCAGCTTGGTCATCTTCTGCATCATGCTCAGCATCAGGTCGTGAAACTGGGCCGCGCGCAACGTCGTCCACGGCAGACCCGATTCGGCGACGGCCCGTTCGGCGGCCGCCTTGGACGCGAACCAGCCGAGCGGAACGCGATCGGCCCCGATCACCGAGATGTACACCAGGTGCTGCACCCCGGCTCCCGCGGCGGCGTGCACCAGATTCCGGGTCGCGACCTCGTCGCCCTTCGGTCCGCCCGCGAGGTGCAGCACGATCTCGACCCCGTCTACTGCGGCCTCGATCCCGGTGCCCTCGAACAAGTCACCGCTCACGTAGTCGACGCCGTCGCCGGACTCGCTCGTGTGCCTGCTGAGCACGCGCACGTCGCGACCCGCCGCCCGCAACAGTGGGACCACCTGACGCCCGAGCGTGCCGGTACCGCCGGTGATGAGAATGGGTGATGTCATGATCTCTCCAATTCGTTCGACGACTGATGTCGGTGGGTCTACTGCCAAGACACGCCGCGAGGAAGGAATGTGACACGGTGGACGACCGCGACGTGCCGACCGATCGTTTCCAGGAACATCGGCCTCGTCTCCAGGCGGTCGCCTACCGGATGCTCGGCTCGGCGAGCGAGGCCGACGACGCCGTCCAGGAGGCCTGGCTGCGGATGAGCCGCGCCGACACCGGCGATGTGGAGAACCTCGAGGCATGGCTGACCACGGTGGTGTCGCGGGTGTGCCTGAACGTGTTGCGCTCACGCGAGCAGCGGCGCGAGGAACCTCTCGACGTGCAGGCGCACGACCCGGTCGTCGGCCACGACGCAGGCGGCGACCCCGAGCACGAAGCGATGCTCGCCGACTCCGTCGGGCTGGCGCTGCTGGTGGTCCTCGACACGCTGACTCCGGCCGAGCGGCTCGCCTTCGTGCTGCACGACATGTTCGACGTGCCGTTCGACGACGTCGCCCCCATCGTGGGCCGCTCCTCCCCCGCGGTACGGCAACTCGCCAGCCGTGCCCGCCGACGGGTGAAGGGGGCCGCCCCGACCCCGAACTCCGCAGACCCGGACTCCGCGGACCTGGATCGCCGGCGGCGCGTCGTCGACGCCTACCTGGCCGCCACCCGCGCAGGCGATTTCGACGCCCTCGTCGCGCTGCTCGATCCGGATGTCGTGCTCCGGGCCGACGCCGCGGTCGGACCCACGCCGGCGCCCCTGGTGATCCGCGGCGCCCGAGTCGTGGCCAAGGGCGCTCTCGCCTCCGCCGAGCGGGCGCGATCCACCGAGACCGCGCTGGTGAACGGCACGGTCGGGCTCGTGATGGCTCCCCGCGGACGACCGTACGTGGTGCTCACCTTCACGATCGTCGACGGCAGGATCACCGAGATCGACGTCATCGCAGAGCCGGATCGTGTGCGCCGGCTCGATCTCGCCCCGCTCGGTGACTGAGCGGGGATTCGGCGTCGATACGACACCGGTCACCCGAACAGGGTGATGACCGTGCGCGCCGCGATCCGCAGCATGGAGGTAGCCAACACTCCGGAAGAGGGCCGCGAACGTGACGACTGCCTCGGAAGACGACGCCGCACCCCAGAGCGCGGCGGCACCGTCGCCGTTTCCGCCGATCGCGGACTACGCGTTCCTCTCGAACTGTCACACCGGCGCGCTGGTCGCTCCCGACGGTTCCGTCGATTGGCTGTGCGTGCCCCGTTTCGACTCGCCCAGTGTGTTCGGTTCCCTCCTCGACCGCGAGGCAGGCATGTTCCGGATCGGGCCGTTCGGCCTCAACGTTCCGGCGTCCCGGCAGTACGAGCCGGGCAGCAACACCATTTCGGTGGTGTGGAACACGCCGACAGGCTGGGTGAACGTGCGGAGTGCGCTGACGATGGGACCGAGCAAGGGAGAGGACACCGTCACTCCCCACACCCGTCCGCCCGCGGACGAGGACGCCGACCACATGCTGGTTCGCACGGTCACCTGTCTCGACGGCAGCGTGGAGGTGGAGTTGGTGTGCGAGCCGGTGTTCGACTACGGGCGCACACCGGCGGAGTGGGTTCTCGTGGGCGGCAGCCGGCACACCGCAGACGCGAGCGGCGCGGGTCAGACCCTGCGCCTGCAGACCGACATGGCACTCGGCATCGAAGGGGGGCGCGTTCGTGCCCGCCATGTGCTGGAGAAGGGCGAGACGCTGTACTGCGCCCTGACGTGGGCGGCGGATCTCGTGGCACCGCAAACTGTGGAAGAGGCTGCCGGGCAACTCGATGCGACGACGGAGTTCTGGCGTCGGTGGTTCAGTCACGCGCGTTTTCCCGACCACCGGTGGCGTGAGGCGATCCAGCGTTCCGCCCTGACGATCAAGGGCCTCACCTACATGCCGACCGGCGCCACCGTCGCAGCTCTGACGACCTCCCTTCCGGAAACCCCGGGAGGCGAACGCAATTGGGACTACCGGTACACCTGGATGCGGGACTCCACGTTCACGCTGCAGGCCCTGCACTACCTGAATCTCGATTGGGAGGCCGACGAGTTCATGCAGTTCGTCGCCGACCTCGAGTCGAATACCGATGGCGCACTGCAGATCATGTACGGCATCGACGGCAGCCGCGACCTGACGGAGTCCACCCGGGACGACCTGTCCGGCTACGCGGGCGCGCGTCCCGTCCGAATCGGCAACGGCGCGTTCGACCAGCGGCAGAACGACGTGTTCGGCGCCGTCCTGGATTCGATCCTGTTGCACACGGTCCGCAGCAAACGCCTCCCCCGCCGCCTGTGGCCGCTCGTGCAGCAGCAGGCGACGTGCGCGTCCGCGGTGTGGCGCAACCCCGATCAGGGAATCTGGGAGGCCCGCGGCGCGCCGCAGCACTACGTGTCGTCGAAGCTGATGTGCTGGGTGGCGCTCGACCGGGCGTCGAAGATTGCGGGGATCCGCGGCGACCGCGTGGCCGAGGAAACGTGGCGTGCCACCGCCGAAGAGATCCGGGCCGACATCCTCGAGCACGGTGTGAAGAAGGGCGTGTTGCGCCAGCACTACGACACCGAGGCGCTGGACGCGTCGACCCTGCTCGCCGCCGTGTTCGGGTTCCTCCCCCGAGGGGACGAACGCCTGCGGGCCACCGTCGACGCGATCGCGAACGATCTCACCGAGGACGGATTCGTCCTGCGCTACCGCACCGGCGAAACCGACGACGGATTGTCGGGCAAGGAAGGCAGTTTCCTGATCTGCTCGTTCTGGCTGGTCTCGGCACTGACCGTGGTCGAACAGACACAGGAGGCGACCGATTTGATGGAGCGCCTGCTCAGCGTGTCCTCTCCCCTCGGGCTGTACGCCGAAGAATTCGACACGAGCACCGGCCGCCATCTCGGTAATTTTCCGCAGGCGTTCTCCCACCTCGCGCTGATCGAGGCCGCCGGGCGCATCATCCTGCACGAGCGGATGCGCGAACTGATGTGAGCCGAGACGGGACCGCGCCGACCGTGACCGTAGGCTCGAGAACGTGGTCAGAGCTGAATCGAACCGGACGTACAGCGGCCAGCCGGTTGCCGAACGTCGCGTGGCCCGCCGGGCCCGGTTCCTCGAATCCGCCCTGTCGGTCTTCGCGGAGAAGTCCTACGCCCACAGTTCGATCAGCGACATCTGCGCCCACGCCGGACTGTCGCGTCGCCAGTTCTACGAGGAGTTCGGCAGCCGCGAGGAGATCCTGCTCGCTCTCTACGACACGATTCAGGACGAGGCCCGGGACGCGGTGCTCGCCGCGAACGAGGCGGCGCCCTCGCGCGATCCGCGGACCGTCGCCGGCACCGTCATGACGGCCTACATCGAATCGGTCGGCACGGACGAGCGGCGGGCGAAGATCATCTTCGTGGAGGTGGTCGGGGCAGGCCCCCGGGTCGAGCAGTACCGCCTCGAGCGCCGGCGTCAGTGGGCACAACTCTTCGAAGCGGTCACCCGCACCATCGACGGCGGCGTCGTCGACCCGCCCGAGCGGTTCGCGATGGTGTCGATCGCGTTCATCGGCGCGGTCAACGACCTCGCCCACCACTGGAGCACCGCCTCCCCCCGGCCGGCCGCGTCGATCCTGGTGGACGTCCTGAGCACGATGCTCATCGCGCTGGTCACCGACCAGTCCTGAGCCGAACTTACTCGCCAGTATTGCGATACGCATCACGCGTGATCTAGGGTCTGCTCTCAAAGTGAGACACGGACGTCTCACTTCGGGCCGGGGAGGACGACATGACCAGATCGAGGGCGCTGCGACGCCGGATACTGCTGGCGGGAGCGGTGCTGGCGAGCTGTCAGCTCGCCGTTGCCGCACCCGCGATCGGGGCTCCCGCCGACGACGGAAATTCGGTGGACGTGCAGCCCGCCCCGGTCGTTCCGGCGTGGCCCGATGCCGACCGAGCCTTCTACGAACCGCCGGCCGACGTGGTCGCGGCAGCCGAGCCGGGCGAGATCATCGCGGCCCGCGAAGTGCGCCTCGCGAACCTGTCGGTGCTTCCGGTCGACGTCGACGCGTGGCAGCTGTCGTACCGCTCCAACAATTCGCGGGACGAGCCGATCCCCGCGGTCGCGACGGTCGTCAAGCCCCGGGGCACGATCGCCGGCGTCCGCAATCTGCTCTCGCTCCAGCCTGCGGAGGACTCGCTCGGCAAGTACTGCGCCGCCTCGTACGCACTGCAGCAGTGGTCGGTGCCCGCACTGCTCACCGGTCAGATCGTGGCACCGCTGCAGTTCCTCGAGGCCCAGGCCGCACTCGCCCAGGGCTGGGCCGTCGTGATGCCGGATCACCAGGGTCCGAACGCCGCGTATGCGGCCGGTCCCCTCGCGGGCCGCATCACCCTGGACGGAATCCGTGCGGCGGAGAACTTCGATCCGCTGGGCCTGACGGGCCGGCACACTCCGGTCGGGTTGATGGGCTACTCCGGAGGCGCGATCGCGACCGGGCACGCCGCCGAACTCCACGCGAGCTACGCGCCGGACCTGAACGTCGTCGGCGCGGCCGAAGGCGGCATCCCCGCGGACCTCGGCGCCCTGGTCGATCTCGCGGACAGCAATCTCGGTGCCGGAATCGTGCTGGGGGGCGTATTCGGGGTGAGCCGGGACTACCCCGAGCTCGCGGACTATCTCGACAATCATCTGAACCCACTCGGCAAGGAGCTCCTGGCCGCCAAGAGCAACCTGTGCGTCAGCTATCAGTCGGCCCTGCTGCCGTTCGCGAATCTGAGGGGCCTGTTCGACAGCCTGAGCGGCGACCCGCTGCGCGATCCGGTGGTCGAATCGGTTCTCGACCGGACGAAGATGGGCCACCGCGTGCCGGACGTTCCGATGTTCATGTTCCAGGCGAACCCGGACTGGCTGGTGCCGGTCGGGCCGGTCGACACCCTGGTCGACACCTACTGCCAGGACCCGAACGCCCGAGTGACCTACACCCGCGACCACGCCAGCGAGCACCTGTCGCTCGAACCGATCGCCGCGGCGAGCGCACTGATGTGGCTGCGGGACCGTTTCGACGGGGTTCCGGCCGACGCCGGGTGCACCACCCACGACGTGGGGTCGATGGCTCTCGACCAGAAGACGTGGCCCGTGTGGTCGTCGATCGTCGGAAACACGCTCGCGAGCCTGCTCGGTCAGCCGATCGGCACGTGACGGGTCAGAGTCCGCCGCCGACACCGGCGAGCAGGGTGCGCGAGCCCTCGTGGAGCCGGTCCCGGACGACGTCGACGGTGGTCTTCATCGTCACCGCCACCTCGTCGCAGGACATTCCCCGGTAGTACACGAGGGCGAGCGTCTCCCTTTCGAGGGCCGGCAGCGCCTCGACCGCGTCCAGTACCGCCGACCTGCACGCATTCACTTGCATGAACCCATCGTCAATGACCGGTGGGCTCGGAGACAGGGACCCCAGGGTGACGATCGGACCACCCCAGGGGTGAGCGCGGAAACGACAGAGGGCCACCTTCCGGGAGGAAGGTGGCCCTCTGTGCGCGGTGACAAATCCGCGGTGGAGCCTCCTGTCAGGATTGAACTGACGACCGCTCGCTTACAAGGCGAGTGCTCTACCACTGAGCTAAGGAGGCGGACACGCGCGCCCATCATATCCATTGCGGGAACGTCGGCCACTTCCGCCCACATTGGATAGCGTTGAAGCCATGAGTACCTCGGAGATCGCCACTGTCCTCGCTTGGCACGACGCCCTCAACTCCGGCGACATCGACACCCTGCTGTCACTGTCGAGTGACGACATCGAAATGGGTGGGCCGAAAGGCGCCACTCAGGGTCTGCAGGCGCTCCGGGACTGGGCGTCGACGGCGGGCATCACGCTGGTTCCGAGGCGAATGTATTACTTCGACGGTGTGCTGGTGGTCGAACAGGAGGCCACGTGGACCACGGACCCGGAAGAGACGCGTATCCTGGCCTCTGCATTCCGTGTCGTCCACGATCAGGTCATCTCCACGTTCCGCCACGAGACACTCGAGTCTGCACTCTCCGCTACCGATTTGACCGAGAAAGATCTTGTCTCCGACACGTAGTATGGCCAAGCTCACAGATACCCTCCAACGTCTCACCGGCGACCGGCGCGCAACGGTCGATGCGGTCACCGCTGCACCGACACCGCTGCAGCCGATCGACCTCACCGACGACGCGGTGGTCGCCGAAGTACTCGACCTCGCCGTGCGCGTCGGTGAAGTGCTCCTCGCGTCCGGCACCGGCGCGATGGACACCGCCGAGCAGGTGCAGTTCATCGCCGCCACGTACGGCCTCGCCCAATGCGATGTGGATGTCACGTACAACTCCATCGTCTTGTCGGCGTACCGCGGGCCCACGCTCCCCCCGGCGAGCACGATGCGGATCGTCCACTACCGCTCGATGGACTTCACCCGTCTCGCGGCGGTCGACCGGCTCACGCGGCGGATCCGTCGCGAAGCCGTCACCCCCAGCGAGGCGCACGAGGCCCTGACCGCGGTCACGACGGCGCCGCACCCGTACAACCGCTGGATCGCGACGCTCGCCTGGGCGTCCATGGCCGCGTCGATCTCCGTGTTGATGGGTGGTGGCGTGCTGGTCGCGTCCGTCGCCTTCCTCACGACGATGGTGATCTACCGGGTCAACCGCGTCCTGAACCGGGTCGGACTGCCGTTCTTCTTCCAGCAGGTGGCGGGTGGTCTGGTGGCGGCCACCCCGGCGGCGACGCTCTATACGTTCCAGGATCAACTGGGTGTCGAGATCAGACCGTCGCAGATCATCTCGGCCGGTGTGGTCGTGCTGCTGTCCGGACTGTCGCTGGTCGGCTCCGTGCAGGACGCCATCACGGGGGCACCGATCACCGCGGCGGCCCGGTTCTTCGAAGTGGTCATGATGACCGGCGGCATCATCGCCGGCGTGGCCATCTCGTTGCGTCTGACCGGGGTGCTGGGTTCGACCCTGCCGCCGGTGAACGTGGAGATCACCGAACTCACGCAGCTGCCCGTCCTGGTGATGTCGGGGGCGTTCGCGTCGATGTTCTATGCGCTGGCCTGTTACGCCGAGCAGCGCGCGCTCACTGCCGCGTGGTTCGGCGGCGCCGCCGGTGCCCTCGTCTACATGGTGGCGCACCAGTTCGGTATCGGCCCCATCATCGGTTCGGCACTCGCGGCCACCGTGGTCGGGTTCGCCGGTGGTCTGATGGCCCGCCGCGCACTCACGCCGCCACTGGTCGTCGTGGTGGCCGGTATCACGCCACTGCTGCCGGGTCTGTCGCTGTACCGGGGCCTGTACGCGCTGCTGAACAACGAAGTGGTGATCGGGCTCAGCTCGTTGCTGGCCGCGTTCGGTATCGGTTGCGCTCTCGCCGCAGGTGTCACTCTCGGTGAATGGATCGCCCGGACCCTGCGGAGGCCGCGCATCCTGCGCCGCACAGACGACATCCGCCGCCCCGTTTTCAAAACGAGGCGGCGGAAGCCGGTCGAAACGCAGAAAGCGGCCTGAGGCAGTTTCAGATGACGGCCATGTCGGCCGGGAACGACCGCCGGTGTCTCACCGGACGGTCGTCCCGGCCACATCGTCGCCGAAACGCCGGGCGCCGGAGGGTCAGCTCTTGTCGACGCTGTGCCGACCGCCCGACTTCTCGTCGGCCTCCATGGCCTCACGCAGGCTCTTCGGGCGCATGTCGGTCCAGTTCTTCTCCACGTACTCGAGGCACGCGGCCCGGCTTTCCTCGCCGAAAACCACACGCCAGCCTGCCGGCACCTCAGAGAACGTGGGCCACAGTGAGTGCTGGTCCTCGTCGTTCACCAGCACGTAGAAGCGGCCTTCTTCGTCATCGAATGGATTGGTGCTCATCTCGCCTCGCTTGTCGCATACGTGTCCTGTGCGTTCACACTAGCAAGCGTGCCGTCGCGGCCACGCCTTGTTACGACAGATGTAACGATCTCTCCCGCCCGCACGGCCACATTCGACAGGAGCGACGACGTGATTCCGTGCGTTTTCTCAGTGCCGCCCTGCAGATAGATTCCCGCTGTGACGTCCGGTGAAACCGCCAATCGGTAATCGCGGCCCACTTCACGTGGTGGGTGGGTTTTCGGCGCGAGATCGCCGAGCAGAGGTTCGAGGGGCGCCGGGGTGAATCCGGTGGCCAGAATCAGTGCGTCGCAAGAGAGAGTGTCGGTGAGACCGTCCACGCCGCTGCGTACCGCCACCTCGATTCCGTCCGAAGTCTCGTCGACGGCGACGATCTCCGACGCGCGGCGCATGAAGAGGCGGCGACGTCCCCGCACCCGTTCCTGATATTCGGTCGCGTAGAGCTCGTTGATGAGTTCGATGTCGACCACCGAATAGTTAGTACTCCTATGGACATCCAGGAGTCGCAGGCGTTCGGCCTCGGGGGCGCCGTGGAGATCGTCCACCGCCTCCGGATCGAAGATGCGGTTGGCGTACGGACTGTCGTCTGCCGGGCTGTACCCGTAACGCGAGAAGACGCTGTGGACTTCGGCTTCGGGGTAGTTGGCGTGCAGGTACTGCACGATCTCGGCGGCGCTCTGCCCCGCCCCGAGGACGACGAACCGGTGGTGGACCGGGTCCGGCATCTCACCGAGCCGGAACAGGAACTGATGGTTGTGGAAGCAGCGCGCAGAGGGATTGGCCCACTCGGGGATTCGCTCCCGCAGTCCGGCCCCCATCACCACGTTGCGCGCGATCACCGCGGTGCCGTCGGCGGCGCGGACCTCGAAGCGGTCGATCACCCCGTCGTCGCCGCGAATTCCGCGTACCGTCTCCACTGCGGTGCCGTACCGCACGTCAGCGTCCACTCGACGTCCCGCCCACTGCAGGTAGTCGTGAAACTCGTGGCGCGTCGGGAAGAAGGTCTGGTGATTGACGAAGTCGACGAGGCGACCCTGATCGAAAAGGTAGTTGAAGAACGTGAATGCGCTACGCGGATTCCGGAACGTCACCAGGTCCTTGGGAAACGCGATCTGCATCGTCGCGCCGTCGAGCAGCATCCCGGGATGCCACCCGAATCGATCCTGCCTCTCGAAGAACTGCGCACTGATCCGCTCGCGTGGGGGGCACTCCGCGTTATGTTCCTCGATGGCGATGGCCAGGGCGAGGTTAGCGGGACCGAACCCGACACCCACGACATCTCGCACTGGGAGATCTGTACCGACCGTTTCCGGCGATTCACTCATAGCTCGTTGTCCGTCCTCGACGCCGCGCCGCACCCGACCCAGCCGCCGTCTCTGCCTTCGAAAAGATAGTGAAGCCTATCCTTATTTCGAGCACAGTACCAAGTACTTCCGGCTCCCGCGGCGGCGAACTCCGCCCCGGAACTGCGATCTAAATCACTCTTGATCATCGAGATCCTTCCGCCCATGCGGTGACCAGCGCGGACAACTCCGAAGCCCAGCCACGAACCTTGTCGGCGTCCAGCACGTGCGACGAGAACGAGAAGTACGCGTGGACGGGACCGTCACCGATCGGCTCGTGGAAACTCAGCGTCAGATCCGAATCCGGAATACCCACCGGCACCGGCATCAAGCCGCCCAGCGCGTCGAGATGCCCGAGCCTGGCCTGCTCATGGTGGACGAGCAGGACCTGCGGTCGAAGCACCGACGTGTCACCGACCGCCTCCACGACGTCGGCGAACGCCACGTCCTGGTTGTCCAGCGCATCGAGATTCGCCGTGCGGATACGCCGCAGCAACTCCACGGGATCGGGGTCACCGCTCGTATCCGTTCGCAACAGAACGATGTTGAAGAAGCAGCCCACCAGCGCGTCCAGCGTCGCCTCCGTGCGTCCCGCGACGAGCGATCCCAACGGAATGTCCGTGCCGGCGCCGTGCCGGGTCAACACGGTGGCGAGCGCGGCCTGCAACACCATGAACAGGCTGGTCCCGGTCTCGCTCGCGAACTTTCGGGCCGCACTGTGGAGTTCCGCGTCGATCTCGACCGGAACGATCTCCGCCGTCCGCGGCCCGCGGACGGTCGGGGCGGGCAGGTCGAGCCGGGACGGCATGCCGTCCAGGGTTTCGCGCCAGTACGCGAGCTGACGGGACCGCCTGCTGTCCGGGTCTTCGGGATCGCCGACGAGCGACTGCGACCACACGACGTAGTCGGCGTATCCGACGGGCAGCGGCTGCCAGACGGGTTCCTCGCCGTGCGAGCGGGCGGCGTACGCGCCCATCAGATCACCGAGCAGCGGCACCACCGACCACTCGTCGACCGCGATGTAGTGCATCGCGAGAAGCAACGCCTGTGTGCCGTCGGCGCCGGCGACGAGATGCACTCGCAGTGGGGCCTGCTCGGTGAGATCGAGGGGCTCCTGCGCCAAGTCGAAGACGGTGCGGTGGACGTCGCCATCCCCGACGTCGACGAGTTCGAGGGCGGGCCGCACCGCCTCCTGGGCGACGACGGCATCTCCGACCTCCACGTACACGGTCCGGAGCGGTTCGTGCCGGGAGGTGACATCGTCGAGCGCCTGCGCCAGGATCTCGGGGTCGACGGGGTCGCGAAGCTGCAGCGACAGTGCGTGACTGGCCTTCGCCTCGGCGCCGGCCGCCCGGAACTGCTTCCAGAACCGGCGTTGCGGCCCGGACAGCGGTAGCGCCTCCGGGCGCGGGTCCGCCACCGTCAGGACCGGTCTGCCGGTGGCGGCCGCCGCCGCGACGATCGCGGCGAGTCCGGCCACCGTGGAATGGTCGAACACGTCCCGGATGCCGATGTCGACGGCGAATCGCCGGCGGATGCGTCCCACCAACCGCATCGACGCCATGGAGTTGCCGCCGAGGTCGAAGAAGTTGTCGTGGATACCGACCGACGGCAGGTGCAGGATTTCGGCGAACGCGTCGGCGATCTCCTTCTGCTCCGGGGTCTGCGGAGTGCCGTCCCCGGTGAGGGCCGACCAGTCCGGCAGCGGGAGCGCCTTGCGGTCGAGTTTGCCGTTGGGAGTGAGCGGCAGATCGCCGTCCAGCACGACCACCAGCGTCGGCACCATGTAGTCGGGCAATCGGGCAGCGGCGTGTTCCCGCACGGCTTGCGGATCGACCTCCCCCGCTCCGTGACCGTCGGTTGCCGTCACATAGCCCACGATTCGGACGATGTCACCGGACCGATCCGCCACCACCGCCGACTGCTTCACTGCCGGATGGCTTCCGAGGGCCGCGATGATCTCGCCGAGTTCGATGCGGAACCCGCGGATCTTGACCTGGTCGTCGACGCGTCCGAGGAAGTCGATGTTGCCATCCGCCCGCCAGCGCGCCCGGTCGCCGGTCCGGTACATCCGGGATCCCGGTTCGCCGAAGGGGCTGGGCACGAACCGTCCCGCCGTGAGATCGGGCCGCCCGAGGTAGCCGCGGGCCAGACCGCGTCCGGCGATGTACAACTCGCCTGCCACGCCGGGCGGCACCGGCAGCAGACGGTCGTCGAGCACGTACGCCTGTTCGTTGGGGTCGGGGATGCCGATCGGGACAGCCGAATTCCATCCGGGCTGCGCCTGCCACAGGGTGTTGTTGACGGTGGCCTCGGTGAGTCCGTATGCGGCCAGCAGGTTGAGCCGTTCCGCCCAGCGGCCGATCAGTTCCGGCGGCACGGTTTCCGTGCCCACCAGCACCGTGCATCCCTCGGGGACGTCGCATCCCGACGGCAGCGCCGCCAGCAGGGACGGCGGAATGATCGCGTGCGTCACGCCGTGGCCGGCCATGAACTCGGTGAGTTCCGGTCCGGCGACCCGGGACTCGTCGGGCACGATCACCAGACGGGAACCCGTGCAGAGGGCCATGGACAGCTCGAACACCGCGACGTCGAATCCGATGGACGCGAACTGCATCACCACCGACCCCGGAACCAGCTTCATCCGCTGTTCTGCGGTGGCGACGAGACTGGGAATTCCGTCGTGAGTGAGGATCGCGCCCTTGGGCTTACCGGTGGACCCCGATGTGTAGATGACGTACGCGGCGTGGTCGAGGCCCCGCGGCGCCTGCGGCAACGGGTCGTCGTGCTCGGTCCTGAGTTCTGCGGCAACGGATGCGTCGTCGAGAAGAACACGGTCGAGCCCGTCGATCTCCGCGATGCGGGGGCTCTCCCCCACCGTGGTCACCAGCACCCGCGCCGCGGAATCGGCGAGCATGTAGGAGATGCGGTCGGAGGGATGGTTCAGGTCGAGCGGCAGGTACGCCGCCCCGAGCCTCAACACACCGAGCACGACCGCCACCATCTGCGTCGATCTCGGGACTGCCAGTCCCACCACGTCTTCGACGGTGACGCCGCGGCGATGCAGCACTGCGGCGACACGGTCGGCGCGAACGCTCAGCTCCGCATAGGTCACCTCACCGTCCTCGTCGACCACGGCGACAGCGTCGGGGGTCGCGGTGACGTGGCGCGCGAATGCCTCGTAGAACGTCTCCTCCGCCACCGGATGCGCGGTGTCGTTGAACCCGCGCACCACGAGTGCGTGCTCGTCGCCGAGGAACACGTCCAGGTCGCCAACCGCGAGGCCCGGATCGGCGGCCACCGCGTCGAGCACCGTGACGTGCCGGCGCGTGATCTTCTCCGCGGTGCCCCGGTCGAACAGGTCGGAACCGTATTCGACGCGCAGTTCCACGCGGTCCTCGTCGAGGTACTCGGTGAAGTTGAACACCAGGTCGAACTTGGCCGTCCGCTCGTCGAACGACACCGGGGCGAGGGCCGCGTCGGACGTGCGGCTGTGGTAGCCGACCATCACCTGGAACAGCGGGTTCCGGGCAAGGGTGCGCGCCGGATTCACCTTCTCCACCACGGTTTCGAACGGGACGTCCGCATGCGAGAACGCCGCCAGGTCGGTGTCGCGGACCCGCGTCAGGAGTCGATCGAACGTGGGGTTGCCCGACACGTCCGTGCGCAACACCACGGTGTTGACGAAGAAGCCGATCAGGTCGTCGAGACCCTGTTCGCTGCGGCCCGCGACCGGTGCGCCGATCGGCAGGTCGTCGCCCGCGCCGAGGCGGTGCAGCAGCGCCGCCGACGCCGCGTGCAGCACCATGAACATGCTGGTGCCCGACGTCCGCGCGAGCGAACGCAGGGCTCGGGTCGTCGCGGCGTCGAGTGTCGTCTCGACGACGCCGCCCGCGAAACTCGGCCGGGCCGGACGGGTGCGGTCGGTCGGGAGCACCAACTCTTCCGGTGCGCCGTCGAGGGTCTTCGCCCAGTAGTCGAGTTGACGGCTGACGAGACTGGCCGGGTCCTGCGGGTCGCCCAGCACGTCGCGCTGCCACAACGTGTAGTCGGCGTACTGCACCTCCAGGGGCTCCCACTCCGGCGCGGAACCCTGTGCGCGAGAGGCGTACGCCGTCATCAGGTCCCGCAGGAACGGGCGGTCGGACCATTCGTCGGTGGCGATGTGGTGCAGCACGATGGCCAGCACCTGTTCGTCCGCCACCCGGATGAGGCTCGCGCGCACCGGGATCTCCGTGGCCAGGTCGAACGGGCGGCCGACGGTCTCGGTGACGAGCCGCACCAGATCGGCCTCGGTGCCCTCCAGCACCGCGACGTCGGGGCGGACGTCGTCCAGGATCACCTGCACCGGTTCGCCGGCGTGCTCCCCGAACACGGTGCGCAGCGATTCGTGTCGCGCCACGACATCGGTCAGCGCCTGCTCGAACAACTCGGGGTCCAGCGCGTCCTGCAGTCGAAGAACGATGGGGAAGTTGTAAGCGACGGCGGAGCCCGCCCCATCCCGAACCGACGCGCCCTCCATCTGCTGCAGCAGCCACAGTCGTTGCTGCGCTGCGGAGAGCGGCAGGTGCTCGGGACGCGGCCGGGCCACCAGTATCGGACGCGTCGATCCGGTGCCGGCGCCGATGCGGGTGGCGAGTTCCGCTACGGTCGGCGCCTCGAACAGGTCGCGCATCGCGAGGTCGGCGTCGAGCGCGGCCCGCGCCCGGCTGATCAGCCTCGTGGCCAGCAGTGAATGGCCACCGAGGTCGAAGAAGTTGTCGTCGACACCCGGGGCGGGCACGCCGAGGATCTCACCGAACAACTCGCACAGTACTCGTTCGGTGTCGGTGCGCGGTTCCGTACGCGCACCGCCGGTACGGCCGAGCACGTCGTCCGCCGACGGCAGGGCGGCGACGTCGAGTTTGCCGTTCACCGTCATCGGCAGGCTGTCGACCTCGATGACCGCGGCCGGGACCATGTAGTCCGGCAGTGTTGCGCGCAGCGCCTGTGAGTACTTGTTAACGTCCCGCGGTTGATAAGTACTCACGGGGACGGCGTAGCCGACCAGTCGCTTGAATCCACCCGCACCGGAGTCGACCACGACAGCCGCCTGGCGCACGCCGTCCAGCGCTTCGAGTGCGGACGCGATCTCGCCGAGTTCCACCCGGTGCCCGCGGATCTTCACCTGATCGTCGGTGCGGCCCAGGAAGTCGAGATTCGCTATGACATTCCCCCTCGCTCCGCTCGACCGGTCCTCGCGACGGCGGACGAGATCGCCCGTCCGATACATACGTACGGATTCCCGGAACGGATCGGCGACGAACCGCTCTGCGGTGAGCGCGAACCGGTCGAGGTAACCGCGCGCCAACCCGACCCCGGAGATGTACAGCTCACCGGGAACGCCGTCGGGCACCGGTCGCAACCAGGGGTCCAGCACATAGGCGGACGTGTTCCAGATCGGTGTGCCGACGGTCGGCGCCGAACTGTCCTCGGTGCCGGCACCGAGGGTGTTGATCGTGTACTCGGTGGGACCGTAGAGGTTGTATCCGCACGTTCCGTCCGTGTCGCGCAACCGGTTCCACACCGAGTCGGACACGGCCTCACCGCCGAGGAGTACGAGCGGCGGCCGGTGCCGGCCCGGACCGTCGTCGAGCAGACCCTCCTCGATCAGGTGCTGCGCATAGGTCGGTGTCACGTTGACGACGTCGATCCGGTGCGTGTCGCAGTACGCCACGAGCGCCTCGGCGTCACGCCGGAGGTTCTCGTCGCAGATGTGGACCTCGTGACCTTCCACCAGCCACAGCAATTCCTCCCACGACATGTCGAAGGCGAACGACACGGTGTGGGCGATGCGGAGTCGCCGGCCCCCGGCCGCACTGACAACCGGCTCGAAGATCGCCTCACGGTGGTTGAACTGCATGTTGGTCAGGCCTCGGTACGGGGTGACGACGCCCTTCGGCCTGCCGGTGGACCCGGACGTGTAGATGACGTACGCCGGATGGTCCAGGCGCCCCGGGGTTCCGGGCGCGAATCCGCCGAGTTCCGCCTCGGACAGCGGGCCGGACGCGACCGACTCCACGTCGAAGGTGTCGACAGCCAGCGTGTCGACCGTGGCGGCGGCGAGAGTGCCCGCGACCTCGGACGTGGTGACCAGGGTCGCCGGGCGTGCGTCGTTCAGCATCCCGACGAGCCGCTCGGCCGGGTGGTCCAGTTCGAGCGGCAGATACGCGGATCCGGTGCGCAGGACGGCGAACAGCGCCACCACCATCTCCACCGACCGCGGCAGCGCGAGCGCGACGATCCGTTCCGGGCCCGCGCCGTGCGCGAGGAGGAGCCGGGCCATCCGGTTCACGTCGGCGTCGAGTTCGGCGTAGCTCACGGTGCGGTCGCCGAACACCAGCGCCGTCTCCTCGGGCCGGATGCGGGCCGCGTCGGCGAACAGGTCGGCGATGGTCGCGTCGGGCAGCGGCAGCGCCGGGGCAGGCAACGGTGCTGCGGCACCGGCGATTCCGCCCACCACACCCGACAGGTCGGTGGACCATTGCTCGAGCACGGTCAGGTACCGCGACAGCATGCGCTCGACCCGCAACTCCGACACCTGTTCGGGGTGGAATTCGAACTTCACCTTCACGCTCGCGCCCGGTGTCACGACGACGGTGACCGGGTAGTGCGTGTGGTCGATGCTGTCGCCGCCGCTGATGTCGTGGGCGGCGTTGAGCGCCGACACCTGCTTCTCGTCGACGAAGTTCTGCAGCACGTACAGCACGTCGAACAGCTGGCGGTGCTCGGAGACCCGCTGGATGGACGCCAGTCCGAGGTAGTCGTACGGGGTGAGTGCCAGTCGCTCGGACTGGGTGCGCCGCAGCAGGTCGGCGACCGACTCGTCCGGGCGCAGCGTCGTCCGGACGGGGACGGTGTTGAGGAACATGCCGGCCACCGCGTCGATGCCCGGGACCTCCGGTGGGCGTCCGGCGACGGTGGTGCCGAACATGAGGTCCTGCCGTCCCGTCTCGATCCCGAGCACGACGGCGAGCGCGGCGTTCAGCACCGCGTTGAACGTGACACCGGCACCGCGGGCGCCGGCGCGCAGTCGCTCGCTCAGTTCCTCGGACAGCACGGCGTCACGGCGCTGCGGTGGCTGCGGCTCCCCCGGCACCGACGCGGCGAGCAGGGTCGGTTCGTCGAGACCGCGGAGCGCCTCGGTCCACGCGAACTGTGCGGCGTCCGCATCCTGCGCGGCCAGCCACCGCAGATAGTCCTCGAACGTGCCCTCGGGGGCACCGAATCCGGAGTCGTCGCCGCCCGATTCGTAGAGGGCGAGCAACTGGCTCACGACGAGCCCGTTGGACCATCCGTCCCACAGCAGGAACTGCCGATTGATCACCAGCCGGTCGTGGGAGTCGCCGAGCCGCAGGACCATGGCCCGCCACAGCGGCGGGGACGTCAGGTCGAACGGTGTCAGCCGGTCCTGCGCCGTCAATTGCTCGGCGTAGGAACCTCGTTCGGATTCGTCGAGTTCCCGCAGGTCGAACTCGGTGATCGGGACGTCCGGTCCGGCGCCGAAGAACTGGACGGGCGCGGGCAGGCCTTCACTGACGAATCCCGCTCGCAGGGTGGGGTTGCGCCGCTGCAGAGCACGCAGCGCGGCGGCGAGCCGTTCGGTGTCGAGGCGGTGCGCGAAGTCGAGCGAGAACTGTGCCGTGTAGATGTCGGGGCCGGCGTCGAACCCGGCCTGGAAGTACAGCCCCTCCTGCAGCGGCGACAGCGGCAGCACCGTGTCGACACCAGTCGGGCTCGCCTGAACGATCCGGTCGATCTCCTCCTGCGTCAACGTGACGAGAGGCAGGTCGGACGGGGTGAGCATCGCCGGACCGTCGTGTTCTGCGGCGGCGTCGACGAGCTCACGAAGGGCGGTCACCCAGCCGTCGCTCAACGCGATGGTGTCGGCCTCGGTGAGGTCGGGCTCCGACCAGGCGAACACCGCCTGCAGTTCGGTGCCCTCCGCGGACTCCTCGCACAGGGCGTTGATCACCAGCCGGTAGGGGCCACCGAGATCGGCGTCGGGATCGGTGGCCAGCGAATCGGATTCGGCGGCCGGTGTCCACGCGCCGGGCTGTGCGTGCGGCATGCGGCCCAGGTAGTTGAACAGCACCTGCGACTCCGAGCGCGCCGCCAGAAGACCCGCGGTGCGGGCGTTGACGTACCGCAGCATGCCGTAGCCGATGCCGCCGTCGGGCGCGCCGCGCAGCTGTTCCTTGACGTCCCGGAGCGTCTCGAGTGGGCCCCCGCGGCTGCGCAGCCGGACAGGGGTGACGTTGGTGAGCCAGCCGATCGTGCGGGACAGATCCAGGCCCTCGGCGAGTTCTTCGCGGCCGTGCCGCTCGAGATCCACCAGCAGGTCGTGGTCGCGGCCACGTGCGGCGAGCCACCGGTCGGTCGCGAGCCGCAGCGCGGCCAGCAGCACGTCGGTGACGTCGGCGCGGACCACTCCGGGAACGGTGGTCAGCAGGGCCGTCGTGAGTTGCGGATCGAGCCGCACGGTCCGCCGTGCACCGCTGCTCACCACTGCGTGCCCGTCGCTGCCGGGCACCAGGTCGGCACCGGGTTCGGTGACGCGCACCCAGTGGTCGAGTTCGGCGAGGCGGGCGGGTTCCTGCGCCTGCTCGAACACGATGCGGGCAAATCCGCGCAGCGACGTGGCTACCGGGTCGAGGGCCGCGCTCTGGCCGCTGTCGGCGGCCACCCAGGCCATGGCGAGGTCTTCGATCAGGGTCCGCCACGACACTCCGTCGATCACCAGGTGGTGCGCGACGAGGAGCAGCCTGCCCAGCTCCTGCGGGCCGGCGTCGAACCACACGGCCGACAGCATGGTCCCGGCGTCGGGGTCGAGCCGGTCGGTGGCGGCGTCGGATTCTGCTGCCACCGCCTCGCGCAGCGCGGCGGTGTCGAGTCCGGTGACGTCGACACGATGCACGGGCAGTTCCGCGGAGTCGGTGATCTCGAGCGACCACACGCCCGGTGCGTGCCGGGTGAGCTTCTGCCGCAGGCCGTCGTGGTGGTCGATCACCGAGTGCAGGGCCGCCGTGAGGACGGCGGTGCTGGTGCCCGCCGGTGCGTGCAGGAGAGCGGACTGGTTGAAACGGCTCGTTCCGCCGCTCCACTCCGAGAGCCGATGGACAACGGGAAGAGGCAGCAGGACGCCGGTGCCCGCGTCGTCCATTCGCGGGGCCGCGGCGACCGCTGTCGTCGCCGCCAGCCGGGCGAGTGCGGACGGGGTCCGCTGTTCGAAGATCTGCCGCGGGGTGATCGTGATCCCGTCTCGGCGAGCGAGATTCACCAGGCGGATGGCGAGGATGCTGTCGCCGCCGAGCGCGAAGAAGTCATCGTCGGCTCCGACGGTCCCGAGTCCGAGGACCTCGGCGTAGTGCCCGGCCAGCACTGCCACCGGTCCGCCCTCGACTACCGGCGCGGAGGTCACCTGCGCGACGAAGTCCGGTGCGGGAAGGGCTTTGCGGTTCAGCTTGCCGCTGGGACCGAGCGGAAACTCGTCCAGCGTCACGAACGCGACCGGCACCATGAATTCCGGCAGTGCCGCGGTCAGGCGCGCACGGACGTCGTCCGGGTCGGCGTCGCCGACGACGTATCCGACCAGTTGCTGCTGACCGGGCCGATCCGCGCGGACGACGGCGGCAGCCTGCCGCACGCCGGGGCAGGCGGCCATCTGGGCTTCGATCTCGCCCAGCTCGATGCGGAACCCGCGCAACTTCACCTGGTCGTCGACCCGGCCGAGGTACTCGACCGCGCCGTCCGCGTTCACCCGGGCGACGTCGCCGGTGCGGTACATGCGGGACCCGACGAGGGAGAACGGGTCGGCGACGAACCGCTCGGCGCTCAGACCGGGTCGGCCCAGGTACCCGCGCGCCAGCTGCGGCCCCGACAGGTACAGCTCACCGGCGGCACCCGGCGGCACCGGTTGCAGGTACCGATCGAGCACGTAGAGACCGGTGTTCGACGTCGGCAGGCCGATCGGCACGGACGCGGCCGCGGTGATTCCCTGAACGGACGCGGCGTAGCTGACGTCCACCGACGCCTCGGTGGGGCCGTAGAGGTTGTCGAGTTCCACGCCGGGCAGGAGTTCGGCGACGCGCCGCGCGGACGCCACGGGAAGCGCCTCGCCGCTGCACGAGATGATCCGGAGCCCGGTGCACCGGGCCGCGGCGGGTTCGGCGAGGAAGACCTCAAGCATCGAGGGCACGAAATGCACGCGCGTGATCGACTGCCGGACGATGACGTCGGCGAGGTACGCCGGGTCCTTGTGGCCGTCGGGTCGCGCGAGCACCAGGGTCGCCCCGGCGAGGAGCGGTCCGAAGAACTCCAGCACGGACACGTCGAAACTGGACGGCGTCTTCTGGAACACGGTGTCCGAAGGGGTGATCGGACGGAACCGCTGCACCCACAGCAGACGGTTGACGATGCCGGCGTGCGGCACGACGACGCCCTTGGGCCGCCCCGTCGAACCGGACGTGTAGATCACGTACGCGGGGTGCTGCGGCGCGAGCGCGACGCCGGCGAGTGGCTCGGACGAGAACTCGGCCGCGTCCGACACCCGGACCTGCGGAACGTCGGAACCGGCGAAGGTCACGGTGCCGTCGGTGAGAACACAGACCGGCTGCGCGTCGTCGACCATGTACGCCAGCCGGTCGGCGGGGTAACCGGTGTCGAGCGGAACGTACGCGCCGCCCGCCTTCCCGACCGCGAGGAGCGCGACCATCAGATCCAGCGAACGGGGCAGCGCCACCGCGACCTTCGACTCCGGTGCCACCCCGCGGTCGACGAGCAACCGGGCGAGGCGGTTGGCCCGCGCATGCAGTTCCGCGTACGTGAGGTGATCGTCCTCGAACACGACCGCCACCGCGTCGGGTGTCCGCACTGCCTGTTCCTCGAGCAAAGCCGTGACCGTCGTCTCGGGGAATTCCACCTGCGCGTCGCGCAATGCCGCGTCGATCGGCTCCCGCGACGCCAGCGCCACGGCAGACACGTTCTGGTCGGCGTCGCGGGTCAGCTCCGCGAGATACGCCACGGTCGACTCGGCGAACCGGGCCGCCGTTGCCGCGTCGATGCGGGCGGCGTCGTACTTGAGCTCGAGGGTCAGCGCGTCACCCGGCACGACGATCAGCGTCAGCGGGTACGGCGGGTGCTCGTCGAAGCGGATGTCGGTCACCTGCACCGCACCGGTGGGATCGGCGACGGCGCCGTCGCCGAGCGGGTAGTTCTCGAACACGACCAGCGTCTCGAACAGGTTCTGCAGACCGGCTTCCCGGCGCAGCTCGGGCAGCCCGAGGTACTGGTGGTCGAGCAGGATCGACTGCTCGTGCTGCCACCGCGCGAGGGTGCCGGCCACCGTGTCGGTGGGCCGGAACCGCAGCCGGGTGGGAACGGTGTTGATGAACAGGCCCACCATCGTCTCGATGCCGGGCAGATCGCCACCACGGCCCGACACCGTCGAACCGAACAGCACGTCCTCCCGGCCGGTGAGGCGGCCGAGGACCAGACCCCACGTGCCGTGCACGAGAGTGCTGAGCGTCAAGCCGCGCGCCCGGCCGACCGCGGTGAGCGCGGCCGTGGCGTCCGGCGGCAGCGCCGCCCGCACACTGCGGATCCCCGACTCGCCCTTCGACGCGGGCTGCGGAAGTTCCACCGGCTCGGGTGCATCGGCGAGCGCCTCCCGCCACACGGCGATCGACGCTTCCCGGTCCCGCGCGCGCAGCCAGTCGAGGTAGTTGCGGTACGGCGTGGGTGTGGGCAGTGTCGGCGGCGTTTCCTCGACGCTGTACAGGGCCATCAGCTCACGCAGCATCACCGGCACCGACCATCCGTCGGCGACGAGGTGGTGAATCGACTGCAGCAGAAGGAACTTCTGCGGCACATCCCCCGTCGATTCGCTCGCTCCGGCCACCCGGGCGAGCGTGTAGCGCAGCAGTGGGGCGCGGTCGAAGTCGAAGCCCCGGGCCCGGTCGGCCGTCAGCACCTCGTCGATTCGCCGGGCCGGATCCGGAATTCCGGTGAGGTCCAGCACCTCCATCGGCACCGGGACGTTGTCGCGGACCACCTGCACGACCCGGCCGTCCGACACGGCCTGCACTCCGACGCGCAGGGCCGCGTGCCGGTCGACGACCGTCTGCAGTCCGCGGTGGAGCACCGCCGCGTCGACAGGCCCGGTCAGTTCGATCACCTGCTGCACCACGTACGGGTCCGCACCGGTGTCGTCGAACGCCGACTGGAAGTAGATGCCTTCCTGCAGCGGAGTCAACGGAAGCACGTCGGCCGGTTCCGCCAACGCGTCGACGTCCGACTGCGTCAGAGACACCAGCGGGAAGTCCGACGGCGTGTGACCGCCGAGACGGTCCAGCCCGGCCAGCACCCGCAGCGCCGCGGTCCACTCTTCGGCAAGCGATTCGACGGCGTCACGAGCGAGCGCACCGGGCGCCCAGGTCACCGTCGTGCGCAGCACGGGACCGTCGGGGCCGTCCTCGGCGATCACGTCGAACACGAGGGCATGGCCGAGCGGCATCCGCGGGTCGTCGGCGCCGCCCATGGCTCGGGGCAGCCAGTCCACACCCTCCCCGGACGCCACCCGTCCGAGGTAGTTGAACAGCACCTGCGGCGTGGGTGCGTGTGCGAGTTCCGGCTTCGGGCCACCGAGGTAGCGCAGCGCTCCGTAGCCGAACCCGGAATTCGGGACGCGTCGCAACTGTTCCTTCACGGTCTTCAGCGCGGTGGCCATGTCCGCCTCGTCGGCCGCGGCCCCGGGGTCGAGCACCACCGGGTAGACGGTGGTGAACCAGCCGACGGTCCGGGAGAGGTCAACGGCGGGTCCGTCGGCGCGGCGCACGAGTTCTTCCTCGCGTCCGTGGCCCTCGAGATCGAGGAGCACCGGGCCCGCCCCTGCGCCTCGCCACCTCTGCAAGGCCACGGCGACACCGGTGAGGAGCGCGTCGTTGACGTGACCGTGAAACGCCGCGGGCACCGTGGAGAGCAGCGGCCGGGTGAACTCCGGGGGCAATGTCACGGTGAGGGTTTCGGCGTCGCCGGCGAGGTCGGCCGCCGGGTCGAGCGCGCGCGAGCCGAGGAGCGGGTCGGGGGTGGACGTCACGCCCGACCAGAAGGGCAGCTCGTCGTCGAAGGCACCCGCACGGGCGTGCTCGTCCAGCAGCTCGGCCCACCGGCGCAGCGACGTGCCGACCGGAGCGAGCGTGGGGGCGGCGCCGTCGATCACGGACGTTCCGGCGCGGGCGAGATCCTCGAGGACGACCCGCCAGGACACGCCGTCGACCACCAGGTGATGTCCGATCAGCAGCAACCGGCCGGACCCCTCGGTCGCCGAGAACAGCACGGCCTGCACCATCGTGCCGGTGTCCGGGTCGAGTCGTCCGACCGCCGCACGCGTCTCGGTGTCGAGTTGTTCTGCGCTGCCGTCGCATTCGACGACCCGCAGGATTCCGTCGAGGGAGGCGGGCGACGGTTCGGGAACGGACAGCGTCCAGTGTTCGCCGCGGACGAGCGTCGCACGCAGGGCGTCGTGCCGTTCGAGCACCGCTGCCAGGGCGGCACGCGCGGCACCCTCGTCGAGGTCGGCCGGGGTCTGCACGAGCACCGACTGGTGGAACGCGGCGATCTCGCCGCCCCTCTCGGCGGTGCGGGCGAGGATCGGGGTGCTGCGGACGTCGCCGACGGCGACGTCGTGCGCATCCACCGCGGCCGCGGTCCGGCCGTCCTGGACGCGGGCCAGTGCCTCGGCGGTGCGGAGCTGGAAGATCTCCCGGGGACTGATCGAGAGACCCTCCCGTCGAGCGTGGTTCACCAACTGGATAGCGACGATGCTGTCGCCGCCCAACGCGAAGAAGTCGTCTGTGACACCCACCGAGTCCACACCGAGGACGGCGGCCATCAGCGCGCACAGCTTTTCCTCGGCCGCGGTGCGCGGCGCGACGTTCTCCCCCGCCGCGCCGAGGTCGGGCTCGGGCAGGGCCCGGCGATCCAACTTTCCGTTCGGTGTGAGCGGGAACCGGTCGAGGATCACGAACGCCGACGGCACCATGTATTCCGGGAGCTTCGACGACGCCCACACCCGCAGCTCGCCGACATCCGGAACCGAATCCTGTTTCGCCACCACATAGGCGGCGAGATACTTGGCACCCGAGGGTGTTTCCCGCACGACCACGGCACTGTGCCGGATGTCGGGATGCGACACGATGCCCGCCTCGACGTCCTCGAGCTCGAGTCGCATTCCCCGGATCTTCACCTGATTGTCGGCGCGGCCGAGGAAGTCGAGGGAGCCGTCGACCGCCCACCGGGCCAGGTCGCCGGTCCGGTACAGCCGGGAGCCGTCGGTCGCGAAGGGGTTGGCGACGAAACGGGACGCCGTCAGCCCCGGCGCCTTCACGTAGCCGCGGCCGAGCAGGAATCCGCCGGCGTACAGTTCGCCGCCGGCGCCGAGCGGCACCGGGTTCAGGTGCTCGTCCAGCACATACAGCTGCGTATTGGGGTTCGGGCGTCCGATCGACGTCGCGATCCGTGCGGCGTCCTCCCGGTAGATCACGTGCGACACACCGATCGTCGCCTCCGCCGGGCCGTACCCGTGATACAGCGTCGTGGCGAGCTGCGTCCGGAACCGTTCGAACAGTCCGGGAGTGAGAACCTCACCGCCGCACCACACGTGCGTCAACGCCCCGAGCAGGTCGGTGCCCCGCGACAGGTCGAGCAGCACGTCCAGCATCGACGACACCAGGTACACGAACGTCACCGACTCGCGGGCGATCAGGTCGAGGAGGTACTGCGGATCCCGTTCCCCGCCTGGCTCGGCCACCACCAGACGACCACCCGACACCAGCGGCAGCAGAATCTCGTTGACGGAGATGTCGAACGACAGCGGCGCCTTGAACAGCGACGCGTCCTCGGCCCCGAATCCCAGGATCTCGTCGCGCTGCCACAGCAGTCGTGCGCAGACGGCCTCGTGGCGGATCATGGCGCCCTTGGGGCGTCCCGTCGAACCCGACGTGAAGATGACATACGCCAGCCGCGCACCCTGCACGGCCACCGCGGGCGGTCGGGTGGGCTCCTCGGCGTACGCCCACGCACCGAGGTCGACGGGCACGGCCCGCTCCCCCGCGTCCGACACCCCGCCGGGGCCGGTGAGGACCAGCGACGCCCCGGCATCCGCGAGCACCGACGACCGTCGGTCCTCCGGCCACGAGGGGTCGAGGGGCACGAACGCGCCCCCCGCACTCATGACGGCGAGCAGTCCGATCACCATCTCCGCGGAGCGCGGAAGACCGATCGCCACCACTGTCTCCGCCGCGACACCGCGGGCGCGCAGGTGATGGGACAGCTGCGCCACCCGTCCCCCGAGTTCCCGGTAGGTGAGCCGGATCTCGCCGGAGATCAGCGCCTCGGCGTCCGGAGTCCGTGTGACCTGGTCGTGGAACAGGTCGGGCACGGTCACCGACTCCGGCGGGGCCGCAGTGTCGTTGAACTCCACCAGCAACTGTCTGCGCTCGGCCTCGGTCATCGGATCGAGCGACGCGATGGGCAGCGACGGGTCTGCGACGAACTGCCCGACGAAGTGCTCGAGCCGGCGGCGGTGCTCCTCGAGTTCGGCGTCGAGACCGGCCGGCGCGCGGAGATCGATCTGGATGGGCTCCGAATCCTGCCCGCCGCGGATCGAGAAATCGAGGTCGCGGACCGGTCCGGTGGCCGAACCCCGCACCCACGCCGGGAACCCGCCGAAGGTCAGCGAGTGCTCGAACATCATGGAATTGATTCCGGGGCCGAAGATCTGACGGTCCGGGTCGATCGACCGCAGGTCGCGCGCGAGGTCCTCGCCGCGGTAGCGACCGTGCCGCAGCACCGAGATCAGCGTCGTGTCGATGCGGGTGGCGAGCTCACCCACCGTCATGTCGGGATCCACCTGCACGCGCAGGGGCAGGATCGTCGAGCACATTCCGGGGATGCGGCGCAGTTCACGTCCGACCCGCGCCGTCATCGGCAGCGACACGGTGAGGTCGCGCCGGCCGGTGATCCGGTGGAGGTACGCCACGACCGCGGCCAGTGGCAGTCGGGTGCGCCTGATCCCGGCGTCGGAGGCGAAGTCGTAGAGCGCATCGGCGTCGACACCGTCGATCTCGACGAGAGCGGAGATGGGCGAACCGGAATGGTCGATCACCTGCGGCAGCAGCCGCGGCGGTTCCGGCGCGTCGACGACCTGCCGGATCCAGAATTCGCGGTCGGATGCGAAGCGCGCGGACGCCCGGTAGTCGCGATCGGACGCCACGAGCGTGTCGAGCGGCCACGCCGCCGCGGAGGTCTCGAGTTCCGGGTGTTCGTATCGGTCGACGACATCGGCCACGAGCAGGGTGATGGCGTAACCGTCGATGAGGCTGTGGTGGTAGCGCTGATACCAGATCACCGACTCGTCGCCGGTGCGCAGCAAGGCGTGCCGGAACAGCGGCTCGTCGCCCTCGAGGTCGACGACGGTCTGCATGTCGTGGTCCATCCACGCGCGTGCGGTCGCGTCAGGATCCTCGTCGCCGCGCAGGTCCACGATGCCGAGGGTCCACGCGTCGGGTGCGATCGGGGCCTGGACCAGGTGGTTGTCGGCGCCGCATTCGAAACGCACGTGCAGCGCTTCGGCCCGTTCGACGGTCTTCCGGATCGCCGCGGCCGCCCTATCCAGGTCGATCCGGCCCGCGACCTCGACGACGAGGGACAGGTTGTACACCGGGCTGCCCGGGTTCAACTGCTGCCCGACCCACACCTCGGACTGCGCGGCCGTCAGTGGTAGCGCGACACGCGTCGAAGTGGTGAAAGCCGAGGAAGGAGCGCCCTCAGCCGAGGTGGCCTGAGGGCGAGCAGCCGCCGAGTGGTCCGGAGACATGGGGGATCCGATCGTCCGTCGAGAGTGCCCGTCCAACGACGGGCACCCGAGGAGTTTAGGTTAGGCTACCCACCAGCAACAACCCGGTTGCCAGCAACTTCACAGGTGCGAGTTATCACAGCGGCAATTCGAGTTCAACGTCCCCGAACGCGTGTCCCTCGCATCGTGGAGCGCATTTGCCGCGTAGAACCGGTCCCGAAGCGGCCTTGGAGCACGTAAACATACCGCGCGTCGGTGAGGACGTCGGACCCCTCACCACACCGTTTTCGGGCGGCAGACGCCCAGCAACCAAGGGCGTGTCTCCCAATCCCTCTCGGATGCACCTGGCGAAACAATCGTCGTCCGGCAAGGCGGAGGAGAAGCCGATACCGCTGTTGTATCGGCGCCGACGACAACGCAGCAGGGCGGCGATTGGGCGCCAGGAGCGCCGAAATGGGGATTGGGAGACATGCCCTATGTCGTCTGTGCATGCCAGACGGCAGTGTTGCCCCCGAGTCGCTTCGCGGCGTAGAGGGCGGTGTCGGCATGGTGGAGCAACTCGTCGACCGTGTGAGCCGACGTACTGCGGGCCATCCCCACGCTGATAGTCACGACGAGCAGTTCGTCGCCGACGTCGATCGGCGTCGTGATCGACGAGACCATCAGGGTCACCACCTTCTCGACGTCGATGTCGCCGGCCTCGGGGAGGATCGCCACGAACTCGTCACCACCGAGCCGTCCCACCACGGCAGGGGCCCGCATCGCGCGGGACAGGTGCTCCGACACCGCCTGCAGGATGCGATCGCCGACGCGTTGTCCCCTCGTGTCGTTGACGTCCTTGAACCCGTCGACGTCGAGGAACATGACCACAGCCGGACCGGCGCCGGGCTCGACGAGCCGCTGCAGGTGCTCGGTGATCGCGGCGCGATTGAGCAGTCCGGTGAGACTGTCGTGCCTCGCCTCGTGGAGAAGGAGAGCGTGCGCCTCGTCCGCCTGCTGCTGGGCGGTGACCTCCGCGGTCACGTCCCGGAAATGCACGACGAGCGCGCCGGAATCGGCCGCGGCGGTCACCTCGATCGTCGTGCCGGGCGAATACAACGAGTCGACCCGGGTCTGATGCTCCCGCCCGGTGGCGAGAACCTTGCGACACAGTGCGTCGAAGTAGCTGCCCCGAGTTTCGGGAAGAACGTCGGTGACGACCCGGCCGAGCATCTCGTCCCGGGACCGCCGTACGTGCCGCAGGCAGCCGGAATTGACGTAGATGATCCGGAGGTCCTCGTCGAGGGCCATGAACCCCAGACCGACCCGGTCGAGCAACGACGCGAGTTGCGCGTCCTGGCCGGTGAGATGTCCGAGTTCGATGACCACGCCCGTCAGCTCCGCAGGAACGCCGGACTCGTCGACGGTGACGTCGATGCTGCGGGTGAGGATGTAGCGGGTCGACCGGTCCGGCAGCACGATCCGGAAGACGCATTCGGCACCGACCGACCCGGCCGTGTCGCCGAACATTCGCCGGACCACGTCGATGTCGTCGGGATGCACGCGCTCCCGCCACTGCAGGAGGGGCGGCAGGGAGCCGTCGTCACCGAAGATGGCAGCGGCCTTCGCGTCCCACCACAACACTCGATTCACGATGTCGTACCGGACGATGCCCACCCCGAGACGCGGGTTACCCGACGCCATCAGAACCTCGCCGTCACCGTGATCGCCCCCAGCCGCTCGGAACTGTCAGTTGGCGAGGAATTCGAGCAGTACCTTGTTCACCACTTCGGGCTGTTCGAGGTAGCCGTAGTGCCCCACGTCGGGGATCTCGTAGTAGCGGGCCGACGGAATCGACTCGGCCACTTCGCGGGAGAGATACGGCGGAATCATCCGGTCGTCGGCGAAACCGATGGACAGGCACGGCGTCGTGATCGCTCGGTAGGCCTGCCGCCGGTCGAAGCTGCGATCCATCTCCATCTGCGCGCGCACGCCGTCCGACGTCCGGCCGCCGCTGAATTCGAACAGGTCGAGCCAGTCGCGGGCCGTGTGCGGGTCGACGAGCGATGCGGGCGACAGGTTCATCACGGCGGTCACCGCCGCCCGGTACTTGGCCGGGAGTTCGACGCCGCTGTCGTGGAGGGCGCGCTCCCCCTCGGTGAGCGTCTGCTGGAAGTAGTCCATGCGGGCGTGACCGGCGAGGAAGGCCGCCTTGTGCACGAGATCGGGTCGGGACAGCGCAAGTTCCTGCGCGACACGGGCGCCCATCGAGGTGCCGACGACGCGGGCCGGTCCGCCGCCCAGGTGCTCGATCAACCCCGCCGTGTCCGCGACGAGGTCGTCCATGGTGATCCCGTCCACGCTCTCACCGGACGGCGCGATGCCGCGGTTGTCGAACGTGCAGACGCGGTAGCCGGCGTCGATGAGCGCAGGCGTCTGGTGCAGATCCCACACACGTCCCGGGCTACCTGTCCCCATGATGAGCACCACTAAATCGCCGGACCCCTTGACCTGGTAATTCAGGGGGATCCCGTTGATCGTGGCGATCGTCATGTTGCCTTCCTTCCATGGGCGGTCTCACCAAATTAGATTGGATAGCCTAAGCTGGCCTCGCTGCCGCTCTCGTGCGGCGTTGACCGACAAGCACGTCCAGGAGGACCGCGTTGAGAGTCGCCACACTCGGATATCAAACCTGGGGTCACCGTACCCTGCAGGCCCTGCTCGAGTCCGACCATGAGGTCGTGCTCGCGATCACTCACCCCAAGAGTGATCACGTCTACGAGCAGATGTGGGCGGACTCCGTCGCCGATCTGGCCACCGAGCACGGGGTGCCCGTGCACATCGCCACCAAACCGGACGAGGACTTCAAGGCCGCATTGAAGCAGGCCGACCCCGACATCGTCGTCGCCAACAATTGGCGCACGTGGCTGCCGCGGGACATCTTCGACTCGCCCCGCTACGGCACCCTCAACATTCACGATTCGCTCCTGCCCAAGTACACAGGATTCTCCCCGCTCATCTGGGCGCTCATCAACGGTGAGGAAGAAGTAGGCCTCACCGCGCACCTGATGGACGAGGAACTCGACGCCGGCGACATCGTTTTGCAGAGGTCGACGCCCGTCGGACCGACGGACACCGTCACCGATCTGTTCCACCGCACCGTCGACATGATCGGCCCGATCACCCTCGACGCACTCGAGCTGATCGCGTCCGGCCGCACGGACTGGACACCGCAGGACCGCTCGCAGGCCACGTTCTTCCACAAGCGTGCTCCCGAGGACAGCCTCATCGACTGGACGTGGCCCGCCGACGCGATCGAACGGCTCGTCCGCGCGCAGTCCGACCCGTACCCGAACGCCTTCACCCATTACAAGGGACAGCGTGTCCGGGTACTGAAGGCCGCCGTATCCGAAGGAAATTACGGTGGAACGCCCGGGCGTGTCTTCATCCACGAAGGCGACGGAATGGTGATCGTCGCCGGACCCGACGCCCGCACCGGCCGCAACAAGGGTCTCAAGATCCAGCGCGTCCGGCTCGACGACGGCACCGAACTCGACGGGACCGAGTTCTTCCCCCACGGGGGCGGTTACCTCAGCTGACCGGTCCGCCACCTGGACCACACGGGTGAATGTACCGTTCAACGCTTCGAAGGCGTTGAACGGTACATTCACCCGTTTTTGGGTGCGGCGCTACCGCCCCTCCCACGCCGACCACAGTTCCGCATACCTCCCGCCGGCGGCGACGAGCTCGGCGTGCGGGCCTTCCTCGACGATCCGGCCGTGTTCGAGGACCACCACCCGGTCCGCGGACGCCGCCTGCGTCAAACGGTGGGCCACCACCAACGTGGTCCGGCCGCGGGTCGCGGCCTCGGCCGACGCCTCCAATTCCCGCGCACCGGCGCTGCCGGCTTCGGCGGTCGCCTCGTCCAGGATCGCGACCGCCGGATTCGCGAGGACGAGCCGCGCGAGCGCCAGTTGCTGCGCCTGGGCTGCGGTCAGTTCGTGGCCGCCCTCCCCGACCACGGTCTGGACGCCGTGGTCCAATGCGGTCACCCAGACGTCGGCGCCGACGGCTTTCAACGCCATCGCCGCGTCCTCCTCGGACGCGTCGGGTGCCGCGAGCCGGAGGTCGTCGATCAGCGGTCCGGCGAACACGTGAACTTCCTGGCTGACGATGGCGACGCGGCGGCGGAGGTCGCCCGGTTCGAGGTCCGGCAGCGTGGTTCCGCCGATGCGCACCGAACCGGACGTCGGGACGATCGATCCGGCCGCGATCGCCGCGACCGTCGTCTTGCCCGCCCCGGTCGAGCCGACGAGGGCGACCCGTTCCCCGCTCTTCACGTGCAGGCTGATGCCGTGCACCACCTCGTGGCTGCCGTCGTACGAATGCCGGACGCCGGCGAGTTCGAGCGTCGAGTCCGTGGTCTCCCGCACGGCAGCGCTCCCGGTGCTCGATTCGTCCGGGAGGTCGACGACACCGACGAGCCGCGCGAGGCTCGCGCCCGCCGACTGCACCTCGTCGAACGTGTACATCAGCATGCCGATCGGATTGAACAGCCGGTGGAAGAGCAGTGCGGCGGTGGTGGTCTGCCCGACGGTGACGATGTCGGCGTTCACGAGTGCGAACCCGGCCGCGAGGATGGTGGCGAGCCCCACGAACTCGGCCCGGTTTCCGCGCCCCGCGAATCGGGTGAACAGCCCGAAGACGCCGACGGACAGGTCGCGTGCCTTCTCCGACGCACCGTTGATCTGCCCCAGATGACTGTCTTCCAGACCGTAGGCGCGCACCGTTCGGGCACCCTGCATGCTGCTGATCAGGGCCTGCGAACGCTCCCCCATCGCGACGCGTTCGGCGGCGTACACCGGCGCGGACCGCGGCAGGTACCAGCGCATCGCGAGCGCGTACATCGGCAGCGCCACCATGCCGGCGAGTCCGAGTCGCCAGTCGATGCCGAGCATCGTGACCATGCTCAGTACCACGAGCAGCACGGCGGTGACGAGGTTGGGGACCACGTCGGTGACGGCCTTGCCGATCACCGCGACGTCGTCGCCGACCCGCGACAGCAGGTCGCCCTTCCCCACGCGTTCGACGGTCTGGATCGGCAACCGGAGCGCTCGGTCGACGGTGCGCTCGCGCAGATTCGCCAGGATTCCCTCGCCGAGACTGCGGATGAGGAACGACGCGAACCCGGCGCACACGCCGCCGATCACCGCGGCGGAGGCGATCACGGCGACCACCCATCCGATGGTGGACGGCGGCGCCCCCTCCTGCACGCGGTCGACGAGGACGCCGAACACGTAGACGGGTACGAGGGCCATGCCCGCTGCGACGGCCGCCACCAGCAGGGTGAAGGCGCTCCGGCCCCGGCGGCGTCCCAGTTCGGACTTCAGCCAGCCCCACGTGTCGCGCGCGTCCGCGATGGGCAGCAGTTCACTCATCGCAGGACCGCCTGACGGTAGTTCGCGTCCTGGGTCGCCAGTTGCGAGTGTGTGCCCTCGCCGACGACCGTGCCCTCGTCGAGCACGACGACTCGGTCGGTCACCGACAGCAGCGCGGGGCTGCTCGTGATGAGGATGGTCGTGTGGGCTCGGGTGGAGCCGCGGTGCCGCAGGTCGGCGATGCCGCCGGCGATCGTGTGTTCGGTGACGGCGTCGACGGCCGTCGTCGGGTCGTGCAACACCATCACCGGCGACTGCGCCACCAGGGCGCGCGCGAGGGCCACCCGTTGCCGCTGGCCGCCGGACAAAGACGACCCGCGGTCGGCGACGTCGTGGTCGAGCCCCTCCGGGTGTGCTTCCACGACGTCGACCGCCGCGGATGCGGAGAGCGCCGCTTGCACCTCGGACGCCGTCGCGCCGGGCCGGCCCGCGGTCACGTTCGACGCGACGGTGCCGGAGAACAGATCACCGTTGTGCGGTTCGACGAGCAGTGCGCGGCGCGCCTGCGCGAGATCGGCGTCCGACAGCCGGACCCCGCCCATGGTCAGTTCCCCGTCGTAGCGGTCGGGCGGAACCTGCCCGGACAGCAGCGCGGCCAGCGCCTCGGCGTCCTGCGGGCGGTACGCGACGATGCCGAGCAGTTCGCCGGGCGTGACCCGCAGATCCACCGCGCTCAGCGACCGGTAGGACACCCCGGTCAGGCTGAGCTCGCTGCCGTCGAGCGTGCGGTCCGATCCGGCGGGGAGCAGCGGTTCCGCGTCCAGGACCAGGGCGAGGCGGTCCGCCGACGCGCGGGACAGGGCGAGGAATCCGGGCAGACCGGCCAGGACACCGAGCGGCTCGATGAAGAACTGGGACAGTCCGACGACGGTGATCAGCTCGCCGATGGTGATACGCCCCTCCAGGGCGAACCAGCCGGCGAAACCGGCGACACCGACGGCGAGCAGGGCGCTGACGGTCATCGACACCCCGGCGAAGACGGCCGAGCTCTTCGCCGTGTGGAGCGTCGCGCCGAGCGCGTCGCGGCTGGCCGCCCCGTATCGCCGCGACGCCGACACCTCCGCGCCGATCCCCCGCAGCGGCCGGAGCCCGCTCACCAGGTCCGTGGCCATGGCGGACGCCCGCGCGACCGCGGCCTGCTGGTCGGTGGCCCGGCGGGTGATCAGCGGCGCCGCGAGTTGGAGAAGTCCGAGGATGACGGGGGTGCCGATCAGCACGGCGAGCCCGAGCGGCACGTCGATCAGCAGCAGCGCGACGGCGGATCCGATCGCGGCCGTGAGGGCAGCGGCCGCGCGCGGTGCGATGTCGGCGATCCAGGCGGCGCGATCGGCGTCGGACGTCGACACGGACAGCAGCTCGCCGGCACGCAGGTCGGTGCGCACGCCGCGGGGGTCGAGAATGCGGTGCGCCACCTCCATCCGCAGCTGGTGCGCCTCGTTCTGCATCGCCACCACGATGAACCGCGCGCCGTACCGCCAGGCCGCCGTGAGCACCAGGAACAGCAGGGCCAGAGCGCACAGCCACACCGCGAGGGCGAAGACGTCCCCGGTCGCGACGGCCCGGTCGACGATCACGCCGATCGAGATCGGGACCAGCGTCTCGGCCACCTGATGCAGGCAGACCAGGACGGTGCCGATGCCCAGCCGGGCACGATTCCGCACCAGCGTGCGACGCAGAATTGCGGTGCCACCAGTCTTCACGCGCGTAACTCCCAACGCCGACGCTTCCCCACTCACCAACCAAGTAAGCAGACCCTAACTAGATGAACCCTAATCGATGGGCAACTAGCGTTGACATGCCCGGTTCTCATAGAGTCGCCGATACGAACTACTGCGCGTGACGCAGCAGCAAGCCCGAGAGGAAAAAGATGGCCGCGAAGACGACCGCCGAAAACGACATCGCGGACGAGGATCTCGAACCCCTAGCCGACGAGACCGCCCGCCAGGCGCAGCGCGTTGTCGCTGCATACGCCGAAGACGCCGACGAGTGCAGAATGCTGCTCTCGATGCTCGGAATCGGACCCACCACCAAGCTCGACTGAGAATTTCATCCACTTCGACTGCGAAGGAAGCCCGTGGCTGCCAGCTCGGAATCGTCAGCATCGTCATCACGCTCGACATCTGATCCTGTTTCCGGGCAAGCCGACTTCGTCGTCGTCGCGAACCGACTCCCCGTCGATCTCGAACGCCTTCCGGACGGCACCACCCGCTGGAAGCGCAGCCCCGGTGGCCTCGTCACCGCGCTCGAGCCGATCCTGCGCCGCAACAAGGGCGCATGGGTCGGCTGGGCGGGGGTCGCGGACGCCGAACTCGACCCGGTCGTCGAGGACGAGCTCGAGCTCTACCCCGTCCCGCTGAGCGCCGCGGAGATCGCCGACTACTACGAGGGCTTCTCCAACGCGACCCTGTGGCCGCTGTACCACGACGTGATCGTCAAACCCGAATACAACCGCGACTGGTGGAACGCGTACGTCGAGGTCAACCGGCGTTTCGCGGAGGCCACGTCGAAGGCGGCCGCGCACGGCGCCACCGTGTGGATCCAGGACTACCAGCTGCAGCTCGTCCCGAAGATGCTGCGCATGCTCCGCCCCGACCTCACCATCGGGTTCTTCCTGCACATTCCGTTCCCGCCGGTCGAACTGTTCATGCAGATGCCGTGGCGCACCGAGATCATCGAAGGTCTGCTCGGCGCCGACCTGATCGGATTCCACCTCCCGGGCGGCGCGCAGAACTTCCTCTACCTGGCCCGCAGGCTCGCCGGTCAGCAGACGTCCCGGGGCACCGTGGGCGTCCGCTCCAAGCTGGGCGTCGTGCAGGTGGGATTCCGCACCGTGCGCGTCGGCGCGTTTCCGATCTCCATCGACTCGGGCAAGCTGGACGAGCAATCCAGGTCCAAGTCGATCCGGGACCGCGCCAAGCAGATCCGCAAGGAACTGGGCAATCCCAAACACATCATGCTGGGCGTCGACCGCCTCGATTACACGAAGGGCATCGACGTCCGCCTCGCCGCGCTGCACGAACTGCTCGACGAGCATCGCATCGATCCCTCCGAGACGGTGATGGTGCAGTTGGCCACGCCGAGCCGCGAACGGGTCGACAGCTACGTGCAGATGCGCGACGACATCGAACGCAAGGTGTCGCGGATCAACGGCGAGTACAGCGAGGTCGGCCGGCCGGTGGTGCACTACCTGCATCGGCCGATCCCCCGCGACGAGCTGATCGCCTTCTTCGTCGCCGCCGACGTCATGCTCGTGACGCCACTCCGCGACGGCATGAACCTCGTCGCCAAGGAGTACGTGGCGTGCCGCAGCGATCTCGGCGGTGCCCTGCTGCTCAGCGAGTTCACCGGCGCGGCCGCCGAACTGCGCCAGGCGTTCCTGTGCAATCCACACGACCTCGACAGCGTCAAGGACGCGATGGAACAAGCCCTCGAGCAGCCGAAGGAGGACGGCCGACGCCACATGCGCGCCCTGCGCAGGCAGGTGCTCGCTCACGACGTCGACCGGTGGGCCAAGTCGTTCCTCGACGCGCTCGCGCACGGCGGAGCCGCAGGGCCGGCGCTGATCGCTCCCGCCGAGGCCTCCGAGTCCGACTACGACGAGGACGCCACCGGGGAGAACTGATCTCCACGGCCCAGCTGGCCGGACGTCACCAGGAAGGCGACGAAGTCGCGGATCGTCTCGTCGGCCGGGCGCGGAACGTAGCCGAGTTCCGACCGCGCCTTGGTGCCGTCGACAACGGGCGCCGCGAGCAGCGCCGACATCGCCGACCGCGACAGCACGTCGGAGCCGAACCGCGCCCCGATCGGTTCGGCGATCGGCAGCACCCGCTCGATGACGCTGAGCGGGAACGAGTACAGCGGCCCCCGACGGCCCGCCGCACGCGCTGCCCTTCTCACGGCATCGTGCATGCCGAGCATGTGCCCGGAGATCAGGTAGTTCTCCCCGGTGCGCCCCTTCTCCCCGGCGGCGATCAGGCCGGCGGCGACGTCGCGGACGTCGACGAAGTCGAACCCACCCTGCACCGCGGCGGGGACCCTGCCGCGAGCAGCGTTGCGCAGCAAGGCATTCACGCGGGACAGTCCGTGGTCGACGGGCCCGTACACGCCGGTGGGGTTACAGATGACCGCGTCGAGTCCGGTCTCGATCACGTCGCGCAGTTCGAGTTCGCCGGCCCATTTCGACCTGTCGTACACCGGGATCGATGCGTCGACGGAGCGGGGCGAGTTCTCGTCGAGCGTTCCGCCGCAACTGCTCTGATCGAACGAGTGCACGGAACTGCAATGCACCATCCGCCGAACACCCACTGCGAGAGCAGCTTCGGCGACGGTCCGGACTCCCTTGGTGTTGACGGTCCAGGCCTGATCGTCCTTCTGGGCGAGGGTGATCATCGCGACCAGGTGGTAGACCACGTCGGCTCCGTCCAGCGCCCGCTTCATGGATTCGACGTCGAGCACGTCGGCGTTCACCCAGGTGACCCCGTATTCGGGTGCGTACCGGGAACGCACGCGGTCGATCGCGGTCACCTCATGCCCCGCCTCGACCAACAGATTCAGCAGGTTGTTGCCCACGAATCCCGCGGCGCCGGTTACTGCAACCTTCATCGACGACTCCCCATTCGGTTGTGGCCCCGTGACGCAACGCGGTGCGTCGGCGATCGGCCCGGAGAACCCGAGAGTACTAGAACTTGTTTCATTTTGGGAAGGGGCCGACCTGCTCGACGTACATCCGCACCCGCGAGATCTCGTGGGACCGCGGCGTGAACTCGATCAGCGCCACACCCTCCCACGAAGCCGCGCGGACGGATGCAGTCACCGTGCGTCCCGCCACGATCATCTTGTTCCACCGCAGTTCACGCAGGGCATTGGCGAAGTCGTCCACTGAGAGGGGGGTGCCCGCAGGCAGTTCGAGGGTGGCACCGCGGGCGAGCCGGGCCGACACCGCGGCGAAATCCTGCCGGCGCACGGCGACCAGGAATCCGATGGCCGCGTTCCGCCCCGGGCGCCCGACCGTCCGCAGACCGCGCATGAAACCTGTTGCACCCGGAACGCCTTGATTCGAGAGGAGTTGCGGCCCCAGCTTCGCCGACGCCGCTGCGCCCCGCCAGCCTGCCCTGGCCAGCTGGCCGATCATCCCCGGGAGCTCCCAGTGCGCATACAAGCGGTCCAGGCTCACGCCGTGTACCTCCGCGACGAGGTCGTAGCGGAGGTGCATCGGGACAGTCAGCACCACACCCGTCGACATCCGCGTCTCGAGTTCGAGGTCACGGACGACGGACATCCCGCAGACCACGTCCCGCGTCACGTGGAAGGTGATCGTGTTGGGCGCGATGAACGTGTCGTAGAACTTCTCGATGGCCGCCCTGCCGACGTGCGGTCGCGAGCCGACCGGGTCGTTGACGCGGGCGCCGTCCGAGAACAGCCCCACCCACGCGGCCCGGTCGTGAACCGCCACGGCAGCGGGTGAACGGCCGACTGCGGCAAGCAGTTCCGCCACGGTCGGCGCCGGTTCGGCCACGGCTACACCGGTGTCAGCTGATCGACGAGCCAGCGGTCGTCCACCTTCTGCAGCGACACCCGCACCCTGCTGCCCGACGTACGGGCGTCCGGGGCCTCGGCACTGGTCGTGGTCTGGTTCAGGTACAGCAGCACCACCGCCTCGTCGGGTGTGGTCGACACGGGCGCGGCGGCCTGCACCGACACCTGCACGGTGAGTTGCTTCTCCTTGGCACCCGGAGCGATGGTCTCCTGTACCAGGGTGGTGTAGTCGTCGCGGAACGAACCGGTGAGTCCGTCTGCGGCAGCGGCCAACTGGTTGTCGACGTCGGCGAAGTCGTACGCCAGCATCGCGACCGCCTGCTTGCCCGCCGCGTCGACGGCCTCGGTGCGTGCCTGCTCCGCCAGCTGATCCTGCCGGTGGCCGTACCAGAGGAAGCCCACCCCGACGGCGAGGGCAACCACCACGACCGCGGCGGCGATCTTCAGCGCTGTTCCCTTGGTGATCGCGAACTTTCGCTTGCCTTCATTGTTCTCGCTCATGGGACGAACTCCACCTTCGATGCGGTCAACTTGCCGTCGACGTCGCTGATCGTCACCCGCATCCGGAAGTCTCGCGGTGAGGGGTCCGGCTGTTCCTTGCTGCTCACCATCGTCCGCGCGGCCACGAGCACGTTCGCCGAGATCGACGTCTCGCTCCCGTTCTCGACGCCCGCCTCGACGACCTCACCCTCGGTGGTCACGTTCGCGTCCTGGACGACACCGACGAAGGGATCCTCCCGGCCCTCGAACTCCTGGAGGAACTGCCCCGACGCTCCGGCGATGATCCGGTCGACGTCTTCCTTCGCGGTCTCGGGATGGATGGTGGTCAGGTTGAGCACCGTCTGCCGGGCGGTGTCGACGTAGGCCTGCCTGCGATCGTCCCGCTCGCGTGCGGACCGCTGGTCGAGCAGCAGCACCACCGCCGCGGCGACCAGCGCGACGATGACCACCGCGGTAACGCCCCACGCGAGCAACGACTTCAGGGGTCGACGCTGCTTCGGTGCACCGGGCGCCGGAGCGTCCGACGCGGGCTCCGGGGACGCAGCCTTCGTCGTCGAGACCTTGTCCGGCGCGGGTTGGGCGTCGGCATCTCCCGGCTTTGCGAGGACCACCGGCTTCGGGGCCTCCGTCTCTCCCACCGGTGGGCCCGCGTGCCGGACGGCTCTTCGCCTGCTCCGCTCCTTCCCGGCGGGTGCCTGCTCGGCCGCCTGCTCCGCGGAGTCGGTTGCGCGTTCGTCTGTGCTGGAACTCAAATCTGCTGACCTGTCATCATCGTCTGCCACGTCGAGTCCTTCCCCCGCACCGCCAGATCCGGTTGGGTGTACGTCTTTCCATCCGAACCAATGAAGCTACCGGTGGCCGGGTCGTAGGGCACGGCCGCGACCGGTGCACCCGCGGCGCCTTCGTAGGAACTCGGAACGGCTGTGTACGAGGGTACATCCGGCGGCATGATGGGCCCGTACGGCGGGTTGTTGCCCGTCGCCTCCCAGCCCTCGCGGCACGCCTCGACGGTCGGTGCGCGACGCCCGGGGAATTCCATGCACGGCAGGTTCCGCGCACCACGGACCACGGACGGGTCGTCCGGGGCTGCCTTGCAGTACAGGTCGTTCGGGGTGGCGATCGGGTCGGTCTGATCGCCGGACCGGCGTTGCTCGGGGGGCAGGAATCCGGTCGTGCACGCGGGCGGGTCGTGCAACTGCAGTGCGAAGTCGACGATCGCGCCGTCCTCCACCGGTCCGCCCTTCGCCGCGGTCACCAGCGCGGCCGTCAGGGGTGGGTAGATGACGAGGACCTGCTCGATGCTCTTGTTGTAGATCACCCCGACCTGGGCGACGCTCACCAGATTCCGCAGCAGGATCGGCAGCGTCGGCTGCAGGTCCTGGAACAACTGGGTGGCCTCCTGCGCCGCTCCCGGCCCCTTCTCCAACACCGACCGCAGATTCGGGTCACTCGCCCGCAACTGGTCGGTGAACGTCACGAGGTCCCGGGTCCACGACCGGATCGCGTCGCTGCTCACCGTCTGGGTGTCGAGCAGCGGGCCGACCTGATCGATGAGAGCCTTGGTCGCGTCGCTGTTGGCGTCCGCCTCCTCGACGAACAACCGGGCCGAGTCGATGAGCCTCTGCAGGTCGGGTCCGGATCCGTTGAACGCGGTGAACGCCTCGTCGACCACCGTCTGCAACCTCGTGTCCGAGATGCTCGCGAGCAGTTCGTCCGCCTGGTCGAGCATCTCGCCGACGTCCTGCGGAATGCTGGCGCGATCCAACGGAATCACGTCGCCGTTCGCGAGGTACGGTCCGTCGGCCTCGGCGGCGCCGTCCCGGGGAATCAGATCGACGTACTGCTCACCGACCGCCGACACGCTCTTGACGGCGGCGTCCACGTCGGCCGGGATCTTGTAGTCGCTGTCGAGCGACATCTTCGCTTCGACGCCGTCCGCCGTGAGCGCGACGTTCTCGACGACACCGATGTTGGTGCCGCGGTACGCGACGTTGGCGTGGGGGTAGAGCCCACCGGTGGACGGCAATCGGACACTCACCTCGTAGCGTCCGACGCCGAACAGCACCGGCACCTTCACATACTGGATCGACATCACCACCAGTCCGATGACGGTGAGTATCGAGAAGATGACGAGCTGAATGCGAACGAATCTGGTCATTCTCACGGTGTCGGCGCCCCTCCCAGTTGCGGCGGAAGGCCGGGTATCTGCGGTAGTCCGGGTATCTGTGGCAGTCCCGGAATCACCGGCGGCGCCGGTGCCGGCTTCGGAGCCGGCTGCAGGGGTGACTGCAGCGGATCGCCCGACTGTCCGGCCACGCCGGCGAGTGATCCCACCGCGCCCTCGACGCCGCCGAGTGATCCCCCGAGGCCGGTTCCGGTCAGGAAGTTGTTGTCGACGCGCGCGTTGGTGAGGTCGATCGTCATCATGAGGTTCGCGTAGTCACCCTGGATCGCCTTGTCCATCGTCTTCATCGGGAAGGGATACGTGAGCATCAGGGTCAGGACTTCGGTCAGTGCGCTCCCCGAGTTGGCCAGCTCGCGCAGCACGGGGGTGAGGTTGCGGAGATTCGCCTTCAGTTCCTCGCCGCTGCTCTCGACGAGGCGGGTCGCGGTGTCGCTGAGCTTGCCCACCTCGACCAGTGCGGTGGTGAGGTTCTGACGCTGGTCGACGAGCACGTCCAGCGCCGGCGGGATGCCGTCCAGCGCCGCGTCGAGGGTGGCCTTCTGCTCGTTGACGGTGCCCGACAACCGGTCGAGCCCCTCCATCGCACCGATGATGTCTCCGCGCTGCTGATCGAGGCTGGTGACGAGCTGGTCGAGCCGCGGCAGAAGGTCCCGGATCGAGTCCTCGCGGCCACCCAGTGCGGCGTTGAGCTCGAGGGTGATGTCGTGAATCTGGGCGATGCCGCCACCGTTGAGCACCACCGACAACGACGACAGCGTCTGTTCGGTGGTCGGGTAGGCGCCCGCCCGCTCGATGGGGATGACGTCGCCGTCCTCGAGCGTGCCTTCGGGCTCGGTGTCGGTCGGCGGAGCCAGTTCGAGGTGCTGTGAGCCGAGGAGGCTGGTCTGGCCGATCTTGGCGGTCGCGTTGGCGGGCAGTTGGACGTCGCCGTTGATCGAGACGGTGACCAGGGCGTGCCAGTCCTGCACCTCGATACCCGTCACCGCTCCCACCGTCACGTCATTCACCCGCACCGGCGAGTTCTGCGACAGCGTCGTCACATTGGGCATCTGGATCTCCACGGTGTAGGCGTCGTCGCCCTGCCCCTCGGTACCGGGCAGCGGGAGTGAGTTCAACCCTTCCCACTCGCACCCGGTGAGTGTCAGGGACAGCGTGATCGCCACCGCCGCGATGCCGCCGCGGCGTGCCCGTGTGCGCTTCGTCATCGCCCACCTCCCGGCTGCAGCAGATCGTTCAGGTCTCTCGGCACGTCCACCGTGGGCATCCCGGCGAGGGTGCCGGTCACCGGCGGCGCAGACCGCGGCGGAACCGAACCTTCCAAACTCGGCGGGCTGTACTCGATCTGGTCCGGGAACGCATTCACACCCGTGGTCGGGTTGGTGAGGATGGGCAGGTAGTTCATCGTCAGCGAGTTCAGGACCGGCGACAGGTACTGGGTACACAGGTCCGCACTTCGATTCGCCTCGTTGGCCTGCAGGCTCTGGATGGCACCGCACATGAAGTTCACGGGATTGCCGAAGTTCGACATGGCGACAGCACCGACGAGTGAGCCCTGCGCGGGCTTGTAGATGTTGCTGAAGTTCGCCAGCGCGGTGGGCGCGACGTGGAGAACCTGCTCGATCTGCGGCCTCTTGTCGGCGAGCACCTGAGTGGCGTCGGCCAGCCGGCCGACCTGCTCGCTGAGACTCGCCCGGTTCTCCACCACGAACCGGTTGACGTCACCGAGGGCGATGTCGAGATCGTTCAGCGCCGTCCCGAGTTCGTCGGAGTTGGTGGCGAGCATGTTCGACACCGACGCGAGCCGGCCCTCGAACTGGACGATCTGCTCGTTGCTCGACGACAGCGCGGCCACGAACGTCTGCAGGTTGCGGATGGTGGAGAAGAGGTCGGTCCGGCCGTCGGACAGCGTCCGCATGGTCTCCGACAGCTCGCGCAACGTGTTCCGCAACGATTCGCCGTTGCCGTCGAGGTTGGCTGCGGCGGTGTCGATGAACGTGCCGAGGGAGCCCTGCGGGTCCGCCCCCTGCGGGCCGAGCGCCTCCGACAGTTTGTTCAGCTCGGTCTTGATCTCGTCCCACTCCACCGGCACCGCGGTGCGCTCGATCGGGATGCTCGCACCGTCGCCCATGGTGGGCCCACCGGCGTACACGGGGGTCAGCTGGACGAATCGTCCCGACACCAGGCTGGGCGCGACGATGACGGCCTTGGCGTCGGCGGGAATCTCGACGCTCTTCTTCACGTTCATCGTGACCCGGGCGAAGTCGGCACCGGGTTCGATCGAGTCGATCGTGCCCACCTTCACGCCGAGGACGCGGACGTCGTCACCCGAATACAGTCCCGTCGTCGTGGGGAAGTACGCGGTGATCGTGTTCTGGAACAGTTTGGGCACGAACATCACAGCGGCGCCGACGACCAGCACCACCACGACTGCGGCGATGCCTCCGCGGATCAGCCACTTCTTCCGCGTGTTGGTGATTTCCGGGTTCGTCGTCATCGCGGCGGTTCCCTCAGCTCGATGGACGGACCTGTCTGCAGGTAGGCCTGGAGGTCGTTGGGCAGATGCTCCGGCCAGGTCACGGCGTCGCTCAAACCCTGGAACAGATTGCCGATGCCGATGTTGTAGACGTAGGCCATGAAGAACGGTCCGCTGCCGACCGACTCCCCGAGCTGGGTGGCGTACGGGGCGAGACCGTCGAGGGCCTGCGAGATGTTGTCCTTGTTCCGCTGCAGGATGTCGACCACCGAGTTCAGCTTGTCGAGCGTCGGTTTCATCTGCTCCTCGTTGTCCTGGACCAGACCCGTCAGCTGCTGGGACACCGCGGAGATGTTGACGATCAACTGACTGATCGCCGCGCGGCGACGGTCGAGCTCACCGAACAGCTGGTTCCCATCGACGATGAGCGAGTTGATCTGCCCGCTGCGCTCGGCGAGGATTCCCGTCACGTTCTCGGCACGCGAGAGCAGCTGCCTCAGGCTCTCGTCTCGCGAATTGATGCTCTCCGACAACCGGGTCAGGCCGTCGAGTGCGGTGCGCAGTTCGGGTGGCGTGTTCTCGAGCGCGCCGGACATCGCGTTCAACGCGTTGTTGACCTCGTCGGTGTCGAGTTGGGACACGGTGGTGGACAGGTCGCCGAGTGCGTCGTTGAGCGAATACGGAGAGTTGGTGCGTTCCAACGGAATCGTCGATCCCACCCGCATCGTGTCGTGCCCGAGCGGGGTGACGGCGAGGGACTTACGTCCGAGAACGGTGTTGGTCTTGATGTTCGCCTCGGTGGCGTCGCCGAGTGCGATGCCGTCCTCGATCGAGAACGTGACGAGCACGTTCTGATCGTCGAGTTCGACGTCGGCGACCTTCCCGACGTCGACACCGGCAAGTGTCACCGTGTCACCCGCCATGAGGCCGCCCGCGTCGTCGAACACGGCGGAGTACTGCGTTCCACCCGAGAGGAATTGCAGCTGATCGTATTGCAGGGTCGCGATCACGATCATGCTCGCGATGGCGACACCGATGATGCCTACCTGTACGGGATTGCGTTCGCTCTTCATGGCTACGGTGCACACCTCCCCGCCGTCTGACCGCCCGGCATGTTGAGGAGCAGATCCGATCCGTCCGGGCCGGAGAACTTGAACTTCACTGTGCAGACGTACATCTGGAAGAAGCTGCCGTACGTACCGATGCGGATGAGGCGGCGGTAGGCGGCGGGCAGATTCTGGAGGACCCAGTCCAGGTCGTCCTCCCCCGCCTGCAGTTGGGTGGCGGTCCGGTTCGCCTCGGCGATCGTGCTCTGCAGCGGCGGCCGTGCGCCCTCGAGCAGGTTCGCGAGGTCGCCGGTGGCCCCCGCGATACGGGGAATGGCGTCACCGATCTGGTCGCGGTCCTGGGAGAGCCCGCTGACCAATTGCTGCAGTTGGTCGAGCGTCGCGCGGAACTGGTCGCCCCGGTCGTTGATCGTGCCGAGAACCTGGTTGAGGTTCGTGATCACCTCGCCGATCAACTGGTCCCGGTCGGCCAGGGTGTTCGTGAACGAACTCGTGCTGCCGAGGAGCGAGACGAGCGTTCCGCCCTGCCCCTGGAACACCTGGACCAGCGCCTGGGACAGGTCGTTGACCTGCTGGGGGTCCAGCGCCCGCAGCAGTGGCTTGAACCCGCCCAGCAGGAGGTCGAGGTCGAGCGCGGGAGAGGTGTTCTCGACGGGGATCGACCCGCCGTCCGGCAGCGGTTCCACCGATCCGGCGCCCTCGAGGAGTTCCATGTACCGGTCGCCGACGAGGTTCTCGTACCGCACCGTCGCCTTCGTCCCGTCGAACAGCGAGTACTTGGTGTCGACGGTGAAGTCGACATCGGCAAGGTTGTCGTCGTCGATCTTCACCTTCTCGACGGCGCCGACGGGAACGCCGGCGATGCGCACCTTGTCGCCGGGCTTGAGTCCGGACACGTCCGTGAACGTGGCGTGGTAGCCGTCGCTGCTGCTGAAGCGGTACTGGCTGAACACCAGGGCGAGACCGGCGAAGATCACCGACATCACCGTCGCGAAGATCAGCAGCTTGACCGTGGTGGCTCGCACAGTCACCGCCCACCCTGCTCGGGGTACACACCGGCGAACAACAGCTGGAACACCTTGGGCAGGTGCACCTGAACTTCCGTCGACGGCACGAACGGCACCGTTCCGGTGTCGGCGACGACGAAGTTCGCGTGCACGGTGGGGTCAGGATCGGGAAGACCGTGACAGTTCGGCCCACCTGTCGCGTTCACTTTCGGCAGGTCCTTCGGGTAGGTGTACGGCGTCTGCCCGTACATGAAGCTGGCGCTCAGCGCGATACCCGGCTGATTGCCACCGATGAGTTGCTCGGCGAGGGGGATCACGTTGTTCAGGCCGACGATGAAGCAGGAGATCTCGGGCGAGTACTCGGCCAGCAGATCCGTCGTCGGGAGCAGCAGGTCGAGCGCGGAGTCCAGGTTCTGCTCGTTCTCGGTCAGGACGGTGTTCGCCGTGTCGGCCAGCCCGGTGACGTTGAGCAGCACCGCATCCAGGTTGTCCTGTTCGTCGACGACGGTGCCACTGGTGGCCGTCGCGTTGTCGAGTACCCGCAGCAGATCCGGTGCGGTGTCGGCGTAGACGTCGGTGACCTGGGCGGCCTTGGACAGGTCTTCCTGCAGCTGAGGCAGACTGGGATTCATCTTCGCCAGGTAGCTGTCGCTCTGCTCGAGCAGGGAGCCGAGTTCCTCGCCCCGGCCGTGCAGCGCCGAGGAGATGGCGCCGAGCGTGGCGTTCAGCTTCTCCGGCTGCACCTTCGCCAGCACGTCGGAGAGATGCTGGAAGACCGTGTTGAATTCCACGGTGACGTTGTCGGACGCGATGACGGCCCCCGGCTGGAGGTGAGTGGACGACGGATTGTCCGGCATCACGAAATTGACGTACTTCGCGCCGAACACGGTGGTGGACTTGATCTCCACGGTGGCGTTGGAGGGAATCAGCGACATCATGTCGGGGTACATCGCCAGCTTCAGTTCGGCGCCGTCCGTCACGTGTTCGATGGACCCGACGCGACCGACCTCGACGCCGAGGAGCTTGACCTTGGCGTCGGGTTCCATCACCAGCCCGGAGCGATCCGAGGTGACGGTGACGGGAGTGGTCTCGCTGAAGGTTCCGTTGAACATGGCCAGCGACACACCGATGATCGCGAGCAGACTCACGACGAGGACGAGTGCCGCGAGCTTCTTCTTCCCACCCGAATCAGTCATCTACCGGCACCCCCTAACCCGACAGGTTGAAGTTGCCGGACCCGCCGTAGATGGCGAGCGAGATGAGCAGGGTGACGGTGACGACGGCGATCAGCGAGGAGCGCACAGCGTTGCCGACGGCCACACCGACGCCGACCGGACCGCCCGAGGCGTTGAAACCGTAGTAGGTGTGGATGAGCATGATCGCGATCGCCATAACGATGGCCTGGGCGAATGACCACAGGATGTCCGTGGGTATCAGGAACGTCGAGAAGTAGTGGTCGTACACGCCGGACGACTGGTCGTACAGCACCACGGTCGCGAACCGGCTCGCCATGAACGACGCGATCACCGCCAGGGCGTACAGCGGGATGATCGCGATCATTCCCGCCATCACGCGGGTGCTGACGAGGTACGGGATCGACGGGATCGCCATCGTCTCGAGCGCGTCGATCTCCTCGGAGACGCGCATGGCGCCGAGCTGGGCGGTGGAGCCGGCGCCGATGGTGGCGGCCAGCCCGATGCCCGCGATGACCGGGGCCGCGATGCGCACGTTGATGAACGCCGCGAAGAAGCCGGTGAGGGCTTCGACGCCGATGTTGCCGAGCGAGCTGTACCCCTGCACGGCGATGGTGCCGCCGGTGAACAGTGTCAGGAAGCCGACGATGACGACCGTTCCGCCGATGACCGCGAGCGCTCCCGTGCCCATGCTGATCTCGGCGATGAGCCGCAGCGTCTCCCTGGGATAGTGCATGATCGCGCGGGGTGCCGAGCCGATGGCACGCGCGAAGAACAGTGCCTGCTCACCGAGCCGGTCGATCGATCGGGACGCCGACGCGAACCGTTTGCGAGTTCGGGGAAAGCGCCCGGCCGCCGCTAGTGCCATCTACTCCACCACCATGTCGATCACCCTGCCGTCAGCTTGATACCGACGGCGGTGACGAGAACGTTGACCACGAACAGGGCCATGAACGAGAACACGACGGTCTGGTTGACGGCGTCTCCGACGCTCTTCGCGCCACCCTTGACGTTGAGTCCGAGGTAGGCGGCGACGAGACCGGCGATCATGCCGAACAGACCGGCTTTGACTTCCGAGATGACGAGCTCACCGAATCCGGTGAGCAGGGTGATGCCGTTGACGAACGCACCCGGGTTGACGTCCTGGATGTAGACCGAGAAGACGAAACCGCCGAGGATGCCGATGGTGCAGACGAGCCCGTTGAGGAGCAGGGCCACGACTGTCGACGCGAGCACCCGGGGGACGACCAGGCGGTGGATCGGATTGATACCCAGCACGCGCATCGCGTCGATCTCTTCGCGGATGGTGCGGGCGGAGAGGTCTGCGCAGATGGCGGTGGCTCCCGCGCCCGCCACGATGAGCACGGTGACGATGGGGCCGACCTGGGTGACGGTGCCGAGAGCGGCGCCGGCTCCGCTGAGGTCGGCGGCACCGATCTCGCGGAGGAGGATGTTGATCGTGAAGCTCACCAGAACTGTGAACGGGATGGCCACCAGGACCGTGGGCACCATGGAGACTCGGGCGACGAACCATGCCTGGTCCACGAACTCACGACGCTGGAAGGGCCTCGAAAAGACTGCCCTCAACGTTTCGCCCGACATCGTGAAGAACCCGCCGACCGCACGCAACGGCACCTCGAGGAGGTCTACCATCCGTCCTCCTCGTCCATGATCTCGCCCAGCACCGACTGTCAGTTCGAGCCCAGCCCCCCAACGGTCTGTGACTCAGGTCATATTAACTAGAACGTGTTCACCTGTCAAAGGTGGCCGCTCATCAGCATGAATCGTCCCACATTCAGCACGTCCGGAGGGGCTGATTCGGCCGAAATCCAGGGCGTGTCCACACGTTCCCGACGCCCTCTTCGCCACGTCGGGCCGCTCGGCCAGCTGATCCCCTAAGGGCTTATAGCACAAGAACTTTCGATGAACTTTGCGGGGTCCCGACACTGAGGGAACACACCGCCCGCCGGAAGCCTCCGACAGGACCGGGCGGCGACGAGTTCCGCGGCCCACGAACAGCGCCGATCGAGCGGGTCGGCGACGAAAAACTAGAACACGATCTAGTCAAATCCGGCACACCGCTCGAACACCGCACCACGGTCACTCGGCCCCGACACCGCCACTGTCCAGTTGTCCTCAGTATCGCCCATCGCGGGTGCATTACCTGCGGAAACGATACTGAAACCACGTTCGTGTCGGTTCGCGGCCCCGGAGCGGCAGATCAGCCCAGGTCGCGGAGCGGCAGATCAGCCCAGGTCGCGGAGCGGCAGATCAGCCCAGATCGCGTAGCGCCGCGGAGGCCGAGAACATGGCAGCCGGATCGCGGTCGCCGAAGTAGTTCCCGAGTTCGGCCGCGAGCGTGCCGGGCGTCCATCGACCGTCGGCCGCGTCGAAGCGCCGCTCGACGACCGGTGCCGCCATCAGTGCCACCATCGGGCCGTAGACGACGAAGACCTGCCCGTTGATCGAGTCGGCTGCCGGTGATGCGAGATAGGCGACCAATGCCGCCACGTGCTCGGGTGACAACGGGTCCATTCCCTCGGCGGGCGCCTCCCCGAAGACGTTCTCCGTCATCGACGTGCGGGCCCGGGGGCAGATCGCGTTGGCGCGGACGCCGTACCGGGACAGCCCTCGGGCCGCGGACAGCGTCAGCGCTGTGATGCCGGCCTTGGCGGCGCCGTAGTTCGCCTGCCCCTCGGGGCCCAGCAGTCCCGCCTCCGACGACGTGTTGACGATGCGCCCGTACACCGGCGCCCCGGCCTCCTTCGACTTCGCGCGCCAGTACGACGCGGCGGAGCGGCACAGCAGGAAGTGGCCGCGCAGATGAACCTTCAGCACGAGGTCCCAGTCTTCGTCGGACATGTTGAACAGCATGCGATCCCGCGTGATACCCGCGTTGTTGACCAGGATGTCGAGGCTGCCGAGCCGGCTCTGCGCAGCCTCCATGATCGCGTCGGCGGTGGCCCGTTCGCCGATGTCGCCGGCGACGAACTCGACCTTCGCTCCCTGTCCCCGGATCTCCTCGAGCGTCTCTTCCACGGCATCGTCGGCGACCAGGTCGTTGACGACGACGGACGCACCCGCGCGTGCCAGTGCGATCGCCTCGAACTTTCCGAGGCCGGATCCGGCGCCGGTCACGACACCGACCTTGCCGTCCAAGTTCACATCGTGATCGGTCGCAGCATTCATGAACACGCTCTCCTGGTTCTGTGCACTCGCGGCAGGTCGGAGACCACGCACGGCGGTAGGACGGACGTCACTGTAGAACGTGTTCTCATTCCGGGCAACAATCCTCAGGGATGCTCGGTCAGTGCGGCCCTCGGGCACTGGGCGATCGCGGTACGCACGTCTTCCTCCCGGTCAGCGGGAGGAATGGGACTGGAAATGTGCAGCTGATCGTCGTCGTCGAGCTCGAAGATGTCGGGTGCGATACCCACGCAGACACCATTGGCCTCGCAACGGTCGAAATCGACTCTGACCTCCATGGCAACCCTCACTTCTCCTCGTCTCGTTCCTCGGGGACCCGGGTGCAGCCGGACTGCGGCGCACACCGTTCCTGCGATAACACTAGAACCTGTTCCAGTCGTGTGCAATGATTCGTTCCACGACTGCGAGCACGCCCACCGGGCACGCTTCGGGGCCGGCCGGGGCCGACTCCGCCATTGCACCGCAGAGACTGGAACCTGTGCCAGATTTCAGCTGATTTCGCTCTCGGACTGGAGAGGTATTTCGATGCACATCACCTACACACCGCAGCAGCAACAGCTGCGGGAAGAGCTGCGCGCGTACTTCGCGAAGCTGATGACGCCGGAGCGTCGAGAGGCACTGGCCGCCACCACCGGCGAGTACGGCGAGGGCAACGTCTACCGCGACGTCGTGGCTCAGATGGGCAAGGACGGCTGGCTGACCCTCGGGTGGCCCAGGGAGTACGGCGGCCAGGAGCGGTCGGCCATGGAGCAGTTGATCTTCACCGACGAGGCCGCCATCGCGGGTGCGCCCGTTCCGTTCCTCACCATCAACTCGGTGGCGCCGACGATCATGCACTTCGGCACCCCCGAACAGAAATCGTTCTTCCTTCCCAGGATCTCGGCCGGCGAACTGCACTTCTCCATCGGCTACTCCGAGCCCGAAGCGGGCACCGACCTCGCCAGCCTCCGCACCACCGCCGTCAAGGACGGCGACGACTACGTCGTCAACGGCCAGAAGATGTGGACGAGCCTCATCGCGTACGCCGACTACGTGTGGCTGGCCTGCCGCACCGACCCCGACGCCAAGAAGCACAAGGGCATCAGCATGCTGATCGTCCCGACCACCGCCGAAGGGTTCTCCTACACCCCCGTCCACACGATGGCGGGCCCGGACACGAGCGCCACCTACTACCAGGACGTGCGGGTGCCCTCGTCCGCGCTCGTCGGCCCCGAGCACGGCGGCTGGGCGCTGATCACCAACCAGCTCAACCACGAGCGCGTCGCCCTGACCTCCGCCGGACCCGTTCTCACCGCCCAGCGCGAGGTCCGCGAATGGGCGCAGAACACCAAGCTGCCGGACGGGCGCCGCGTCATCGACCAGGAATGGGTCCAGATCAACCTGGCCCGGGTCCACGCCAAGGCCGAGTACCTCAAGCTGATGAACTGGGAGATCGCCTCCTCGACCGACCACGCCCCGGGCCCCGAGGCGGCGTCGGCCAACAAGGTCTACGGCACCGAGTTCGCCACGGAGGCATACCGGCTGCTGATGGAAATCCTCGGACCTTCCGCCACGCTGCGGCAGAACTCCCCCGGCGTCCTGCTGCGCGGGCGGCTCGAACGGATGCACCGGTCGTCGCTGATCCTCACGTTCGGAGGCGGAACCAACGAGGTGCAGCGCGACATCATCGGAATGACCGCACTCGGCCTGCCCCCAGCGAAGCGTTAGGACTACGACCATGGACTTCACCCCCACCGAGGCCCAGCAGGATCTGGCCGGGCTCACCCGAGGAATCGTCTCGGACCTCGTCACCAACGAACGACTGCGTGAACTCGACAAGGCGGAGGATCGCCTCGACCGCCGGCTGTGGTCGGCGCTCGCGTCGTCCGACGTCCTGAGCGCCGCACTGCCGGAATCGGTGGGCGGCGACGGTTTCGGCGTCCTCGAGCAGTGCAGCATCCTCGTCGAACTGGGCCGCGCCGTCGCGCCGGTCCCGTATCTGTCGTCGATCGTGATGGCGGCCGGAGCGATCGCGAAGTACGGGAACGAACAGCAGCGTTCCGATTGGGGCGTCCCCGCCGCGACGGGAGCGAAAATTCTCACGGTCGCCCTCGACGAGGAACTGAACGACACCCCGGCAGCGCCCGTCACGCGCGCCGAACCCGGCTCGGACGGCTGGACACTCGACGGCACCAAGATCGTGGTCGACGCGGCACCCTCCGCCGACCTGTTCCTGGTGCCGGCAACCACCCCGGACGGGGTGGCCGTCTTCCTCGTCCGCCCCGACGACGCCGGCGTGACCGTCACCCGTCAGCAGACCGTCGACCTGGCCAGCACAGGTGAGGTGAGTCTCCGCGGAGTCGCACTCGCCGGAGATCGACTGCTCGGCACCGTCGACCAGGGCACCGAGATCGTGGACTGGCTCGTCGAGCGTGGCTCGCTCGGCGCCTGCGCCTACCAGTACGGCGTGCTCGACGAAGCCCTGAAACTCACCGCGGCCTACGCCCGCGAGCGGGTCCAGTTCGGAAGGCCCATCGGCAGTTTCCAGGCCGTCGCCCAACGACTCGCCGACGGCTACATCGACGTGAAGGGTGTCCGGCTCACGCTCTGGCAGGCGGCGTGGCGACTCAGCGAGGGACTGCCCAGCGAAGGCGACGTCCAGACCGCCAACTTCTGGGCGTCCGACGCGGGCCACCGGGTGGCGCACACCCTCGTCCACGTCCACGGCGGCGTCGGACTCGACGAGGACCACCCCGTGCACCGGTACTTCCTCGCCGCCAAGGCACTCGAGTTCCGACTCGGTTCGGCCACGCAGCAGCTGCGGATCCTCGGCGCCGAACTGGCGACCGTCCCGGCATGACCGCCACGCTCGTCCGCACCGTGTCGGACCTGCTGCTGGGCGTCGCGGACGCCGACACCCAGGGGCTGTACTTCGAGGACCGATTCCTGTCGTGGTCCGAACACGTACGGGCGAGCCTGCGGCGCGCCGCCGTCCTCGAGGATCTGCTCGACGACACCCGTCCCCGCCACTTCGGTGTGCTGATGGACAACGTCCCCGAGTTCTCGCTCCTCGCCGGGGCGGCGGCATTGTCCGGCGCTGTCCTGGTGGGCCTCAACACCACTCGACGCGGCGACGCGCTGGCCCGCGACGTCGCACTGGCCGACTGTCAGGTGGTCTTCACCGAATCGGGCCGCTCCGACCTGCTGGACGATCTCGACCTCGGTGTTCCCGTCGTCGACGTGGATTCGCCGGCATGGTCCACGCTGCTCGCCGAGCCGCGCGCCGAGTTCACGCCGAGGGTCGCCGCAGCCGACGACCTGTTCATGCTCATCTTCACGTCGGGCACCAGCGGCGACCCGAAGGCGGTCCGGTGCACGCACGCGAAGATCACCGGCCCCGGCGTCATGCTCGCCGAGCGGTTCGGGCTGTCCCCGGACGACGTCGTGTACATGTCGATGCCGATGTTCCACTCCAACGCCATGATGGCGGCATGGTCCGTCGCGCTCGCCGGACACAGCTCGATCGCCCTGCGGCGCAAGTTCTCCGCGTCGAACTTCCTGTCCGACGTCCGGAAGTTCGGCGTCACGTACGCCAACTACGTCGGGAAGCCGCTGTCGTACGTGCTGGCGACCCCGGACCTGCCCGACGACGCCGACAACACACTCCGGGTGATGTACGGCAACGAGGGCTCCGCGCCCGCTGTCGCCGCGTTCTCGCGCCGCTTCGGCACCGCGGTGGTCGACGGGTTCGGTTCCACCGAGGGCGGCGTCGCCATCTCCGCCACGCCCGGGGCTCCCGCCGGTTCGCTGGGCAATCTCCCCGAAGGGATAGCCATCCTCGATCCCGCGACCGGAAACGCCTGTCCACCTGCCGAGTTCAATTCCTCCGGCCGGGTGGTCAACGCCGAGGCCGCGACCGGCGAACTCGTCAACCTGGCAGGGTCGGGGGCCTTCGCGGGCTACTACAACAACCCCGAAGCGGACGCCGAACGGATCCGCGACGGCCGGTACTGGAGCGGCGACCTCGCCTACCGGGACGCGGCCGGGTTCGTGTACTTCGCGGGACGCAGTTCCGGATGGTTGCGGGTGGACGGCGAGAACATCGGCGCGGCGCCCATCGAGCGCATCCTGCTGCGTTACGACGGGTTCGCGCAGGTGTCGGTGTATGCGGTATCCGACCCCGAGGTCGGGGACCGGGTGATGGTCGCCGTCGTCCCGACTCGCGACTTCGATCCCGTCGCGTTCGCCGAATTCCTCGACACGCAATCCGATCTGGGGCCGAAACAGCGTCCGAGCCTGATCCGGGTGTGCGCCGAGTTCCCGCGGACCGCCACGTTCAAGGTCCTCACCCGGGTACTGAGCGCCGAGGCGGCGAACTGTGCCGATCCGGTGTGGGTCCGCGAAGGTTCCGGCTACTCCCCCATGTGAGTGGCAAAGTGTGCTGACGCACACTTTGCCACTCACATGGACTAGCGGAAGCTGTCGAGGCGGGACACTGCCGAGTCGAACCCCTTGACAAGTTCGTCCATCACCTCGGCCACCGGACGGATCTCGTTCATCCGGCCCACGATCTGCCCCACCGGCATCGCGACGACATCCGGATTCTCGGACGCCGCGATCCGTTGATGCGCCTCGCTGACCAGAAGATTCTGCAGCGGCATCGGCAGAGGTGCCGGCGCGTCCGGCTTCGACCACGCGTCGGTCCACTTGGTCTTGAGCAGGCGCGCGGGCTTGCCCGAATAGATCCGGGACCGCACCGTGTCGGCGGACGTCGCACCGAGCAGGGCGCGCTGGATCGCGGACGGACCCTCGGACGAGGCGCTGCCGAGTCTGTACTCGGAGGTGGTGAGCCAGTACGACCCCATCCACACCCCGCCCGCCCCCAGCGACAGCGCGGCCGCGACCTGACGTCCACTGCCGATGCCACCGGCCGCGAGAACGGCGGCGGAATCACCGACGGCATCGACGATCTCGGGAACCAGCACCATAGACGCGATCTCACCGGTGTGCCCACCGGCCTCGTACCCCTGGGCGATGACGATGTCGACACCGTTCGCGACGTGCCTGCGCGCGTGCTCGACGGCGCCGGCCAGCGCCGCCACCGGAACACCCTTCTCGTGGGCCTGATCGATGACGTCCTTCGGCGGCGAACCGAGAGCGTTGGCGATCAATGCAATTCGATGATTCAGCGCGACGTCCACATGTGAGCGCGCCACCGAGTGCAGCCAGCCGAGCACACCGGTCGCGTGCTCGGCACCCGAATCCAGCGGCGGCACCCCCAGCTCGGCCAGGGTCCGGTCGACGAACGCCCGATGTTCCGCGGGGATCAGCGACTCGAGGTCCACCGACGTGCCCTCGGTGGGAACCTTGGCGGGCATCACGATGTCGACGCCGTACGGCTTGCCGTCGGTGTTCTCGTCCATCCACGACAGAACGGCCTCGAGCTCCTCCGGGTCGTTGAACCGAACGCAGCCCAGCACACCCAGGCCACCGGCCCGGGAGATCGCCGCGGCCACGTGCTCGGACGGGGTGAACCCGAAGACCGGGTACTCGATGCCGAATTTCTCGCTCAGACTGGTGTGCATCACGCGCCCCGGCTTTCCATCGCAGTGCTTTCGGGCGAGCCGTTGCCGTTGTGGTCGTCGGCCGGCCGGGTCTCGGTCTGTTCCTTGGCCCAGCGGTAGTCGGGTTTGCCTGCGGGCGAACGTTTGATCTCGTCGACGAACCACAGGCTGCGCGGAACCTTGTATCCCGCAATCTCCTTGCGTGCCGCGTCGGCGATCTCATGCAGGCTCGGGCGCGCCCCGCCTCGGGCCTGGATGACGGCGGCAACGCGCTGGCCGAAGCGTTCGTCGGGGATGCCGACCACGATGGCGTCGAAGACGTCGGGATGAGACTTGAGCGCACCCTCGACCTCCTCGGGGAAGATCTTCTCGCCGCCGCTGTTGATGGACACCGAACCGCGGCCGAGCATCGTCACCGTGCCGTCGGCCTCCACCTGCGCGAAGTCGCCGGGAATGGAGTAGCGGATGCCGTTGATCTCCTTGAACGTGGCTTTGGTCTTCTCTTCGTCCTTGTAGTAGCCGATGGGGATGTGCCCCTTGCGCGCCAGGATGCCGATCACGCCGGAGCCGGGTTCGACCGGGTTGCCATCCTCCCCGAGAACGGACGTGGACGCGTCGATCTTCACCGTCGGTCCGCCACCGTGCGAGTCGCCCTTCGCGACCACGCTGAGTCCGCCGAAGCCCGTCTCGGACGAACCGATGGAGTCGGTGATCATCCGGTTGGGCAGCAGTTCGAGGTACTTCTCCTTGATGCTGGGCGAGAACAACGCCGCCGAACTCGCCATCAGGAACAGCGAAGACAAGTCGTACGGTTCACCGCTCGCCGTGTTGCCCTCCACCAGTGCGTCGAGCATCGGTCGCGCCATCGCGTCACCGGTGATGAAGATGAGGTTGACCTTGTGCTGATCGACGATCCGCCACACGTCGTGACCGTCGAATTCGGGGTGCATGACACACTTTCCGCCGCCGAACAGGCTCTGGAACACCGCCCACTGGCTGCCGCCGTGGATCATCGGCGGGATCGGGAAACGGGTCATGCCGGGACTCTCGGCGCCCAGCTTCGCGAGGTCCCACTCGTCCTCGACGTATTCACCCGTCATGAAGTTGATGCCACCGCCGAGCACCCGCCAGACGTCCTCGTGACGCCACATGACGCCCTTGGGTTTTCCGGTGGTGCCGCCCGTGTAGAGCATGTACAGGTCGTCGTTGCTGCGCTCGCCGAAGTCGCGGTCGGGGGAACCCTGCGCCAGTGCGGTCTCGTATTCGACGCCCTCGTACTCGAGATCGGTGCCGTCTTCGACCACGACGGTGGTCTTCAGGAGCGGCGTCTCGGGCAGCACATTCGCCACCTTGTCGGCGTACCGGCGCTCGTGAACGAGCGCAACCATGTCCGAATTGTCGAAGATGTATTGCAACTCGTTCTCGATGTACCGGTAGTTGACGTTCACCATCACGGCACGGATCTTGAACACCGCCACCATGGCCTCGATGGCCTCGAGGGTGTTCCGGCAGTAGATGCCCACTTTGTCGCCGGGCCGGACACCCTGTTCGCGCAGGTAGTGGCCGAGGCGATTGGCCCTCTCCTCCATCTGCGCGTACGTCACTTCCCGGTCGTCGGACACCAACGCGACGCGGTCCGGAACGAGGTCGATTGCATGCTCTACGAGGTCTGCGATATTAAGGGCCACGTCAACAAAGTAGAACGTGTTACCGTTTCTGGCAAGACCCAATTTGAGAGCCAGCTCACACACCCTTCGGGAGACTTCAGTGTCCTCTACAACGACCGAGAAATCCGACATTTCGGCACAGTCGCCGCACTGCCTCGTCGAGAAGCGCGGGCACGTCCTGATCGTCACGATGAACCGCCCCGAGGCGAAGAACGCACTGTCCGGCGAAATGATGGCGATCATGCGGGACGCGTGGGATCAGGTCGACTCCGACCCGGACATCCGGGTCGCCATCCTCACCGGCGCAGGCGGCGCGTTCTGCGCGGGCGCCGACCTCAAGGCCATGACGTCGCAGCACCCCGGCGACTCCTTCTCGGGTGGCGGCTGGGACCTGTCCAAGATCGAGGCGCTCCTCAAGGGACGGCGCCTCACCAAACCGCTCATCGCCGCGGTCGAGGGTCCCGCCATCGCCGGCGGCACCGAGATCCTGCAGGGCACCGACATCCGCGTCGCCGGCGAGAGCGCCAAATTCGGTGTGTCCGAGGCCAAATGGGGACTCTTCCCACTCGGCGGCTCGGCCGTGCGCCTCGTCCGGCAGATCCCGTACACCGTCGCCGCCGACATCCTGCTCACCGGACGTCACATCAAGGCACCCGAAGCCAAGGAGATCGGCCTCATCGGACACGTCGTCCCCGACGGGCAGGCACTCGACAAGGCCCTCGAACTCGCCGACCTCATCTCCGCGAACGGGCCCCTCGCCGTCCAGGCCATCCTGAAGACCATCCGCGACACCGAAGGCATGCACGAGGAAGAGGCCTTCCAGATCGACGCCGCCCTCGGCACCGAGGTCTTCAAGAGCGCCGACGCGAAGGAAGGCCCCCGCGCGTTCTCCGAAAAGCGGGCGCCGAAGTTCGAGGGCCGCTAGCCCCCGGCCCCCGGTCCCTCCCCTTCCCGGGTGAATGTACCTTTCGGCGCATCTGAGGCGCCGAAAGGTACATTCACCCAGGGGTCTGGGGCTTATCCACAGCGCCCGACTTATCCACAGGCTCACCAAAACGCCTGGTGAATGACTCTGTCGCCGACCTTGGGTGGGCAATGATCGACTCCATGCGACGCGGAGAGTGGGGCATCGCCTCGAAGACCTGTACGGAGTGAGCCGATCCGGAATCATCCGCACCGCCGAACTGAGGCAGCGGGGAGTGTCGAATTCGGCGATCGACGCTCGATGCCGTCCGGGTGGGCCGTGGCAACGCATCCTTCCCGGCGTCGTGATGCTCGGCAACGGCCGGCCGACCGCACGTCAGTGTGCAGTGGCCGCGCTCGTGCTCAGTGGCGACAACGCCGTCCTCACCGGGCGGGCAGCGTTGCACGAATACGGGTACGGAACGTCGTACTCCGGCGATGCCCACGTCCTGATCGCCACGCATCGGCGCGTGCAGTCCACGGGTTTCGTCCTCGTCGAACGCACGACGCGGATGCCGACGCCGGTGATGCGCAACGGGCTTCCCTGCGCCCCGCTTCCGCGCGCGTTGCTCGACGCGGCGCGACGATGCCGCACCCTCGACAGCACGCGAGCACTCATCGCCGAGGTGATCCAGCGAGGCGGGGCGAGTGTGCCCGAGCTGATCGCGGAGTTGGACTCGGGTAGTGGCCGCGGTACAGCACTCCCCCGTGCGGTGCTGCGCGAGGTGAGTGCCGACGTCCACTCGGTGTCCGAAGCCGAAGCCCGCAGATTGTGGTTGCGGAGCGGACTACCCCGAATGGTCTTCAACCGCAAGATCGTCGACGCCGACGGGCAGTTCATCGCCATGCCGGACGGCTGGATCGACGAGGTCGCGTTCGCCTGGGACATCGACTCGCTCGACTGGCATCTCGCGCCCAAGGCCTACAAATCGACCGTCGAGCGACGAACCCGGATGCAGAATCACGGCATCATCGTGCTTCCGACGCTCCCGAGTGCCGTCCGTGACGACCCGGACCGCGTGATCGCCGACCTCCGGTCGCACTACCAGCTCGCGTCGTCCCGTCCCCGGCCGGAGGTCCGGATGCTCTGAGCGCCCGGGTGAATGTACCTTTCGGCGCACCTGAGGCGCCGAGAGGTACATTCGCCCGCCGCGGGAGGTCAGCCCAGGACCGCGGAGGACAGTTCGCGGACGTGGTCGGCGTCGCGGCAGGAGACGAGGAGCATGGTGACGCCGGCGTCGGCCCAGCGTTTGACGTCGGCGCGGACTTCGTCGACGTTGCCGATGATCATGGTCTCGGTGACCATGTCGTCGGGGACGACGGCGGCGGCCTCGTCTTTGCGGCCTGCGCGGAAGAGGCAGCCGATTTCCTCGACCTGTTCGCCGTAGCCCATGCGGGTGTAGACCTGGGCGTGGAAGTTGAGTTCGGGGGCGCCCATGCCGCCGACGTACAGCGCGGTGATCGGTTTGAGGCCGGCGATGGCGGCGGCGCGGTCGTCGGTGACGATGACCTGGCAGGTGGCCGCGACTTCGAAGTCTTCTCGGCTGCGACGGGCGCCGGGGCGGGCGAAGCCCTCGTCGAGCCATTCGTTGTACATGGGCGCGAGGCGGGGCGAGTAGTAGATGGCGAGCCAGCCGTCGGCGATCTCGGCCGTGAGCGCGACGTTCTTCGGACCTTCGGCGCCGAGCCAGATGGGGACGTCGGCGCGCAGCGGATGGGTGATCGGCTTGAGCGGTTTGCCCAGTCCGGTGCTGCCGGGTCCGGTGTAGGGCAGCGGGAAGTGCGGGCCGTCGCTGGTGACAGGACCCTCCCGCGACAGCACCTTGCGGACGATAGAGACGTACTCGCGCGTGCGGGCGAGCGGCTTCGTGAACGGCTGCCCGTACCACCCCTCGACGACCTGCGGCCCGGACACGCCGAGGCCGAGGATCGCCCGGCCGCCGCTGAGGTGGTCGAGAGTGAGGGCGTGCATGGCGGTACTGGTGGGTGTGCGGGCGGAGATCTGCACGACGGACGTGCCCAGACGGACGCGGTCGGTGCGCGAACCCCACCAGGCGAGGGGGGTGAAGGCGTCGGAACCCCACGATTCGGCGGCGAAGACGGCGTCGAATCCTTCGGCTTCGGCGGCGGCGATCAACTCCGGGGCGTTTGCCGGTGGCTGTGCGCCCCAGTATCCCAGTTGCAACCCGAGCTTCATCCTGTGCCTCCGCATCGACCGTCGTCAGAAGTGACCCTTGCCACAAACACTAGAACCTGTTCTACTCGAAGTTGTGAGCATGGGAAAGAGCGCAGTGGCCGAAAAATTCTCGAACAAACCGTTGAGCGCCCCGCTGAAACTTCAATTCGACTACACCCGGTCGGTGGGTCCGACCATCGGAGCCTTCGTGACCGCGCTGCGCGACCGCAAGGTCATCGGCGCCCGCGGCTCGGACGGACGCGTCTACGTTCCACCGCCCGAATTCGACCCGAACACCGCCGAACCCCTCACCGACTTCGTCGGGGTGTCCGACGCCGGGACCGTGGTGAGCTGGACGTGGATGCCGGAACCGATTGCCGGACAGCCACTCACCACCCCCTTCGCGTGGGCCCTGATCAAGCTGGACGGCGCCGACACGTCCCTGGTTCACGCCGTGGACGTGCCGTCCCCCGCCGGGATGAGCACGGGTATGCGGGTCCGGGCGCGATGGGCGGAGGAGCGCGTCGGGCGCATCCAGGACATCGTGTGCTTCGAGCCCGGGGAGTCGACCAACGAACCCGAGCCGTCGACGGAGTCGGAACCGGTCACGATGGTCACGACGCCGATCGACCTCGACTACATGCATTCCGCCTCCGCCGAGGAGAGCTACTACCTCCGAGGGTTGAAGGCGGGCAAGCTGATCGGCGGGCGCACCGGACCGGACGGCAAGGTGTACATCCCGCCGCGCAGCGCGAACCCCACCGACGGCATCCCGACGAAGGAGCAGGTGGAACTGCCGGACAGGGGCATCGTCACCACGTTCTGCATCGTCAACGTCCCGTTCCTCGGACAGCGGATCAAGCCGCCGTACGTCGCCGCCTATGTGCTGCTCGACGGCGCGGACATCGCGTTCCTGCATCTGATCCTCGACTGCGACGCCGCCGACGTGCGGATGGGTATGCGCGTGGAGGCCAAGTGGAAGCCCCGCGAGGAGTGGGACTACACCCTCGAGAACATCGAGTACTTCAGGCCGACGGGTGAGCCCGACGCCGAGTACGACACCTTCAAACACCACCTGTAAGGGCGCGGCACAATGACAGATATCGCAGTCGTCGGGTTCGCGCACGCACCACACGTGCGCGAGACCTCCGGCACCACCAACGGCGTCGAGATGCTGGTTCCCTGCTTCCAGCAACTGTACGAGGAGCTCGGGATCACCAAGTCCGACATCGGTTTCTGGTGTTCCGGGTCCTCGGACTACCTGGCGGGCCGTTCGTTCTCCTTCATCTCCGCCGTCGACTCGATCGGCGCGGTGCCGCCGATCAACGAGTCGCACGTCGAGATGGATGCCGCCTGGGCGTTCTACGAGGCCTGGATCAAGATCATGACCGGCGAGGTCGATACCGCGCTGGTCTACGGCTTCGGCAAGTCGTCGGCGGGCAACCTCCGCAAGATCCTTTCGATGCAACTGGACCCCTATCTCGTCACCCCGCTCGCCCTGGACTCGGTGTCGCTCGCCGGACTGCAGGCCCGAATCGGGCTGGACGCCGGGAAGTGGACGTCCGAGGAGATGGCGGCCGTGGCCGCCCGCAGCCGGGCCGCGGCGGAGAGCAATCCGAACACTCAGCTGTCGGGACACGTGGACATCAACGAATTGCTGGCCAGCCCGTTCGTCGCGGACCCGCTGCGCGCCCACGACTGCGCGCCGATCACGGACGGCGCCGCCGCCGTGGTTCTCGCGTCCGGCGACCGTGCGCGTGAACTCTGCGGGCGGCCGGCGTGGATCACCGGCATCGAGCATCGCATCGATTCGCCCAACTTCGGCGCCCGCGACCTGACGGTATCACCGTCGACGACGGCGTCCGCCCGCGCCGCCACCGGAGGGGACGTCGGCGGAATCGACGTAGCCGAACTGCACGGACCGTTCACCCATCAGGAACTGATCCTGCGCGAGGCCATCGGACTGTCCGATGCGACGACGATCAACCCCTCGGGTGGCCCGCTGAGCGGGAACCCGATGTTCGCCGCGGGTCTGGAACGCATAGGTTACGCAGCCAAGGCCATCATGGACGGCAACGCCGGGCGCACGCTGGCGCACGCCACGAGTGGTGCTGTGCTGCAACAGAATCTGGTCGCAGTCTTGGAGGGACGCAACTGATGGCGAATCAATTGGCCGCCGTACTGGGCACCGGTCAGACCCATTACGTGGCGAAACGGCACGACGTGTCCATGGCCGGGTTGGTGCGCGAGGCGATCGACCGCGCCATGGAAGACGCGCGGGTGGGCTGGGACGACATCGACGCGGTCGTGATCGGGAAGGCCCCCGACCTGTTCGAGGGGTCGATGATGCCGGAACTTGCGATGTCCGACGCGCTCGGCGCCAACGGCAAACCGCTGCTGCGCGTGCACACCGCAGGTTCGGTCGGTGGATCGACCGCGGTGGTGGCGTCGAGCCTCGTGAAGTCCGGCGTGCACAAGCGGGTTCTGACGGTGGCGTGGGAGAAGCAGTCCGAGTCGAACGCCATGTGGGCGCTGTCCACCCCCATCCCGTTCCACATGCCGGTCGGCGCAGGCGCGGGCGGATACTTCGCCCCGCACGTCCGCTCCTACATCCGGCGGTCCGGGGCACCCGACCACATCGGTGCGATGGTGGCGGTGAAGGACCGGCTGAACGGCAGCCTCAACCCGTACGCCCACCTCAAGCAGCCCGACATCACCCTCGAATCCGTCCAGGCCTCGCAGATGTTGTGGGACCCCATCCGCTACGACGAGACCTGTCCGTCCTCGGACGGCGCCTGCGCGATGGTGATCGGCAACGAGGAGGCCGCCGAGCAGGTCACCGCCGACGGTCGTGAGGTCGCGTGGATTCATGCCACCGCGATGCGCACCGAACCCACCACCTTCGCCGGACGCGACCAGGTGAATCCCCAGGCGGGCCGGGACGCCTCGGCCGCGTTGTGGAAGGCCGCCGGGATCAGGGATCCGCTCGACGAAATCGACGTGGCCGAAATCTACGTCCCCTTCTCCTGGTTCGAGCCGATGTGGCTCGAGAATCTGGGCTTCGTCGCGGAAGGTGAGGGCTGGAAGCTGACCGAGGCGGGCGAGACGGCCATCGGCGGCCGGCTTCCGCTCAACGCGTCCGGCGGGGTGCTGTCGTCCAATCCCATCGGTGCGTCGGGCATGATCCGATTCGCCGAGTCGGCGATGCAGGTGATGCACCGCGCCGGCGATCACCAGGTGAAGGACGCACGCAAGGCACTCGGCCACGCCTACGGCGGCGGTTCGCAGTACTTCTCGATGTGGGTGGTCGGATCCGACCGGCCGAACAACTAGTAGCGGGGAAATCACCATGAAGTTCACCGTCGGCATCGCCATGAATCCCCTCGACCAACTGCCTGCTCTCGCGAAAACAGCCGAGGAGTGCGGATTCTCGTCCATCGCACTCCCCGACTCGCTGTTCTTCATGGAGAAGCAGAGCGCCGACTATCCGTACACACCGGACGGCTCACGGATGTGGAACGAGGAGACGCCGTGGGTGGATCCGCTGATCGCGGCGGCCGCGATGGGTGCGGTGACGTCGAAGATCGAGTTCTACACCCAGGTCCTCAAACTGGGTTCCCGCAACCCGGTGCTCCTCGCTCGCCAGGTGGGATCGGTGGCCAACCTCATCGGTAACCGGTTCGGCTTCGGCGTCGGGATCGGCTGGGCACCCGAGGAATTCGAATGGTGCGGAGTGCCGTACGCGAAACGCGGCGCCCGCGTCGACGAGATGATCGACGTCATCAAGCTGATTCTCGCCGGCGGGATGGTCGAGTATCACGGTGAGTTCTACGACTTCGACCGCCTGCAGATGAGCCCGGCGCCGACGAAACCGGTGCCGTTCTACGTCGGCGGGCACACCGACGTCGCCCTGCGCCGCGCCGCGCGGGTGGGCGACGGCTGGACGTCCGCGATGATCAAGTTCGACGATCTCGTCCAGGTCATCGCTCGATTGCGGGAACTCCGGAAGGAATACGGCCGGGCCGATCTGCCGTACGAGATCCAGACCGTCTGCATCGACCGTTTCGGGAAGGACGGTTACGCCGAGTTGGCGGGTGCCGGGGTGACCGACACGATCGTGGTCCCGTGGGTGTTCGACGGCATCGGCTTCGACGGACCACTCGAGGCCAAGCAGGATTCGCTGCGCACGTTCGCCGACCAGTACATCGGATAGGGGTGTGGACATGACGACGACCGACCATCCCGCCCGCCTCGCCGGGCAGGCGTCCCGAGAGGCGGCCAGCGGCAGGCGCAAGGACGAGTGGCTGGCCCTGTTCGCCGAGGACGCCTGCGTGGAAGATCCCGTCGGCCCTTCGGGTTTCGACCCCGAAGGCAAGGGTCACCACGGCCTCGACGCGATCTCCCGGTTCTACGACATGACGATCGCGACCACCGAATCGCTCGAGTTCCTCATCACCGATTCACTGGTCTGCGGCAACGAGAACGTGAACATCGGGACCATCCGGTCCACGGTGGCGGGATCGCAGATCGACGCCGAGGGCGTGTTCGTCTACCGAGTGAACGACGAGGGCAAGATCACGTCGCTGCGGGCCTTCTGGGAAGTCGAGCGGGCGATGAAGACCCTGCGCAAGGTCTGAGCGTTTCGGATCACCCGTCGGCATCGTCGATGCGCCGGACGAACAGGACGGCGTCGAGTTCGCCGAGGCCGGGGTCCAGCGGGAAGTACGTGGAGTTGCCCGACGCATCGGCACGCTTCTCCGTTCCTCCGATACTGCGCGCCACCGTCGCGGCCGGCACCAGACAGCTCTCCCCGACCGCGAAGAGCCCGTCCTCGAGGGTGCCGGGTGGCGGGGGTCCGATGCCGTGGCCCGGCGCCTCCCCGACGGCCGAACCGATGACCGTGTAGGCGTCGCCGAACCGCACGTCCAGGTGGGCGCCGGCGCACCACCAGCGCAGATGCAGTCCGGCGAGATCCCAGTGGGTTTCGCCCCTCAGCAGATGACCGTTGTGGGCGAAGACGAACGTCGGGCCCCGGTCGGCCTCCCTCTGCACCAGCGCGGACAGGTTGTCGGCCATGAGAGTGTCGCGGATTCCCAGGAGCCGGGCAATGCGGCGTGGGGAATTCTCTGCCATGCCGGCGTGATAGCCGAGCAGGCGCGTGGCGACGCGACCGTGAAGCTCGGCCTCCCACAAGTCGTCTCGCGCGCCTGCGGCCAGGAGGCGAGGCGCCTGCGCGGCGAGCAGGGTCCGGAGGTCGTCGGCGATGAGACGCAACTCGACGGCCTCGGGGGTGGCACCGACGGCCTGGGTCGGGTCCATGGCGACGGCCGGGTTGCTCCAGCGGCCGTCGTCGCCGATCAGTGCGGAGATCCGGTCCGGAGTGCAGGGCAGATCCTGCTCGTCGAGGTGGGACCGCAGGTAGGTGTCGACGAAGATCAGGGCCTGCCGGGGACTGTCGGCGGACGTCATCTCGATGGGGGCGTCGAATCCGAAGAATCGGAGGTGATCCTCCGGCCCGCGTCGACGGTTGTACTCGGCCATCCACCGGACCAGGTCGCGATTGGCCCGGGACTCTCCGAATCCGTGACTGAAACCGTGGACCATGACGTGGTCGAGCGTGTGATCCGTCCCGCCGCGCACGAAGGCGTCGACGAGCAGCCCCTTCAGGCAACTGCTTTCGAGCGCGATGGACCGGTAGCCCTCGTGTTCGACGAGGTACTGGAACATCTGATTGCGCAGCCGGAGAAATACCTCCTCCCCGTGCATGGGCTCCCCGAAGCCGAGCAGGCGAGGTGCGGGGTCGCGGCGCCGAAGGAACGCGCCCAGGGCCGCGGTCACGGCCGGGTCTCCCGGCGCCGGGAAACCGGCACCCAGGTCGTGGACGGTGGACTGCAATGTCATGATCTGCTCCCACCCTTCCTCGGACCGAAGGAGAACAGCGGCGTCGGAGAGGATGAGGGTGCCCTCCGACGCCGCTGAATCAGGGGGGTCAGTGTCTGACCGGGCAACCGCCTGACGCAGTCTTGTAATCGACCTGAAACTCCTTGATACCGTTGAGCCAGCCCGAGCGCAACCGCCGCGGATCTCCCAGCTTACTGATATCGGGCAGGTGATCCGCAATCGCATTGAAGATCAGGTCGATCTCGAGTCGCGCGAGGTTGGCCCCGAGGCAGAAGTGGGCGCCGGTGCCGCCGAAGCCGACGTGCGGGTTGTTCTCCCGCATGATGTCGAACTTCTCCGGGTTCTCGAACGCGTCCTCGTCGAAATTGGCGGAGCCATAGAGCATTACGACTCGCTGCCCCTTCTTGATCTGCACTCCGCCGAGTTCGGTGTCTTCCAGTGCGGTGCGCTGGAACGAGTTGACAGGGGTCGCCCACCGGACGATCTCGTCGGCCGCCGTCTTGGGACGTTCCTTCTTGTAGAGCTCCCACTGATCGGGATGGTCCAGGAACGCCATCATGCCGTGTGTGATCGCATTGCGGGTGGTCTCGTTGCCGGCGACCGCCAGCAAGATCACGAAGAAGCCGAATTCCTCGGGAGAAAGCTCATTTCCATCGATGTCCGCTTCGATCAGCGTCGTGACGATGTCTTCGGCGGGGCACTTCTTGCGCTCGTCCGCCATCTGATACGCGTAGCCGAGGATCTCCATCGACGCGGCCTGCGGATCGATGTCCAGTTCGGGGTCGTCGTAGCCCGTCATCTGGTTCGACCAGTCGAACACTTTCAGGCGATCTTCCTGCGGCACACCCAGCAGTTCGGCGATCGCCTGCAGCGGAAGTTCACACGCCACCTGGGTGACGAAGTCGCCGGCACCCGATTCGGCGGCGGCCTTCACGATCTTCTCGGCGCGCTCGGTGAGTTCTTCGCGCAGGCTGTTGATCGCACGGGGCGTGAAGCCGCGGGAGACGAGTTTGCGGAGCTTGGTGTGCTCGGGAGCGTCCTTGTTGATGAGGATGAAGCGCTGCATCTCGATGTTCTCGCGCGGAATGTCGTCGGCGAAGCGCACGATCGCGGTGTTCTCGTGTGTGGAGAAGACGTCGCTGCGCCGCGACACCTCCTTGACGTCCTCGAGCTTGCTGACGACCCAGTAGCCGTCGTCGTGGAAGCCACCGATCTCCGGCGGCTGCGGGTTCCACCAGATCGGCGCAGTCTTCCGCAGTTCGGCGAACTCCTGATAGGGGATGCGCTCTGCGTAGATGTCCGGGTCGGTGAAGTCGAAACCCTCTGGAAGATTGGGCTGCGCCACTGCTGTCTCCTGCCCTAAGCCATACACCACTCAGTGATGTGGAACACGTTCTACTAGCATTGAAGCACAAGCCGGGCGACTAGCAAAGGAAAGCTCATTCAGACCTTGCCCGGATGGCAGAACCTGTTCTATTTTCTGAGAACAAGGAAAGGAGCCCACCGTGGGCACACCCGTAATCGTCGAGGCCGTACGCACCCCGATCGGAAAGCGCGGTGGCTGGCTGTCCGGATTGCACGCCGCCGAGATTCTCGGCGCCGCTCAGCGGGGCATCCTCGACCGCGCCGGCATCGACCCCGAACTGGTGGAGCAGGTGATCGGCGGCTGCGTCACCCAGGCCGGTGCGCAGTCGAACAACATCACCCGGACGGCGTGGCTGCATGCCGGGCTGCCCTGGCAGGTCGGCGCCACCACGATCGACTGCCAGTGCGGTTCCGCCCAGCAGGCCAACCACCTGATCGCGGGGTTGATCGCCACCGACGCCATCGACGTCGGAATCGCCTGCGGCATCGAGGCGATGAGCCAGGTACCGCTCGGTGCGAACGTCGGTGAGAACGCCGGGCCGCGACGGCCGGCCGACTGGGACATCGACATGCCCAACCAGTTCGAGGCCGCGGAGCGGATCGCCCGTCGCCGCGGAATCACCCGCGCCGACGTCGAGGCGCTCGGGGTGCGTTCGCAGGCCCGCGCCAAGCAGGCCTGGGACGAGGGCCGATTCGACCGGGAAGTGCTGAAGGTGACCGCGCCCGTCGTGGACAAGGACGGCAACCTCACCGGCGAAACGCAGGTCGTCAGCCGAGATCAGGGTCTGCGCGACACCACCGCGGAATCGCTCGCCAAGCTGAAGCCCGTGCTCGAGGGCGGCATCCACACGGCGGGCACGTCGTCGCAGATCTCCGACGGCGCCGCCGCCGTGATGCTGATGGACGAGGCCCGGGCACGCGCTCTCGGTCTGACACCGCGGGCCCGGATCATCTCCCAGGCGCTCGTCGGCTCCGAACCCGAGTTCCACCTCGACGGACCCGTCCAGGCCACGGCACGCGTCCTCGAACGCAGCGGCATGAAGATCGGCGACCTCGACCTGTTCGAGGTGAACGAGGCCTTCGCGTCGGTGCTGCTGTCGTGGGCGTCGGTGCACGAACCCGACATGGATCGGGTCAACGTCAACGGCGGTGCGCTCGCACTCGGCCATCCCGTGGGCAGCACCGGGTCTCGTCTCATCACCACCGCGCTGCACGAACTCGAACGCACCGACGGGTCGACGGCACTGATCACGATGTGCGCGGGCGGCGCGCTCGCCACCGGCACCATCATCGAGCGGATCTAGGATCCGCTGATGAATGCGCCCACCGCCGCCCGACCGCCCGGCCTCGACTCGAAGTGGACCGTCTCCTTCATCAAGTGGATGTCCAGGATCAACGTCGTGCTGTACCGGCGGACGAGTGGCCTGCTGGGCAGCAAGTGGCGGGTGGGTAGCGCCTTTCCTCGCGGCTTGCCCGTCTGCCTGCTCACCACCACCGGCCGCAAGAGCGGCGAACCGCGAATCAGCCCGCTGTTGTTCCTCGAGGACGGCGACCGCATCGTCCTCGTCGCCTCGCAGGGCGGCCTCCCGAAGCACCCCATGTGGTACCTGAACCTGCGCGCGAATCCCGAGGTGACCGTTCAGGTGAAGTCGCGGGTCCGGCCGATGACCGCCCACGTGGCGGATGCCGAGGAACGCGCGCAGCTGTGGCCGCGGCTCGTCGACATGTACGCCGACTTCGACAACTACCAGGCCTGGACCGACCGGACGATCCCCGTCGTCGTCTGCAGCCCCCGATAGCACTGCCGTCCCCGACAGCACTGTATGTACCGCCGGGTAACGGGTGCCATGTCGGAGGACTTCTTGCAGTATTGACGCGTACGGACTTGTAGGACGGCCGAGGGCGAGGAATTGCAGACATGAGTACACAGGTTCAAGATCGGATACACGACCGTCGCGAGCTCACCGCGGTCCTGCTGCGCGCACTCGAGCAGCGCCACGAGGTTCTCGACGCCATCGTCGACAGCGAGGACCACGCCGAGGCCCTCACCACTGTCGCCGGACTCCTCGACACCACCGAGGCGTACGCGGAGGCCGTCCTCAACCTGACGTTCCGGCGGCTCACCAAGGTCGAGCGGCTGCGCATCCAGACCGAACTGAAAGACCTCGACGCCACGCTGGAGTGGACCGCGAGCGATCGGCCGGCGAGCACTGGCCGGAACTTCCGCCTCCGCCCGTTCACGCAGACCGAGGAGGACGCCGAACTGTTCCGGCGCCGCTGCGTCGAGCAGATCGACGACGCGGGCGCGCAGTGGTCCGAGGATCGGGTCGAGCAGGAGCGCACCGAAGGCCTGAGCCGTGTAGACGACGAGTCCGCGGCGTGGTTCGTGTGTGAGGACACCGAGGCGAACACGGCCGTCGGGATGGTGTTCGGCGAGCTGTCCGGGCGCGAGGTGGACGTCGCGATCTGGATCGACCCCGGCGCCCGGAAGAAGGGCTACGGCACCGCCGCCGTGAAGCACAGCCGTCAGGAGCTGGCCGCGGAGTTCCCGGGAACGGTCCTGGTCGTCCGCGCTCCCGCCTGACCCGCACGTGAGTGGCAATGTGTGCTCCCGCACACATTGCCACTCACGTGCGGTGGTCGGGGTCGCGCTGCTTGGTGACGCCCTGGGCCCACCGGTAGTCGGGTTTGCCGCTGGGTGTGCGCTGGACGGTCTGCTCCACCCACACGAGACGCGGAATCTTGTAGCCGGCCAGGCTCTGCCGCACGTGTTCCTCGAGCCCGGCGAAGTCGACGCCCCGGCCGTCTCGCGCCTGCACGACCGCGGAGACACGGTGCCCCCACCGTTCGTCGGGCACGCCGACGACGATGGCGTCGTACACGTCGCGGTAGGCCTTCACGGCGCTCTCGACCTCTTCGGCGAACACCTTCTCGCCGCCGGTGTTGATCACCATGTTGCCGCGGCCGAGCAGGGTGATCGACCCGTCGGCCTCGATCCGCCCGCGGTCGCCGGTGACGACGACGGTCCGCCCGTCGACCTCCCGGAAGATCTCCCGGGTCTTCTCCGGGTCGTTGTAGTAGCCGACGGGGACGTATCCGCCTTTCGCGAACCAGCCGTCCTTCCCGGAGCCCGGCTCGACGGGAACGTCGTTCTCGTCGATCACCAGGGTGTAGCGTCCGGCGGGCACCCGGGGCCCGCCCACCTGTTTCTCCCCCTTGGTCGCGAAACCGATTCCGCCGAAGCCTGTTTCGGAGGCGCCGATGGAGTCGGAGACCAGCAGTCCCGGGAATGCCTCGAGGAACGCGTCCTTGATCACCGGCGAGAACAACGCCGCCCCGGAGGCGACGACACCGAGGCTCGACGTGTCGGTGCGCGAGGATTGATGCGCCTCGATCAGCGGCCGCCCCATCGCGTCGCCGGTGATGATGAGGATCTGCACCCTGTGCCGTTCGACCAACTCCCACGTCCGGTGGGCATCGAACTTCGATTGCAGCAGCACAGTGTTTCCGCTGAACAGCGCGGTGAACGTCGGCATCATCGCGGCCGCGTGGATCAGCGGCGGCAGCGCGAACCACAGCGTCGGGTCTGCCTGCGACCCGACCCGCGACTGCTGGTATTCGTCCTCGATCGCGTCACCGGTGTAGAAGTCGAGACCGCCCGCGAGGACGCGCCAAATCGCCTCGTGCGTCCACACCACCCCTTTGGGGCGTCCGGTGGTGCCGCCGGTGTACATGATGAACAGGTCTTCGGAGCTGCGTTCGACGAAGTTCCGGTCTCCGCTGCCGGACAGCGCCTCCTCGTACGGCACCGAGTCGCTGGGCAGACCGGCGCCGCCGAGATCGTCCTCGACGACGACGGTGTGCCGGATCCTCGGCAGCGACGGCAGCACCTCCGCGATTCGCGGGGCGTAGACCCGATGGTGGACGACGGCGTCGAGTTCGGCGTTGCCGTACACGTAGGCGAGTTCGTCGCTGGTGTAGCGGTAGTTGATGTTGATGGGGACCGCGCGAATCTTGTACGCCGCCAGCAACGTCTCCATGGTCTCGATGGAGTTGTGCAGGTGCACGCCGATGTGGGAGCCGGTGGTCAGCCCCACGTCCTGGAAGTGGTGGGCCAGCCTGTTGGCCCGGTCTTCCAGTTCCCGGTAGGTGACACGACGGGCGCCGCAGATCAGTGCCACCCGCTCCGGCATCGTGTCGACGGAGTGCTCGAAGAGGTCTGCAAGGTTGTAGGCCACGGTGGGCGTCCTCTCTCAGACGACTGTGAGTGGTAGGGGTATTCCTCGGTCGGTGAACGCGAAGTCGGCTCCGGTGCTGAACCGGGTGAGCGCGACCTCGGGTGCCTCCTTCGCGGGCGGTTCACCGGTGACGACCTCCACGGTGAGTGCCGTGTCCGTCTCCTCGACCACCTGGACGGCGAACTTCGGCGACACTCCCCGGACGAGAGCGTTCAACGGCGCGAGGTGCTCGCCGTCGATCATGGTCGGCCACGCCCCGTCCTCGCCGGCTCCGCAGTCGCGTCCGAGTGTGAGCAGGAGGCGGTCGTCGAGGGAGAGCGTGACGTCCACGTACTGCCGGGGATTGAATACCGGGTGGACGGCGAGGACGGCGGCCAGGCCCTCCAGATCCGCAGGTAGCCCGAGTGCGTTCCGGATCCGCTCCGACGTGAGTCCCGCGATGCCGGTGAGTTGCTTGCGGGCGATGTCGAGGGCTGCCTCGTCGTCGGTGCGTGCGCGCACCGCCAGCAGGAAGCCGAGGGTCAGCAGATGCTGCTGCACGCACACTTCCTCCGCCATCCGGGTGAGGGCCGAGTGGGAGAAGTCCGCGAACCGCAGGTCATCGAGGAGTGCGCCCGCGTAGTCGTGTTTTCCCGGCCCGCCGGTGTCGATCGGCGACAACTCCACCGTCGCCGCCCGCGACCGCCCCAACGTCACCAATCCTTCCGGAACCGGGGGTGGCAGGTTTGTGTCGTCGATGGTGACCGTCCACAGGCAGTGCGGGGTCCGGTCCGCGGGCCGTCGGGGCGGACGGTGCACCGGGCGCACCTGCGCGTGCGGGTTGGTGGCCAGGGCGGTCGCATCGAACGTCGGGTCCTCGATGTCATGGCACATGGCCGTCACGTACTCGTCGCCCATCGGTTCGACATCCATCAGCGCGCCGCAGTGATCGAGCCAGAATTCGCCGTGATCGTGATCGGTGACGCGGTACCGGAAGTCCATGAACTGGGGTGGCGCGCCGATGTCGAGTTGCAGACCCTTGAAGATCGTCACGACGCCGTCACCCTCGAAACCCAGGGCCCGCTGCATCCGCCTCGTGTAGAGCGGGCTCGACGCCATCCACTCCTCGATCGCGACCTGCGTCATCCCCTCGCGTCCGAACGCGCCGATCAGGTGCGGCATCCCGGAGCGGTCGATCAGATGCCCGCACAGGAGCAGTTCCGGAACGAGAATCGCGAGATCCTCGCGGGACAGATCGGCGAACGACACCGGGACCTTCACGGGGCTCACCACAACGAGACCGGGGCCTGCCCGACGGTATACCACCCCGGCAACCGGCCGGACGTCGCGCGCTGGATCCGCGCGTTCATGCCGTCGGACATGGCGTTGTTCGTGATCATCTCGAGGAACAGGCTCGAGACGTTGCCGAAGTCGAAGAAGTCACGCTGCCAGGACCATTGGAAGTTGCCGCCGTACCGGAACCAGCTGCCACCGATCCCGGTGACCTGATAGTGCGTGCCGTCGTCTCGGGTGCGTTCGGACACCTGCTTCCAGAATCCGATGACGTCGCCGCTGCGATCGTCGACGACGAACTGCTGGTACGGATACTCCCAGCCCTCGAGGCCCTCCATTTCCTGCCCCAGCGCCAGGTCGCGGATCTCGTCCCGGCCGACGGCCATGAAGTCGTCTTTCGGTCCGTAATTCCACCCGTAGGTGGCGTCCTCGGTGTACATCTCGGCGAGCGACTTCCAGTCGCCGAGCGACTCGCACCGCTTGTTCTCGTCCACCCAGCGCTGCACCATCTCATCGAGTTCCGCACGATCGAACTGCACCATCAGCTATCTCCTTCAGAGTCGTTGTCCGCGAGGATCCGCAGGGCCTGGGTGGGGCAGAAGCGCACGGCGCTCTCCACCTCGGCGCGCAGGTTCTCGAGTGGGTCGGTGTCGAGGATCTCGACCTTGCCGTGTTTCGGGACGGCGAAGACGTCCGGTGCCTCCATCTCGCACACGGCGTGACCCTGACACAGGTCGAGGTCGGCTTCGACTTTCATCACGTGCTTCGCTTCCGGTACCTCACGGTGCATGGCTGCTGCAGCTGCACCACCATCTTGCTGTGATCGTTGCGGTACGTCTCGGACGGTTGCGCCATCTCGAATTCCCAGTCCTGCAGGAGAATCGAGAAGATCGCCTTCAACTGCATCAGCGCGAACGCGGCCCCGACGCAGCGGTGCCGGCCGGCGCCGAACGGAATCCACGTCCACCGGTTGACGATGTCTTCCTGGTTGGGGTCGATATAGCGCTCGGGATCGAACGTGTCCGGGTTCGGGAAGTCCTCCGCGATCCGGTTGGAGATCGCCGGGGTGGCCGCCACGAGGTCGTTCTCGGCGATCCGGTAGCCACCGACCTCGAATTCGCCGCGCGCGACACGGAGCAGGATGATCAGCGGCGGGTGCAGCCGCAACGTCTCCTTCAGTACCGCTTCGAGTTTCGGGATCTGACGGAGCGCACCGAAACTGATGTCGGAACCGTCCGAATACAGGTCGTCGAGTTCGGCGACCACCTGCTTGGCGTAGTCCGGGTGCCGGAGCAGTTCGATCAGGGTCCAGGCCGCGGTGCCGGACGTAGTGTGGTGCCCGGCGAACATCATCGAAATGAACATGCCGGTGATCTCGTCGGCGGTGAAGCGCTCGTTGCCGTCGTCGTCCTTGATCGAGACGAGCACGTCGAGCATGTCCCGATCCTCCTTGCCCTGAGGCGGGTTCGCGATGCGCCCGTTCATGATCTCCTGGACGAGGGCCACCAGCTGCACCCTCGCCTCGTCCCGCCGGCGGAAGCTCTCGATCGGGGCGTAGGCATCGACGTAGGCAATGGGATCGGTGCCCTGCTCCAGCTCGTGGTACAGGTGCGCGAACCGGCCGTCGAGTTGTTCCCGGAACTTCTTCCCGATCAGGCAGGCCGAGGACGTGTAGATGGTCAGCTCCGCGAAGAATTCGAGGAGATCGATCTCCCCCTCATCGCCCCACTGCGCCACCATCCGGTCGACCTCGTGGGCGATCGTCGCGGCATGGCCCTTCATCTGCTCGCCGCGCAGCGCCTGGTTGTGCAGCATCTCCTTGCGGCGCTCGGGGCTCGCGTCGAATACGACGCCCTCGCCGAAGATCGGTTTCATGAACGGGTAGGCGGCCTGCTGGTCGAGATCCTCGTCGGTGGAGCGGAAGAAGAATTCGTTGGCCTCGGCGCCGGACAGCAGCACCACCTTCTTGTCGGCGAGCTGGAAGACGCCGACGTTTCCGCATTCCTCCCGGACGCGGCGCATCAGCGCGATCGGGTCGGTACGCAGCTCGTCGAGGTGTCCGTGCTCGTGTTCGCCGCCGGACACCCGCTGCGGGGTTGCCAGGTTCATTCTCCCTCCTTTCGCAGGGGCGCCTCGGGCTGTACCTCGATCAGCACCATGTGTGCGCCGCGGGGCGCACTGACGGCAGCGACGACGGCGTCGGCGATCGCGGAGGCGCGCAGGAAGTACGAGTGCCGGGCGAATCCCCATTTCGCCCAGTCTTCGAGGACGGGTCCGATGACCTCCTCGGTGGTGTTCATCCCCATGGATGTCTGCGTCGGGCCCGGGCGCACGACCGACGCCCGGACGCCGGTACCTTCCAACTCCATTCGCATCTGCCGGCCCATCATTTCGACGCCGGACTTGGCGGCGTTGTAGGCGCCCATCCGCGGCCGGGGTGTGTCGGCGCAGTCGGATCCGATCAGGACGAAGTCTCCGCGCCGGCGTTCGATCATGCCGGGGAGGATGCGGTGCGCGAGACGCTGCGCGCCCACCAGATGGACGTTGACCTGAGCGAGGAACTGATCGGGGTCCATCTCGTGCGCGATGGAGAACTCCAGGTCGCCGGCTCCCGACAGCGCGATCTCGATGGGGCCCAGCGCTTTTTCCGCCGCGACGACGAACTCGTCGACGGAGGCGGTGTCGGTGACGTCGAGGTGGTGCGCGAACGCTTCTCCCCCGTTGCTGCGGATCTTCTCCGCGATCTCCTCGCACTCGGCCAGCCGGCGGGCCCCGAGCGCGACGGGATGACCGGCCTCGGCGAGCGCGTAGGCCGTCGCCGTGCCGATTCCCGAGGACGCCCCGGCGACGATCGAGGGTCGCCGCTGCGGGTTGGGCTCGAATCTAGGCATCGCGGACCTGCACTTTCATGGGGAGGGCGGCGAAACCTCGCACGTTGGTCGAATGGACCCGCACGCTGTTCGCCTCGTCGATGTCGTAGTCGTCGATGCGGGAGACGAGTTCGGTGAGGGCGATCCGCGCCTCGAGCCGCGCCATGTGGGCGCCGAGGCAGAAGTGGGTGCCGCCGCCGAAGCTCGCGAGCTTGTTGGAACTGTCCCGGCCGATCCGGTATTCGTCGGCGTCCTCGAACACCGCCGAGTCCCGGTTCGCGGAGCCGATGAGGATCAGCACCTTGTCGCCGGCGGGAATCGTCCGGTCGTGGAAGTGCAGGTCGACGGACGCCGTCCGCGCGACCATCTGACTGGACGTGTCGAAGCGCAGGGTTTCCTCCACCCACGCCGGCACCCGGCTTGCGTCGTCGAACACGTGCCGCGCCTCGTCGGGATAGCGGAAACCCCAGTACAACGCGTTGCCGAGAAGTTTGGTGGTGGTCTCGTTCCCCGCCACCACCATCAGGAACATGAAGGCGATGATCTCGTCGTCGGTGAGCCGGTCGCCGTCGATCTCCGCCTCGAGCAGGGCGGACGTGAGGTCCTCGGTCGGCTTCTTCCGCCGCTCGGCCAGCATGTCGGCGTAGTAGCCGACGAGGTAGAGCGACGCCTCCATCGCGGCGTGGGGCACGTCGAGGACGCCCTCCTCGCGGTGCACCACCAGGTCGGCGAGCCGCCGGAGTTCCCCGCGGTCGGCCTCCGGTACCCCCATCAGCTCGGAGATCACGTCCATCGGGAGCTTGCCGGCGAACTCGGCGATCCAGTCGAACTCGCCGGCCTCGAGAGCGGGGTCGAGGTACTGCCGAGTCAGGTCCACGATCCGCCCCTCGAGTTCGTTCACCCGCCTCGGCGTGAAGCCCCGCGACACCAACTGGCGCATCCGCATGTGCCGCGGATCGTCCAGTGCGAGAAAGGACATCGTCTTGTGGGCGTGCGGGCCGTAGGCCGCCGGGTCGAGCGACACCCCGTTCGCGCTCGACAGACGTTGGTTGTCGCGGAACGCCGCGACGACGTCCTCGTGCCGGGACAGCGCCCAGAAGTCGAGTTCCTCGTTGTAGTAGACCGGCGCTTCTTCCCGCAGTCTTCGATACGTGACGTACGGATCTTCGTGGAAGCCATAGTCGTACGGATTGAACGTCACCGGATTGTGTGACACCCCGGGCATCGAGGCTGCGGTCATGGCATCTACTCCAGAATCAGCTTGGCGGAAGTTTCGAGTCGATCGGCGAATTGTGCGTAGGACCCGTAGCCCATTCCCGCGCGGACCAGGCCGCCGGCGTACAGCAGCTCCAGCGCTTCGAGGACGTCGGGATCGTGGCCGTCTCCCAGCGCCGTGGCGAGGCGCTCACGGATCTCCAGGCCGATGCGGGCGCGGAGGTGCTCCACGTCGGGGTCGCGGCCGAGCAGCGCGTTGGTGACGGCGCCGGCGAGTTCGGGTTCGTCCGCCACCAGGAGAGCGATGTGGCGGAGTACGGCGACCACGCGTCCGGTGCGGTCGAGTCCGTCGTCTGCCGGTTGCGGCGGCGACGCGGCGAGGCGGCGCCAGAAGACCTCGGCGACGAGGTGCTCCTTCGAGGAGAAGTAGGTGTACGCGGTCGCCGGCGCGACACCGGCGATGCCGGCCACCGAGCGAACCGTGAGTCCCGCGAATCCCTCTTCACGCAGCACTTCGACTGCCGCCTTGGTGAGCCGGTCGACGGTGTCGGCCTGCTTCTCGGTCAGACGGCGGCGGGTGGACTCGAAATTCATACTACTGGACACGTGTCTGGACGCTACTACAGTTACCGGCGCCTGGCAATGAAAAGCGGGGTCTCACACCGTGTCGCGCGGGTGAATTCGCACGGGCATCGTCTTGATGCCACTGATGAAATTCGACCGCAGCCGGACGACCGGTCCGGTGGGCTCGACGTGGTCGATCCGCGCGGCGAGGGTTTCGAACAGGATTTTCAGCTCGAGACGCGCCAGGTGGGCGCCAAGGCAGAAATGCACCCCGCTGCCACCGAACGCGATCTGCGGGTTGGGACTCCGGCCGATGTCGAACCGATACGGTTCGTCGAACACGGCCTCGTCCCGATTGGCGCTCGGGTAGTAGATCACCACCTTGTCGCCGGCCCTGACGAGCTGGTCGCCGATGTACGCGTCCCGGACGGCGGTGCGGCGGAAGTCCATCACCGGGGTCACCCACCGCAGGATCTCCTCCACCGCGCGGGGCGCCAGCTCGGGCTCGGACTGCAGTCGCCGCCACTGATCGGGATGATCGATGAACGCCTGCATCCCACCGGCGGTCGCGTTGCGCGTCGTCTCGTTCCCCGCCACCACGAGCAGGACGAAGAACATGTTGAATTCCATCTCGGTGAGCGTGTCGCCGTTCTCATCCGGCTGCACGAGCTTGGTGACGATGTCGTCGCGCGGCTCGATGCGACGCTGCGCCGCAAGCTCGTTCGCGTACAGGAAGATCTCGGCAGCGGCCATCTCGCCGTCGGCCTGGGTGGTGCCATACTCCGGATCGTCGAAGCCGATCATCCGGTTCGACCAGTCGTACAGCTTGTCGACGTCCCCGGCAGGCGCACCCAGCAGCGCCGCGATGACCTCCAGCGGCAGCGGCGCCGCCGCTTCGGGGACGAAGTCGACGTCCCGGTCCTCGAGCAGCCGATCGACGATCCGGGTACAGATGTCGCGGATGTGGGTCTCGAGCACTTTGACTGTGCGCGGGGTGAATCCGCGGCTGACGAGCTGTCGCAGCCGGGTGTGGTCGGGAGGGTCGAGGTTCACGAGCATGGCAGCCTGCTTCGCGCGGGTCTGCTCGTCGAAATCGTCGATCTGGGTGGTGCCCACCGCCGACGAGAACGTCGCACTGTCGCGGGACACGGCGACGACGTCGGCATGCCTGGTCACCGCCCAGAACCCGGTGCCGTTCTCCTCGGGCTGCCAGTAGACGGGTTCACTCGCCCGCAGATGGTCGAAGAACGCGTAGGGCACCCCCTCCGCGAAGACGTCGGGGGATTTGAGATCAATCCGAGACGCGGTCATACACTGCTCCTCGATCGATAAACGAATGGGATGCGTCTTAAACTACACACTCTCATTTATAATGGAAGCCCTTATGCTGGACCCATGGCGAAAGGGCAGAACGGACCGATCCGACGTCGCACACTCACGCGGGACAAGGTCGTGGATGCCGCGATCGAGATCATCGACGAGCACGGCTGGGAACCGCTGTCGATGACGAGCCTCTCCGCCCGGCTGAACGTCGTCACCGCATCCCTCTACAACCACGTCCGCAACCTCGACGACATCCGTGGTGCCGTTCAGGTGCGCACCATGGCGGAACTCGGTGCGCGGCTACGCGAGATCGCCATGGGCCGAAGCGGTCCCGACGGCCTCCGGGCGCTCCTCGACGCGCACCGCGCCTGGGCCACCGACCACCCGCACCGGTACCAGACGCTCACCACCGCGCCGGTCGACCGGGACGCGTTCATCTCCGCCGCACTCGACGCGAACACGGCACTGCGCACGATGCTGGCCTCGTGCGGACTGCCGCCGGAGGACACCCTCGACTCCGCCGTGAGCATCTTCGCCGCCATGCACGGCTTCGTGATGCTGGTGAACACCGACTTCCTCGGCGACGAACTGGACCTCGACGTGATCTACGAATCGGTGCTGCGGGGCGCACTGTCCAGCATCGAGTGGCCGGAGCGAACGGTCACCCCGACCTGAAACGGCCGATGAGGAATTGCATCATTCGAATTCGGGCGCCCGCCCACCGCCCCACAACTGCTCGGTGACGTCCTGGAAGCACACGAAGGTGACAGGATCATCCTCCCGGCGCAGTACCGACCTGCTCACCGCGGCACGCACGACGAAACCGTCCCAATGGGCGAGTTCGATGACCTTTCCCGCACAGTCCCGCAACTGCGCCACCGCCGCGGGTCCGTTCGGAGACGTCTCCGGATCGACCACGTCGGCGACCGAACACCCGGCAAGCCAGTTCTCGGCGTATCCCAGCATCCGCTCGAGCGCCGGGTTGGCATGCACGATCACGCCGTCTTCGTCGACGGCGAGGGCGGGAACCGGAAGCCGCTCGAGCAACCGCAGCGCCGGAAGCTGCTCCAGATACCCGAGCGCGTTGTTGGGGTCCGACCGTCGCCTGTCCCTGTTCGGCCCTGTCGACGCCCACCTCCGCCTCCCCCAGCGGACCACCACATCGATCCACGGCCCCCATCGGGCTGGTCGTCCGCCGATCATCGCCGTGCGTCGCCGGCCAGATCGTCGAGTTATCGCTGCCCGACATCGTCCGTCGCCCGCGCATTCACCGGGACGACACTGTCGAAAATTTCTGGCGTAGAACAACATGAATACTCTCTGTGCGTAATGTCGACACAGAGCGCTCGGCTGTGCGCGGGCCGCTGTGTCTGTTTTCGTCGGACCGCGCCTCACCCATCGACCGCACGAGTCCCTTCTCCGCCGCCGTAGCGATGGGATTCCCGAGAATCTGTGCGCTCGTGTTATTTTCGACGTGGTTCATATGCGTCGTCGCCCCGCGTGCGGCGGGGCGCGGGTTCTGCCGATCAGGCGCCGCGTTCTCTCGTTGTGACGCATTCCACAGTAGCGGCAGTGAGTGCGGATAACGTATCCCTACGGGACGTCGATCTACTCATTCCGGGACATCTCGCCGGGAATCGGACCCCGCAGATCGAGGTAAGGGAAAGGTGCGCTCCGTCGCGACGGTGGCGCAATAAGGTGTAAAGCGGCAGTTGTTCGTCCCGGTCGATGAAGCGCAGTAATTCGAGGTTCGGTATGACACAGTCGGGCGGAAAGACCACGCGGATATCGCTGCGTGCGTTGTTGTGGTTGGCAATCACCATTCTGGTGTCGCTGTTCGCGGTGTCGGTCGTGTTCTCGGTCTACGGCCGGAACGGGGTGCGTGATGCCGTCGACGAACTGGCGCAGGATGCGATGCCCGCCCAGCAGTCTGTGGCGATGTTGCGTACGGCATTCGTCGATCAAGAAACGGGGCAGCGCGGTTTCGTGGTGACTGGCGACCCCCGGTTCCTCGAGCCCTACGATGCGGGCCGCGGCGAGGCCACGAAGTTGCTGGCCGCCCTCGATGCCGACCTCGCCGACGACGGCCCCGCCCGGGCGGCGCTGGAGGCAGTGAAGCAGGCGGCACGGGACTGGACGGCGCAGGCGGCAGAACCCGAGATCGCCGCCTTCCGGGCCGGGCCCGTACCGCCGGACCCAGGCGCTGCCGTGACGACGTCGGACAAGCAACTCTTCGACACCCTGCGGAATCGCCTCGATGCCCTGGACACCCGCACGGACGAACTCGTGGCTGCACAGATCCAGAAGATCCACTCCGCGCAGCGAACGGCGAACATCGCCACCGCTGTCGCGCTGATGCTGGCGGTCGTGACCGTTCTCGTCGCCGGATACTTGACGCAGCGCATGCTGACCAGGCCGATCACGAATCTACTCACGGACATCACCGCGGTCGCAGATGGTGAATACACCCGGCCGATAGGCGGCCACGGACCCCGGGAGGTGGCCGTCATCGCCGATGCCGTCAACAGGATGCGCGTCAGCTTGCTCGCCCAAAGTGATCAACTCGTCCGCGCCGCTCGGGAGCGGACGCGTCACGAGGAGCAAACCCGAGTGGCGACCGATCTCCACGATCTGACGATTCAGCGGGTATTCGGGTTGGGGCTGGCGTTGACGTCGCTGGCACGGCGACACCCTCGACAAGCCGCTGAACTGGACCCGCTGATCGACGAAACCGACAGCATCGTCCGTGGCCTGCGAGCCGTCATCTTCGACCTCAGCCACCACGACGAAGACGACCGCGACCTGAAGGCGACAGTGTCGTCGTTGAGCGGTGCGGTGGGCGAGATCGTCGAGCGCAGCACCGCTGCCCTGGGCTTCACCCCCGACGTGTCGATCGAAGGGCCCGCCGACACCTTTACGCGGGAAGTCGCCGGCGCCGCGCTGGAGGCTGCGCTCACCGAGGCACTCAGCAACATCGCCCGCCACGCCCACGCCACCACGTGCCACGTCCAGGTCACCGCCTCCGGCCACCACCTCGCGATGCGGGTAACCGACAACGGTACGGGGATTTCGCCCGGTGCCCGACGTGGGCGAGGACTGGCGAACATCCGTCACAGAGCTGAAGAGCTCGGCGGCAGCGCCTCCATCCGCACCGAGTCGGGGGCGGGAACCATCGTCGAGTGGGATGTCCCCGCCACGCGTCCCCGAAGCCCGCGACCGGATGATTCCGGCACGATCACGTCGAAAAGCGGTGTGGCCGAGGCGAAACAGTAACCCGGCCGCGGTGCCCAGAACTCCCGCCACCAACGAATCCGAGTGCGGCCTCTCGTCGCAGGGCCTCGAGGTTCTGCAGCATCTGTGGCCGCATGTCCGTGTGCTGCGGCATGATCCGGCAGTAGAGCCACAACAGCGGGCGGGCGGGGAGCGCGGTGATCCGGTAGGAGTGCGTGACCAAGGTTCCTCGCCTCTCGGGCGTGAGCGTGTACGACCAGGTGGTGGAGTCGCGTCGGGTCGGGTCGACGCGCTCGGGGACCGTGCGAAACGCGAACTCGGCGCCGGGAACGGCCGCGACGACCTCGCAGCCCCGGGACCAGCGCAGGTGTCGGGCCTTGTTGTGACCGCGGAACCGCGCACCCACCGTCCCGGGCGGCGGTCCGGGCAGCCAGGTGCAGGTATGGCATTCCGGGCTGCGCTCGCCGGTGCGGGTGACGTCGGCGATGATGTCGTACAGAACGCGCGGCGCGGCATCGATGTGGAGGCTCACCGCTCCCTCTGTGCGGAACGAACGCCCCGCCCGCCGGGCGGCCGTCGCTCGCCTGCGCTTCGTGTGCGGCGCGACATCGACGTCCGGTCCCCACCGCGTGGCACACGCGCGCCGATACGGACGTGCGTATGCGTGCAGCAGGACGAAGCGCAGGGCTGCGGGCACCAGGTGGACGACGACGTCGTACCGTTCCTGATTCACGTTGTCGATGAGCCAGTGACCTTCCAGCGCGAGTTCGTGCCTGGACTTCGGTGCGATGTTCGTCGCCCGGTCCCACTCCTCCCACTCGGCGCGGGTGAGACTGCGCGCGACGATCGGCATCATCTCGTCCTCCTCGCGGCGCAGGTGCGGGAGCAGTTCCACCTCGAGCGCCACGACCGACGACGCCAGCGCCTCCAGCGCCTCTGGTGAGGCGTTCACGCGGTAGTTCGTCGCGGCTGCGGCGACGCGGTCGATCGCCGGTGAGATGCGTGCATGATCGGCCGCCATCCGGTCGAGGAGAACGCCGGCGTCCTGGTTCCGCTGCCGTATCAGCGGCCACAGCTCGTCCTCGGCGCCGTGGTGCATGTGGAGGAACCCGGTCATCCACACGAGGTGGTCGGCGATCGCCACCCGCCGGGCATCGTTCGGTGGCTGCGGGGACCCCAGAGCCGTCATCGTGCGGGTGAGGTCGCGCCGCAACGCGTCGTGCACGATGCCGTTGATCCGGACATCGGCGGGTGCGGGGGAATCGGTCTTCATGGCTTCTGACTTTCGGCGACGCTCGGCGCATCACGCCGGGCGTGAAAACAGTTCTTCGATGCGGTCGGCGAGCCAGATCTCGTACCGGCCCCGGCTCCACCCGGAGTCGCGGACGAGTAGGCCATACACCGCGATGCTCGTGAGCATCCACAGCTCGTCGAATTCGGTGGTGCGGAGTCGGCGGCCCGCAATCAGCCGGCCACCGGCGGCGGTCCCCTCTCGACGACCGCGCTCGAATTCGGCGAGCCGCTCGCCCAGATCGTCCTCGACTGCCGCACCCTGACGTAGTGCAGCGTCGAGCAGGCACGCGCGTTGATTGATGGCGCCCACCAGGCGCGCCGCGGCCCGTGCTCGATCGGCGAGCGTGAGTCCGGCTCCGAGAGCCGCGAATTCGGGCCGGTCGGCCAGCGCCACGGGTTCGTCGTCGCCGGCGACCGCCACGTCCACGGCACTCTTCAGCACCGCGACCTTGGATCCGACCGTGGCATAGACGGTTTCGACGGATACATCCGCCGTACGCGCAATGTCCCGCATGCTGGTACCCACCCAGCCGTGCGCGGCGAACAATTCGTGGGCGGCCTGCAGTATGGCGGCCCGGGTCTGGGCCGCCTGCAACCGTCGCCGCGGGGATCGATAGGTGCGCGTGGGTGGCGTACCCGGCGCCGCGGCGTCATTCTCGGCCGTCGACATACCACCAGATTACAGGGGCTCTGTTTTCAATACAATGCCCTTCAGGTCAATATGTCACTTCGATCACCGATCGCAGCGAGCCGGCCCCACCAACTCCGCCAGCTCGTCGAGCGACCACGGCGGCTCGGTCTCGTGATCGCGGTAGGCCAGCACCGTCGGAGCCGGACGGTCGAATCTGCCGACGAAACATCCTGATCCGGCGAAGATTCCACCGGTGATGCCCGCGGCGAGGTCGCTGGCCAGGAACACGTAGAGCCGGGCGACGTACTCGGCGGGCGCGGGATGCAACGAACCGTACCGTGTTGCGTCGTCGAGCATCCCCCGCCGGTGCAATTCCTCGATGTGCCGCTCGTACTCCGCCCCGACCGACAGCCGCGTCTTCGCGCCGGGACACACGACGTTGGCGCGGACGCCGGATTCGGCCAGTTCGGCCGCGATGGCCAGGGTGACGCTGTTGACCGCCCCCTTGCCTGCCGGATACCCGGTGCCGCCGTAATCGCCGAGGAACGCGAACGAACTCGTGTTGACGATCGCTCCGCTCCCCCGCTCGGCCATCAACGGCGCGACGGCCCGGCACGTGCGGAAGGTCGCCGTCAGGTGGGCGTCGAGGAGTTCACGCCACTGTTCGTCGGTGACGGTGAGGATGGACGATCCGGCGGGCTCCGCGACGCCGGCGCAGTTGACCAGGACGTCCACGTCGCCGAATGCGCATTCCGCGGCGTCGACCAGCGCCTCGGCGACGCCGTCGGCTGCGGCCGATCCACCGACTGCGATCGCCCGGCCACCGGCGAGCACGATCTCGTCGGCCACCGTTTCGGCCGCAGCCAGGTCACGACCGTTGACGACGACACCGGCGCCCTCCGCGGCGAGCGCGTGCGCCACGGCGCGGCCTATTCCCCTGCTCGAGCCGGTGACGACGGCCCCTCGACCGTCCAGCCGCTTCTCCTCGCGTGAAGTCATCGCACCTCCGGGCAACTCGTCATTGCGGCATCCAGTTGTTCAAACTATAGTCCAGACACATGTCCAGTTTTCAGAGATCGCTGTGACACTCACCCGATTCGGAAGCGAAACTCCATGACTCTGCGCCCCACCGACAGCTCTGCTCTCCTGATCGACGGCAAACTGATTCCCGGTTCCGGCGGCACGTTCGACGTGATCAACCCGGCCACCGAGGAGGTGCTGGGACGGGCCGCCGACGCCACCGCCGCCGACATGGACGCCGCGATCGCCGCGGCACGGCAGGCCTTCGACGACACCACGTGGTCCCGCGACCACGCCTTCCGGGCCCAGTGCCTTCGACAACTGCGCGACGTGCTGCAGTCGCACATCGAGGAACTGCGCGACATCACCATCGCCGAGGTCGGCGCCCCCGCCTTCCTCACCCGCGGACCGCAACTCGAAGGCCCGGTGGCCGATCTCGGCTACTTCGCGGACCTCGCCGAAAACTATTCCTGGGAACAGGATCTGGGCATCGCCGAACCGATGGGCATCAGAACCCGACGACGTGTCCTCAGGGAAGCCGTCGGCGTGGTCGGCGCCATCACGCCGTGGAACTTCCCGCACCAGATCAACTTCGCCAAGATCGGCCCCGCCCTGGCGGCCGGCAACACGGTGGTCCTCAAGCCCGCACCCGACACTCCCTGGTGCGCCGCCCTGATCGGGCAGTTGATCGCCGAGGAGACCGACATCCCCGCCGGTGTCGTCAACATCGTCACGTCCAGCGACCACTCCCTCGGCGCGCAACTGTCCACGGATCCCCGCGTGGACCTGGTGTCGTTCACCGGGTCGACCGCCACCGGCAAGGCCGTCATGGCGGCGGCGTCCGAATCGCTGAAGAAGGTGTTCCTCGAACTCGGCGGCAAATCGGCGTTCATCGTGCTCGACGACGCCGACCTCGCCGGTGCCTGCGGGGTCGCCGCGTTCACCGTCTCCACCCATGCGGGGCAGGGGTGCGCCATCACCACCCGACTGCTCGTACCCCGGGAGAAGTACGACGAGGCGGTCGAGGCCACGGCCCGGACCCTCGGCGGATTGAAGGCGGGAGACCCGACGAAACCCGGCACCATCTGCGGGCCACTCATTTCCGAGCGGCAACGGGCCCGCGTCGAGGAGTACCTACGCCTCGCCCGGGAAGAGGGCGGCACGATCGTGATCGGCGGCGGACGCCCCGCCGATCGGGACCGCGGATTCTTCGTCGAACCCACTCTGATCTCCGGGCTCGACAACAACTCCCGGGTGGCGCGCGAAGAGATCTTCGGGCCCGTGCTGGTGATCATTCCGCACGACGGCGACGAGGACGCGATCCGCATCGCCAACGACTCGCCGTACGGTCTGTCCGGGTCGGTGTGGGGCACCGATCCCGCCCGCATCGAGCGGGTCGTCGACGGAGTGCGCACCGGCACGCTCAGCGTCAACGGCGGCGTCTGGTACTCGGCCGACGCCCCGTTCGGCGGATACAAGCAGTCCGGAATCGGCCGCGAGATGGGTGTGGCCGGTTTCGAGGAATACCTGGAGACCAAGCTGGTCGCGGAACCGGCCCGATAACACGCCGGCGAGCCGGCCCGACAATACGCCGGCGAGCCGGCCCGACAATGCAGGGAGTCGATCGATATGGGACGTTTCGACGGTAAGACCGCCATCGTCACCGGTGCGGCACAGGGAATCGGCGAGGGCTACGCGCGGGCGCTCGCCCGCGAAGGCGCCAACGTCGTGGTGGCCGATCTCAACGCGGAACTCGGCGAGACCGTCGCCAAGCAGATCAGCGCCGACGGCGGGACGGCCGTGTTCAAGGACGTCGACGTGGCCGACGAGGAATCGGCGAAGCAACTCGCCGCGTTCACGGTCGAGAAGTTCGGCGGCATAGATCATCTCGTGAACAACGCCGCTATCTACGGTGGAATGAAACTCGACCTCCTCATCACAGTGCCGTGGGACTACTACAAGAAGTTCATGGCCGTGAACTTCGACGGCGCCCTCAACGTGACCCGGGCGGTGTGGCCGCACATGAACGAGCGCGGCGGCGGCTCGATCGTCAACCAGTCGTCCACGGCCGCCTGGCTGTATTCCGGCTTCTACGGCCTCGCGAAGGTCGGGATCAACGGCCTCACCCAGCAGTTGGCCCACGAAGTGGGCGGCATGAACATCCGCGTCAACGCGATCGCGCCCGGACCGATCGACACCGAAGCCACCCGCACCGTCACGCCGGGAAATATGGTGGCAGCCATGGTCAAGACGTTGCCGCTCAAACGGATGGGCACCCCCGACGACCTCGTCGGCGCCTGCCTGTTCCTCCTCTCCGACGAGGCGAGCTGGATCACCGGGCAGATCTTCAACGTCGACGGCGGACAGATTTTTCGGTCATGACCACGACCGAGCAGGTGTCCGTCGGCTACATAGGCCTCGGCAACATGGGTGCGCCCATGGCGAAGCGGCTGCTCGACCGGCCGGGCGGGCTCATCGTGTGCGACACCCGGCCGGAGGCGCTGGAACCGTTCGGCAAGGCGGGCGCGAGGGTGACGTCGAGTCCGCGGGAGGTGGCGGAGAACGCGGACGTCATCTCGGTGACCGTGCTGAACGACGAACAGGTGCGCGCGGTGGTCACCCAGATCCTCGACACCGCGCGGCCGGGCACCGTCGTGGCGGTGCACTCCACCATCAGCGACGTCACCGCCGTCGAACTCGCCGAGCGGTGCCGGGCGCACGGCGTCGACCTGATCGACGCGCCCGTCAGCGGCGGCGCACCCGGCGCGCACAAGGGAAAGCTCGCGGTGATGGTCGGGGCGAGCGACGACGCGTTCGAGAAGGTCCGGGAGCCGTTCGGGCACTGGGCCGAACTCGTCGTGCACGCCGGCGAGGTGGGCGCGGGAACGCGGATGAAGCTGGCCCGCAACCTGTTGCACTTCGTCTCGTTCACGGCCGCTGCCGAGGCGCAGCGGCTGGCCGAGGCTGCCGGTCTCGACATCACCGATCTCGGAAAGGTGGTCCGGCACACCGACGCGATCACCGGCGGCGCCGGAGCGATCATGCTCCGCGACACCACCGCGCCTCTCGACGAGAACGACAACTGGTACCCGATCATGTCCCATGTCCGGGACCTCGGGGAGAAGGACCTGTCGCTGGCGATCGGACTCGGCGAGCGACTCGACGTCGCGCTGCCGCTCGCGCATCTGGCGCTCGCACGCCTCGGTCCGGGGCTCGGCGTCGACAGCACCGTGGACGAGGAGGAGCAGCCATGACCGACGACACCCGCACCCGTGGACTGGCGATGATGGAGAAGGTCTACGGATTCGAGATGCAGGACGGGCCCGGCGCGCATTTCGCCGTCACCGCCGACCACCTGTTCGCCGACATCTGGTCGCGACCCGGACTGAGCATCCGCGACCGCCGGCTTCTCCTCCTCGGCGCGCTCACCGCACAGGGGCTCGTCGACGTCGCCGAGATCCAGGTGGGCGCGGCCCTGCACAACGAGGAACTCGACGAGGACCAACTGCGGGAGATCGCACTCTTCCTCTGTCACTACGTGGGCTGGCCGTTGGGAACGAAACTCGACTCGATGATCGGCGGAGTACTACACAAGCGGAAGAAGGCGGCCAGAGCGGCCGCCCCGGACGCAGAGGCCACATGAGTAACCCACACCTGACAGCCGAGCTTCTCCGACTCGCCGATTCGACCCCCGGGTTCATGCCGGAGGACGAGGGAACGGCCCTGCACGAGGCCGCGATGCAATACCTGACCCACGGTGGTGTGGGCGTCGAAATCGGCACGTACTGCGGCCGCTCGACGATCTACCTCGGGGCGGCAGCGAAGGCGCGGGGCGCCCGCATCGTCACCATCGATCACCATCACGGCTCCGAGGAACATCAACCCGGCTGGGAGTATCACGAACCGGCGTTCGTCGATCCGCACACGGGGCTGCTCGACACGGTCGGCCGATTCCGGCACACGATGGCCGACTCCGGGCTCGAGGAGTATGTCGTGGGGGTGCTCGGCCGGTCGTCGACGGTCGCAACTTTCTGGCGCACCCCCGTGAACTTCGTGTTCATCGACGGCGGACACACATCGGAGGCGGCATCCGCGGACCTCGACGGGTGGGCACCGTGGGTGAACGTCGGCGGCGCCCTGGTGATCCACGACGTGTTCCCGGACCCGGCCGACGGCGGGCGCCCACCGTTCGAGATCTACGAACGTGCCCTGGCGACAGGACAGTTCAAGGAGACATCCGTCACCGGGTCCCTGCGTGTTCTCGAAAGGGTCGGCGGTCAGACGGGCGAACCGCTGGCGTGACAGTAGTCGCCGCAGCGGTCGAGCCCGATCGGTAGTCCCACCGGCAGCGCCGCGTCCCGGAAGATTCCGTGTCCGGGCGTGGTGCGGGACAACGCGTCCGCGGCGAGGATCATCGCGCCGCCCGTCCACGTGGTCTGCTCGACCGGCCACCGTTTGCCGTCGCTGTAGACGAGCCCGGTCCAGTACGAGCCGTCCGGATCCCGCAGGTGCTGCATCGCGGCAAATTGCGCGAGCGCGCGCGAACGCTCCCCGATCGCGTCGAGTGCCAGCACCAACTCGCACGTTTCGGCGCCGGTCACCCACGGCCGGTGGTCCACGCAGCGGATGCCCAGCCCCTCCACCACGAAGTCGTCCCACCGCGACGTGATCCTGTCCGACGCGACCTCACCGCGCACGGCACCTCCGAGGATCGGGTAGTACCAGTCCATGGAGTATTCGTCCTTGATCGCGAACGACTCCGGATGCTGCCGGATCGCGTGGCCGAGAGTGTATTTCGCGAACTCCCATTCGGGCTGCGGGTCGTCGACCAGCCGGGCCAGGAGGAGCCCGCAGTGCAGGCTGTGATGAATGCTGGAGTTGCCGGTCAGCAACGCCTCGGGACAGTCCTGGCCGTTCTCCCCTCGGGCCCACCAGATTTCACCGCTCGGCGCCTGCATGTCGACGACGAAGTCGAGACCACCCTGCACGGACGGCCAGTGAGCGTCGACGAAATTCCGATCACCGGTGACCAGGTAGTGATGCCACACCCCCACCGCGAGGTAGGCGCAGAAATTGCTGTCGGAATCGTGATTCTCCACGGCGCCGTCGCGGAACTTCATCGGCCACGAACCGTCCGGCCGCTGCGTGCGCCGCGACCACGCGTACGCACCTTCCGCCTCGTCGATCAGTCCGGCGGCGGTGAGCGCCATGGCGGATTCGACGTGATCCCACGGGTCGGTGTGCCCACCCGGAAACCACGGCAGCGCCCCCGACGACTCCTGCGCTGCCGCGATCGACCGTGCCGTCTGCCTGACCTGGCTCTCCGACAACACGTCCGGTACCGACGGGACGCCGGCGGCTCTCACCGCGGCGCCTTCACCACGCTCGGTTCCCTCGGCTTCTCGAGGTAGAACACGACGCTCTTGCCGACCACGGGGTTGAGCACCTTCTCGGCGGTGCGGGTGAGCCAGGGGGCTTTCATCATGTCCCACACCAGAACCTGGTGGTAGGCCTTCGCGAGGGGGTTGTCGTTGTTCTCCACCCCCACCGCGCACTTGAGCCACCAGTACGGGGAGTGCAGGGCGTGAGCGTGGTCCCGGCCCCGGACCTCGAGGCCCGCGTCGGTCAGCTTCTCCGCCAATGCGTCGGCGCGGTAGATGCGGACGTGGCCACCCTCCACCTCGTGGTACGCGTCGGACAGCGCCCAGCAGATCTTCTCCGGCAGCCACCGCGGAACGGTCACCGCCGCAACGCCACCGGGCTTGAGGATGCGGGTCAGCTCGGCGATGGCACGGCCGTCGCGGGGCACGTGCTCGAGGACCTCGGAGATGAGGACCACGTCGAACGTCGCGTCCTCGTACGGCAGGTTCAGCGCGTCGCCGACCTCGACGCGGGCCGAGGCGCCCGCGGGGACCTCACCGACCTCGGCCATCGCCACGAACATCTTCTCGACGTCCGCGAGTTCGTCGGCGTTCTGGTCGAAGGCGATGACGTCGGCGCCGCGTCGATACAGCTCGAACGAGTGCCGTCCGGCGCCCGCCCCGATGTCGATGACCTTGTCGCCGGGCTTCACACCCAGCCGGTCGAAGTCCACGGTCAGCACGGTCGGCCTCCTTCACGAGTCTGCGCTATCGCTTCGGCATACGTCTGCGCCGTTCTCGCCGCCACCGCCGCCCAGCTGTAGCGTTCGAGCACCCGTCGCCGGCCACCGTCGCCGAGCCGGGCACGGCGCTGCGGATCGTCGAGCAGCGCGCCGAGGACGTCGGCGAGTTCCTGCGGGTCGCCGGGCGTCACCAGCACGCACGCCTCCTCCTCCGTTCCCACCACCTCGGGAATGGCGCCGGCGCGGCTCGCCACCAGCGGGGTGCCACACGCCATCGCCTCGACGGCGGGCAGCGAGAAGCCCTCGTACAGCGACGGGACGCACGCGACGTCGGCCGACGCCAGCAGCGCGGCCAGTTCGCCGTCGTCGATGCCGGACACCGTGCGGACGACGTCGCCGATGGCCAGCTCCTCGATCAGCTTCTCCGTCACTCCGCCGGGTGCCAGTTTGGTGACCAGCACCAGTTCGACGGCGCGCTCGGTGTGCACCTTCGCGACCGCCTCGAGGAGCGTCGACACCCCCTTGAGTGGCATGTCGGCGCTGGCGACGCACACGATGCGACCCGGAACCCGCGCGGCGGCCGGGGGCCGGAACACCTCGGTGTCCACACCCAGCGGGACGGTCTGCAGGTTCCCGGCCGGAACGTCGAACGCCGCGCTGATGTCGTCGGCGGACGACTGCGACACCGTCAGCAGCGCGGGGATGGCACGCGCCACCCGTTTCTGCATGCGCAGGAAGCCGTACCAGCGCCGGACCGTCACCTTGCGCCACCACTTCGCCGACGCGAGGTCCAGTTCGCGGTCGCGGGTGATCGGGTGGTGGATGGTCGCGACGACGGGAAGTCCGGCCTTCTGGAGTTGCAGCAGCCCGTAGCCGAGGCACTGGTTGTCGTGCACGACGTCGAACTCGTCGGCGCGTTCCTTCAGCAGTCGCGCGGCGCGCAGGCTGAAGGTGAGCGGTTCGGGGAAACCGGCCGTCCACATGGTCGCCACCTCGAGGACGTCGATGGCGTCGCGGAACTCGCGGGGATGCGGCGTTCTGAACGGATCCGGCTCGCGGTACAGGTCGAGGCTGGGGACCTTCGTCAGCGTGACCCGAGGGTCGACGTCCGGGTACGGCTGCCCCGAGAAGACTTCGACCTGATGGCCGAGTTCGACCAGCTCACGGCTGAGATGGCGTACGTACACACCCTGCCCACCGCAGTGGGGCTTGCTTCGATACGACAAGAGCGCGATGCGCACGGACTTCGGCCTCTCCTCGAGCAGCTGGCAAGCAATACTAGAACACGTTCTTACTCGAGTGTGTCCTCGTCCCATCCAACCGCACTCACTCACCCCACCGCGGTCGACTCGCGCAATCCCTCGAGTTTTCCGGCGAGGCGCCCCAGGTAGGCCAGGACCTCCTCCTCGCTCCGGTCGGGCATTCCGTACACCACCTCGGTGACCCCGAGGTCCTTCCACCGCCGCAACTTGTCCACGTCCGGCTTGCCGTCGAGCACGACGATCCTCGGTTCACCGTCCCGGCCCGCCTCGCGCCACATCCGTTGCAACGTCGCGACCCGGTCGTCGATGTCCTGCTCGATCGGCGTGGTCATCCACCCGTCGGCCGATTTCACGATCCACCGGAAGTTCTTGTCGTTGCCGGCGGCGCCGACGATCACCGGGGGTACCCGCACCGGCTTGGGCCACGCCCAACTCGGACCGAAGCTCACGAACTCGCCGTCGTACGACGCCTCCTCCTGCGTCCACAGCGCACGCATGGCCTCGAGGTACTCCCGCAGCATCGTCCGGCGCCGCCCGGGCGGGACGTTGTGATCGGTCAGTTCGTCCAGATTCCACCCGTACCCGACACCGAGAATCACCCGTCCGCCGCTGAGGTGGTCGAGCGAGGCGATCGTCTTGGCCAGGGTGATCGGGTCGTGCTCGACCGGCAGCGCCACCGACGTGCCCAGTTCGATCCGCTCCGTGACCGCCGCCGCCGACGCCAGCGCCACCCACGGGTCCAGGGTGCGCATGTACCGGTCGTCGGGCAGTGACGCGTCGCCGGTCTGCGGATGCGCGGCATCGCGTTTCACCGGAATGTGCGTGTGCTCGGGCACGTAGAAGGAGTCGAATCCGTTGGCCTCTGCACCCCTCGCGGCCGAGGCCGGCCCGATCCCGCGGTCACTCGTAAACAACGTAATGCCGAATTTCACGAATTCTCCTTGGCCGAGAGCCTTTTCCTCCATGCACACTAACTTTTGGACACCTGTTTAGCAACGTGTCCAAACACCATTCCACGTAGGTGGCGAAGCGTGCCCCGGCACGTGAGTGGCGAAGCGTGCCCCGGCACACTTCGCCACTCACGTACTCAGGCGCCGTAGACCGGGACCGGGGGTTCGGCCTTGGCGAGGAGGTCGGCGACGACCGGCCCGATCTCCTTCGGCTCCCAGCGCGCCCCCTTGTCCTCGGTGGGGCCGTGACGCCATCCTTCGGCGACGGTGATCTTGCCTCCCTCGACCTCGAACACGCGGCCGGTGACGTCCTTGGACTCCACGCTGCCCAGCCACACGACGAGCGGGGAGATGTTCTCCGGCGCCATCGCGTCGAAACCATCCTCGGGCGCGGCCATCGCCTCGGCCATCGCGCCGCCCGCGCCGACCGTCATCCGGGTGCGCGCGGCCGGGGCGATCGCGTTGACAGTGACCCCGTAGTTCTTCAGTTCCGCGGCCGCCTGAATGGTCATCTCCGCAATCCCGGCCTTCGCGGCGGCGTAATTGCCCTGCCCGATCGACCCCTGCAGTCCGGCACCGGAACTGGTGTTGACGATCCGGGCGTCGACCGGGTTGCCCGCCTTCGCCTCGGCCCGCCAGTACGCGGCCGCGTGCCGCAGCGTCGCGAAGTGACCCTTGAGATGGACGCGCACCACGGCGTCCCACTCCTGCTCGCTCATCCCGACGAGCATGCGGTCGCGCAGGAACCCGGCGTTGTTCACCAGCACGTCGAGGCGCCCGTAGGTGTCGATCGCGGTCCTGATCAGATTCTCCGCTCCCGCCCAGTCCGCGACGTCGTCGCCGTTGACGACGGCCTCGCCACCCGCGGCGAAGATCTCCGCGACCACCTGTTCGGCCGGACTCTCGCCGGTGGCGGAACCGTCGAGACCTGCGCCGATGTCGTTGACCACGACCTTTGCGCCCTCGGCGGCGAAGGCCAGCGCGTGGGCGCGTCCGATTCCGCGTCCGGCGCCCGTCACGATGACGACGCGACCGTCGACCACTCCACTCATGTGTTCTCCTTTGTCGATGCTGTAGCTGAAGTCGATGCTGTAGCTGTAGCTGGTGTAAATGCTGTTGCCGCCGCCAGGAAGGCGGGGCGTTCGCCGCCGCCGTGGACGGTGAGCGTGGACCCGCTGACGTAGGACGCGAGCGGGGACGCGAGAAAGAGTGCACAGTTCCCGACGTCCTCGGGGACCGCCATCCGGCCCAGCGGGACGGTCTCCCCGACCGCGGCGATCCCGGCGTCGTCGCCGTAGTGCAGGTGCGCGAGTTCCGTCTGCACCAGACCTACGACGACCGCGTTGACCCGGACCTTCGGCGCCCACTCGACCGCGAGGCTGGTGGTCAGGCTGTCGACCCCCGCCTTCGCCGCGCCGTACGCGGCGGTGCCCGGCGACGGTCGTGAGCCGCTGACGCTGGAGATGTTCACGATCGCGCCGCCCGAGTCCTGTGCCTGCATCACCGCGTTCGCGACCTGTGAGACGAGGAGCGGGGCGAGCAGGTTCAGCTCGACGATCTTGGAGTGGAACTTCGGGCTCGCCTCCGCGGCGAGCGCGAAGGGTGCGCCGCCGGCGTTGTTGACCAGGACGTCGAGTCGGCCGTGCCGCTCGACGATCCGGTCGACGAGGTCCTGCACCTGCTCCGGATCGCGGATGTCGCACGGGAGGAACTCGGCGACGCGGCCATCCACCTCGACCGGCTCGTCGCCCGGCCGCCGGGCGCAGGCCACCACCGTCGCGCCCGCCCGCAGGAAGGTGCGACTGATGCCCGCACCCACCCCGCGCACGCCGCCGGTCACCAGCACGACTGCTCCATCCAGATTGAAACGCGTTTCCATCGTGCTACCCTACCAAGCAATTGCTTGGTACGTGAAGTCGTGCGGATGACGAGGGAGAAGAACAGTGGGAATTCGGAGTGCTAGCGAACCGGGGGGCATCACCACGGTCACCGTCGACTACCCGCCCGTGAACGCCATCCCGTCCCGAGGCTGGTTCGAGTTGGCCGACGCCATCCTCGATGCGGGCCGGAATCCGGACACCCACGTGGTGATCCTGCGAGCCGAAGGGCGCGGGTTCAACGCCGGCGTCGACATCAAGGAAATGCAGGCCACCGACGGTTACGGCGCGCTGGTCGACGCCAACCGGGGCTGCGCCGCCGCGTTCGCCGCCGTCTACGACTGCGCCGTCCCCGTCGTCGTCGCGGTCAACGGCTTCTGCGTCGGCGGCGGCATCGGCCTCGTCGGCAACGCCGACGTGATCGTCGCGTCCGACGATGCCGTCTTCGGACTTCCCGAGGTCGACCGCGGCGCACTCGGCGCCGCCACCCACCTCGCCCGGCTCGTCCCGCAGCACATGATGCGCACCCTCTACTACACCGCGCAGAACGTCACGGCCCAGCAGTTGCAGCACTTCGGGTCGGTGTACGAGGTGGTGCCGCGGGAGAAACTCGACGACACCGCCCGCGACATCGCCGCCAAGATCGCGGCCAAGGACACCCGGGTGATCCGCTGCGCCAAGGAAGCCATCAACGGCATCGACCCCGTCGACGTGAAGACCAGTTACCGCCTCGAACAGGGCTACACCTTCGAACTCAACCTCGCCGGTGTCGCGGACAAACACCGCGACGAGTTCGTCGAAACCGGGAAGCCCCGCTCCAACTCGAACAACAGGAAAGGCTGACATCCATGGCGAACAAGCGCGACAAGAGGATGTCGCTCGACGACGCTGTCGGGGAACTCCGCAGCGGAATGACCATCGGCATCGGCGGCTGGGGTTCGCGCCGCAAACCGATGGCGTTGATCCGGGCGCTGCTGCGCTCCGATGTCACCGACCTCACCGTCGTGACCTACGGCGGCCCCGACCTGGGGCTGCTGTGCTCGGCGGGCAAGGTCAAGAAGGCGTACTACGGCTTCGTGTCCCTCGATTCGGCCCCGTTCTACGACCCGTGGTTCGCGAAAGCCCGCACCGCCGGCGAGATCGAGGTCCGCGAGATGGACGAGGGCATGGTCAAGTGCGGCCTCGAGGCCGCCGCCGCCCGGCTGCCGTTCCTGCCGATCCGGGCGGGGCTCGGCTCCGACGTCCGGACCTTCTGGGGCGACGAACTGCGCACCGTCACCTCCCCGTACCCGGACGCGTCCGGCAAGTCGGAGACCCTGATCGCGATGCCGGCACTGAATCTCGATGCGGCACTGGTGCATCTGAACCTCGGCGACAAGAATGGAAACGCCGCCTACACCGGCGTCGACCCTTACTTCGACGACCTGTACTGCGCGGCGGCCGAGAAGCGGTTCGTCTCCGTCGAGCGGGTGGTGGAGACGGAGGAACTGGTGAAAACCGTTCCGCTGCAGAATCTCATCCTCAACCGCATGATGGTCGACGGCGTCGTGGAGGCCCCGAACGGCGCCCACTTCACCCTCGCCGGCGACAGCTACGGCCGCGACGAGAAGTTCCAGCGCCACTACGCCGAAGCGGCGAAGACCCCCGAGACGTGGCAGCAGTTCGTCGACACCTACCTGTCCGGCAGCGAAGACGACTACCAGGCCGCCGTGAAGAAGTTCGCAGAGGAGCAGCAGGCATGACCGAGACGACCACCGAGGTGACGCGGGCCGAGTACTGCGCGATCGCGTGCGCCGACATCTTCTCCGGGGCAGGCGAGATCATGGCCAGCCCGATGGCGACCCTGCCGCTGATCGGCGCCCGGCTCGCGCGACTGACCACCGAACCCGACCTGCTGATCACCGACGGCGAGGCCCTGATCTTCGCCGACACCCCTGCCGTCGGCGCGAAGGCCCCGATCGAGGGCTGGATGCCGTTCCGGAAGGTGTTCGACGTCGTCGCCTCCGGTCGCCGCCATGTGGTGATGGGCGCCAACCAGATCGACCGGCACGGCAACCAGAACCTCTCGGCCTTCGGTCCGCTGCAGCAGCCCACGCGGCAGATGTTCGGTGTCCGCGGCGCACCGGGCAACACGATCAACCACGCCACCAGTTACTGGGTGGGCAGGCACTCGTCGCGGGTGTTCTGCGACAAGGTCGACATCGTCTCGGGCGTCGGCTACGACCAGATCGATCCGGAGAACCCCGCGTACCGCTTCCACCACCTGCACCGGGTGGTGAGCAACCTCGGTGTGTTCGACTTCGGCGGACCCGGGCACACCTTCCGGGCGCTGTCCCTGCACCCCGGCGTGACCGCCGAGCAGGTCGCGGAGAACACCTCGTTCGAGGTGGCGGGATTGGCCGACGCTCCGGTCACCCGGGATCCGTCGGGCGAAGAACTGCGGCTGATCCGCGAGGTTCTCGATCCCCGCAGCCTGCGGGACCGGGAGGTGTCGGAATGAGCACGCTCCGAACGGCCTTGACGGAACTCGTCGGTGTCGAACACCCGGTGGTCCAGACCGGGATGGGCTGGGTCGCCGGACCGCGACTCGTCGCCGGCACGGCCAACGCGGGCGGTCTCGGCATCCTCGCGTCGGCGACGATGACGTACGAGGAACTCGAGGCGGCCGTCGCCAAGACCAAGACGCTCACCGACAAGCCGTTCGGCGTGAACATCCGCGCCGACGCCACCGACGCCCCGCAACGCATCGACCTGCTCATCCGGGAGAACGTGCGCGTCGCCTCGTTCGCGCTGGCACCGAAGCAGGAACTGATCGCGAAGCTGAAAGACGCCGGGGTGGTGGTCATTCCGTCGATCGGTGCCGCCAAACACGCGAAGAAGGTGGCGTCCTGGGGCGCCGACGCCGTCATCGTCCAGGGCGGCGAGGGCGGCGGGCACACCGGCCCGGTGGCCACCACCCTGCTGCTCCCGTCGGTGCTCGACGCCGTCGACATTCCCGTGGTCGCGGCCGGCGGTTTCTACGACGGCCGCGGACTCGCCGCGGCCCTCGCGTACGGCGCCGCCGGGGTGGCCATGGGCACCCGCTTCCTGCTCACCCAGGAATCCACCGTCCCCGACTCCGTCAAGCAGGAATACCTCGCCCGGGGTCTGCAGGACACCACCGTCTCCCGCAAGGTCGACGGCATGCCCCACCGGGTCCTCAACACCGAACTCGTGACCAGCCTCGAGCACTCCGGCAACGTGCGCGGACTGGTCGCGGCCGCCCGCAACGCGTCCAAGTTCAAGGCCATGACCGGCATGAAGTGGTCGACGCTCGTCAGGGACGGCCTCGCCATGAAGAAGTCCAGCGACCGCACCTGGCAGCAGATCATCATGGCCGCCAACACCCCGATGCTACTCAAAGCCGGTCTCGTCGAGGGCAATACCCACGCCGGCGTCCTCGCCTCCGGGCAGGTCGTGGGACTGCTCGACGACCTGCCCACGTGCAAGGACCTCATCGACGGAATCGTCGCCGACGCGATCAAGCGCATCGACGCGCTGGGAGCCCTCCGCGCCTGAACGAACGGGACGCTCGTTCGATCGAACACAACGAGCGTCCCGTTCGTCCTAGTCCAGTGAGCGGTACACCGCGGTCTCGAAGTCGAGGTATCCGCCGAACGAGACGGCGTCGGCGAAGGGCAGGATCTGCGTGGCCCAGAAGCCGGCGATGCCGTTCTCCCGGTCGATCCAGTAGTACAGATTCGCCAGACCCGCCCAGCCGAGAGCACCGGCCGGGCGTCCCGTCGGCGCGGGCTCGTCGTTGACCATGAACGTGTACGCCCAATTCTTGCGCAGGCCGGGGAAGAACTCGGCGTCGTTCGACAGTGCCGGGATCACGCCGGGCAGTGCGGTGACCTCCTGCCCGTCCAGGCCGCCGCGCACCGCCTCTGCGACGGTCGCGGCCGCGAGTAGTCGGCCGCCGGGTGCCTCTCCGTCCCGCAACCACATCCGGAGGAACTTCAGGTAGTCGGGAACGGTGGTGTACATCCCGTGGCCACCCATGTGGACCTCCGGATCCTGCGGCAGCACCATCTCGGGCAACGGCACGAGGGTGCCGTCGTCGGTGCGCTGATGCACGACTGCGAGCCGGTCGCGCATGTCGCCGGTGAGCGTGAAGGCGGTGTCGTTCATCCCCAGCGGTTCGAAGATGCGCTCGCGCATCACCTCTCCCAGACGCTGCCCCCGCACGGCCTCGACGACCAGACCGCACCAGTCGATGTTCGAGCCGTACATCCACCGCTCGCCGGGATCGAACAGCAGCGGCGTGGTCAGGGCCTTCTTCGTGCCGGTGATGACGCTGGGCCAGCCGTGGTCGTCGGCGAGGCGCCGGTACTCCTCACTGAAGAACGGGTAGCCGAAACCGGCGGTGTGCAGCAACAACATCCGGGTGGTGATGTCACGCTTCGGCGCGCGCAGCACCGGTTCTCCGTCGCTCCCGAAGCCGTCGAGAACCTGAAGTTCACCGATCTCCGGGAGGTACCGGGCGGTCGGCGCGTCCAGGTCGAGCAGGCCCTCTTCCACGCATTGGAGCGCCGCCGTTCCGGTCACGGCCTTCGTGGTGGAGAAGGCGGCGAACACCGTGTCGGCCGTCATCGCCACACCCGAGCCGACCGCCCGCTCCCCCGCCACACCCGAATACACGACGCCGTCGCGGTCGGTGAGCATCGCCACCACACCCGGGACACCGGCCTCGTCCTGCGTCAGTTTCTGCAGGTCCGTGTCGGTGATGCTCGCGAAGTCGTCTCTCATGGTTCCTCCTGTGTTCGGTTCCCTCGTCGGCAACGGGCCGAGGATCGGAACGGACACTACGGAGCACACTGTGACGTGGACCACCTCGATTCGGCGGTCGGCTGTCGGATTTCGGCACTACCGCCGACGGGTGCGGCCGAGCGCACGGGACGGGTTCTCCCCGAACCGGCGCCGGTAGGCCGCGGCGAACACGCCCATGTTGACGTAACCCCAGCGCGCGGCGACGGACGACACGGTGCAGTCGGGCGCCGCGGCCGTGAGTTCGTCGTGGATACGCTGCAACCGCACCTCGGTGAGGAAGCGGTTCGGTGTGGTCTCCCGGTAGCGACGGAACGCCCCCGACAGCGCCCGCACACTCACCCCCACCGCCGCGGCGACCTCGGTGACCGTCGGCAGTTCTGCGGCATGGTCACGCATGTAGTGCTCTGCGCGCCCGACGTATCCGGGGGCCACGTCGCTCCCGCCGCCGTCGAGTGCGATCCCCGCCGCCGCAGCCCACTCGGTGAACAGGTGACCGAGAAGCAGCTCCTGAAGGTGAATGCCCGGGCGGCCGTGGGCGATCCGGTCGGGATCGGCGGCCACCGAGCGCACCGCATACGCGAGAAGCGCATTCCACGCAGACTGCTGCCCGGCGCTGATCACGCACTTGTGTTGCCACAGGCGGTCGTCGGGCAGGTATCCGAACCACCGATCGGCGACGTCGGCGACCAGGCGGTGCGGCACCGTCAAATTCAGCTGCAGATCCGACTCGTCGAAATCGACGTAGTGCTCGATCCGGCTGCAGTCCACCAGAAAGGTGCCACCGGAGTCGACCTCGACCTCCGCCGAACCGACCCGGTGCCGGGCACGACCACGGATCGTCGTCAGAACCAGGATGTTGCCGGCGTCGGCGGAGAAGTCGTCGACGGTGACCGGGACCCCGTACCGGAACCGCGTCAGGGTGATCTCGCCGATGGGCGCCGAGTACATGCTCGAACGCGGCTGCAGGAGTCGCCCCGTGGACCGCACACGGTAGGGCATGTACACCTGGTCCGACCAGGTCCGGATCTCGTCCCAGTCCGAAGACACCGCAGCCGACGACACGGCGACATCGGAAAGCGGATCCAGCGAGTGCACGACATCCACCATCCGTAGCGTAGAGCACACCGGCCGATCCCGACACCACCCGAACGAACGTTACGCTCGTTCGATCGAGCGCAACGAGCGTCCCTCTCGTCCTAGGAAGTGGCGGCCTTCGCCGCGCTCAGCTGGATGACGCGGCCTTCGCCGCGCTCAGCTGGATGACGCGGCCTTCGCCGCGCTCAGCTGGATGACGCGGCCTTCGCCGCGATGCGCGCCCGGACCTCCGGTCGTCGCAGCGGGGGCACCGTCTGCGGCGGCTGCTTCCGCGACGGCAGTGCCGCGAGCAGCTTCGTGGTGGCCTCGGTGACCACGGCGACCGCTTCCTCGAAGGGCTCACGGTTGACGTCCGACAGCTTCTGGATTCCGCTGACCTTCCGGACGTACTGACGCGCCGCCGCTTCGATCTCCTCCGCGGTGGCCGCCGGTTCGAGTCCGCGCAGCTCGGTGATGTTTCGGCACATGACTCGACGATAGCGCCGTCCCGGCCACCGCGCGGCTCCTCGGCGCCGGGCGAATGTACCCTTCGGCGCACCTGAGGCGCTCAAAGGTACATTCGCCCGCTGTCGGTAACGCTGAGCCTCAGCTGCGGGCGGGCTCCAGTGCATCTGCGTCCGCGGGCACGTCGTCCGTCGCCGCGTCCGGGAGCGGGGTGCGGGACCGGGCGGCCACCACGGCCGCTCCGAGCAGGACCAGCGCGATGAGGCACTGCGAGCTGCCGATCACCTCGCGGACGGCCGCCTCCACCCAGCCGGACGACGAGGACTGCAGGACGAAGTTCGGGCCGATCAGGAAGATCACGGTCGCGGCGCCGATCAGCGGTCGCCAGCTGCGGTACTGCGGGGCGATCAGGATCGGGACCAGCAGGATGCTGTACGCCCAGTGGTGGGTGACGGCGAACGGAGCGGCGAGCAGGGATGCCAGGGCCACGATCGACAGCGCGATCAGATGCTCACCCGAGCGGGTGAACCGGTACGCCGCCCAGGCCGCGGCGGAGCCGATGACGGCCGCGCTGAGGACCCACAGGACGCTGGCCAGCCGACCTTCCGCCCCGAGCCGGGCGATGACGCCGGTGACGGCCTGGTTGCGGAAGAAGTCGGGCGCACCCGCGCGGCCGGTGGCGAAGAACTCGGTGGTCCAGAACCACACGGACGACTGCGGCAGCAGCCAGAAGCCGAGACCGACGGTGACCAGGATCGTGGTGAGCGACCGTCCGATCGACCGGAAGTCGCGGCGGACGAGCAGGATCAGCAGAAACGCTGCGGGAGTGATCTTGACGGCCGCGGCGAGGCCGATCGTGATTCCGCGGAACCGTTGCGGGATCACACCGGTGCAGTCGGCGACCACGAGCGCCATGAGGATGATGTTGATCTGACCGAAGTCGAAGTTCGAGCGCATCGGTTCGAGGAGCAGCACCGGCCCCATCGACAGCAGAGCGAGGAGTTCGGGGCGTCCGACGTCGAGTTTCGACAGCGCGACCTTCAGCATCCACCACACGAGCCCGAGGTTGAGGGCGCACCACAACGCCTGCAGGACCGCGGGGTCGATCTCCGCCATCGGAGCGAAGAGGATCGCCGCGAAGGGTGCGTAGATGAATCTGAATCCGGAACTGCTCGGGAAGTCCGCGGAGTAGAGCGGCAGGCCACTGAGGAAGGCGTGCCCGGCGTCGCGGAAGACGGAGAGATCCATCAGGTAGCCCGTCGCCGCATCGAACTCTCGGTAGGCCACCACCCCCACGGAGAGGACGCCCACGAGGAGCGCGACGGCGTGGAGACGATAAGCCCTGAACTTCGATTCACTCTGTAACAAGAATTTGTTCTTTCATGATCGGCGTCGTGGTCAACGATCCACCGTAGCGGGCCGTGACCCAATCGTGACAAAGGCGAGGTCGTGACGCCCGAACCACGAAGTTCGTCATAGTTTATTTAGACTGATATATTTCGACTATGCCGGCGCGCGTTCTCGACAATCCGCTCGTCCTGCCGGTGCTCGGCCTGCTCCTCGAATCGCCGATGCACCCGTACCAGCTGGAGGTCACGCTGCGCGACCGCAGCGAGGAGGGACAGTGGCCGCTCAATCGGGGTTCACTGAACAATGTCGTCGCGGCTCTCGCGGCGGCCGGCTGGATCGAGGAACACGAACGTGCGCAACGGGAAGGGCGGCCGGCCCGCACCGTCTACGCCCTCACCGACACCGGCCGCTCGGAACTCGCGCACCGTCTCGACGTCCAGATCCGCAGTGCCGCACGAGAGTTCTCACCGTTCTTCGCGGCGATCAGCTACCTCGGCGCGCTGGGACGGGAGGGTGCGGTCGACGCGCTGACCGAACGCGCCGAACGACTCACCGCGAGAATCGAATCCGACCGAGAACGTCTCGCCCGCGCGCTCGACGACGGGGTGCCCGCGTTGTTCGTCGTCGAAGCGGATTACGCCCTCCATGCCGCGCGCAGCGAACTCGCCTGGATCGCGTCGACGATCGCCGACATCCACGCGGGCCGCCTCACCTGGCCCGCCCTGCAGACGAAGGACATGCAGCCCTGAGCCTGTTGTTCGGTATCCACCGGGCAGCGTGCTGGACGACGACATCGGCGGCTTCGCCTCCGGACCACCGGAGGACCCCGCGGCGATCTCGGCAGCGATCGACGACCTCCGCGGCGGCGCGCCGCAGTTCCTCATCCGAATGTATGCCCGTTGAGTACCTGTGAACCGGGAAGACCAGCGGCGACGTCGGTCAACCACCGCGGCACTGGGCCGGAGAGGGAACCGGCGCTGCGGTGGTGAGTATGGGTCCGTGGCCGGTGAGCGTCATCCACAGGACATGGGCCCTTCCGGGCCGCGAGCCTGCCCGGGCCCTCGCGGCGGGGCGCCGTGCCCGCGCACCTGTTCGCCTCCCAACTCCAACATGGGGTGATTCCGCGGCTGGGGTGGTCCGGTTCCGACGACGCGGTGCTGTGCCACCAGTGCGACTTCGCCGGCGGTCCCAATCCCACACCATTTTCGCCGGGGCACCGACGTCGTCACCCGCACCGAATACACTTGCGGCCGACGGAATCTCGCCAACCCCCGGCCGATGTCCACGAACCTGCCGGCCGCACCCGCGCCATCGCCGCCGCCATTCGCTCCGGTGTGGCGAACCACGACGACGCCGACGGCATCGAGTCCGGGATTCGCGACGCTGAGGCAGCGGGTCTGCCACTCACCTTGTGGTAGCCGTGGTTCACGCCACCCTTTATGGCCGGAGCCTGCCGGAGACAATCCTTCGGGGGTGTTTGTGCGGTCGCATGGCTGGCGGCTGTGGTTGTCGCCGACGTTCGCCGAGCACCGGATGCAGTGTGCATCGCCGTCGAACCGACTGCGGCAGCGTCACCGGAAACCGGTGACGGGCATCATCGTGCTGGTCCACGTGTGGCGCCCGCTCAGCGGTGGCCGATGTAGTTGGCCTCCGCACCTTCGGGGGCTGGAAGGTCGAACAAACGCGCCAGGACCTGGCTGGCAGGGTTGTTCGCCGGCATCGCGCTGTCTTCGGGCAGGGCTCCGCCCGAAATCATCAGACGGCCGATCCGAGCCATGATGATCGCGAGGCGGTAGGCGGCGAATCGTTCGTAGTAGTCGACATCTGCCGCACTGCGGCCCGTGAGCTCGCGATACCGCGCGATCACGGCGTCGCGGGTCGGAAGCCCTTTCAGCAGCGGAACCCCGATGCCTTCCGAGTAGTACCGCACGAAAAGAACGAACCACCCGAGGTCCAGCTGAGGGCTGGCGATGGTCGCCATTTCCCAATCGAGGACCGCCGCTACGGAGTGGTCAGCGCCGAAGATGATGTTCCCCAGCCGGGCGTCGCCCCAACAAAGCACCAGCTCATCGTCGTCGGGACGGTGCTCCTCGAGCCACTCGTATGCCGCCTCGATGTTGGCGATCCGCCCGGACTCTGCCGTCCAGTCGTAGAACTGGCGCCACTCGGCGAGCTGGTGCGCGATCCCGGGCTCGCGGAGCTCACTGTTGTGCAAGAACTCGACCCCGAGGACTTTTGGGTCGGCGTCGTGGAGCTCGGCCAGTGCGCCCAGCGCGTTGTCGAAGAGGCGTCCTCGGTCAGCAGGCGGGAGATCCACAACCCAGCCCTCGGAAACGAATGGCGGATCGTCGCCCGGGACCCGACCATCGACGCGGTCCATCACAAGGAACGGGCCACCCAGCAGCGCCGGATCGTCTTCGAGCCAGCGAACCCGGGGCACCGGGACCGCGGTGTGCTCGGCAACTGCCGTGAGTAGCGCGAATTCTGCCGCCAGGTCGGGCTCCCGGAAGATCCCGGGGGCGGCGGGGGTGACTCGGGCCACAAGATCGAGCTCGCGGCGGCTCCCCTCCGCGTCGTAGCTGACCGAGAACAAGATGGTGGTCATCGACATTCCGGCCGCGGCTGGGATCGAGATCGCCGGGATCTCGATGTTCGACGCGCCGTCGAGCTTTGTCGACAACCAATGCGTCAGGGTTGTCCTGGTCGCGGTCTCATCCAAGTGGTTGAGCACAGCCATGGTGTGGTCCTTTGGTTCGTGCCGCGGCAACGGCGCCGCGGGGAGGGTCAGGGCGTCGCCACGACGCCCCGGATTACTTGGCGGTGATGTGCGCGATGTAGTCGGGCGGCCAGAGGAAGTCGAGGTAGGCGGTGCCCGGTCGACCGCCGACCTCCCCTCGGACCATCGCTTCGACAAGAGTCGCGTTCGGATCTACGGGGAACGCGATGTCAGAGAACGTCTGGCCGGTCACCGTCGTCTTATGACCCGTCTCGTCGACGACGCGCAGCTCCACCGTTTGCTGGACCCAGCGTTCGTCGTAGGTGACCTCCCAATCTGCGGACTGGACTTCGGACCGGACGCCGTCGCGGTACACGTAACCGGCGAGGTGCCGCTCGCCATAAGCCTGAAGATCGAAGACGTGGACCGCCGTGTCCTCCGCTTGGCTTTCGAGCCACTTGTAGTGCTGCACGGCGCCCCAGTCCCGCGTTCCCCACGAATGGTCGTGGTGGCCGAGTGCCTCGAACGGGATCGACCGATCGTCGATTCGAAGCCGGCCGGATACCCGACCGCTCTGCTCCATACGGTCGTCAGCAAAATACGACGGGCATCCGCTCGGGGCCTCGGAGTAGAGGTACCGCTCGTGCATCGGATGGAATTCGATCTCGACGTCGATCCGATCGCCCGCGAAGCTGACCGCCGTCCCCACATTGCTGGGCTGCATCGAGGCGGACAGCGGACCGACCGTCCACGCGTCGAACCCCTGGTCGGCTGGGACCGGGATACCGTCGGCAATCTCGAAGATGGCCGATCCATCGGGGTTTCCGCCGTAGATCCACGCGGCACAGCCCGCGACGCTCTGCGCGTCGACCCAGGTGTAGACGAGGCCGGCCAGTCCTTGATCGGGCAGTTTGACGTTGTAGAGGAACGACTCTCGCGCCACGGCCTCCGGCCGGAGAGTGTGGCGGACGAAGTGCTCGGTCGACGTGACGGTGGACGCCATGGGTCTCCTCGGTTGGTTCGGGATCGTGTCGCCGGCGACGGCGGAAGCGCCATACCGGCCGGGCCTCGTCCGTGTGACGGGGCCCACTCCATCCTTCACACGCGCTCCGCCGTCGACAATCACTCGCCGAGCTAAGAGACCGCTCGCACGTTGGCGTCGCAGCGGCGTGCCGGCTCGCTCAAGCGGGCACGGACCCGCGCCTTACGCTCAACGGGATAACAATCTTTGTCCCTATGGGCCAGCCAGCGCGTGGTCAATCAGCAGCGCCACCTCGACCTCGGTGCGATGCCGATCAACCGGGTGACCGAGCAGTTCCTCGGTTCGCGCGAGCCGATAGGCGACGGTCTTGGCGTGCACGGACAGCCGTGCGGCCGTCTGCTTCTGGCTGCCTCCGGTCGCAAAGAACACGCGAAGCGTCTCGCGGAGCCTGGCGGTCGACTCGTCGCGCGCGCCGAGGAGCCCGAGGTGCTCGGCGGCGTAGCGACGCGACCGATCGGCGTTTCCGGCGACGAGGACGGCGGCCAACTCGATCTCGCAGTGCTGTGTAACCCCCGTCAGGGGGGTGGGACGCAGTTGCACCGTCCGGAGGGTCTCCAATGCCTGCGCATGAGATCGCCGGAACCCCTGAATCCCTGAAGCAGCGGCCCCCATCCCGACGACGACGCCGTCGGTTGCGACGGTGGCGACAGCGCGCAGCACCTGGGGCGTCGGCGTCACATCCCACCCGAGCCACACGAACCACCGACCGTCCCCGCTCGTGTGCGTGAACGTGCGGACCGGACTGGCTGCGGCGACCAGGTCACCGAGCGCCTCACGAACGTTCGCTGACGCCGCGGCCGGAGCTAGTACGAGCGCCACATGGTAGCCGTGGACGTCGTATGCGAGCTCGTCGGCGGCAGCACGCTCGTCGGCCGCCGAGCCATCGAGAAGGGCAGCCAACGCGGCCTGACGCGTTCGCGGTCCTGCCTGCTGATCACCGCGGTTCGGGTAGAGCTCCCGGTGCCGAGTCACGAGTTGTTCGCAGGCACCGTCGATATAGGCGAAGAGCCGCTTCGACGAGTATCCGAGAACACTCGGGACCAGCGCAGACTCGGTCTCCCGCTGAACGTACGTGGACCAACGCTCCCAGACCGCCGCGTGCCCGGCACGGAAGGCTCGCAACACCGTAGCCAGGTCACCTCCTGCCGAGATCGTGCCCTGGAGGGTCCGAAGAGTCGCCGCCGGCGGCTCGATCGCGGTCGGCACCGCGTCGAATGCGAACATCGAGAGAATCGCTCCAATATTGTGCTCGGTGCTCTCCCCCAAAGCTGCGAGGGAATCAGGAATACCAAGGGGGGCCACCTCGGGCACCGCCTCGACCACGCTTTTCGTCACGTCGGCGGCGATCTCGGAGGTGTGCCTCAACAGCGCCCGTGCCAACCGTTGGACCTCGGTGCCCGCCGCCGCGACCGCGAGTTCTGCCGTGTTGACCACATCCGGCATGGCTTCCGACTGCATGTGGACTTCCTCTCGGGCGGACTGGCACGTGCCTTGGCGACTCGAAGTGCGCGATCGCGCGGCCACCAAGGCGAACCTTTCCCTTCACGGCTCGTCGTGGCAACTAGTGGAACCGAAATCCGCGGCATCGCACACTCTCGAGCGAGCCCGCCGCCGGCCGATTTCGCTTAGCGCGAGATCGTGCACATGCAAGCCACGTTATGGCAAAAGGAGCGAATGCGACCTCCACAAGGCCCGCCCGGGCACATCCACGGCGCGGACTCCGCAAGTCGACAACTGAGCGCCAGCAGGCCACCCCTGTCCTGTCTCGTTGATCGCGCGGCATGGTCAAGTCTGAGCTGCAGTGCCTCAGATGTAGGAGAGGGAAGCCCTCGATCCCGCTCTTCAGGGAACAGGTCAGCCCGTCCCGAACGTCCCCTCGAGACGATTCCGCGAACCGGGATGGACGAGCCGGGCGGCGCTGACGAGTCCCCGCGACGACCACGTGCGACGCCGGATCATCAGGCACGGTTCGGCGCGCTCGATGTGGAGGAGCCGGCATTCCTCGGGTGAGGCGAGGATCGCTTCGACGACGTGCTCGCCCCTCGTCAACGGAGCTTCCACGCTCAGATAATGATTGGGCGTCTGCTGGGTGAAATCCTGATCGAGATACCCGGGGGCCTCGGCGGGATTGACGAACCGGTCTTCGAGCTGGATGGGTGTGTCGTCCTCGTAGTGGATCATCAGGGAGTGGAACACCTTGCCGCGGATGGAATCCCGAATGAAGGCGTTCGCCGGATCGGCGTCTTCCTCACGCACGTACACCACTTCGGTTCGGTGGCGGTGTCCGCGCTGCTGGATCTCGTCCGCGATGTTCTTGACCTCGAACAGCGGCGACGCCGTCTTCGTGGCCGCCACGAACGTGCCCACACCCATCAGACGCACCACGAGACCCTCGGCGCTGAGTTCGCGCAGCGCGCGGTTGATGGTCATCCGGGACAGACCCAGCGCGTTCACCAGCTGATTCTCGGAGGGCAGCTGGTCGCCTTCCTGCCAGCGGCCGGCGTTGATCTGCGACACGATCAGGTGCTTGACGCGTTCGTACGCCGGGGCAGACTCCGTCCCCGGTCCGTTGTACAACGCAGCAAGCTCCGCGTCGACTACTGCGATCTCCACCACTGGCACCATTCCTCTGCGACACCGATGAACTTCCCGTGCAGTCGGCCGTTGCAGTCTATCGGCCGACTGCACGGGTAAGCCGTAATCGCGCAGTGCGCGCGATGTCACCTCACCATGCTGCGCAATTGCCGGGTTGCGACGGAGAGGGCAGCCAGGTCGTGCTCGCCCGATTCCGTGACGGCGTCGAGCGTGTGACGTGCCCGCGCCAGCCGGGCCGCATTGCGGTCTTCCCACTCCCCGATCTTCTGCTCTGCGGTGTCGACGGCTTCACTGCCGGCGATCACGTCGAGGCACAGTGCCCGGACTGTGTCGTACAGCTCGTCGCGCAACGACAACCGGGCCAGCGCGTTCCACCGGGTTCCCCGGCCCAGCTGCGAGACCCCCACCAGGAGGTGCACCAACCCGAGGCACTCCCCGAGCCGGTAGTACACCCGCGCCACCTCGCGGGGATCGCGCTGGGTGACGTCGGCGATCTCGACGATGTCCAGCAGCGCGAACCGATCCAGGAGCAGTTGCACGCGTCCGGCCAGGTCCGCGGGGACACCGCCGGCAACCAGCGCGGCGGTGCGGCTCCGGAGATTCTCCGCGTCCTCGCCGCAGAGCCAGCCCGCGACGTGCGGTGTCAGGTCCGCGACGCGGTCACGGAATCGGCTGATCTCCGCCCCGACCGCGAGCGGCTGGGGCCGCCGGGTCAGCATCCACCGCGACGCCCGGTCGAGCAGCCGGCGGGTGAACAACGTCAGTTCGTCCGACAGGGCGGCGTCGAGCCCGGCGTCCCGGATGTCGTCCCAGAGGGACGGCAGGTCGAACACCGCCGAGACCACCGCGAACGCCCGCACCGCGTCGGCGCTGCTCGCGCCGGCCTCCTCCCCCAGCCGGAAGGCGTAGGTGATGCCGCCGTTGTCGACGACGTCGTTGGTGAGGACCGTCGCGACGATCTCCCGGCGCAGCGGATGGTCGCCGATGGCGTCGCCGAACGATTCCCGGAGCCTGCGCGGGAAGTACCCGGCGAGGGCGTCCGCGAAGGCGGGGCTGTCGGGCAGGTCGCAGGACAGGAGATCCGACTTCAGTGCCAGCTTGACGTGCGCCATCAGCGTCGCGAGTTCGGGCGAGCTGAGTCCGGTCTCGGAGCGTTCCCGGGTCGCGATCTCCTTCCGGGACGGCAGGACCTCGATAGTCCGGTCCACCCCGTGGCGACCTTCGAGGTGCGCGATGAGCCGCCCATGCACCGTGATCGACGTGGCGGCGTCGGCGCGGGCCGTGCCCAGGACGTCGTTCTGGGCGACGTTGTCGGCGAGCACGAGTGCCGCCACCTCCCCGGACATGTCGGCGAGCAGTTCCGCGCGATCGTCCGCGGCGAGGCGGCCACCGCTGACCAGGGCGTCGAGCAGGACCTTGATGTTGACCTCGTGGTCGGAGCAGTCGACGCCGGCGGAGTTGTCGAGAGCGTCGGTGTTGATGCGCCCGCCGGCTCGAGAGAACTCGATGCGGCCCAGTTGGGTGAAGCCGAGGTTGCCGCCCTCACCGACCACGCGGGCGCGGAGGTCGGCGCCGTCGACGCGGACGCCGTCGTTGCCCTTGTCTCCTACGTCCAGGTGGGTTTCGGTGCCCGACTTCACGTACGTTCCGATCCCGCCGTTCCACAGCAGGTCGACCGGCGCCCGCAGGATCGCGCGGACCAGGTCGGGCGGGGACAGTTCGATGGTCCCGGTGCTCAGTCCGAGCGCGCGGCGCGCCTCCGCACTGATCGGCACGCTCTTCCTCGACCTCTCCCACACACCGCCGCCGGCGCTGATCAGGCCGGGTGCGTAGTCCGCCCACGACGACCTCGGCATCGCGAAGAGCCGTTCCCGCTCCGCGAACGATGTGGCGGCGTCGGGATTCGGATCGAGGAATACGTGCCGGTGGTCGAACGCGGCGACGAGCCGGATGTGCGGGCTCGCGAGCATGCCGTTGCCGAACACGTCGCCGCTCATGTCGCCGACCCCGACGGCCGTGAACTCCTCCGACTGGGTGTCGACACCCAGTTCCCGGAAGTGCCGCTTCACGCTCTCCCACGCACCCTTGGCGGTGATGCCGAGCGCCTTGTGGTCGTAGCCGACGGATCCGCCCGACGCGAAGGCGTCACCGAGCCAGAATCCGTAGTGTGCGGCAACGTCGTTCGCGATGTCGGAGAACGTCGCCGTGCCCTTGTCGGCGGCGACGACGAGGTACGTGTCGTCGCCGTCGTGCCGCACCACCCGCGGCGCCGGGATCACGGTTCCGCTCGCGAGATCGACGTTGTCGGTGACGTCCAGCAGTCCGCTGATGAAGCTGCGGTAGCAGCGCACTCCCTCGGCGCGCTGCGCGTCCCGATCCCGCTGCGGGTCGCCGGTGGGGGCGGGCGGACGTGCGACGACGAACCCGCCCTTCGCGCCGACGGGCACGATCACCGAGTTCTTCACCGCCTGCGCCTTCACCAGACCGAGCACTTCGGTGCGGAAGTCCTCCTTGCGGTCGGACCACCGCAGGCCTCCCCGCGCCACGGCGCCGAAGCGCATGTGCACGCCCTCGACCCACGGTGAGTAGACGTAGATCTCGAACCGCGGTCGCGGCTGCGGCAGTTCCGGGATCCGCTGCGGATCGAACTTGAACGACAGGATGTCGCGTTCGCTGCCCCGGTTCACGTAGCGGTTCGTGCGCAACGTCGCGAGGACCACGTTCAGGTACGCGCGCAGGATGCGGTCGGCGTCGAGGCCGAGCACGTCGCCGATCGCCGTTTCCAGCGCGGCGATCACCTCGTCGCACTCCGCCGTGCCGTCCGGGTCGAACCTCGCAGCGAACAGCCGGATCAGTTCCTGCGAGATGGCGGGATGATCACCGAGGACGGTCGCGATGTGGTTCTGGCTGTACGGGAATCCGCCCTGCCGGAGGTAGCGTCCGTATGCCCGCAGCACCTCCACCTCACGCCAGTCCAGGCCCGCACGGAGCACCAGTTCGTTGAAGGTGTCCGTCTCGGCCCGCGACTCCCACGCCGCGGCGAACGTCTCGGTGAAACGTCGTGGCAGCCCGTCGTCCACCGCTCCCGACGCCGCATAGCGAATCCCGAATTCGTACATCCAGCAGACCGTTCCGCGACTGTTCGCGACCGTGTACGGGCGTTCGTCGAGCACCGCGACACCGAGACTCTGCAAGATCGGCAGAACGTCGCTGAGGGAGGCCGGGGCGCCGCCGACGAAGAGGGTGAAGCGCCAGTCGGCCTCGTTCGCCTCGAGCCGTGTTTCGCTCGCGCCGTCCGCCAGCCTCTCGAACACCGCCAGATCCGCATGGGCGCGCCGGGCATCGAAGTCGTGCCGGTACCCCTCGGGGAACTGGTCCGCGTAGTGCGCGAGGAGCTTGCGTTCGACCGCGACGGAATGGCCGCGGAACCGGTCTTCCCACGTCCGGCAGGCTCGGGAGATCCGCTGCTGAATGTCCAGGCGACGCGCGTCGGTCACCTCGGTGCCCGCCGGGACCCGCATCGTGAAGTGCACCATGGCCAGCGGGTACTCGGACACATTGGTGGTGTATTCGACGGCGGTGCCGCCCAGTTCGTCCAGGAGCACCTGCTGAGCCGCCAGACGGGTGCGGGTGTTGTACCGGTCGCGGGGAATGAACACCAGCGCCGACATGCTGTCGCCGACCGCGTCCGCGCGCAGGAACAGATGAATGTGCTCGCGCGCGGTGATGCCCGCAACCTCGGTGAGGGCCGAATGCAGCGAGTCGGGGCTCGCCGCGAACAACTCGGTCAGCGGCAACGCCTGCACGACCTGCAGCACGGCCTGCCCTGAGAATGAGCCGAGGTCGAAGCCGGCCCGGTCGAGCAGGGCCCGCACCCGGCGTCCCGCACCCGGAATGTCCAGGACGTTCTCGTGCCTGCCCGCGGGGGTGAATGCGCCGACGAAGCGGTGCTCGACGCCTCCGGCCCGCACTCCGATCACCGACGGATACGACGAGCGGTGCACCGATACCGGTAGGGCGGCCTGCCCGATCGCGAGGACGGGTCCGGATTCCGTGGCCGGCGGTCGATCGCCCTCCCGGTCGTGGAGTACGCCGAGACTTTCCCGGGGTGCGCCGTCGTCGCCGTATCGCGCGTAACCGAGGACGGTGAAGTTGCCCGCCTCGCACCAGCGCAGGAAATCGGCGGCTTCCCGGAGTTCTTCGGACAGCGGGTCCTGCCCCGACTGCGCGTCGAGGTGATCGGCGACCTGGATCTGGAGTTCACGCATGCGCGCCAGATCCACGTCCACCCGGCGCACGTCGGCGAGGACGGAATCCAACGCCTCGACGAGTGCCGCGACGACGGTGTCCGCGGTGTCGGACCGCAGTCCGACGTGGATCCAGGACTCCGTCGTGCCCGAGTCGGCGGCGGGCAGGAGGTCGGTGAGGTCGCCCGATTCCGAGCGGCGGGCGACGAGCACCGGATGCAGAACCTCGTCGATCGGGGCGCCGACCTTGGCGGCGGTCAGGAGCACCGATTCGACGAGCAGGGCCATGTCGTCGGTGACGATCTGCACGGCGGGCCCGATCCCGCTGGGGTCTGCGGCGTCGATGCCGCGCACCACCGCGGCCCCGGGGATCCGGTGCCGCCCGGACTGCAGATGGGTGTTCGCGATGCGCTCGCGGGCCTCCGGATCTGCGTCGTCCGCGGAGGGATGACCGGCGGTGCGGAGGTAGAGGTCTCGGAAACGCTGACGCGCGTCCTGATCGGAAAACGGCTGTTCATCGCCCTCGAGCGAGTGTGAGGACGTCGAAATTACTCTCATGTCAGTACCTTCCGTCGGAAGCATCGACACTCCCGACTGGTGCAGTGGCGGGCCGGCACGCCTCTCGGCTGGGTCCGTGGAGAACGCTTGACAGGGGGTTGTCTATACAGGACTATACATCTAAGGCGATAAAAAACGTGAGTCAGAGCACACTGGATTCAGGACATGGGACAGAGCACCCGGGACCGACCAGCTGCCGGACTCGTCACAGAGAGACATCAGGCCTATGACACACGAGGGACCTCCCGAGATCAGCCTCGCGCCGGAACGACGCACCATCGACGTCGTCCCGGACGACGAGCGCCACGGATCTCCGCGCAGCCAGTTCACGCTCTGGTTCGGCGCCAACATGCAGATCACCGCGATCGTCGACGGCGCCCTCGCGGTCGTCTTCGGCGCCGACGCGCTGTGGGCCATCGTGGGCCTGCTGATCGGCAATCTCTTCGGCGGCGCCGTGATGGCGCTGCACTCCGCTCAGGGACCTCGCCTCGGACTGCCGCAGATGATTTCGAGCCGAGCGCAGTTCGGTGTTCTGGGTGCCGTGCTCCCGTTGGTTCTCGTCGTCCTGATGTACCTCGGGTTCGCCGCGACCGGCAGCGTACTCGCAGGTCAGGCCGTGAACGAGATCCTCCACATCGACAACCCGACCGTCGGAATCCTGATCTTCGGCGCGATGACCGCATTCGTCGCGGTGACGGGATACAAGCTGATCCACGTCGTCGGCAAGATCGCGACCGTCGTCGGCATCCTCGGCTTCACCTACCTCGCGATCCGGTTGTTCGCCGAGTACGACGTGGCCTCGTTCGTCGGAATCAAGGGCTTCGACATCGTCACGTTCCTCCTCGCGATCTCGCTCGGTGCCGGCTGGCAGCTCACGTTCGGCCCGTACGTCGCGGACTACTCCCGCTACCTGCCGCGCTCGACGAGCGAGCGGACGACCTTCTGGTCGACGTTCGCGGGCAGCGTGATCGGCTCGCAGTGGTCGATGACCTTCGGTGCACTCGTCGCCGCCGTCGCCGGCGACGCGTTCCTCAGCGACCAGGTCGGGTGGATCGGCGGCCTCGCCGGACCGGCGGTGATCGCCCTGATGATCTACCTGGTGATCCTGGTCGGGAAGCTCACGATCAACTGCCTCAACGCCTACGGCGGATTCATGTCGATCCTCACCACGGTGACGGCGTTCAACGGGCAGTCCCGCATCTCGTCGCGGGCCCGCACCCTGTACATCATCGGGTTCGTCGCCGTGTCGATGCTGATCGCGATCGGCGCCAGCGCCGACTTCCTCAACAATTTCAAGAACTTCGTCCTCGTGCTGCTGATGGTGTTCACCCCGTGGAGTGCCATCAACCTGATCGACTACTACCTCATCTCCAAGGAGCGCGTGGACATCCCGGCGCTGTACGACCCGGAGGCCCGCTACGGTCGCTGGAACAAGACGGCGATGATCTGTTACACCGTCGGTGTTCTCGCGCAGATCCCGTTCCTCGCCCAGAAGCTCTACACGGGACCGGTCACGGACATGCTGGGCGGCGCGGACATCTCGTGGATCGTCGGCATCGTCTTCACCGGCGCCATCTACTACCCGCTCGCGCGGCGCAACAGCAACCCGCCTCCGGCCATGATCTATCCCGCGCACACCGCCATGGCGGATTCGCGCCTGTGAATCACGCTGACCCCCAGACTCTTCCCTCTCTCTCGTTCGACCATCAAGGAGTACACGACATGACCACCACGACGCCTCCGGTTTCCGGTCCCCGCCACGTGTCGGCGCCCCGCGGCACCGAACTGACGACACTCGGCTGGCAGCAAGAAGGCGCCCTGCGCATGCTGATGAACAACCTCGACCCCGAGGTCGCCGAGCATCCCGACTCCCTCGTCGTCTACGGCGGCACCGGCAAGGCCGCACGCAGCTGGGAGGCGTTCGACGCGATGGTCCGGACGCTGAAGACGCTGAAGTCGGACGAGACGATGCTGGTGCAGTCCGGCAAGCCGGTCGGTGTCTTCCGCACCAGCGAGTGGGCTCCCCGCGTGCTCCTCGCGAACTCGAACCTGGTGGGCGACTGGGCCAACTGGGAGGAGTTCCGCAAGCTCGACGCACTCGGCCTGATCATGTACGGGCAGATGACGGCCGGGTCGTGGATCTACATCGGCACGCAGGGCATCCTGCAGGGCACGTACGAGACGTTCGGCGCGGTCGGCCGCAAGCGCTTCGGCGGCACGCTCGCCGGCACCATCACCCTGACGGCCGGACTCGGCGGCATGGGCGGCGCCCAGCCCCTGGCCGTGACCATGAACGACGGCGTCGCGATCTGCGTCGACTGCGACGTCACCCGCATCGACCGCCGGATCGCGCACAAGTACCTCGACACCAAGGCCACCGACATCCACGACGCGCTGCGCCTCGCGATCGAGGCGCGCGACGCGAAGCGCCCGCTGTCCATCGGCCTGGAGGGCAACGCCGCGGAGATCTTCCCCGAACTGCTGGCCATGAACGCCCCCATCGACATCGTCACCGACCAGACGTCGGCCCACGACCCGCTGTCGTACCTGCCGCTCGGGATCGATTTCGCCGACATGAAGGCGATGGCCGACAAGGACCCGGTGAAGTTCACCGAGGACTCCCGCGCGTCGATGGCCCGCCACGTCGCCGCGATGGTCGGCTTCCTCGACAAGGGCGCCGAGGTGTTCGACTACGGCAACTCCATCCGCGACGAGGCCCGCAAGGCCGGCTACTACCGCGCGTTCGACTTCCCCGGCTTCGTGCCCGCGTACATCCGCCCGCTGTTCGAGGAGGGCCTCGGCCCGTTCCGCTGGGCCGCGCTGTCGGGCGACCCGAAGGACATCGCCGCCACCGACAAGGCGATCCTCGAACTGTTCCCCGAGAACGAGCACCTGAAGCGCTGGATCACGATGGCTGGCGAGAAAGTGGCGTTCGAGGGTCTGCCCGCCCGCATCTGCTGGCTCGGCTACGGCGAACGGCACAAGGCCGGCCTGAAGTTCAACGAGATGGTGGCGTCCGGTGAGCTGTCCGCACCCGTCGCCATCGGCCGCGACCACCTCGACTCCGGATCGGTAGCGTCCCCGTACCGCGAGACCGAGTCGATGCTCGACGGTTCCGACGCGATCGCCGACTGGCCGCTGCTCAACGCACTGGTCAACACCGCGTCCGGGGCGTCGTGGGTGTCCATCCACCAGGGCGGCGGCGTCGGCATGGGACGCTCCATCCACGCCGGTCAGGTGTGCATCGCGGACGGCACCGACCTGGCCGCCGAGAAGCTCGAGCGGGTCTTGACCAACGATCCGGGAATGGGCGTCATCCGGCACGTCGACGCCGGCTACGACCACGCGATCGACGTCGCCAAGGAGCGCGGCGTGCGCGTGCCGATGTCCGAAGGATGACCGCAGGCCCGAGCGACCGCATTTTCGAACCACTGGAAGGAACAGCAGTGACAGCGAACACCTCCCGCTCCACAGCGCTGACCGGCATCGGCACCCTGGTGACCAACGACCCGACAGTGGGGGAAGGTCCGCTCGGGCTGATCCGCGACGCCGCCGTCGTCTTCGACGGCGGCGTGGTGGCCTGGGTCGGCCGCGCCGACTCGGTACCGGCCGCGGACTTCGGGCACGATCTCGACGGCCGGGCGGTGCTGCCGGGCTTCGTGGAGAGCCACTCGCACCTCGTGTTCGGCGGGGAACGGGCGGAGGAATTCGCGGCTCGGATGGCAGGGCAGCCGTACGCGGCCGGTGGTATCCGCAACACGATCGAGGCCACCCGCAACGCGACCGACGAACAGTTGCAGTCGAATACGCGGCGGCTGCTCGACGAATCCCTGCGGTCGGGCAGCACCACCGTGGAATGCAAGACCGGATACGGGCAGTCGGTCGAACACGAACTGCGCAGCACGAGGATCGCGGCGTCTCTCACCGACGAGGTGACGCTGCTCGCCGCGCACGTTCCGCCGCCGGAGTACGCGGGCCGGGCCGACGACTACGTCGCGATGGTGTGCGCGGAGATGATCGATGCGTGTGCACCGCAGGCGAAGTGGATCGACGTGTTCTGCGAGACCGGTGCGTTCGACCGCGACCAGGCGCACGCCGTTCTCACCGCCGGGATGGCGAAGGGGCTGATCCCCCGAGTCCACGGCAACCAGCTCCGCGAAGGTCCCGGCGTCCAGCTCGCTGTCGAGCTGGGGGCCGCGTCCGTCGACCACGTCTGCTACACCACGCAGGCCGACATCGACGCGCTGGCACAGAGTTCGACCGTCGCCACCCTGCTGCCGGGTGCGGACTTCTCCACCCGGAACAAGTACCCGGACGCCCGCGCCCTGCTCGACGCAGGGGTCACGGTGGCGCTGGGGGCAGACTGCAACCCCGGCACCAGCTACACCACCAGCCTGCCGTTCTGTATCGCGATCGCGGTGCGCGACATGCACATGACGCCCGACGAGGCGATCTGGGCGGCAACGGCTGGCGGCGCCCGCGCGCTGCAACGCGAGGACATCGGCGTCCTCCGTCCCGGCGCGCGGGCCGATGTCCTCGCCCTCGACGCGCCGTCCTACCTACACTTGGCCTACCGACCCGGCGTCCCCCTGGTCAGCGATGTGTGGCGCGGAGGCGAACTCGCTTGGTCCGCGCGCACCATCCACGAGAAGGAAAGGGCCCTGCGATGATGGAGAACCTGCTGATTCCCCCACCCCCCTGGATCGGCAGGGAGGACGGCACGTCGACTCACCACCTCCGCTGGCACCAGGCGGTGACGCCGCTTCACGACGACTCCGAGCCCGGCGCCTGCGTGTTCGTCGGCTTCGCGAGCGACGAGGGCGTGGAGCGGAACAAGGGACGCCGCGGAGCGGCCCGCGGTCCGGACGCGTTGCGGGCCGCGCTGTCCTCGATGGCACTGGCCGAACCGCTCCGCGCGTACGACGCCGGCACCGTCGCGGTCACCGACAACCGTCTCGAAGCGGGGCAGATGGCACTCGGCTCCGTGGTTGCCGCCACCCTCGACGCGGGCCAGTTCCCGGTGGTCCTCGGCGGCGGCCACGAGGTTGCCTTCGGAACCTATCTCGGACTGGCGCAGTCGGCCGTCCGCACACCCACGCGGCGGATCGGGATCCTGAACCTGGACGCCCACTTCGACCTGCGGTCCGATCCGGTTCCGAGTTCGGGCACTCCCTTTCGGCAGATCCTCGAACAAGAGCATGCGGCGGGCACCGCCCTGCAGTACTCCGTGCTCGGCATCAGCCAGCCGAGCAACACCACCGCGCTGTTCGACACCGCACGCGGGTACGACGTGCGGTATCTCCTGGACGACGACTGCTCGGTCTCCGACCGGCACCGCGTGGCCGTCTTCGTCAGCGAGTTCCTCTCGGACGTCGATCTGGTCTACCTCACCATCGACCTGGACGTCCTTCCCGCCGCGGTTGCGCCGGGAGTGAGCGCCCCGGCCGCGTTCGGCGTGCCTGCGGAGACGATCCAATTCGTGTGCGACGCCGTCGCCGCCAGCGGCAAGCTCGCCGTGTGCGATGTGGCCGAACTCAATCCGTCGTTCGACGTCGACAACCGCACCGCCCGCACCGCCGCCCGGTTGATCCATCGGATCGTCACGAAGCGGGTTCCGATCGTCCGCTGAGGTCGCCCACGACCGTCCGCTCAGCCCTCCCGCAGCACGGCGCGCAGACGAGGGGCGAACGAGGCCGGATCCTCGGCGAAACCGATGTGTCCGCCGGGGAACAGGGTGGGTTCGATGCCGAGTTCCGCGGCGAGCGCCCGTGAGGTGCGGTCGCAGAGCTGGCCGTCCGATTCCTCACCGAGGCCGACCAGCACACGGGTCGTCACCGAGCGCAGGGCGGCGACGTCCGGGCACCAGCGGGTGGTCGGGCGCAGCATGTGCGCATGCTGGAAGTACTCGTCCGCCTCCGTCTGCGCATCACGCTCGCCCGCGAACATCTGCTGAAACACCTCTTCGGGCAGGTGAATGTTCGCCAGGGCGAGAAACTTCCTCCACGCCCCTACGACGTCGCCGGAGAGGTGCGCGTCGATGATGTCGTCGGTCTTCACCCGCAGTTCCTCACGGTCGTCGAGCAACTCGTCCAGCGGCGGTTCGTGCGCGACCACGGTGTGCACGAGTTCGGGATGCGCCTGCACGAGTGCGAGCGCGCTGACGGCGCCGCCGCTGGAGCCGAAGACGGCGGCCGGTCCGGCGTCGAGGTGCGTCAGGATGCGGGCGAGGTCGTCGGCGCGCATCTCGGGGGTCGAATCCCGCTCGCGGTCGTCGACCGGGCTGCGGTGGATGCCCCGGGGATCCGTGGTGACCACCGTGTAGTCGGAGGCGAGCAGATCGGCCGCCGCTGCGAAGGAATCTGCGTCCATCGGGGCGCCCACGAGCACCACGAGGGGGCCTGCGCCGCGAACCTCGTAGTACAGGCTCGCACCGGGGACCTGCAGGGTTCCTGTGTTGGCGGTGGCGGTCGATATCGGGTTCATCGGGTCTCCTCGGGCTGTGATGTCGGGTCGAACGTAGGACCGCCGTCGACGGGCAGAATCATCGGTCGTGGGGGAAATTTCCTCCACAGACCGGGCCCGACGACCGATATCCGCAGGAATCGTGGGCGTTGCACTGGAAGCACGCGCGCCAGGATGCGAGGATGATATCCACGCGAACGGGATCTCGATGTGAGGTCCCGGGCGGCAACTGCAGGGAGTGAACGGTATGGCGCAGGGTGTTGTGAAGTGGTTCAACAGTGAGAAGGGCTTCGGGTTCATAGCGCCGGACGACGGCAGCGCGGACGTGTTCGTTCATTACTCCGAGATCTCGGGCAGCGGCTACAAGTCGCTGGAGGAGAACCAGCGGGTGGAGTTCGAGGTCGGACAGGGCCAGAAGGGCCCGCAGGCCCAGAATGTCCGGGCCGTCTGACCGACGCCCCGATGACACTGTGACGACGAGGTCGCACCCGAGGGGTGCGGCCTCGTTGTCGTAGTAGGCCTGCTCGGAACTACCTCGACAGGCCGAAACTTCCCACCTGGTTGCCGTTGACGTACACGGCCCCGCTGTAGGTCCCGTCTGCGTTGGGGGAAATCCTGTCGGTCAGGAACCCCAGTCCCGATGGGCTGTAATCGATGACGGTGTTTCCGTTCCCGTCCTGCGAGGTCGTGCCCGCGAGTCCGGTCAGGCCGAACGCGAAGTTGTTGACGACCGTGCCCTCCTGGAAGGTCTTCCCCTTCCAGATCACCTCACCTGCGGGTGCGGTGGTCGTTCCCTGATAGGTGCCGGACGGGATGGGTTCGCCTCCGGCCGTGCCCGCGCCGGCAAGTGCGCCGCCGACAGCGATGCCCGCGGCGACGAGTCCGCCTGTGATCACGCGCATTGTGCCGCCCTCTGCCGTGCCGGACGGGATGTGGAGTGCCCGTCCGTAGTCGAGTACCCGCTCCTTCGCTGTAGACACCCGGCCGCTCCTGGACAAATTCGGCGATCTCCTTCATAGTCGAGATGCCACTAAGTGGCATTGCTATTTCACTAGATGGCAATATTGCCTCTTTCGACAGGAGTTCCCGTGACCGATCAGCTGCTCGATGCCGCCGAGTTCCGCACCACGGTGCGCGCGTTCGCCAACCGCGAGATCCATCCCGGCGCGGCGTTCCGTGACGAGACGCGCGAGTTCCCGGCGGAGCTGGTGAAGCGACTGGGCGAGCAGGACCTCATGGGGATCTCGGTACCCGAGGAGTTCGGCGGACTGGGCCTGTCCACCAAGACGCAGCTGATCGCGATCGAGGAGGTGGCCCGCACCGACGCCGCCCTCGCCTCGATCTACACCGCGCACTACCTGGGGCTCGAGCCGATCCTCGTCGGCGGAACCGAGGAGCAGAAGTGTCGCTGGCTTCCCCGGCTCGCCTCCGGCGAACTGCTCGCCGGGTTCGCCCTCACCGAACCGGACGCCGGCTCCGACATCGCGTCCATGCGCACGACCGCGCGGCGCGAGGACGACGGGTGGCACCTGTCCGGCTCGAAGACGTACATCTCCAATGCCAAGGAGGCCGATCTGGTCGTCCTCTTCGCCAAGACCGATCCGTCCGCAGGCTTCCGCGGCATCACCGCGTTCGTCCTCCCCCGGAACACACCGGGCGTGAGTTACTCGGAGCCGCAGGACAAGCTCGGAATCCGGTCGGCACCCACCTACACCGTCTACCTCGACGACGTGGTGCTCCCCCACGACGCCGTGGTGGGAACCGAGGGTCGCGGCGGCAACATCGCGCTCACCGCCCTCAACCGCGCCCGCATCGACGTGGCCGCGATGGCCAACGGAATCGCGTTGCGTGCTTGGGAACTGGGCCGCTCCTACGCGGCGGAGCGCAAGCAGTTCGGCCACCCCATCGCCGAGTTCCAGGCGATCCAGCTGCTGCTGGGCGCGTGCGACGCGCAACTCGTGGCCTCCCGCGTCACCGCGGACTGGGCGGCGGACGTGAAGGACGCCGGGGCCGACCTGCGCCGCGCCGCGTCCGTGTCGAAGTACGTGGCCACCGAGGCCTGCTTCTCGATCGTCGACCAGACGGTGCAGATTCACGGCGGCGCCGGCTTCATGCGCGAATCCGAGATCGAACGCCTCTACCGCGACTGCCGGATCCTGCGGATCTTCGAGGGAACCTCGCAGATCCAGTTGCTCACCATCGCGTCCAACGCGCCCTCCCCGCGCTCCACCGACTTCTGAGAAGGGCCGACCGCCATGCCTACCCTGCCTCCCCTCGACGGCATCCGCGTCGTCGATCTCTCCCGCGTCCTGGCCGGACCGTACTGCACAGCTCTGCTCGCGGACGCCGGCGCCGACGTGATCAAGATCGAGCCCGCCGCCGGCGAGGACTCGCGGCACCTCGGACCGTTCCGCGACGGCGAGAGCATCTACTTCAACGTGCTCAACCGCGGAAAGCGCTCGCTGGCACTGAACCTCAAGGACGAGGCGGATCGGCAGGTGCTGTTCGATCTCCTCGACACGGCGGATGTTCTGGTCGAGAACTTCCGGCCCGGCGTGACCACCCGGCTCGGCATCGACTACGACGCCGTGCATGCCCGCAACCCCCGTCTCGTCTACGCGTCCATCTCCGGTTTCGGGCAGGACGGGCCGCTCGCGGGTTCGGCCGCTTACGACCTCGTGGTGCAGGCGATGTCCGGGATCATGAGCATCACGGGTTCACCCGAATCCGGGCCGACCCGGCTCGGCGAATCGTTCGGTGACCTCGTTGCCGGACTGTTCGCGGCGTGGGGCATCAGCTCCGCGCTGGTCGGCATCCGGGAATCGGGTGTGGGACAACATCTCGACGTCGCCATGTTCGACAGCATGCTGGCGATGCTCCCCACCGCGCACAGCCAGTTGCAGGCGTCCGGGGTGACGCCGGTGGGGGTGGGCAATCGCCATCCCGTCTCCACCCCGTTCGACACGTACCGGGCGTCGGACGGTCTGTTCGTCCTCGCCGTCGCGAGCCAGGCCGGGTTCGAGAAGCTGGCGCACACCATGGATCGTGCAGACCTGCTCGGCGACAACCGTTTCGCCGACGACACCTCCCGCACCGATCACGAACCGGCCATGCGCGCGGAGATCGAGATCTGGGCGAAGGACAAGACGGTGGCCGAGGTGGTCGCCGTGCTCGGTGCGGCCGGGCTGGCGAGCTCCGAGATCTGGAATGTCGAACAGGCGTTGTCGTCGGAGCAGAGCCGGCATCGCGGGCTGGTGGAGTCGTTCGATCATCCGGTCGCGGGAACCATCGACTACGTCCGGCAGCCGGTCGTGTTCGGCGACAGCGAGCGCCCCGGGGTCCGCCGCAGCCCGCTCCTCGACGAACACCGGCAACCCCTGCTGTCCGAGATCGGCTCACGGTAGATTCACGCCGACACCCGCGACCGTCAGGAGAGACCCATGGCCCCCGGAGATGTGACGCGCAGCGCGAGCCGCACCTTCGAACTGCTCGGCGCGATCACCGAGCAGGGCGGGCTGACCCTGGGCGACGCGGCCAAGGCTGCCGGTCTCGCGACGAGCACGGCGCTGCGCCTCATCCGCAGCATGGAGCAGAGCGAGTTCCTCGTCCGCGGCGACGACAACGTCTACCGGGCCGGGCCGCGGCTCCTGCAGATCGGTGCCCAGGCGATCAGCGACAACCAGTTGCTGTCCCGTGCCCGCCCGGCGATGGTCGCGATCGCGGAGGAGACCCGCGAATCCACCTACCTGTCGACCCACGGCCCGAAAGGCACGGCCCTGTATCTCGCACAGATCGAGGGCACCCACGCCATTCGGCACATGGGCTGGGTGGGCCAGACGGTGCCGCTGGTGGGCACGGCCGTCGGTGCCGCGCTGCGCGGCGACCTGCAGAGTGAGGGGTACGCGATCGCCCACGACACCATCGAGGACCACTCGACCGGTGTGGCGGCCCCGATCTACGACGCGGTGGGACGGATCGTGGGCGCCCTCAGCGTCGTCGGGCCGACTTTCCGCCTCGACGACGCCCTGTGCGCGCAGCACGGACTCGTCCTCGCCGAGCGCTGCCGTGCACTGTCGGCGGAACTGGGCTCCCCCACCGCCTGAGCAGCGAAGTCAGCTGCCCATGCTGGTCCGGACGAACTCGCGGAACGTGAGGACCATCGGTTCGCGGGCCCGACCACGCCGGTAGATCAGCGAGAACGGTGCCTGATAGCCGAACGACGCGGGCAGGATCGGACGCAGCCGGTTCCGGTCGACCCAGTACTCCGCGTAGTGCTCGGGCAGGTAGCCGATGTACGCGCCGGACAGCACGAGAATGAGCTGCGCCTCCATGTTCTCCACCGTCGCCGAGGGCTGGGGAAACCCCTGGCGGGCGAGTTCCTGCTCGGACCAGTAGCCGCGCGTCACCATCCGCTGTTGCGTGATGACTTCGGGCGGCACCCGCTTCCGGCCGAACAGCGGATGCTTGTCGCTGCAGTACAGCCAGTGCTGCTCGCGGTGCAGCGCCTGGGAGACGAGGCCGTTCATCGGTGAGGCGAACGCACCGACCGCGACGTCGATGCGATCGTCGAGCACCCCGACCTGCAGTTCGTGTGGGGTCTGGATCTTCAGGTCGAGGTAGACGGCGGGGTGGTCCTTACTGAAGACCCCGATCACGTCGGCGAGCGGCAGGGTGGCGTCGGTGACGGTGGAATCGAGAACCCCGATGGTGAGCGTTCCCCGCAGTTCACCCTGCAACGCGGCGCCGTAGCGTTCGAAACCCTCGAGTTCGCCGAGGATGCGCAAGCATTCCTTGTGGTAGAGCTCGCCCTTGCTGGTGAGGCCGAACCCGCCGCGGCCGCGGTGGCACAGCACGATGCCGAGGTGCCGTTCGAGCTGGCTCATGTAGGTACTGATCGCCGACGCCGACAGTCCGAGTTCCTGCTGTGCCGGCGCGAACCCCTGGTGGCGGACGACGGACGCGAAGATCTGGAGGAGTTTCAGATCGGGCAACGCGCTGCGCATCGCACTCCTCCGGCGGGTCGAAAACAGGGTGTGAGCTGGCTCGCACCGTTACTTCAGGATTTTCTGAAGTGATTATTTGTATCAAGTGATTTATTTCACGTCAATGTTCTCCTACGGTCTAAGCAACGGTCTGACGAGACCCGCACCGACCGATCCGCTAGGACCACGTGAGGACGCACCATGGACATCACCATCATCCTGATCTACCTGGGCGCGATGCTCGCGTTCGGCTGGTGGGGCAAACGGCGGGCGAGCAACTCCAGCGAGTACCTCGTCGCAGGCCGACGCCTCGGCGGATTCCTGTACACCAGCACCATGGCGGCCGTCGTCATCGGCGGCGCCTCCACCGTCGGCGGCGTCGGCCTCGGCTACAAGTACGGCATCTCCGGAATGTGGCTGGTCGTGTCGATCGCCGCGGGTGTGCTGCTGCTCAGCCTGCTCTTCGCCGCGCGGATCCAGCGACTGAAGGTCTACACCGTCTCCGGCATGCTCAAACTCCGCTACGGCATCGACGCCACCGGAGCATCAGGCCTCGTGATGATGGCGTACACCCTCATGCTCACCGTCACCTCGACGATCGCCTACGCCACCATCTTCAACGTCCTGTTCGGATTCGACCGGACCCTGTCGGTCGTCCTCGGCGGCCTCATCGTCGTCGCCTACTCCGCGATGGGCGGCATGTGGTCGATCACGCTCACCGACGTCGTGCAGTTCGTCATCAAGACCATCGGCGTCTTCGTCCTGCTTCTCCCGTTCACTTGGAGCAAGGCCGGCGGCTACGCCGGCATCAAGGAACGTGTGGGCGAGCAGGCACTCGGGCTCGGCACCATCGGCACCGGCACCATCATCACGTTCTTCGTCGTCTACACCCTCGGCATCCTCATCGGCCAGGACATCTGGCAGCGCGTGTTCACCGCGAAGTCGCCGGAGGTCGCACGCTGGGGCGGCATCACCGCCGGTATCTACTGCCTGCTGTACGGCGTCGCGGGCGCGCTGATCGGCCTGGCCGCGTCGGCCCTCATGCCCGACATCGGTTCGTCCGACGACGTGTACGCCGACGTCGCCGTGCACGTCCTGCCCGTCGGTCTCAGCGGCATCGTTCTCGCCGCCGCGGTCGCCGCGATGATGTCGACCGCGTCCGGCGCCCTGATCGCCACCGCCACGGTGGCCCGGCAGGACGTCCTGCCGCTGATCGCCCAGATCTTCGGCCGGACCCGGCCCGAACTCGACACGTCCGACCCGGAAGCCGACGTGCGCGGCAACCGCCTCTACGTGATCGTGATCGGCCTCGTCAGTATCGTGATCGCGGCACTCATCAACGACATCGTGTCCGCGCTGACCATCGCCTACGACATCCTGGTCGGCGGGCTCCTCGTCCCCATCCTCGGCGGACTGGTCTGGAAGCGCGCCACCGGAACGGCCGCCATGGCCGCGATGGCGGTGGGCACCGTGGCGACCATCGCGACGATGTTCGTCGTCGGCGACGTCATGGCCAACGAGCCCGTGTACGTCGGACTCGTCAGCGCACTGCTGGTGTTCGTGGCGACCAGCCTGTTCACCACACCAACCCCGGCGAACGTCATGTCGGTGTGGAATGCGCGGGTATCGGGAAAAGCCGAGGAGGAGGAAGAGCCGGAGCGGGCCCCGGCACCGATAGCCTGATTGGCGACAGCGCGTACTAACGGGAGGAAAGATCGTGCCGAAGATCGTCGACCACGACGAGCGGAGACTGGCGCTCGCCGACGCCGTTCTCGCGTTGATCGCCCGGGAGGGGATCTCCGCCGTCACCACGCGCGCGGTGGCGGAGGAGAGCGGGTGGTCGACCGGAGTGTTGAACCACTACTTCGGGTCCCGGCACGAACTGCTCCTCGCGGCGCTTCGCCGGGCCGGCGACATCCAGGGCGACCTGTATCGCGCGATCCTCGACGAGGAGGGCGCCGGCCCGATCGAGAAGCTACGGAACATCACCGCCAGCATCCTGCCGCTCGACGAACGCCGACTGGCGATGACCCGCGTGTTCCTGTTCTTCTACGCGGAGGGCGCGGCCGAGGAAACGGCGCGCGGTGAGATCGCCGCCTTCCTCGCCCGGTGGCGGGGCGTCGTGCGCGGGGCGGTCGTCGCCGCACAGCAGGACGGCACCGTCTCCGCCGACCTCGACGCGGACGCCGTCACCGTCGCACTGGTGGCACTGACCGACGGTCTTGCGTTGCAGGCCATCCTGGATCCCGTTGTCATGGACGCGATCAGCACCGGGGATGTGGCCGCCCGCTGCGTCGACGCCGCCGTGCGACGGACCACCGAGGACGCGGGGGCAGTCACGTGACCGACCGCGTCGTCGTCCTCGACGACTTCATACCCTCCCGAGAGCTGTCCGATTCGCTTGCCACCGAGGGCATCTCCGTCGAGGTGGTGCACCAGTCCGAGATCCCGTGCGGCCCCGGCATCATCGCGCTTCTCGTCGGACCGGAGATCACCGGGCTCGAGCCCCGGCACTTGTCGGACCTCCCGGACCTGCGACTGCTGTCGGCCACCTCCGCCGGATACGACCACCTGCCGGTGCCGGCGGCACGCGAACGCGGTCTGTGGGTGACGCGGGCCGTGGACTACTGCACCGAGGAGGTCGCGGACCACGCGCTCGCGCTCACCCTCGGCCTGCTCCGTTCCACCCATACCCTCGACAGGTCGGTGCACGCGGGCGGCTGGGACGTGACCGCCGCCCCGCCGCGGCGAATCGCGGGAACCGTGCTGGGCCTCTACGGTTTCGGCCGGACCGCCGCCGCTTTTGCCGAGCGGGCCCGGGCGGTGGGGATGACCGTGCTCGTCAGCGGCCGCGGTCTGAGCGACCGAGCCGGGGAACTGGCGGCCGAGGGCGTCGAGGTGGTCGGGTTCGAGGATCTGCTGCGCCGCTCCGACGTCCTGAGCCTGCACGTTCCCCTCACGTCCGAGACGCGGGGGCTGATCGACGCGCGCGCCCTGTCCGCGATGACCCGCGGCGCGTATCTGGTGAACGTCTCCCGCGGCGGTCTCGTCGACCACGACGCGCTGGGGGCAGCGCTGTGCGCCGGCCACCTGGCCGGGGCCGCCGTCGACGTGCTGCCGAACGAACCACCCGCACAGGATGATCCGGCCCTGACGATCCCCAACCTCGTGATCACACCGCACGCCGCGTGGTACTCACCGCAGGTCGCGCAGACACTGGCACGGCAGTCCGCGCACAACGTCGCGGCGGTCCTGACGGGCACATCCCCGGTGGGAGTCGTTGCCGCACCGGGGATGTGATCGCTTCCGTCAGTCCTTGTAGTCGGGGGCGGTCCGATCCAGCAACCGCAGCAGAGCCGCCCACGCCATCTCGTAGGCCTGATCGTCGGTGTAGTCGTCCGTGGCCGCCTCGCCGGCGAACTGCCGCGCGGTGCGCTCGGCGATCTCGGGCGAGGGCACCCGCAGTTCCCCCGACGCCTGGGCGGCGATCTGGATGTCGCAGGCCTTCTCCAGATAGAACATTCGCAGAAACGCCTCGGCGGGCGACTCGCCCACGGTGAGCAGTCCGTGATTGCGCAGGATCATCGCGGGGTGGTTCCCGAGGTCCTCGACCAGACGTTCCCGTTCGGCCATGTTGAGCGCGATGCCCTCGTAGTCGTGGTAGCCGACCCGGTTGTAGAACTCCATCGAGATCTGATTCAACGGCAGCAGTCCGTGCTCCTGCGCGGCGACCGCGCACCCGGCCTTCGTGTGCGTGTGCAGCACGCACTGCGCATCCGCCCGGGCCTCGTGGATCGCTCCGTGGATCACGAATCCCGCAGGGTTGACGCGGTATTCGGACGGTTCGACGAGTTCGCCGTCGAGTCCGATCTTCACCAGGTTGGAGGCGGTGATCTCCTCGAAGAGGAGGCCGTACGGGTTGATCAGGAAGTGATGTTCGGGTCCGGGAAGCCGAACCGAGACGTGCGTGAAGATCAGGTCGGTCATCTTGAAATGCGCCAGCAGGCGGTACACCGCCGCGAGTTCACGACGCAGTTCCGCCTCGGTCTTCACCGGCTCCGTCCGGTCCTGCGGCGTAACGGTGGGTGCACTCATGCGGGATCTCCTTGATCACAGAAGGGATTTCAGCTTAAATATATCAACTGATTTATTTCAGTGCTACCCTTTGACTACACGTCATCGACATTCACACCTTCGCCCGGACCGGGAGGCGGCAGCCGTGTCCGGCCCCCTCGGCTGTGGCCGACCGGTAACCGGGGGTGGCTCAGTCGAGCCGCCCACCCAGCATGCCCCGGAGCGAGCGGAGGCAGAGTTCACGTAGCTCGCTCTCCGCGATCGACGGGTGGTCGAGCCAGTCCATGCAGACGGCGCGGACGAAGGCGATCCATCCACGCACCGCGACGCCGACGAGTTCCCGCTCACTGTCGGGGGGATCGAGCGCGTCGACGATGCGCCGCTGCTGGGCGTCGAGTTCCCGCTCGACGATGGCCCGGATGTCGGCGTCGGCCGACAGCGCCCCGTGGTTGATGGCCCGGACGCCGTGCCGGTGTCCGGCGACGTGCTCGAAGTACGCGTCGAGGCCGGCCGCGACCTGTTCCTCGACGGGGAGTGTGGAGTCGGGTGCCGTCACCTCGAGCAACCTGTCGGATTCGCGTTCGACGATCGCGGCGAAGAAATCCCGCTTCGTCGGGAAGTAGTGGTACATCAAACCGCGCGACACCTCGGCGAGTTCCGCGACCTCCTCGATCCAGACGTCCTCGTACGGGCGGTCCGCGAACAGCCGCGCGCCGATGTCGAGCAGTTGCGCGCGGCGCTGCTCGGGAGCGAGGCGACGACGGGCGCTGGTCATGCCAGTCACGGTACTGCTTGACACCGGTTCAGTAAGGCGTACCTTGCGTACTAGACACCAATTCAGTAACGCAGCCCACATCGACACGGGGGTCGACAATGAGCGTCGGATCACTGCACACCACGGCGGAGGCGACCATCCCGCATCCTCGATGGCGGCTTCCCGTCGTCGGCGACGTCTTCGGGATCAGCATCCGCACTCCCCTGCAGAATTCGATGGAGATCGGCAGCAGGCTCGGGCCCATCTTCGAGCGCAACGTCCTCGGCAACCGGTTCGTGTTCGCGTCCGGTGCAGACATGGCGGCGGAACTCTCCGACGAATCCCGGTTCGCGAAGCACCTGGCGCCCGGCGTCGCGTCGCTGCGCGAGGTCGGCGGCGACGGACTGTTCACCGCGTACAACCACGAGCCGAACTGGAGCAAGGCGCACAACCTGCTCGCCCCGGCGTTCACGAAATCCGCGATGCGCTCGTATCACCGCACGATGCTGGATGTCGCGGGCGAACTGACGGAACACTGGGACCTCCGCGCGGACGGCACCCCCGTCGACGTGTCGTCCGACATGACGAAGCTGACGCTCGAGACCATCGGACGCACCGGCTTCAGTTACTCGTTCGACTCGTTCACCCGGGAGCGTCCGCACCCGTTCGTGCAGGCGATGGTCGGGGCGCTGAGCCATTCGCAGCGCACCACTTTCGTGAAGTCCTCGGCGCTCGGACGACTGCTGGCGCGACGGTCGGATCGCCGCAACGTCGCCAACCTGGAGCACATGGCCGAGGTCGTCGACGAGGTGATCCGCGCCCGCCGGGACAGCGCCGAGGCGGGCCCCGAGGACCTGCTCGAACTCATGCTGCGGGCTGCCCGGGAGGACGACCCCAACCGGATCGACGAGTTGAACATCCGCCACCAGGTGGTCACGTTCCTGGTGGCGGGACACGAGACCACTTCGGGCGCACTGTCGTTCGCCCTCTACTACCTGTCGCGGCACCCAGAGGTGCTCGCGAGGGCGCAGGCGGAGGTCGACGCCGTCTGGGGTGACGACGAACCGGCGTTCGAGCAGATCGCCAAGCTCCGCTACGTGCGCCGGGTGCTGGACGAATCGTTGCGGCTGTGGCCGACCGCTCCCGCGTACGGCAGGGAGGCGACCGTCGACACCACCCTCGTGGGCAAGTACCCGATGAAGGTCGGCGACTGGGTCCTCGTCCTCATCCCCGCCCTGCACCGCGACCCAGTGTGGGGCGAGAACCCCGAGGCGTTCGACCCCGACAATTTCCTGCCCGAGCGCATCCGGTCCCGTCCCGCGCACGTGTACAAGCCGTTCGGGACGGGCGAGCGCGCCTGCATCGGAAGACAGTTCGCTCTCCACGAGGCGGTGCTGGTTCTCGGGACGATCCTGCGCCGCTACGACATCGTGGGCGACCCCGACTACCGGTTGAAGGTCGCCGAACGGCTCACCCTCATGCCCGAGGGCTTCACCCTGCAGATGCGCCGGCGCTGACCCAGCAGTCCCAGCCCTTGACAGCCACAAAGTGAAAGCTACTATCAAAATATAGTAACTTCCTTTCGAGTGGAGCTGTCATGAGTGAAACGACGGTAATCGAGGTCGTCCCTCGCCGCTGGTGGGCGCTCGGAGCCCTGTCCGTGGCCATGCTGACCATCGGCCTCGACATCACGGTGCTGACGGTGGCGCTGCCGACGCTGGCAGTCGATCTCGGCGCGGACAACTCGCAACTGCAATGGTTCAGCTCGGCGTACACGCTGGTGCTCGCCGCAGCGCTCCTGCCGGCCGGGGCGCTCGGTGACCGCTACGGCCGCAAGAAACTGCTGCTCGGCGCCCTCGTTCTGTTCGGAATCGCGTCGCTGCTCTGCAGCTACGCGAGCACGTCGGGTCAGCTGATCGCCGGACGCACGCTGCTCGGGCTGGGAGCCGCCGTGATGATGCCGCTGTCGATGGCGGTGCTGCCCGTCCTGTTCCCCGACGCGGACGAACGGTCGCGGGCATTGACGATCTGGGTGACGTCGACCGCGATCGGCCTGCCCCTCGGGCCGATCCTCGGCGGCTGGCTGCTCGAGAACTTCTGGTGGGGATCGGTGTTCCTGATCAACGTGCCGCTCGTCGTCGTCGGCGCGATCGCCGTCGCGGCCCTGGTACCGGAATCGCGCAGCGAAGTGCGATCGACCACCGACTATCTCGGCGCCGCACTGTCTTCGCTCGGATTGCTCAGCCTCACTTACGGTTTCATCAAGTCCGGTCAGGACGGCTGGGGTGACGCACTGGCCTTGACGTCGATCGCGTCGGGCGTGGTGGTGCTCGGACTGTTCGCGATGTGGGAACGGCGGTCGGGTCACCCGCTGATCGACATGTCGTTGTTCGCCAGCCCCGGGTTCCGCTGGGGCACCATCTTCACTACCCTGGTCAACTTCGGGATGTTCGGGCTGTTCTTCACGGTGCCGCAGTACTTCCAGGCGGTGCTCGGGGTCGACGCGCTCGGTAGCGGCCTCCGTCTGCTGCCGTTGATCGGCGGACTGCTGGTCGGCACCCGGCTCTGCGATCAACTCCTTCGGCGGGCCGGGGCCCGGCCGGTCATCGTCATCGGGTTCGTCCTCCTCACGGCGGGTCTCGCGGCCGGCGCGCTGACCTCCGTCGATTCCGCGTACTGGTTCACGGCGGCGTGGATCGCACTCGTCGGCGCGGGAATGGGTTTCGTGATGCCGGCGGCGATGGGTGCGGCGCTGGGTGCGTTGTCGGCCGAACGTTCCGGTTCCGGCTCCGCCCTGATCCAGGCGCTGCGGCAGGCGGGCGGAACAATCGGGGTCGCGGTGCTGGGCACCGTCCTCGCCACCCGCTACCGGTCCGAACTGGGAGACCTGGACGTGGATCCGGTTCGCGACGGAGTCAACGCCGGGGTCGCGGTGGCCAAGACGACCGGCGACCCGTCGGTACTCGCGCACGTCCAGGCGTCGTTCGTGTCGGGGATGGGCCTCATGCTGTGGATCTGCGCGGGCATCTGCGCCGTCGCGGTCGTGCTCGCAGCACGATTCACACCCCGCGACACCCCGGCCGCCGAGCAGGATGGAGCCCAGGAACCGGATGAGTCAGAATCGGAACATGTCCATTGATGCTCGACCCGGCCTGCGGGAGCGGAAGAAGGCGCGCACCCGGCTGACGATCCGCTCCGAGGCGTTTCGGTTGTTCCGGGAGCAGGGCTACGCCGAGACGACGATCGAGCAGATCGCGGAGGCCGCCGACGTGTCGCCGAGCACGTTCTTCCGGTACTTCCCCACCAAGGAACAACTGGTCCTCGCCGACGACCTCGATCCGCTCATGATCGAGGCCATCGAGGCGCAACCGGCGGACGTCCCGCTGATCACCGCGTTCCGCAAGGCCGCCGAATCCGTGTTCGCCGGTCTGTCCGAGGCAGACATGGAGTTCGAGCAGAACCGTCAGGAACTGCTGTACTCGGTCCCGGAACTTCGACGCGCCCTCATGCAGGAGATGGTGCGCAGCCTCGACATGATCGCGGGCGTCATGGCACGCAGGGTCGGGCGCACCGCCGACGATTTCGAGGTCCGCGCGCTCGCCGGGGCGATCGTCGGCGTCGTCCTCGGAGTTGTCGATCAGCTTCCGGGGGATCTGCCCCTCGCCCTGCGCGCCATCGAATTCCTCGAGAACGGACTGCCGCTCGGTCGGGACGCCCCGTCGTAGACCTTCGCCCGATGTCACGGTGGTCTCCTTCGACTGCACCGGTGTGACATTGGGCGACGGGACGTCAGGCCGAAGAGCGGGCGAGCGCTTCCGTCACGACGTGTTCGGCGATGGCGAGGGACGATGTCGCACCCGGCGACGGCGCGTTCCGGACGTGGATCACGCGGTCGGTCCCGGTGATGACGAAGTCGTCCTCGAGGCTGCCGTCGGCGTTCATCGCCTGAGCGCGTATCCCGCGGGGCCCGCGGGTGACGTCGGACCGGCGCACGTCGGGCACGTACTTCTGCGCCTCCTTCACGAATTCGCCGGTGCTGAGGACGGTGCGGGCCTCGCGGACCGCCGCCGCCGTGTTCTGCACCGCGAAACGCCAGAATCCGGGGAACCCGACCGCCGCCATCACGTCCGACGCCGACCATCCCCGGCGGTCGTAGGCCTCCCGCCCGAAGGAGAGAAACGCGTTCGGGCCGAGCATGATCCGACCGTCGATCCGCTTGGTGAGGTGGACTCCGAGGAACGGGTACCGCGGGTCCGGCACCGGGTAGATCAGCCCCTTCACGAGTGAGGACCGCTCGGGTTCGAGCAGGAAGTAGTCGCCGAAGAAGGGCACCACCCGCGGTGAGCGCGGTTCACCCGACATCAGGGCGACCCGGTCGGACTGGAGTCCGGCACACGTGACCACCAGGTCGAAGACCTCGCTGCCGTGCCGGGTGGCGACCACCGTTTCCGCGGTCCGGCGGTACAGGCCCACCACCTCCCGGCCGAGGAGCACGCGTCCGCCCGCGGCGGCGATGTCCGCGGCGAGAGCCTCTGCGACCGCGACGTAGTCGATGATCGCGGTGTGCGGCGAATACACAGCGGCGACGCCCTGCGCGTGGGGTTCGATCTCGGGGATCTCCTCCCCCGGCAGCTTTCGGATACCGGGAACCCCGTTGGCGATCGCCCGCTCGTAGATGGCGTCCATCCGCGCGACTTCGGACGGGTCGCAGGCGACCACCACTTTGCCGCACTCCTCGTAAGCCACGCCCTTGTCCTCGGCGTACTGCTGCAGCAGCGTGACTCCGCGCCTGCAGAGGCGCGCCTTCAGGCTGTCCGGCGGGTAGTACAGGCCGGCGTGGACGACACCGCTGTTGTGGCCGGTCTGGTGGGCCGCGACCCGCGTCTCCTTCTCGAACAGGGTGACCTCGACGCCGTCCATACGGTGCAGGAGTTCCCGGGCGACCGCCAGACCGATGATGCCGCCACCGATGACGGCCGCACGAACCTTCGCCATGAGCACCCCTCCATATACCGTTTTCGAGATATCATCGATGGTATGTCGACCCCACCTCGACGCACGTCCTTTCCCGGATTGGAACACCTGTCCGATCGACGTCGAGCGCTGCTGGACGAGTTGGTCACCACTCGACGCGAGCGCGGTCTGACCCAGACGGAGATCGCCGCCCACATGGGCACCTCCCAGTCGGCCGTGGCACGACTCGAACGCGGCGACGTCGACCCCCGCCTGTCGACGCTCGAACGGTACGCGGACGCCGTGGGCCGGACGGTCGACTGGACGATCTCAGCGCACCGGGAGTCACCATCATGATCTGGCCACCACCCACACCACCGTCGGTCCCGCCGTTCCACACACCGTGGCAGCCGGATCCCCGGCAGCCGTGCGAACCCGTCCACGTCACCTCGATCAGCGCGCCGGGCACCGACTGGCTGGCCGAGCGGCTGTTCGACAAACGGATCGTGTCGCTGACCGGCCGACTCGACGAAGACGCCACCAACCGTGCGGCGGCGTCGCTGGCGTTGCTCGACGCCTCGGGCGACGGGGAGGTCCAGCTGTGGCTGCACGGGGTCGACGCCGACGTCGACGCGGCCGCCACGCTCCTCGACACGCTGGACCTGATGGGGGTGCCTCTGCACGTCCACTGCCGGGGTGACGTCCGGGGAATGGCGGTGACTCTGCTCGCGCCGGCCGACCGGCGCACGGCGGCGGCACATGCCGGCTTCCACCTGCGCGAACCGCAGACATCCTGCGCCGGCCCGGCGTCCGACATCGCGACGGCCGCCGAACATCACGAACAGCAACTGCGGCGACTGCAGCAGCGCATCGCCGACTCGTGCCGACAGCCCCTCGACGCGGTGATCGACGACATGCGCGGGCACCGGATCCTCACCGCGGACGAGGCGCGCGACTACGGGCTGATCGACACCGTCACGGGCGCGCGCTCCGCCGAAGGGGAGTAATCCGGCAGACGCACTCGCTTTCGGGTCGCGCGCACGAATTAGGGCGCAATGTCGAGTGCGCCAACCGAGAAAGGGTGCGTCTGTGGGGCGGGACGCCCATGGAGGGCTCTTGCGCCCCGCACCTCGACGGGGGGAACATCCGAGGATGACGGTCGAACGATCGCGCATCACGGTTCACGGGGTGGTGCAGGGGGTCGGCTTCCGCCCGTTCGTCGCGCGACTGGCCGAGAGTCTCGGCCTGCACGGTCACTGCGGCAACGACGACGTCAGCGTGTTCATCGAGATCGAAGGCAAACCGGCCGCGGTGTCGGAATTCGTGCGCAGGCTCCGGACGGATGCGCCGCCGATGGCGGTGATCGTCGACGCGACGGCCCAGCCGGTTCCGGTGCGCGGGGACGAGTCGTTCCGGATCATCGACAGCCGCCACGTTCCCGGCGCGCGGACGCTGGTGTCGCCGGACGTGGCGACGTGCGCCGACTGCCTGCGCGAACTGGCCGATCCGCAGGATCGCCGGTATCGGCATCCGTTCGTCAACTGCACCAACTGCGGGCCGCGGTTCACGGTAATCACCGACCTGCCCTACGACCGGCCCAACACGACGATGACCGAGTTCCCGCTGTGCGAGGCGTGCCTCGCCGAGTACCGGGATCCCGCGGACCGCCGGTTCCACGCCCAGCCGGTGTGCTGCCCGGACTGCGGTCCGCACCTGTTCGCCGAGATCGACGGGCGCCGGGTCGAGGGCGACGACGCCGTCCTCACCGCGGTGCAGGAGGCGCTGCGGGACGGCAGGGTCGTGGCGGTCAAGGGTCTCGGCGGGTACCACCTCGTGTGCGATGCCGCCGACGCCACCGCCGTCGCGACGCTCCGGGCGCGCAAGCACCGCCCGGACAAACCGTTCGCGGTGATGACGGCGGACCTGAACGCCGCCGCCGACCTGTGCGACATCTCCGCATCCGAGAGCGCGCTGCTGCAGCATCCCGCCAGACCGATCCTGCTGCTGCGCAAAAGAAATACGACGTCGGTCAGCGACGGAATCGCACCTGGGATCGACGACCTCGGCGTGATGCTCCCCTACACCCCGCTGCACCATCTCCTCTTCACCCGGACACCCGGCAGCGACGTCGACCCACCGCGAGTGCTGGTCATGACGTCCGGCAACCTCAGCGGCGAACCCCTGTGCTTCGACAACGACGACGCCCGCACCCGGCTGCGGGACATCGCCGACGTGTTCCTGATGCACGACCGCCGCATCGCGGTGCCCTGTGAGGATTCCGTGCTCGCGGTGGAGGACGAGACGGTGCTGCCGATCCGCCGCTCCCGCGGGTTCGCGCCCCTGCCGGTGGTGCTCCCCGCGCACGGCCCGGAGATCCTCGCGGTGGGCGCGGAAATCAAGAACACCTTCTGCCTGACCCGGCAGGACTACGCGTTCTGTTCGGCGCACCTCGGCGACATGGGCAGCCTGGAAAGTCAGCGCGCCTTCGAGACGTCGGTGCGGCAGTTGACGCATCTGCACGGCATCGCACCGGAGGCCGTGGTCGCCGACCGGCACCCCGGCTACTCGACGCATCACTGGGCCCGGCGCTACAGCGAGCGAACCGGCATCCCCCTGCTCACCGTGCAGCATCACCACGCGCACGTCGCGTCGTTGATGGCCGAGCACGGACTGGTCGGGACGACGGTGCTCGGTGTCGCGTTCGACGGGACCGGGTACGGCTGCGACACGACCGTGTGGGGCGGCGAACTCCTGCTCGTCGGCCCGGACATCCTCGACTCGAGGCGAGTCGGACACGTGCAGCCGTTTTCCCTGCCGGGTGGTGACGCCGCCGTCCGCAATCCGGTGCGGGTGGCGCTGGCCCTGCTGCACGAGTGCGGGATCACCGACGTCGACGGACTGCCGTGCGTGGCGGCGGTCCCGGCCGCGGAGCGTGCGGCCGTGGAGTCGCAACTCGTCTCGGGTCTCGGCTGTATCAGGACGACGAGCGCCGGCCGCCTGTTCGACGGGGTCGCCTCCCTGCTCGGGGTCCGGCACCGGATCACCTACGAGGCGCAGGCCGCCATCGAACTCGAGGCCCTCGCCCGGACCGCGCCGCACCCTGCCGCGCTGATCATGGAGGTGGAGAACGACCAGCTCAGGCTGTCCCGCCTGGTGTCCGGGTTGGTTGCCGGACTTCGCGACGGGATCCCACCGGCGGCGCTCGCGCTGAGCTTCCACCATGCCCTCGCGGCCGCGACCGCGACGCTCGTCGACCGGGTCGCCACCGCCACCGGCGCGACCACGATCGGACTGACCGGAGGAGTCTTCCAAAACCGTTTATTCCTCGCACTGGTGAGAGCACACTGGGAGAGCAGCGGTTATCGAGTCCTCACCCACCACCGGGTGCCTCCCAACGACGGAGGACTCTCCCTCGGCCAGGCGGTGATCGGTGCCGCGGCAACCATGCGCGGACCGTGACGTCGGCAGCCCCCGACCGGCCGGCGCGGGACGGGAGCTAGCGAATGACCACCACCGCAGAGGCGGGCGGGCACCTCGTAGACACGGACCTGTCTGCGGATCTGGCCGCCGCAGCGTTGTCACTCGCCCGCAGATTCCATGAGGGCGCCACGCTCTGGGTGATCTCACCGCAGTGGGAACCGCATGCCCATCACGTGGCCGTCGAGTTCGTCCATCCCGTGATCATGGGCAAACGGGCGTTGCCCTCGGTAGCGCTCGTCGAACCCGATCCGGTGGCACAGGCACGCGTGGCGAGCCGACCCGGCGACATCCTGCTGGCGGTGGCGTCGGCGAACGAGCCCGCCGTGGTCGATGCGATGCGCCGCGCGCCGGCCTGGGGCGCGATGACGCTGTGGATCGGGGCGGGCCCCCGACCACCGGCGGGCGCGGCGAACCACATTCTCTGGGTCGACTCGGACGACCCGATGGTCCCGGCCACGGGGCGGTTCGTGCTCATGTACCACCTGCTGTGGGAACTCACCCACGTCTGCTTCGAACATTCGGGGCTGCTGAAGCCCGACACCGAGGAGTGCGACGAAGCGGTCTGCGTCACGTGCAGCGACGAGGGCCGGCTGGGCGAGGTGGTGATCGAGCCCGCCGAACCCCTCGGTCCGGCCCTGGTCCGCACCGCCGCGGGCGAGGAGTGGGTGGACGTCAGCATTCTGGGCGACGTCCGGCCGAACGATCTCGTCCTGGTCCACGCGGGTGCGGCGATCACGCGACTCGACGACACGGGCGCGGAGGCGAACCGATGACCACACACGACTCGGAAAGCACCAGCTTCCTGTACCCGTTCATCGATGCGGAGGAGACCGACGCGCAGAGCCTCCTCGACGACCTCGCCGCCTCCGCCCGCGGGAAGGCCTCCGAAAGCGCGCGACTGCAGAAGGAGTCCCTCGACGAATACGGGGACGGCCTCACCGCGGCCGGGATCGACATGGCCGACAGGTTCCGCCGGGGCGGCCGCCTGTACACGTTCGGCAACGGCGGCAGTTCCACCGACGCCGCCACGCTGGCCTCGCTGTTCAGCCGTCCCGCCCGCGGGCGTCCGGTCGCCGCGTGGTCGCTGGCCGCCGATCAGGCCGTGGTGACGGCCCTGGGCAACGACGTGGGGTTCGATCTGATCTTCAAGCGGCAGATCATCGCCCATGCGCGGGACCGGGACGTCGCCATCGCGCTGTCGACGTCCGGCAACTCGGACGATCTGATGACCGCGCTCACCGAAGCGAAGCAGCGGGGTCTGCTCACCATCGGATTCGCCGGGCACGAGGGCGGCCGGATGGCGGCGATGGCGTCCGCCGGCGAACTCGACTTCTGCTACACCGTCCACTCGCAGAGCATCCACCGGATCCAGGAGAGCCACGCGATGCTCGGGTACCGGCTGTGGTCGGTGGCCCAGGAACACATGACGCGGCCCGCTCCCAACTCCGTGGAGGCTTCATGAGCACAACCGGACCGGCCACCTCGGCGGAACGCGAAGACCGCGTCCTCGAGCGGATCGACAAGTTCCGGCAACGCCGGCCCCGGCTGCTGGACGAGGTGGTGACACTCGCCCACGGTGCGGGCGGAAAGTCGTCGGCCGCGCTGGTGGACGCGGTATTCGTCGAGGCGTTCCGTAACGACGAGCTCGAGCAGCTCGGTGACGCGGCCGCGCTCACCATGCCCTCGGGTGAGCGGCTCGCGTTCTCCACGGACTCGTACGTGGTTCAGCCACTGCGTTTTCCCGGCGGTTCCATCGGGCACCTCGCGGTGCACGGAACCGTCAACGATCTCGCCGTGTCCGGCGCGCGCCCGCGGTGGTTGTCGGCGGCGTTCGTCATCGAGGAGGGTTTCCCGATCGCCGAACTGCGGGAGATCGTCGCCGACATGAGCGAGGCGGCCGTCCTGTCCGGCGTGCAGATCGTCACCGGCGACACCAAGGTCGTCGGCAAGGGCGCCGCCGACGGCGTCTACATCTCCACCGCCGGTGTCGGTGTCATCCCGGAGGGCAGACGGCTGTCACCCGACCTCGTGCGCGCGGGCGACAAGGTTCTGTTGTCGGGGACCATCGGCGAACACGGGATGGCGGTCATGCTCGCCCGCGGCGATCTGGCCATCGAAGCCGACATCGCCTCCGACACGGCGCCGCTGAATTCCCTGGTGGAGACGCTGTTGGAGGCGGCACCGTCGACACGGTGGATGCGGGACGCGACCCGCGGCGGCGTCGGCACCGTGTGCAACGAACTGGCCCACGCCTCGCAGCTCGCCGTGATCATCGACGAGCAGTCCCTGCCCATCGAGCCTCAGGTGCTGGGTGCCTGCGACATGCTCGGCATCGACCCGCTGTACGTCGCGAACGAGGGCAAGTTCGTCGCCATCGTCGCGGCGGAGGAGGCGGACGCGGCCGTCGCGGCGATGCGGGCCCACCCGCGGGGGGCCAATGCGACTGCGGTGGGCGAGATCCTGGCCCAACCGCCGGGGATCGTCGCACTGCGAACGTCGTTCGGCGGCAGCCGGATCGTCGACATGCTCGTCGGCGACCCGCTCCCCCGAATCTGCTGAGGAACGGCCCGAGAGGAGAACCACGATGTGTCTGGGGATACCCGGTCAGGTGGTCGACATCGTCGACGCCGAACAGCATCTGGCCAAGGTGGACGTCAACGGCGTCCAGAGAACGATCAGTGTGCGACTGCTCGCCGAAGAAGGTCTCGTCGTCGGTGACTGGGTGCTCGTACACGTCGGATTCGCGATGGCGAAGATCGACGAGATCGAGGCGCAGCTGACGTTGGATCAGGTGCAGAAGATGGGCGCCGACTACGTGAACGAGATCGACGCGTTCAACTCGTCCGAAATCGCGTGACTACAGCAAGAACGAGGTAACAGGGATGAAGTTCGTCGACGAATTCCGGGACCCGGCGGCGGCGCGCGCGCTGGTCAAGTCCATCACCGAACTGGCACGCGGCGACGAGTTCAAGTTCATGGAGGTGTGCGGCGGCCATACCCACACCATCTACCGTCACGGCATCGAGCATCTGCTTCCGGAATCGGTGGAGTTGGTGCACGGCCCCGGATGTCCGGTGTGCGTCATCCCGATGGGCCGGGTCGACGACGCCATGTGGCTCGCCGAGCAGCCCGGCGTCATCTTCACGACGTTCGGCGACATGATGCGGGTGCCCGGCTCCAAGGGCAATCTCATCGAGGCCAAGGCCCGGGGCGCGGATGTCCGCTTCGTGTATTCGCCGCTGGACGCGCTCAAGGTCGCCCTCGACAACCCGGACCGCCAGGTGGTGTTCTTCGCCGTCGGTTTCGAGACCACGGCCCCGTCGACCGCGGTGACGCTGGTGCGCGCGCGGGCGCTGGGCGTCACGAACTTCAGCGTGTTCTGCAATCACGTCACGATCGTTCCGCCGATCAAGGCGATCCTCGAATCCCCCGACCTGCGGTTGTCGGGTTTCCTCGGCCCGGGCCACGTGTCCACCGTGGTGGGGTTGCGCCCGTACCGGTTCGTGAACGAGGTGTACGGGAAACCGATGGTGGTCGCGGGCTTCGAGCCGCTCGACATCCTCGCGTCGGTGCACATGCTGCTCCAGCAGATCCGTGAGGGTCGCTGCGAGATCGAGAACCAGTACAAGCGGGTGGTCCGCGCTGAGGGCAACGTGCAGGCGCTGAAGCTGATGGCCGAGACGTTCGAACTGCGACCGCACTTCGAGTGGCGCGGGCTCGGTTTCATCTCGCACAGCGCGCTCAAGGTCCACCGCAATTACGCCGAGTTCGACGCCGAGGAGAAGTTCTCGATGCCGGGTGTGCGCGTCGCGGATCCGAAGGCCTGCCAGTGCGGCGAGGTCCTCAAAGGCGTCATCAAACCGTGGGAGTGCAAGGTGTTCGGCACGGCCTGCACACCGGAGACACCGATCGGCACGTGCATGGTCTCCCCCGAGGGTGCGTGCGCCGCGTACTACAACTTCGGCAGGCTGCACCGCGAGACGGCTCAATTGCTCGGTCAGCGAGGCTGACCGGTGATGTCGCGCGAACACAGGATGCCGTCCGGGCACCGTGTGTTCGCGCAGTACGCGCACGCCCCGAACGCCCTGGGCTACTGCGGCCCACCCGGTTCGGAGCGACTGCAGGCCGTCGCGTGTGGAGGCGCACCGGACACGGACGTGGTGGCGTTGGCGAAGCAGTTCAGCGGCGCCTGGCCGTACCAGGAGGTGATCGCCCGGCTCGCCGGAATCCCGGACCCTGTGGACGAGAGAGTCGTTCGGGCCTACTGGACCGCGGACGAGCTTTCCGACGGCATCGACCGCGCCGAGTTCGGGGCCGCACTGCTGGCCCGGCTGGCGCCGCAGGCCGGCCACTACTGGAAGCACCTCACCGCGGACCTGCTCGGGGAGGCATCGCCCACCCACAACTTTCACGTGTTCGGCGTGTATCCGTGGTCGCGGCTGCTGGGCACCGGAATGCCGCAGCCGTTGCAGGTCCTCGACTCGTGCCGCATTCGCTGGGGTGAGGTGGTCGGCATCGACGCCGATCGTGCCGTCGTCCGGTCCCGGCGACTGCACTGGGACGGAACCCGGCTGTCCCTCGGGCCGGAACAGGACGACCCGGCCGACTATCAGGTGCCCGAGGGGGCTTTCGTCGACGGTCTCGCGGTCGGCGATCACGTCGCGGTGCACTGGGACTTCGTGTGCGACCGCCTCGACCCGGAACGGGTCGGCAGGTTACGCAGACAGACGGAATGGCAACTTGCACAGACCAATCAGCGTCTGGCCGGGGAGGTGTCCTCGACCTCGCCGAAACGGACCGACGCGAACGTTTCCCAGTTACCATGACTACACCTCACAGCCTGTGGCCGGATCGGAGCCGACATGAAGAAGATTCTCAACTCGCTGTCCGAGGACGAGTACGTGCTGATCCGCGAAACCAAGAAGTCGCAGATGGCCGACCTCGACGAGGACAAGCTGATCAAGCTGCACACCCGCGTTCGCCGCGCCCGCAACAAGCACGTCACGCTGTACCGCCAGGAAGGCGCAGCGAAGGTCGAGGACAAGGGTGCGCGGGGGGCCGGTAAGGCGGCCAACGTACGCAACTCCGACAAGGCGGAAGTCTTCGAAGCGGCACTGAGCCGGGTGAGCCGCCAGTTGGCGACGGCGGCACGCGCCAGCGCTCGGGACTTGAAGGACGAACGACTCGCCCGCGCCCGCAGCGACTCCCCCTCCTTCAGCGAACTCGGCGACAGCGACGGCAAGGTCGCCTCGTCCGGCAAGGCACGCGTCGACGCCACCCGGAAGTCGTCCGGCCGCAAGAAGTTCGAGGCCTCCAGCATCGCCGCCGGTGCAAGACGGCAAGCCAAGAAGGACAAGAGGTAGGGCCCCGTCGTCCTGCGTCAGACCCGCACGACCCGCATCCCGGCGGCTTCGAAGGGTGCCGTCTCTCCGGGGACGGCCGAGTTGTCGGTGACGATCGTCGTTCCCGGCGGAATTGGCGCCCACGCGTGGAACGGACGCCGCCCGAGTTTGGCCGCGTGCGCCAGCACGTACACCTCGTCGGCGCGTTCGATCATGATCTCCTTGAGGCGGGTCTGTTCCAGTTCGGCCTCGCAGATGCCCAGATCCGCGGTGACGGCGTCGGCACCGAGAAACGCGCGGTCGAACGTGACGCGCTGCAGTGTGGCCTCGGCCAGCGGGCCGACGAACCCCTGGCTGAGGTGGCGGAGGGTGCCGCCGATGCACTCGACGCGCACGGAGTCTGCGTCGGCGAGCGATTCGAGGGCGGTGAGGCCGGCCGCGATGACGGTGACGTCCTCGATCTCGCGCAGGAACTCCCCCATCGCCCCCACAGTGGTGCCGGCGTCGAGAAGGATCGTCTCGCCCGGACGCACCTGGTTCGCGGCCCATTCCGCGATCGCCCGCTTCGCGTCGAATCCTTCGAGCGCACGCTGGCGGAGTGACGACTCCTGCTGGGGGTCGAGCGCAATCGCACCGCCGTAGGTTCGGGCGATCAGACCCTGGGACGTGAGCTGGCTCAGGTCGCGCCGGATGGTGGAGGCCGTGACGCCGAACTGCGCCGACAGGTCGTCGACACTGGCCAACCCGCTCGACCGGGCCAGTCGCACGATCTCGGATCGGCGTGCGTCCGACTCACGAACCGCCATGTTTCGTCCCCCTACTTCACAACCGCTGTGCTGGTTGCCAATTCGGCAGCCTGACGAAGAGCTTCGACCATACTACCGGCCTCCGCAATACCCTTGCCCGCGATGTCGAAGGCGGTGCCGTGGTCGACGGACGTCCGGATGACGGGCAACCCCACCGTGATGTTGACGCCGGCCTCGATGCCGAGGACCTTTACCGGCCCGTGGCCCTGGTCGTGATACATCGCGACGATGAGGTCGTAGTCGCCGCGTCCCGCGAGGAAGAACGCCGTGTCCGCCGGCAACGGGCCGTGGACGTCGATGCCGTCCGCCTTCAGCACCTCGACCGCGGGAATGATCTTCTGCTCTTCCTCGCCGTAGCCGAACAGTCCGTGCTCGCCGGCGTGTGGGTTGATGCCGCACACCCCGATCTTCGGTTCCGCGATCCCGGAGCGCACCAGCGCCTCGTGTCCACGTCGGATGGTGCGTTCGACGAGTCCGGGTTCGATCTTGGCGACGGCGTCGAGGAGGCCGATGTGGGTGGTCACGTGGATCACCTTGAGCTTCGGCGTCGACAGCATCATGGACACTTCCTCGGTGCCGGTGAGATGCGCGAGGAGTTCGGTGTGCCCGGGGAAGATGTGGCCGGCGGCGTGCAGCGCCTCCTTGTTGAGCGGGGCGGTGCAGATGGCCTGCACCTCTCCGCGGACGGCCAGTTCGCTGGCGACGCGGATGTACTCGTATGCGGCGTGACCGGCGACCGGCGACAGTTCGCCCCACGGCAGGTCGTCGGGAAGGAGGTCGAGATCGATCACGTTGACGCGTCCGGGCACCGACTGCGCGTCCGCGACCGACTCGACGGTCACGATGTCGGCGTCGATGCCGAGGACGTTCGCCGCGAGCCGCAGCCGCTTGGCGTCGCCGATAACGACGGGGTTGCACCAGGATCGAGTGGCCTCGTCCAGCAGGGCGGGGACGATCACCTCGGGGCCGATTCCGGCGCCGTCGCCCATGGTGACGGCGACGGCGGGAAGGTTCGCGGTATCGGTTGACGCTGTCATGTGGGGTCCTCGCTGTGTGGGAGTGTGGGTGGGCGGCTGATCGCCGCGCAGGTAGGCCGCGATCGCGGAGAGGCTGGTGGTGTCGCCGAAGCTGCCGGGTCTCGTGACGACCCGCCGTCCGTCGGAGGCGACGGAGGCGACGGCGCCGTGGTGCACTTCGTGGATCGGCCGCAGCGACGTGATGCCCAATGCGTCGACGACGGCCCGCGCCGTCTCCCCGCCTGTCAGCACGAGATCGGATCTGCGGTCGTTCTGCAGGACGGCGACCAGTCGGCCGAGCGCTGCCGACACCGTCCGCGCATTCGACGGGTCCACCTCTCCGGCCACCGTCACGACGGCGTGACCGGTGTCGAGCGCGCGACGCAGGGGTGCGGTGTCCACATCGCCGAGGAGAAGCGTGCGGGCGTCGACGGGCACGTGCCGGGCGCCGTCGGCGACGAGAGACGTCACCTGGTGCACGGCAACGGGTTCCGCTGTCCCGACGACGGTCAGCACGGATTCCGGGTGGGTGATCGCAGGAGCGGGTACGTCGCGACGGGGCAGTGTGCGCGCCACGGCGGCGGCGAGCGCCGACGTCCCGACCAGTCGCACTCCGGGAAGTGCGCGGCAGGCCAGGACGATCGAGTCGAGGTCCGCATCGGTCTCGACGTCGCAGATCGCGATGGCGCCGTCGGACGCCGCGCGGGCCAGCGCCTGTTCGACACCGGGTCCGCGGTGCACGCACCGGGTGGGACGGCCAGGAAAGAGCGCGGCGATCGACTCCGGCGGCGTCGTGGATTCGGCCGACCAGGCCCCGGCTGCGTGAAGCGGTGTCGCACCGATGTGCACGACGCCGCCGCGCACGGTCCGGTCGAGTGCGGGCAGACCGGCCGCGACGACCACCGGACCGCCGTCGGCGAGGATTCCCACCTCGGCGCCGATGTTGCCGCGCAGGAGCGAGTCGATCTTCTTCACCACGAGGATGCCGGACGGAATGCCGGCGAGCGCATGCCGCATCGTCCGGGCCGCATCGTCCGGGCTCATCGACCGCGTGTCGAGATCCGCGATGACGACCCCACCCGGTTCGTGCGCCTCGGCGGCGCCGAGAAGGAGCGAGACGGGTGCGCTCCGGTCGAGGAAGGCGCTGGCCACTTCCGCCGCACCGGACAGGTCGTCGGCGAAGACCGCGACGGCCGGAACGGATCCGATCGATTTCGGTCTCATGATGCCGCCTTTGCCCGATTATCTGCGTGTTTCGTGCATTCTATGCTAGCAGTTCTGCGCGTTACGCGCAGCGCATTCACAGGGAAGCCCCCGCACACTGCACGATCGCCTGACCCGTGATGCTCCCGCCGTGCGGTCCGACGAGGAAGCCGATCAGGCCTGCCACCTCGTCCGGTGCGATGAAACGACCGAGCGGCGGAACCTTCGGCGGCGTCGACGTGCGTGCCGGATCGTTCAGCATCGGGGTGTCCGTCGGACCCGGGGCGACCACGTTGACCGTGATCGCCCGGTCCACCAACTCGGCCGCCCAGGAACGCGACATCCCCACGAGGGCCGACTTGGTGGCGGCGTACTGACTCTTCCCCGCCGCACCCGACATCGTGCGGCTCCCGACCAGGACCACCCGGCCGCCGTTGCGTATCGACGGCGCGAGCGCATTGACGAGCACCTCCGCGGCTGCGACGTGAATCCGCCACATCTCCAGGCCGTCCTCCACCCGCAGTTTCCCCAGCGGCGCGGAGGACTGCAGACCGGCGGCATGCACGACGGCGTCCACCGCACCGACCGCCGTCGCCTGCTCGGCCACCACGTCGAGGTTGCCGAGATCGACGGCCACCCAGTCGAATCGGTCGTGTTCGATGCCGGGGTCGCGCCGGCTGAATCCGGTGACCGACCATCCGTCGTCCAGAAGCCGACGCGCGGTGGCGGCGCCGATGCCGGAACTGACCCCGGTCACCAGCGCCCGCTTCGATTCGCTCGGTGTCACGACCGGCTCCCGTCGGCAATCCAGCCCGCCTCGAGTTCGACGTATTCGATTGCCTGACGGAACCGGGTGAACGCCACGTGCAGGCGACCGTCGTTCCCGGTGGTGATGCTGGGGTACGAGTACTCGCGATTCAGGCCGTCGCGGGAGTTGTTGGACAGGCAGTAGCCGTCCCCGGTCTCGATGTCCCGGCGAAGCGGCCACGTCCTGCCGCCGTCCTCGGACATCGCCAGCGTCATCGGCGCCCGGGGCGCACCCCAGAACGCGCTGCGACTGTCGCCGTCGTCGAGGGGCTCCGGTTCCGCCTCCGCCGCTGCGGGTACCGCGTCGGCGAGTCCGTCGTCGTCGATCTCGTCGTAGAGCGACGTCCGCCGCGCGGTGGCGTCGGCGGCGCTGGACTCGTTGAACACCAGAGCGAGGCGGTCGTCCGGCAGCACGACGAACTGGATGGACGAATTGTTGTTGGGAAGCTCCGTGGCCTCCGGCTCGGTCCAGGTGTCGCCGTCGTCGGTGGAGGTGCTGCGGTAGATCGAGTCGGCCCAGCGGCTGCGGTAGAGGGCCACGAGCGTGCCGTCGGCGAGGCGGCCGATGTTCATGTGCACGCAGCCGACGCTGCCGGGCACGACCACTTCCCGCCAGGAGTCGCCGTCGTCGTCGGAGAGCATCACACTGCTGTAGTCACGATCGCCCACCCACTTGCGGCCCTCGATGCGGACGCAGTGGAACACTGGGAGCAGGAGCCGTCCGGTGGGGAGTGTGATCACCGGTTGGCGCACGAACACGCCCCCGGCCTCGGTTTCCGGCAGCAGCGTGTGCGCCTCACCCCACGTGCGGCCGCCGTCGGCGGAGATGCGCCGCATGACCCGTGCCGTGTCCTGGTTGCCGGCGTGCTGGGACGTCCACAACAACCACACCGTTCCCGTGTCGGCTACGTGGAGAACGGGATTCTGCTCCGACCGCGTCGAATCGTGGGACAGCTGAACGGGCTCCGACCAGGTATCCGTGCCCGGTTCGAGCCGGGAGAACCAGACGCTGATGTCCGGCACACCCTCCTGGGTGCCGGCGAACCACACACAGCCGAGGGAACCGTCCGGGAAAACCGTCAGATTGGCCGCGTGATTCTGCACCTGAGGTGCGGGGAGCAGCGCGTCGCGGCGGCCCGCCTCGACGGCGGGACGAACGACGCCGTCGGCGGCTCGGGTATCGGTTGCGGGACTCGGTGTGGTCATCTGCGTCTCCTGTGCGTCGAGAGGATGGGACGAGCTGTCGGTGCGGTGGCCACGTCTAGGTGTGCAGGGCCGCGACGCTCAGGTCGTAGGAGTTGGTGGGGCGCAGCCCGACGCCGTCGATCCGCGAGCGCCGCGCGAGAACGGCTTTCGGGACGAACGACCACAGGCACGGGCACGTGTCCCAGATCTGACGTTGCGCGTCCGCGAGGAGTTCGGCACGCCGGGTGGCGTCGGCCTCCTCCGAGGCCTGGGTGATGATTCGGGTGATCTCGGGAAAGATGTACCCGTGGTAGGTGTCCCGGGTCGCTTCCTTCTCCGCGGTGCCGGCGTACATGCCCTGCATGATGGTGAGTGCCAGACCCGTCGGGCTCGGGAAGCCGTTGCCCAGCACGTCCCAGTCACCGGCCTTGCCCTGACGCCACTGCGAGATGTCGCCGCCGGGTTCGAACTGCTGCAGGCTGGTCCGCACGCCGACCGCGGACAGCATCTGCAGCACCGACTCCATGATGTCGGTGTCGGCGGCGAATTCGCCGGTCTCCCAGATGATCTTCAGCTCGAGGTCGCGTACCCCGAGGGCGTCGAGTTCGCCGCGGGCCCGGGCCGGGTCGTAGGTGTACTCGCCGGTCTCGACGGCGCCGTCGAGGGTGAGGGGGATGACCCCGCGCGAGGGAGTGGCGGAACCCTGGAGCACCTGGTCGGCGAGGGCGTGTCCGTCGATGGCGTAGGTCAGTGCCCGGCGCACCCGGGCGTCGGCCAACGGGTGCCCCTGCGGTTTCCGGAAATTGAAGAAGAGCTGATTCAACCGGACTCCGTCGATCCGGTCGATCGAGACGCCCGACAGTCCGGCGAGCTGGTCTGCCGCGTCCGGGGTGATGGAGTCGATCACGTCGACCTCGCCGCTGCGCAGCGTCACGACCCGGTTCGACTCGTCCGGCACGAAGCGGACCCGCACCGATTCGATCTGCGCCGGGGTTCCCCAGTACTTCTCGTTGCGCACCAGTGTGTAGTTTCCGGTGCCGCGGTCGCTTTCCGTCACCACGTACGGTCCGGTCCCCACACCGGACTGCAGCTCTTCGGGAACGTTCGCGGCCGCCGGGGTGACGAGGATGTTCGACATGAGGTAGTCGAGCACCGGGACCGGACGCTCGGTGTTCAGGGTGAAGCTGGTGTCGTCGATCTGGTCGACGGTCGGCCACTCGGGGAAGAACCCGCCGACGAAGGACCCGTCGACCTGGCTGTACATCTGCAACGCTGTCGCAACATCCTGCACCTGCACCGGGCTGCCGTCCGAATAGCGGATTCCGGGCCGCAGGTGCACGTACCACTGGGTGGGCGAGACGAGTTCGAACCGATCGGCCAGAACCAGCTGGGGCCGCAGGTTCCGGTCGATCTCGGTGAGGGCCTGCCGCACGCCGCGCTGCACGGTGAGTGCGGCATCGAACTGGTTCAGCTTGTTGTCGAGGCTCACGAGCGATCGGTTCAGGGCAAGGCTCACGGTCCTCGGTCCGGGGGTTCCCGTCGGTGTCGCGCATCCAGCGGCGGATCCGAGCGTGAGTCCGGCACCGAGGAGGAGACCCGACCGGAGCAGCGTTCTCCTCGAAAAACGCTGTTCGAAAAGAGAATTGGTCATCGTCGACCTCTCGGGACTAAGGGTGTGGGGCGCGGCGATCCGGCACGGCGCGAGATGGTTGACCACCACGCGATGTGATCGCCGGCACATCCGAACTCTACTCAAAGTTGCTTGAGATGCGCAAGATGGACGCGAGACTTGCGCACAACGCGCATTAGTGCGATTGTGAGCTGAGTTACAAACGAAGCTGCTGTACCCGACACGCCGCGGTGTCGACACCTCCCATCGCCGGCGTTATCGAAAGGTCGACGATGACCCCTCACGCAGACACCGAACGGCCGGTGACCGAATGACGCAGCACGCCGCCGAGACGGCATTAGCAGCCCAGCCCAGCGGCTCGGCATCCTCGGCACCCCGCCGGAACCAGACCTCCCGCACAGCTGTCCCGAGGGTGCTGACGGCGGCCATGCCCCGCTACGTCGCAAAACGCCTCGCACAGAGCGCGCTGACCGTCTTCCTGACCCTGACCACCGTGTTCGTCCTCATCCGGATGGCGCCCGGCGACCCCGCCTACTCGATGGCCGGGCCGCTCGCCACCACCGAGGACCTTGCCCGCATCCGGGCGGACATGGGCCTCGACCAATCCGTGTTCACCCAGTACCTGCTGTATCTGCGCGGCTTGCTCCACCTCGATCTCGGCACCTCGTACTCGTTCCAGGCACCCGCCTTCGACGTCGTCCTCGCCCGGCTTCCCTACACGATCACCCTCGCCGTCTCGGCGATCCTGCTCACCACGCTGGTCGCGATTCCGCTGGGTGTGTGGATGGCGCGCCGCGCCGACACGAGGCGCGAACTCGGTGCCAACGTCGTCACGATCGCCGGTCAGTCCATGCCCGACTTCTGGACCGGGCTCATGCTCATCACCCTGTTCGCGGTCCTGATCCCGGTGTTTCCCGCCGCCGGCTTCACGACGTGGTCGAGCCTGGTGCTGCCGACCGTGACCGTGGCCGTGCTGCAGATCGCCCTCATCTCCCGCATGGTGCGCCGGGAAATGGTCGGCGCGTTCTCCTCCCCGTACATGACCGTGGCCCGTGCGCGCGGCGTCTCGGAGCGCGAGCTCATCTGGCGGTATGCCCTGCGGAACTCGGCGATCCCGGTCCTGACCGCGCTGGGCACCCGGTTCGCGTCCATGCTCAACGGCGTCGTCGTGGTCGAGGTCGTCTTCGCGTGGCCCGGCGTCGGATCGCTGGTCGTGCGGGCACTCGAGACGAGGGACTATCCCCTCATCCAGGCCACCGTTCTCGTGACCGCGGTGCTCGCCGTCCTCGTCCAGCTCGCCGTCGATCTCTGCTATCCCCTTCTCGACCCGCGCGTCCGACTCGGAAAGGGAACGAACACATGACCACCGTCATCGATCCCCCGGCCCAGGAGCGGCCGAGCGCCGTCACCACCCGGGACATCGCCCGGGCCGGCGCCACCCGCCGCGCCCGCGACAGCCGCGTGAAGATCTGGGTGGGCAGCATCTGCGCCCTGGCCGTCATCGCGCCCGTCGCACTCGCGCAACTGCTGCCGCTGCCCTCGCCGGACGCCACCGACCTCGCCCAGCGCCGCCTTCCCCCGCTGACGGACGGTCATCTCTTCGGCACCGACCAGCTGGGCCGCGATCTCCTCTCCCGCGTCCTCTACGGCGGACAGGTGTCGCTGACCATCGGTATCCTCGCGGTCGTCGTCTCCGGGCTGATCGGCCTGTGTCTCGGCGCCCTCGCCGGGTATCTCGGCGGCTGGACCGACACGGTCGTGAGCAGGCTCCTCGAGGCCCAGCTGTCGCTGCCGCTCCTCATGATGCTGCTGCTCGTCGTGGCCCTGTTCGGCCCGTCGATTCCCGTCATCACATTCGTCATCGCGATCGCCCAGTGGCCGGAGATCGCCCGGCTGACCCGCTCCCTCGTCCTCGTCGAACGCGAGAAGCCGTACGTGGCGGCGTCCCGGGTGCTCGGGCTCGGTCGCACGGCCATCCTGTTGCGCCACGTCGTCCCCAACGTCATCAAGCAGGCCTCGCTCGTCGTCTTGCTGCTGCTCGCGCAGGCCGTGCTCCTCGAGAGCGCGCTGAGCTACCTCGGCGCCGGACCGCAACGCCCGTTCGCCACCTGGGGCCGGATCATCTCCGACGGCCAGGACTACATCACCACCTCCTGGTGGCTCGTCACCCTCCCCGGCCTCGTCATCGTGGTGCTCGTGATCGGGGTGAACCTGCTCGGCGACGGGCTCCGCGACCGCCCGGCGAAATCCCCCGGGAAGCGCCGCGGCCTCCTCCACCGGATCTCGCTGCGAAAGGAAGAGGCCTGACATGGGGAATCTCCTCACAGTCGACGAACTGCAGATCGAACTCATCACCGCCCGGGGCGTCATCCGCGCCGTCGACGGCGTGTCCTTCTGCATCGACGCCGGCGAAACCGTGACGATCATCGGCGAATCGGGGTCGGGCAAGTCGACCACCGCGATGGGCATCCTCGGCCTGCTCCCCGACGACCTGGCCGTCCTCTCGGGTTCCGCGCGTTTCAAGGACTGCGACATCCTCGGGAAGCCGAAGGCGCTCGCCAAGGTCCGGGGACGGCACATCGCCCTGATCCCGCAGGACCCGATGACCGCGCTGAGCCCGGTGCACACCATCGGATCCCAGTTGCGGGAGGCCGTGCGCCACAGCGGAATCACCGGCAGGTCGAAGGAAACCGCGCGCTCCGTGGAACTGCTCGAACAGGTGCGGATCCAAAATCCGGCAGGACAACTCGGGAAGTACCCGCACCAACTGTCCGGCGGGATGCTGCAGCGCGTGCTGATCGCCTGCTCGCTCGCGTCGGGCCCGGAACTGATCGTCGCCGACGAACCCACCAGCGCCCTCGACGTGACCGTGCAGGCGAGCATCCTCGACCTGCTCCTCGAACTACAGGAGCGCACCGGCGTCGGAATGCTCGTCATCACCCACGATCTCGGCGTCGCCCGACTGATGTCGGACCGCATCTACGTCATGAAGGACGGCCGGTTCGTCGAGAACGGTGACGCCGAAGACCTGGTCCTCCATCCCCGCAGCGCCTACACCAGGAAACTGCTCGACGCCGTCCCCCGGCTCGGCGACTACACCACGACCGTAGGAGCGTCGACATGAGTGCACCTCTGCTGTCCGTCGAAGATCTCGTCGTCGAATACCCGGTCCCCGACGGAGTGTTCCGTGCGGTCGACACCGTCAGCTTCGCGGTGGACAAGGGGGCGACCCTGGCCGTCGTCGGTGAGTCCGGGTGCGGCAAGTCGACCATCGCGAAGTCGATCGTCCGGCTGCTCACCCCCACGTCCGGCCGCATCCTGGTGGACGGGGTCGACATCGCGCAGCTGTCGGAGAAGGCACTGCGCCCCTTCCGGTCTCGCGTGCAGATGGTCTTCCAGGATCCGTACGGGTCGCTGGACCCGCACCTGACGGCCGTCGACATCGTCGGCGAACCGCTGCGCCTGCACGGCGTCCGGAGCAAGTCCGAGCGGGCGCGCCGGGCGGCGGCGCTGATCGATCGGGTCGGGCTGCCCGCCACCGCGCTCCACCGCCGGCCCACCGAGTTCTCCGGAGGTCAGCGGCAACGCATCGGCATCGCCCGGGCGCTGGCCAGCGGGCCGGAACTCCTCGTGTGCGACGAGGCCACCAGCGCACTCGACGTGTCCGTGCAGGCGCAGGTCCTGGACCTCCTCCGCGAGATCCAGCAGGACACCGGTCTGACCTACGTCTTCATCTCCCACAACCTCGGCGTGGTCCGCGAGATCAGCGACACCGTGATCGTCATGTCCCGCGGACAGGTGGTCGAAAGTGGGTCCACCACCGACGTTCTCGAACGTCCCGCCGAGCCGTACACCCAGGCCCTGCGCGCCGCCGCGCTCGACCCCACCACCATGGTCGGGATCAAACCCCGCCACCTCGTCTCGCGTCCGCCCGGCGCGACCGAGGTTCCCCGCACCGTATCCCGAGGAGTAGCTTGATGCCCGAACTCGACCTGACCTCACTCGTGCTCGGCACGATGACCTTCGGCGACACCGTCGACTTCGACGGTGCCGCAGCGATGGTCGATGCCGCGCTCGACGCCGGAATCACCCACATCGACACGGCCAACGGCTACGCCGGCGGAGAATCCGAGCGCATCCTCGCCCGGCTGCTGGCCACCCGGCGCGACCGCGTCACCCTCGCCACCAAGGCGGGAATGCCCCACCCGGACGCCGGCGACCACTCACCGCTGTCGCCTGCCGGTCTCCGGTCGAGCGTCGAGGCGAGCCTGAAGAGGCTGGACACCGATTACGTCGACCTGTTCTATCTCCACCAGCCCGACCGGGCCACACCGCTCGCCGACACCCTGTCCACCGTTGCGGACCTCGTGTCGGAGGGCAAGATCCGCGCCCTCGGTGTCTCCAATTTCGCGGCCTGGCAGATCGCAGAACTGAACCACACCGCCGACGCCGTCGGCGCACCCCGCCCGATCGTGGCCCAGCAGCTCTACAACCTCCTCGCCCGGCGGATCGAGGAGGAGTACGTCGAATTCGCGGCGGTCACCGGTCTGATCACAATGGTCTACAACCCACTCGGTGGCGGTCTGCTCACCGGCCGGCACTCGTTCGACGCCCAGCCCGCCGACGGCCGCTTCGGTGATTCGCGACTGGCGCAGATGTACAAGGAGCGGTACTGGAACACCGCGATCTTCGACGCCATCACCCAACTGTCCGTGATAGCCGACAAGGCCGGCATCCCCCTCACCGAACTCGCCCTCCGCTGGCTCGTGTCCAAGCCCGCCGCCGGGCCGATCCTCCTCGGCGGATCGAAGGTCGCGCACCTGCAGTCGAACATCGCCGCCGTCGCGAAAGGCACACTCGACGACGAACTGATCGACGCGTGCGACGAAGTGGGCAGCGCCCTGCGCGGACCCATGCCCAACTACAACCGCTAGGAGACAATCCCCTCATGAGCGCCCAGGAATTCGCCGCCCGACTCCGCGGCCGGGAACGGATCGTCGGCTACTGGTCCGTCATCGACAGCCCGGTCTCGACCGAATGGCTCGCCCACGTCGGCTGGGACTACATCGCCCTCGACCTCCAGCACGGCCTGATCGGGTACTCCGGGATGGTCGCGGGACTCACCGCCATCGACGCGTCCGGCTCCGCCGTCGGCATGGTCCGCGTCGAGTCGAACGATCCGACACCGATCGGCCGAGCTCTCGACGCCGGCGCGGCGGGAGTGATCGTCCCGCTGGTGAACACGGCCGAGGAAGCCGCCCGCGCCGTCGCGGCGGCGACCTACCCGCCGGCCGGAGTCCGCTCGTACGGGCCGATGCGCTCCCAACTGCGGATCGGCCCCACACCGGCGGACGCCAACCGCGACACCGTTCTCGTCGTGATGATCGAAACCCCACAGGGACTCGCCAACGTCGAGGAGATCTGCGCCGTCCCCGGACTCGACGGCGTCTACGTCGGACCGTCCGACCTGCGCCTCGCCGTCGGCGGCGCCCACCCGAACGACCCGAGCGTCGACGACGAATTCGAGGCGGCCCTCGTCCGCGTCCGAGACGCTGCCGCAGCAGCCGGCATCGCCGCGGGCATCCACACCCCCGACGGGGCGGTCGCGGCGCGGCGCCTCGCGGAGGGCTACACCTTCGCCACCGTCGCGTCCGACCTCACTCACCTCAAAGCGGTCTCCACGGCTCATTTGAAGGCGGCGACCGGGGAGTAGAGCATGAACGACTGCGCTGACGCGGGTGTTCCGAGACCGGTTCCGTCTCCGGGACAGCGTCAGCCGCAGTCGTCCACGGCTGGCACACCGGCGAATCGTGCTGCGAGGAAGTCGATCGCACCCTGCGCGCCGGTGATCAGCGTGGTGTTGTGGCTTCCACCGGGGTAGCGCACCACCTGCACCGTATTGCCCGCGGCACAGAACTGACGGACGAACTCGTCGTGGACCGCGACGGGCACCAGTTCGTCTGCTTCCGCGTGATAGCTGTAGACCGGTGCGCTGGTTCCTGTTGCGGTCGGGCTGTTCTCGGCGAGAGTCTCGCGCAGCGGGGGAAGATCGAACGGCCGAGGGTCGATCGTGTAGTCGTGTAACGACCGAAACGCGTAGGTCGCGATCAGATCGACGGTGCACGCGGCGCCGCTCGCGTGCATGGCCGCTCGGCCCTCAGCCGTGAAGAGCTCGCTCAGCCCCTTCTCGGGGTACGCGCGATCGATCCCGGTTACTCCGCCGAAGGTGAGTCCGAAACCGTACCCGCCGTCGACGTTCCGCATGGTCGCCTCGAGGTCGGCGGGTAACCCGCCCAGTGCAATCCCCTTCAGGCCCAGCTCGGGAGCGTGGAACTGCTGAAGTTCGGCGGCCCACGCCGTCGCGAAGGCGCCACCGGAGTATCCCCACACACCGGTAGGCGCGTTCACGTCGAGTCCGGCCGGCTCGAAATGCCGTGCGGCGCGGATCCCATCGAGAACCGCGTAGCCCGACTGCGGTCCGGCGAGGAACTCGGACTCCGGGCCCTCGTAGTCCGCGGTGACGACCGCCCACCCCCGGGACAGTAGGTTGGCGATCATCAGCGTCTCGGACGCCGCGTTCGACGTCACGGCCCCCAGGCCCGCCGTGAGCGCATACGACGGGGCGCACCGAGATCCGAGACTGTCCTCCGCGGTCTGATAGGAGACGAGCGGCCGAGGGCCGTCGCCCGTCCACGGTGCTCTCGGGACCAGAACCGTGGCGACGTCGGCCACCGGATCTCGGTGCGAGTCGAGCGACGTGTAGAGCAGCTGCCACGAATCGACCGGGAGCGGCACACTCAGCGCCGTCGCGGTCACCGGCCGCGACCGCAGGATCGTCCCGTCGGGCTGCGACTCGTAACCGGGCGGAGCGCGGTAGAACGGATCCTCGGACGGAGCCGGGATGTCGGCCACCGCAGGACCGCCCACCGCGATCAGACTCAGGCCCACCGCCGCCACGACCGCTGCCAGGGAGAACGACCACCGTCTCGTCCGCACGGGTGCTCCTTTCGTGTGGCAACCCATACGCGCCATCGTCAGTATTCTGCCACCAACTTAGGTCGAAGTATAGATATTGTCTGACCAAATTGAGTGGCGGCCTCCAATCCCCGGTCGAGCCGACCGTACCCAGCGCCACTCACCCCTCCGAAGCGGGATCAAAACCCCTCATCCGGGTGACGTACCCGCTCCCGCCATGCATGAGACTCGAGTCACAGCACATGAGGACACGGGGCGCGATACCCGGACGTCCCGGCGCTGTTCAGCCCACACCAGAGAGAAGGTTGATCATGACGACGGTCGAATCCGCCGACACCACAACAATTCCCGACGAAATAGCACGACAGATCGTCCTCCCCGAAGGGCACAGCGATGACGCGAAGCTGTACGAGGCCTACCGGTGGCTCCGCGAGAATCAGCCCTTGGCGCAGGCGCGGGTCGAGGGATACGACCCACTCTGGCTCGTCAGCAAGCACGCCGACCTGATGGAGATCGAGCGACAGCCACAGATTTTCAGCGCCGGCGGTGGGGAGAACAAGGGCTCGCACAACCCGATCCTCAGCAACCAGGCAGGCGACGAGTTCACGAAGACACTCACCGGAGGGAGTCTTCGCATCCTCGACGCGCTGCCCTACCTCGACCCCCCGGAGCACACCACGATCAAGGACGTTGCGTTCGACTGGTTCCGGCCCGCCAACCTCAAGAAGTGGGAAGACCGCATTCGCGAGACCGCGCGAGAATCCGTCGCTCGTCTCGTTTCCGGAAACCGAGACCTGGATGCCGTTCACGAGTTCGCAGTGTTCTTCCCGCTGCACGTCATCATGTCGCTCTTCGGCGTTCCGGTGGAAGACGAACCGCGCATGATGGCACTGACGCAGGACCTCTTCGGCGTCGCCGACCCGGATGCGGCGCGCGATGACGTCGAGAGCCTGTCGCCCGATGCCGCAGCGCAGCAGTGGGCCGCGGCGATCGCGGACTTCTACGCCTACTTCGACGTTCTCGTCGAGAGCAGGCGGGCAGAGCCGCAGGACGACCTGGCAACTCTCATCGCGGTCGCGAAGGATGCGAGCGGGGAGTACTTCCCCAAGACGTTCGCGTACGGGTGGTTCGTCGCCATCGCCACTGCCGGGCACGACACCACAGCGAGTACGCTCGCGGGTTGCTTGCAGCAGTTGGCCGCCCGCCCCGACATTCTCGACCGTGTGCGGGGCGATCTCAGCCTGGTGCCTCACGTGGTGAACGAGGCATTGCGCATCGTGTCCCCGGTCAAGCAGTTCACCCGTGTCGCCCTCGCCGACTACGAACTGCGGGGACGCACAATCAAGGCGGGCGACCGTCTGATGTTGCTGTTCCAGTCCGGAAACCGCGACGCCGAGGTGTTCGACAACCCGGACACGTTCGACATCGACCGTCGGCCGAACAAGCAGATCGCTTTCGGGTACGGGCCGCACATGTGCATCGGTCAGCATCTCGCGAAGCTCGAAATGAAGGTCATGCTCGAAGAGCTGCTACCCGAGCTCCGGCGCGTCGAGGTGTCCGGTGAACCCAAGATGATCCAGACGAACTTCGTCGGCGGACTGCGGCATCTCCCTGTCCACCTGACGTTTGCCTGACCCGGTGGTGCGCCGGCACGCAGCGGCTTCGGCGCACCACCCTTCGAACGAGAGAGCGCCATCAGCACATGACGAAAGTGACCTATCATCTGCCCGACGGGACCACGGAGCAGGTCGATGTCGAACCCGGAGAAACGCTCATGAATGCGTCGGTCCGCAACAATCTCCCCGGCATCGTCGCCGAATGCGCCGGCAGTTGCGCTTGCGCTACGTGTCACGTTCATCTCCCGACGGAATACACCCACTTCTTCGCAGAACCGACCGACGAGGAGACCGATCTGATCGCATATCTGGACGCGGCGGACGGCAATTCCCGTCTGTCCTGCCAACTCGTCGTCGGTGACAGCGACGACGAGATCCATGTCCGAGTCGCAGACAGCAGGTGAGATGGTGAGGACTCGACTACACGGCAACACGGCAATGAACGTCCGGCATGCCTGCTACATCCTCGCCGGGATCACGGCTCTACTCCTGACGTGGCCGTTCGCGTTCGACTGGATGGGCAACGGCGGCAACATTCTCAACCCGATCGAGTTCTTCGGTGACGGCATCGAACCGGGCGGCACAGCAGCCTTCCTGAGCATCGACATGCTGATCGCGTGGGCGGTCTTCATCGTGTGGGTTCTCACGGACACCGTGCGGATCGGGATGGGCCGCAAATGGGGCGTCGTCTTCGTTCTGTTGTCCTACATCGGCGTCTCGATGGCGTTTCCGCTCTACCTCGTTGCACGCGAACGATTTCTGGCAGGAAGTCCTACCAGATCTGAAGTGGCGCCGTCATCGGACGGCCACGAATCGAACGCCGCGCAGAGCGTTTAGCAATCGGCGAGGTACCCGACGGCCACGAGTGCGCCAAGCCCGAGTCCATGACTCGGTCCTGGCGCACTGCGTGTTCCGTGG
>NZ_BCWY01000001.1 GCF_001894825.1 Rhodococcus jostii NBRC 16295 | reverse complement strand
ATTAGCGCCACCCGTGTCCACGCGTGGTGGATGATCTTCTCGAAGGCGATCGCGGAGTTGCCGTACCGGAAGTACGCGGCCCAGCCGCGCAGAAACCGGTTCACCTTCGCCACGATCACCTCGACCGGAAGCAGCAACCGCGACCGGCGGGTCAGTTCCCTGACCCGGTCACGCGCGTGCCTCATGGCCCTGTCCGCGGGCCAGCGAGCGAGGAATGTGACCGACTTCTTGCTGTTGCGACGTCCGGTCACCCGAACAAGCCGGTGGTGAAAGCCGAGGAAATCGAACCCGGCCCCACCGACCTCCAGATGCACAATCCGCGTCTTGGCTTCCTTCGGTTCCAAACCGAGCTCAGCCAACACAGTCCTCAACCGCGCCAAGGCGGCCTCGGCCTGTTCACGAGATCTGCACATCACCACCACGTCGTCGGCGAAGCGCACCAGCACCCCGTGCTCTCGCGCATTCCACGCCCGGTCAATCCGGTGCAGATACACGTTGCAGAGCAACGGACTGATCACCCCGCCTTGTGGTGTGCCCGTCACCGGGCGCCGCAGCTGCCCATCCTCCATCACCCCCGCGCGCAGGATCGCGCGCAGCAGTTTGAGGACGGACTGGTCACAGACGCGTTCCTCGATCGCCTGCATCAACTTCTCGTGCGGAATCGCCGAAAAGCAATTGGCGATGTCCGTCTCGACCACCCACCGTCGGCCCCGCCAGGACTCATCGATGAGTACCTGCAGGCCGTCGTGCGCACCACGTTTCGGCCGGAACCCGAACGAGCACGGCAACATGTCCGCCTCGAACACCGGCTCCAGCACGATCTTCATCGCGGCTTGCACGATCCGGTCACGAACCGAGGGAATCGACAACGGCCTCGACTCATCCTCCACACCCGGTTTCGGGATGAACACCCGCCGGGCCGGAAGCGGCCGATACCGTCCCTGCCTCAATTCGTCGGCCAACTCGTCGAGCAGACGGACGACGCCGTACTCCTCGACCTCGACCAGGGTGACCCTGTCGATACCCGGTGCGCCCTCGTTCGCGCGCACCGCAACCCACCCACGCCATAGGACGTCTCTGCGACAGACCTTGTCCCATAGCGCATGAAACCGTCGCCCGGGATCGGCCTTGGCCGCCCGGTACAGCGCATGCTGCAAGGCACGAACCTGATCTGCGGGAGAAGATCCCGCAGCGGCGGAACTAGTCACCTGGACACTCACCGAGCCCCTCCAAAACAGCAATACACATCGACGAAGCAGCGGCCCTTCCCTCACCGGCGGTTATGTTGTCCGCTCGGCTCCAGCAGTACTACGGCCGCCTCCGACGCCCACCCGGCACGCCACCCACTTCCCGGATTACCGGTTATAGGGCACGTTGCTCCGGGGAACACCAATCCGCAGGTTCCCGGGCCGGGGAGGGCCTCTCCAGTTCCCGCCGCCACTATCGATACGTTCCGCACCCCATACGCCGAGGAGTCCTTCGGTGCCTGCATTTCCAGGTCTTGGGCACCTTCCGTGGCCTTCACCCTGATGGAGCGGGCTCGGCACTCCCTCTTTCCCACCCAAGGGCGGGATACCCTAACGACGCCGCAGGTTTCGCTTCATGCTACGGACCGCATCTTCGCTCCCCCTATTACAGGGCTTTCGACACTGGGCTCCGACCCGATCCGTTTCCAGACCGAGCCGCCAGTCTGCTACCGGGCCTCCTGGCAGCTACCCGGACCGGACTTCCACCGGCAAGCGACGACGAGCTTACGAACACGACAAGATCGACTACCTCGAACTCATAGCCACTCCTCTCGTGTTCTGCTGGACGCACCCCAGATCGGGTAGAGCCGGGGGCGTTTGCGGGCGATCAGCTTGGTTGCCTTCGTCTGGCCGATCCCCGGCAGCGCCCACAGGGCCGTTTCCAGGTCCCAGGCGGGCCATCCCGGGGTCAGCGGTTCCGGTTCGTCGAAACCAGGTCCCGGTCCGGGCCTATCGCCGCCAGAAGGGCGTTCAGCGCCCCCGCCTCGGTGTGCAGGATCGCCCGCGCCGCCTTCGGTGGGACCTGTACCGACAGGAACACCCGCCGCGACCAGGTCGTCCGCGGTGAACCGGTCCGCCTCCCCGGCCCGGTCGCCGGTGCTGGACCAGGAGTCGAAGTGCGCGCCGACGTAGGCGTCGTCGCCCAGGTACGGGCGGCCGTAGTACTTCGTCAGTGCCGCGATCGCCGCGGCGTCCGAGTCGGTCGCGAGGGTGGTCGGCAGCCGCAATGTCATACCCCGCACCCTCTCACCCCCAGGTGCCGGCGACCGGGAACCGAGCCGAGGTGGTCGCTACGCGCCGGGCCCGGAATCAGGGGCGGTGTCGGCCGCCGGCGGTTTCCGGCAGAAGCGTGCGGGCCTTCTCCGCCAGGTCCGGCAGGCCGAGCGCGTCGAGCCAATCACCGTAGGCCCGCGCCGGCGGTCCGGGCGAGTTCCTCGTCCACCAGCACCACCGGGCTGGTGGGGTATGCGACGCGGGCCACGAACCGGGCGATCTCGTCGGCGGTCAGGATCTTCCCGAGCGGCGGCGTGGTTGCTGCATCGGTCATGGCGTCTCCCCCATTGTCTGAGCTGATTGGACGTTGTGTGGACAGTATCGCGTTGTGGGCGTGGCCCTTCGGCCGTCACAGGGACGTGCCCTCTGCCCAGTTCGGTGATAGGAATGCGCGGTGATCGATGCGCGCAAAGGATGGCCTGAAGGCGAGTGCACCACCACTGGCTTCTTCGACGGCATGGACCGCTGGAGGACTGCGAACCCGCCGCCCGGCCCCCGGATTCGTGCCGCGGCGCGTCTGCAGCTTGGCCACTTCAGGCGCCCGCACCAGGCTCGCTGGTGGGAGGCTCTGGCACTGACGATGCTCCTCGCCGTAATCGCGGCGGCACTGGCCATCGGCGCGCTCGATGACGTCCTGATGGTGTTGCTCGTGGCGATCGCACTCATGCTGGTCGGGATATTCGTGTACGCCGTCTACGGTCTGGCACTGGCGACTCGATCCCGCGCCTACCCCGTCACCCGGTGGCGGCACCGGTTTCGGGTGATGTGGCTGACGAACCCCCGCCAGCACGGTCGGGGCGGCGCTCACCGTCTACGTCCGCCGGGGCGGCGCGGTGACCTTCCACAACCACTTCCGATGGCCCGCAATCACACCCCAGCGGCCGCCGGTCGCGCGCCGGCTACGGCTCGAGCTACTGACCATTGCCGCCGAGGCCGGCCAAGTCGTCATCACGTTCACGACAGATGAACGCATCGCCACCACGTACAGCAGGGACGGGTGGCGGGCACCCACCGACGCCGAACGTCACGAGTACACGATCCCGACAACGACGAATCGATGGGATCTGCTGTTCGATCCTCGCGACGAAGAATGCGCAGCCACCCTCACGGCTTCACGAGCCGAACTCGCTTCCTGAGACCGCGGCTGTCGGTGGCTATACGCCGCGGTGGGCGCGTGCGCCCTCGACCACGGACCGCTGGAGCACCCAGGTACCGCCCACACGGGTGGCCGGCAGCACCTTGCCCTTGATGGCCTTCAGCACGCCCTGACGGGTCATGCCGAGGCCGTCGGCAGCCTCCTGCACCGACACCAGCGGCGGGAGGGCCATCGCGTCGGTGAGGCGGTCGAAATCGGCGGTGGTGAGCACTCGCAGCGACCGCAACGGCCACGGGTAGGTCTCCAGGACCGCCAGGGCCGTCGAGGTGGCCTGCCGCACCGATTCGGCGGGGATGGTGAACACGACCTCGGCGTGGCCGAGTTCCGAGCGCGCGGCCGCGCCGCGGTACTCGGCGATCGGGCCGAGCAGTGCCTCGGCGTTCTCCTCCCCGAACTCAGGATGTAGTCGGGGCCGAGAACCCCCGGGACTGAAGCGAGGATCGGAAGTGGTCAGCTTCCGCCCATTGGAGGGAAGCCGAGCGAGTGTGGACGCGGGGTTACGAGATGTAGGTCGCCTGGAACAAGCTCTTCCGTGTGGTGGCGGATACCGGAACTCGGGACTGCGGGAGTATCACGACGTGTGGCGGCGGGCTTGGCGAGCACGGCACTGCCACGCAGTGTTGTCGGTCTCTCCGTTTCCGGTCAGGGATTTCGGGGGCGGTTTGTCCAGCCGCCCGAGCTGCGCGGCACCCAGCCCCCGGCACCGTGCGTACCACCGTCGACGTGAACCGTGCTGCCAGTGACGAACCGGGACAGGTCGGACGCCAGGAACAGCGCGGCGCCCGCGACGTCCTCGGGTCGACCGGGGCCGCCGAGCGGCGACCACATCGGCCACAGCGCGCGGTCCTGCTCGGGCACCAAGTCTTCGTAGGGAACCTGTACCGATTCGATCAGGTCCGGGGCGACCGCGTTGACCCGGATCCCCGCCGGGCCCACCTCGGCCGCGAGCGAGCGGGTGAACTGCATCAGCGCCGCCTTGTACGCGGAGTACACCGTGTGCCCCGGAATTGCTCGGTGCGCCTCGACGGTGGTGAGGTTCACCACCGCCCCGCGGCCGCGCTCGGTCATCCCCGGGAGTAGTGCGTGTGTCAGGCGCAGCGCATGGGCGAGGTTCACCTCATGCAGCCCCGCCCACTGCTCGGCGGTGTCGGCGGTGAACTGTTGGGGCGCGCGTAGGAAGTGTCCGACGTTGTTGACCAGGATGTCCGGTCGGTGCTCGACCAGTGCCCGGTCCACCTGCGGAGCGCAGACGTCGGCCACGATCGCGTCCAGTCGCCCGCCCGCGGCACCGTCGAAGTCGACATCCCCGATGTGGTGGATGTCGGCCACGAGGACGTGCGCGCCGTGGGCCGCGAAGCTGCGCGCGATCGCGGCGCCGATACCGGCCGAACCGCCGGTGACGACGGCACGCCGGCCGCGCAGCAGTGCCCCTGGTGTGAAAGCGAGGGTCGTGTTTGTCATCTCATAGGCCATCACCGCTGCGCCCGGGCGTGCTCGGGGAGCCGACCGGCGAGAATCGCGTCGACCACCTCGTCACCGAGTTCCTGTCGCAGCCGCGGCTGCACGTCCGGGGCACGCCTCAAATGTGCGCCGCCGTCGACGGTGATCGCCGTGCCGGTCGCCCACGCCGATTCCGGCCCCGCGAGAAACCGGATCGCCCCGGAGATGTCCGTGGGAACCCCGAGCCGGCGGAGCGGTGTCTGGTCGAGGAACGCAGATGAGCGATCACCAGCAAAGCTGGCGGCGACCTTCGGGTTGTCGGGTGAGTTCACCAATCCGGGGCGGATGCAGTTGATCCGGATACCCAGGTGCCCGAGTTCGTCTGCGGCCGTGCGGACCAGCGCCTCGAGGCCAGCCTTGCCCGCACAGTACCCGCTCATGTACGGGAAGGACTGGGCGGCGATCACCGAGGAGGTGAAGACCATCGATCCGCCACCGGCGAGCGTCATTGCGGGGACGCAGGCCTTGATGGCCACGAAGGCGCTGGTGATGTTAACCCGCAGCTCGTTTGTGAAGTCTTCGGCGTTGTTGAGCAGTAATGGCGTCGTGCTACCGCGTCCGACGGTGCTCACGCAGATGTCGAGGCCATCGTCGCCACTCGTCCGCGCGACGGCCGCCAGCACGTCCTCTTCGAGCAGGGAGTCGCCCGCGATGTAGTCCACCGCGGTCCCATCGGGTGCCGTCGCGGCCAGCTCGGCAGCGAATGCCGAGATCCGTTTCTCGTCCCGGCTCATGATCGTCACCGAGGCCCCGTCGGCGAGTAGGGCGCGGGCGCCGGCGCCGCCGATACCTCCGGCGCCACCGATGATCAAAGCGTTCTTCCCGTGCAGGGGCAAGGTTTGCTTCGGAGTCTGCGTCATGTGGCCGACGCTAAACCGCGGGCCACGCACGGCGACTCGCCGATGACCGCTGAGCGGGATCTCAGAATAGAAACACCTTGGTAGACGGTTAGATTCGGGGCCGTGCACCCGACGATGCGCGTCGAGCTCCACGACACCTCACACGCATCCCGACCGCCCACTCGGGCTCAGCCAGCGACCGGACACGGCGCAAGAAAGGCGAACACCAATGAAGATCCTGATCGTCGGCGGCACCGGCATGATCGGCGCGTACACCGCACTGCACCTGCGTGAACAGGGAAACGACGTCACCGTGGCAGCGCGAAATGCGCTCGGCGACGAGTCCCCGGTCCGAGACTTCCCGATCCTGCTCGGCGACTATACCGAGCTGACCTTCACCGTCGAGCAGTTGTCCCCCTTCGACGCCATCGTCTTCGCCGCCGGCCAAGACGTCCGCCACATGGGCCGAGACGTCGACCAGGCGACGTTCTGGGAGAAGACGCAGATCTCCGGCATTCCCCGCTTCGCCGCGCTCGCCAAGCACGCCGGTGTGCCGCGATTCGTCCAGGTGGGCAGCTACTACCACCACCTGCGTCCCGACCTCGCCGACACCGTCCCCTACATTGCGGCTCGGCGGGCCGCCGACGAGGGCGCGCGGGCACTCGCCGACGAGTCGTTCAACGTCTCCACCCTCAATCCACCATCGATCCTCGGCGCCATCTCCGGCGTGTCCGCACGTCGGTATCGGCGGATGATCGCGTGGGCAGCCGGTGAGATGCCCGATATCCCGGACTTCGCGCCGCCCGGAGGATCGAATTACATGTCGGCCACTTCCCTTGCGCAGGCGATCTGGGGCGCACTTCAGCACGCCGAAGCCGGCAAGGCGTACCTCGTCGGCGACGAGAATCTGACCTTCCGCGAATACTTCCAGATGCTCGTCGCCGCCACCGGCGGCACACGCAGCATCGGCGAACGAGACCAGGAGCACCCCCTGCTGCCCGACGCGATGATCGTCCAGGGTCGGGGCAACACCATGCACTACGAGCCCGACGCGACCGAGACCGCGCTACTCGGCTACACACGAGGAGATTGCACACGAGCGATCGCGCAGATCGTACACACTGCCCGTCTGACCACCGCATGAAAATGCAAGGGGTCCCACTAGAATCACAACCCCCGACGTCACCACAGCGGCCACCGGTGATCCGCCACGGCACCCCGTGTGCGACTCCCCGGGCCATCCTTGCGCGGATCACCAGTGGCACCATCCCCTAGCATGTTTCGAGGGTCATGCGGGGAGTGAAAGCAGCATTTGAAGGGCCTCCTCGCGCCGTGCGGCGACGATCTCCCGCCAATCGATCACCGGGGCCCCACCGGCGGGTGCGGTGAGTGTGGTGGCGATCTGGCCGTGCCCGATCCCCGTGCGCCCACCGAGCCATCCGATACGGGTGAACTCGGCCAGGACATCGGCGGCGAACGCGTGGTCGAGATCGGAGCCCCGGTTCAGTTGCACCCACGACTCGAACCGCTTCCCGGGGCGCAGGTTTCGATGTCGTACCGCATCACCGGCGATCCCGACCCACCCGTCCCGACATCGGGGTCGACGGTGGTGCCGGCGTGGCCGGCGGTCAGTCGTCGAGGTGTGAGTACGACTCGAGGGCTTCGATGTCGAACCGGGACGGTATCGGGCCCTCGTAGGTGCGGCGCAGGATCGGGGTGGCTTCGGTGACGATCGGCACCACATGCCCGACGCGCAGGCACCCGTCGATCGGGGCCGCCCGATGGCGCCGCCGAACACGCTCAGCTGCGGGATCAGCTCCCGGAGTTGGTGCAGGCGGCGGCCAGTGATCGGTTCCGCCTGCGTTTTCACGATCGCGCCGCCGTTGCGCAGCGTGTGCGCGACCGCCAGCGGCAACTTGCCCTCGTAGCCCAGGACATCGCGCAGCAGCTCCTCGCCGATCCGGCGCAGCACGCCGCGGAAGGAGTTGCCGGAAATCACCGGGACCAGCTCCACCGACCCGTCCGGCTGCAGGATTTTCATGCGCCGGCCGATCGCGGTGGTGCCGATCAGCTCCCCGCGGTGCGAGATCGGCGACCGGGCGGTCATCTCAATCTCCCACACCCGCGACACGGTCACGACGCCAACCCGTGCTCGGTGCGGGCGGCGCGGACCGCGTCGGCCACGATCCGGGTCCGCAGCGTCAGCGCGGAGGTCTGATCGCGCATGACCCGCAGCACCGGCCGCGCCTCGCTCGTGAGCAGGATCGCCAGCTCGCCGCGTTGCTCGTCGGTGCGCGGGGCCGACCCCAGCCTGGCCGCCGAGGTGGTCCACCACTGGTGCAGGTTGATGCTGTTGTAGGTGGCCAACCGGATCCGGGTGGGCAGCAGGTTGTCCCAGTAGTCGCCGCGGCGACCAGCCACCCAGTTGCGCTCCGACCAGTCAATTCCGTAGTGCAGCAACAGCACCAACCGTTCCGCCACCTGCGCGGCCGGGTCGGTCAGCGCCGGAAGTTGTGGAACCGCGGCCAGCCAGCGGTCGGTCACTGAAAGTTCGTTCTCCCCCGACATATTCATCACCGCAGATCCTAGAGAACTCGCGGTGTTTTCTCGAGTCCACCGGGCGCCGGTGGCCGGGGCTGTGGTCGTCGCCCCGGCCACCGCGACAGTGTGACTTGTGCGAGGTCGGCGGGAGATGTCCTTACTGCATCCAGATGAAGGCGGTCAGGAGGAGCGTGTGCACCCCGACACCGATCAGGAACACCAAGTACTGGTCCAGTACGCCCCTCGGACCGTGTTCTCGCTGATACTGCGTCGCGCTGCTGAGCCGACGGGGAGCGCCTGGTAGCGGGCGAGTGCGCGGCGGCACCGGTGTTCCTGAACGCGGAGGCCGAACGCAGCGGCGCCGAGGGCGGTGGACAGGACGAGTTCGATCATGGGGAACTCCTCTGGGACGGGGTGATGCCGGGTTGCATCGCCCATACCTCAGCGGAGGGGTTCTCCACTCCTGGCCCGGACAGTCGCGTTTGACGCTCTGAGCTGCCGAAACAGGCCGTAGGGGTGGTGATTTATGCCTGTCGGGTGGCGCGCAGGCCGACCTCCCACCACGGGTCCGCACGGCGCCATGGGGTCAGTCGGGTCCAGTCGTCTAAAACCTGTGGCCACTCGTCGGCGGGGAGGCGGCGCAGTACCGCGTAGGGCGGGGCGTCGTCACCGAGCATGGTCTCGGTGAACCCGTGGCCGCGGAGCCGGCGCATCACCTCGAGGCGGGCGACGTCGTCGGCCTGCCACTTCAGGTGGGCGTCGTCGACCGTGACCATGCCCCAGCGTGCGTCCGGGAGCAGGTGCTTGCGGCCGGGCCGCAGCGGCACGATCACCGCCGTGTCCGGGTCAATCGTGGTGGAGAGGACCTGGTGTAGCAGTGTAGGGTCCGCCGAGCGCAGGGTCGGGGGCTTCTGGGTGACGATGTGAGTCTCGGTGCGCAGCGCCCGGTGCCGGTAGACCCACACGCACACTTCGCACAGGCGGCGGCCGGCCAGGTTCGTCCACGACTCGTACCCGGTGAACCGCCGTGATACGACCTGCCCGACCGGACTCATCACCGCGGTGATCTGGCCGCAGCGCGCGCACCCAGCCGCCCGGGTATCGGGTGCGCCGGCCACCTCCGGGGTCCCGACCGCGGCGGTGTACGCAGCCCACACCACATCGACGGGGGCGGCAATGGTCATGGGCGGCACCGTAACCTGCCCACTGTGGTGAACGCACCGGACCCCGGCCTGGACCGAACATGCTGCGCGGCCTGCGGGCGCCGTCGGCGAAGGCCGGCCCGAGCGCGGTCGCCGACATCGCGACCCGGATCGAGGCGCACCTCGCCGCCCATGACGGGTACGTCGCGTTCTCCGGCGGCAAGGACTCCCTCGTCGTCCTCGACCTCGCCTGCCGCGTCGAACCGGAGGTGCCGGTGGTGTTCTTAGACTCCGGCCTCGACTACCCCGAAACCTACGACTACCTCACCGAACTCGCCCACACCTGGATACTGAACCTGCACCGCATCCCCACCGACCCACCGCTACTGCAGGTGCTCGCCGACTCCGGCCACTGGGACCACTGCGCCCCTGGCGGCACGGCCATCGATTTGCACGCAGTGCTAGCCACGAACACGCCACCAACCCCCGGCGAGAGACGTGGCCCCGGTGAATTTCCGAACCCGCTCGACGAGCTCACACACTGCTCGGGCCCGCGAGCTGTGGGGTGTGCGGGCCGATGAATCCGCCGCCCGTCGGCATCTCTACACCCGCGGGCCGCATGGACGGCATCATCTCCCGCGCCGACGGGACGATTGCGTGCGGGCTGATCTGGAACTGGACCACCGATGACGTGTGGGCGCACGCCGCCCGGCATCAGCTGCCCGTGAACCCCGTCTACGTCAAACTTCGTGAGCTGGGTGTTCCCGAGCAGCAGCACCGCCTCTCCCACCTCATCGACGCGCGGCCGTCTGACCTGGCTACGCCGCGGATGAGGTCGCGCCGGTGGATACGGGCGAACGGTTCGCGGCTGCGGGCGGCACACGTGGAGATGTACCGCCTCAGAGCCGAATCGATTCGCATCAGTTGCTCAGCAGTCGCCCTGTGTTGCCAGGGCGATATTCGGAGACGGAGTCCGGCCACGACGACGCGACCTCCTGCGCGAGTCGAGACCACCCCATGTAGGAGCGAGCAAGTGACAGCCTGACCATGGCGTCGTTCAATACCCTGCTCCCTACCCGCGGCATGACGACCCGAAGTACCGCGAGAATTGCATAAACAACGAGCACTGGCATTTTGATTCCTAGTTTCATATATATCGTTTCGACCGAGGTCGTGAGCTAGCACGCCGGCGTCTATTCCTATCGCCGTGCGGTTCGATGCCGCTCATCGTGGCCAAGGTGTTCCGGCGCGCTACGGTCTGCCGCATGCGCAGACCTGGGCGTATGGAGGCTCGATGGCCCATGTTGATTTGCAGCGCGGTCGGTACGGTTTCGCAATCGATGGTCGACGGCAAGGCGCAACTATCGCCGCCGACCATCTGGCGCATCGTCTTGCGCAGGTGCACGCCGACCATTCCGTCCACGACTTTTCGCGTCGAGTCGGATCACCCGTAGACGCCATTCTGTCACCTCGACCGGTCGGTCAGGGCCGGACGAGAACTTCCAACGCCTACGCCCGGTACTCGACGTCGGAAACCTGCTCGCCCCAGGTGGTCTCGGGAACGTCCTGGTCTTCGGAGAGGTTTTCCCACATAGCCAGATGGGTCATGAAGTGGTTAGGAGCGGCTCCATGCCAGTGCCATTCGCCCGGCGGTGTGTAGATGGTGTCGCCGGGACGCATCTCGATGACGTCACCGCCGCGTGATTGGACCAGGCCGACACCCTCGGTTACGTGCAGGGTCTGACCGCTGGCGTGGCAGTGCCAGGCCGTGCGAGCGCAGGGGGCGAAGTGGACCGAATTCACGCGCAGTCGCGAGGGGCTTTCGCCCTTGGCGATGACGTCGAAGTAGACGTCGCCGGAAAACATGTCAGTCGGCCCCTTGATCGACGGATGCTTCGGAATGATGTTCATAGCAGTGTCCTTTCGGGTCTCAAGACGAGATTCGGATATTCGCGGCTCGTGGGAGGGCGGTGTCGCGAATCTGTGGCAAACGCGGTGATGGCGATCGATGTTAGGGACTCGACCTTGGTGACGTCGGCCCGTAGTCAGTCAGCAGCCGACCTGGGAAGGGCCGGCGACGATGGTCCCGAGCTCGGGAACTCGTCATCCGTCGAGGGGGCCGTTCATAGGCGGCGTGTCGTTGGCTGGGACCTGTTGGTCCGTCAGCCGCCTGGGCCTCCGGCTCGGCGGGGGTGGGGGTATGCGCTCGCTAAAAGGCGTATCTCGTCTTGGACACAGTTCGATTCAGGGATGACCTGCCATAGTCGCTCGATGAACCGGCGCATTGTCATTCCGAAGTGCACAAGGATTTCCTCCTCGGTGGCGCCCCCGAATGGCGCCCACATGCTGGCGAACTCAATGAGGAACTCCGCCTCGGTGTCAGGATGGTGGTGTTTGCGGTTGGCGTCGATCCAAGCGGCGCGACGCCTCTGACGCCACTGGCGATACTGGCGATACTCACGAGAGTTCATGGGAATTCACAGATCTAATAATCGGGGGGCTTTGGAAGTTTGGGGAACCTCGCCGTAGCGAGGGAAATCGCAGAGTGCCAGTCGCTGTGGGTGGGTTTCCTTCTGGATAAAGTTGGGTGCTGTGGGCGACGAGTGTGGTCAGGCGGGGACGGGTTCGAGTAGGTGTGCTCGCCCGCCCTCGCGGATGTGGGCGAGCAGGCCACCGGCGGCGAGGACGGTGCGTTCTCCTGCGGTGAGGTCGATCGTCAACGTGATCGGCTCGACATGGTCGGAGACCTCGACAGTGATGGTCTCGTTGCCGTCGAGCAGCGCCTGACGCAGGCCGATGATGCTCCAGTGCTGGCCGACGTCGAAGGCCGGTGCATCGGTCGGCAGGACGAGGGGTGCGATGCCGGCGGCGATGAGGTTGCGTCGGTGGATGCGGGCGTAGCTTTTCGCGGCGATGACCCGCACGCCGAGGTAGACCGGGATCAGGGCGGCGTGTTCGCGGGAGGATCCTTGGCCGTAGTTGTCGCCGGCCACGATCACTCCACCACCCCACTCCCGGGCCCGGTCGTGGAAGTTCGGGTCGTGGCGGGTGAACATGAACTTCGCGCAGAGGGCGATGTTGGACCACACCGACATCGCGATCGCGCCGTCCGGGGCCATGTCGCCGGTGGAGATGTCGTCCCCGACATTGATCAGGACCCGGGCCTGCAGATTGTCCGAGACCGGTTCGGGCAGCGGCGGAGAGACCAGGTTGGGCCCTCGTTCGACGACGATGCCGGCGCGGACGTCGTCGGGAAGCCGGTCGGTGATCATCAGGTCGTGCATGCCGGTGTCGGGTGCCTGGGCGGGCCGGATCTCGATCGCCGGCCGGTCCGACGGGTCGGTGATGCGCCCGGTCAACGCGGACGCGGCCGCGGTGGACGGGCTGCACAAATAGACCTGGTCCTCGGCGGTGCCGCTGCGGCCGGGGAAGTTGCGGTTGAACGTCCGCAGCGACGCGGCCCCCTGCAACGGCGCCTGTCCGATGCCGACACACGGCCCACAAACGGGTTCGAGCATCCGCGCCCCGGCTTGCATCAGATCCTGGTAGACCCCGGATTCGACGATGGTGCGCAGGATCTGCCGCGATCCCGGGGTGACCGTCATCGCGACCCGCGGATGCACGGTGTGCCCGCGCAGCGCCGCGGCGACGGTGGCGAGGTCGTCGTAGGAGCTGTTGACCGAGGAACCGACGCAGATCTGCGAGATCGGGGTGTCGGGGAGTTCGGCGACGGGCAGCACGTTGCCCGGTGAATGGGGGACCGCGACGAGGGGGACCAGTTCGGAGAGGTCGATTTCGATGGTTTCGTCGTAGGTGGCGTCGTCGTCGGCAGTCAGTGGTTCGAAGTCCTCTTCGCGGCCCTGTTGAGTCAACCATTGCCGGGTCTGCTCGTCGGAGGGGAACACCGCGGTGGTGGCACCGGTCTCGATGATCATGTTCGCGATGGTCGCCCGGCCGGAGGTCGACAATTGGGCCAGCGCCGGGCCGTAGAACTCGAACACCGCGCCGCGGCCGCCGCGGACCCCGTAGCGGCGCAAAATTTCCAGAACGATGTCCTTCGGCTCGACGGCGTTACGGAGTCGGCCGACCAGTTCGACGCCGATCACCCGCGGGCAGGGGAAATCGAACCCGTAACCGCCCATCGCGACGGCGACCTCGAGCCCGCCGGCGCCGGTGGCGAACATCCCGACCGCCCCGGCGGTGGAGGTGTGCGAGTCCGCGCCGAGCACCAATTCGCCCGGCTTGGTGAACCGCTCCAGGTGAATGTAGTGCGAGATCCCGTGTCCGGCCGGGGAGTATCGCAGCCCGAACTTGTCGCAGAAGGTGCGCAGATAGCGGTGATCCTGCATGTTCTTGTCGTCGATCTGCAGCACGTTGTGATCGACATACATCACCGCCAGCGGCACCTGGACCGTGTCGATGCCGAGTTCTTCGAACTGCATCGCTGCCATGGTGCCGGTGGCGTCCTCGATGAGGATTTGATCGGGGCGCACGGTGATGTCGGTGCCGGGAGTGAGCTCGCCGGCGATCAGGTGTCGGCGCAGGATCTTGTAGGTCAGGGTGTCGGCCATGTTCCTTGGGTTGGCCTTCATCTTTGAGGATTCCTTTCCTCAGTGCAGTGTAGGAGTGCAAGAAGCCGGGAGGCGGGATGGCCGCCTGGAATGGTCGATCCCGGCCACCGGCATTTGGGGCTTCGGCGGCGGGTGAGTGTCCGCCGGGGCAGCGGAGATCCGACGATGGCCAGGATCCGCAGACCATCCTCGGCGTGCGCATCGGCAAGCGTCATACGTGGTCCTTCAGGAGAGGACGTACCGCGGCGTCCCGGTCGGACCAGGACTCCGCGGTATGTGCGTACCTACCGCGGTGGAACAGCAAGGGGCGGCTGTCCGGCCTTGAGGCGAGACCCTCAACCGCTCCGACGACGATCAGATGGTCACCGCCGTGATGAACGGCGTTGACCCGGCAGTCGATCCAAGCGCAGGCGCCATCGAGGATCGGTTGGCCCATGGGGGACGGCTCCCACGTCACACCGGCGAACTTGTCGGTCCCTGACTTGGCGAACTTAGCGCTCACCTGTTCCTGGTGATCAGCGAGGATGTTCACGCAGAACTTTCCTGCCCCACCGATCTTGGGCCAGCTCGTGGACGTCTTGCTGGGAAGCACCAGGATCATGGGAGGGTCGAGCGACAGCGAGGAGAACGCCTGGCAGGTGAACCCGGCCGGACCGTCGTCGGTAATGCCGGTGATGATCGTGAGTCCGGAGGCGAAGTGTCCCAGCACCTCACGGAACGACTCAGCTTGGTTCGTGCTCATCCTGTACTCCTTGTTGTTCAGACATCATTGTCGAACCATGTCGACGTGAGGGATGTGGCGGACATTCCTCAACCATGGGCTCAACGGGCGATCGAGGTGGCGCCCCAGTCAGCTCTGCTCGGCCGTCCTGTAGCGGACGTTGTGCGGGGTTCTCTACGGTCGGCCCGAGTAGTCCGAGGACAGGGATCCTGTATCCCGTCGAGGCCGCCGCACTTCGCGGGGTTGTCGGTGATCGGATGCCTTCACTTCGGGTCGGCGCGGGTCGCAGCGGACCGAAGGCACACCGGAGGTCAAAAGAAGCTCACGACCTCCCCACCGATGGTGATCGGGTCTCCAATCACGGTGTACTGGGAATCCAGCACCGAAACCCGCGTGGCGGCCGTGTCCAAGAACGTCTGCTCGTCGGGAATCACCAGATCCCTCCAGAGCGGCAGTGCCCACAGCTCCTGGCGGGATTCCACACTGTCATACCAGCTCTCTGAGAACCCATCGAACGGAAGCGACTCACCTGGGAAGCCCGGGTTGGGTCGAAGGTGGTGTTGCACATAGCGGCGGATGGCCTTGCGCGGCTCCGGGGTGTCGCGCAACAGTGCGCCGTGCACGTTGCGCCAGTGGTCGGAGAATTCCTCCCAGCTCAGGTCCGGATGGCGCTTGTAGAAGCCCAAAACGACGATCACGCCGTCACCTCTCTCGAATTCGCATGTAAAGGTCGGAGCCGTCGGCGATTTCGCTCGGATAGCCTCCAGCCGCTTGAGGACAGGGCACTGCCGGGTCGAACCTCTCCCGCAGCGACCGCTTGTCGATCTTTCCGTACGCATTGCGCGGGATCGCGTCGACGAACTCAAAGCGCCGCGGCACTTTGTAAGGAGCCAGCAGCAGCTTGGCGTGCGCAGTGAGCTCGCGGCTGTCCGCTCCGCCCGGGTGCGCTACAACGACCGCAGTGACGGTCTCTCCCCAGGTGCGGTCTGGCGTCCCGATCACCGCGACGTCTGCCACGCCCGCGTGCTCCAACAGTGCCCGCTCCACCTCAATGGCATAGACGTTGGACCCACCGGTGATGATCATGTCCTTCGAGCGGTCAAGTAAGAACAGCCAGCCATGACTGTCGATGCTGCCCAGGTCGCCAGTGTGAAGCCAACCGTCCCGCAGGGCCTTCGCCGTCTCCTCAGGACGGTTCCAGTACCCGGCCATCACCGCCGGGCCGGACACCGCGATCTCGCCCACCTCGTCGGTCTCGAGTGCTGCCCCGGTCTCGGGCTCGACGATGCGCACGTCCATTCCCGGCCGGGGCCTGCCCGCCGAACGCAGCAGCGCCGTATCCGCGCCGTCCGGGTCGGGATGGTCCGCGGCGGGCAACCACGTCATGGTCATCGGCGATTCGCCTTGGCCGTAGAGCTGGACCAACACCGGTCCGAAGGTCCGCAGCGCAGCGGCCAGCTCGGCCGGTGGGAAGGGAGCGCCGCCATAGACCATGTGCCGCAAGTCGGGCAGGTTGGGCAGGGCCCCGGAAAGGTGGTCCGACAGCATCGTGATCTGCGTGGGCACCATCCAGGTATTGGTCACCCGCTGCTCTCTCATGAGCGCGAGCACCGTCGGCGGATCGAACTGCTCTCCTGTCGGGATCACCTGGTGTGCACCGCGGGCGACCGCAGCGAGGGCGTGGAAACCGGCGCCGTGGCTCAGCGGTGCGGCGTGCAGAGTCACGTCGCCCTCATCCATCGGCGTCAAGTCGGCCAGCCAGGAGCCGACGACGAAGGCCAGGCCGCCATGGGTGAGCATCGCTCCCTTCGGACGCCCGGTGGTGCCCGAGGTGTAGAAGAGCCACGCAACCGTGTCCACGCGCACGTCGACGATCTCCTGCGCAATGTCGGCGTACTCCGCGACAAGCCGCTCATACCCCTCCCCGGTCACGATCAGCGGGACGCCCGGATCGCCGACCTCCGCGGCCCCTGCCTCGTCTGTCACAAGGGCGGCAGCTCCGGAGTCCTCGAGGTGGTAGGCGACCTCAGCTGCCGGCAACTTCGAGTTCAGGGGGACAACGACCATGCCCGCTTTGAACGCGGCGTACATGGCCTCCAGCAGCTCCGGGCGGTTGCGCATCAGCAGCGCTATCCGGTCCCCGGGTCCTGCCCCGAGCCTCCGCAGCGCAGCCGCGAGAGCATCGCTGCGCCGGTCGAGCCCTGACCAAGTAACAGTGCAGTCGCCCCAGGTGACGGCCGCCCGGTCCGGCCATCGCGCCGCCACCTGACTCAGCATCCGGCCAAGGTTCATGAGCGACTACACCGGCCTCTCGGGGTCGGTGGGCAGATCCTCGGTCGGCTTGGCTGACTTCTCCGCGTTGCGCCCAGCGATGAACTTCAGCAGGGCTTCGGGCACGTCCTGACCCTCCGCTGTGGCCGCGTTCTTCACGTCGACCCAGTCCTGCAAATCCCGCGCGGCGGAGTCCTCACGGGCGTTCCAGTCGTCGACCAGCGGGCAGGTTATCTCCAGCCGGATGTCGTTGACCGGGTCGCGGAAGTAGATCGACAGGATGATCCCGTGGTCGGTCGGACCGACGATCTCGATGCCGTTCTGCCGTAGCCAGGCCGCCCAGGCGTGGATGTCCTCCGGCGTGTCTGCTTCGAACGCGAGGTGGTCGAATATGTCGTAGGCCGGATGCCCCTTCGGGTTGGCCGGCGGCAATCCGGGCGCCTCGAAGAAGGCGAGCGTCGAGCCGTCGTGTAACCGGAAGAAGACGTGGAAATATGGGAAGTCGTCTCCAGTGGAGGGAACTTTCGACCCGATCACGGTGCTCACCATCGGCATACCCATGACACGGGTATAGAAGTCGACGGTGCCCTCGACGTCGTGCGTGACATAAGCGAGGTGGTTCAGCATCTTCGGACGCCCCTGAGCGGGTGGTCCGGACAGTTCGGTGGTGTCAGTTGACTGACTCATCATGGGTCTCCTCGATGCGGGGGATGTGCCGGTCAGGACCGGGCATTGATCCACTCGGCAATGCGGTCACAGGCCTCGTCGCGTAGCTCGGGCTGCCCTTGGAAGTAATGGCCTGCGCCCTTGATCGTCACGAGTGTGGCGAGCTCGTCGGGTGTGGCCTCGTACATGTCGAGCGCGTGCTGGGGGTGCGCCGCGGTGTCTCCTGTGCCGTAGACGATGAGCACCGGTACCTCGAGGTGAGGCAGCCAACGTAGGGAGTCACCCTGCGCGTGGTCGATCGACCATTGGTTGAGCCAGCTCCGGGCGGTCGTGTATCGGGCGATCGCGGCTGGGAGCAGATTCGCCGCGCGCGGTGGGCCCCAGAGCGATACCCCAATCTCCCGGTCACTGGGCTCCAGTGCGGCGTCCAGGCTTCGGGGGTCCGCGTAGGTGCCGTGCACGACGAACGGGTAGTCGTCCACGCCCTGGGGCGCCGCTCTGAGCAGCTGCTCCGCCCAGGCAGTGATCCTCCGGTTGCGAGCGACTTGCGCTGCGCGATACCGCTCGATGAAGTCAGCGCTGTACGGCGGTCCGTTCCGCTCGTCGTACATATCGATGGCTGGATCGCGCAGGAAGGGAGTCGTCTCATCGATGATGGCCGGGTCGAGCCACTCGGTAACGAGGCGTGCCCGTCCGGAGTGGGCCATCAACATCACGACTGCGTCCGCAGGCGGGAGGTCGTGTTCGGTGAGGTTCGGCCCACCGCCCGGCGGATCCGTGACGGTCGCATTTGTTGCCTGGGCTTGGTAGTACGGCACCACCGAGGCGCCACCGGAGTTGCCGACCAACACAACTCGGCGATATCCGCGGTCCTCGCGCAGGTGCCGCACCATCGATGCGATGTCCAGCAGCACGTTCTCGGTGATCAACGAGGAGTCGTTGCCCACGTATCGAGTGGTCAGGCCGACCCCGGCGAGACCGCGCTCTGCCAGCGGGCCCAGAGCGTAGTGCCCCAGCATGTTCGAGGTCGGGTGGACCACCATGACGGCGGTGTCGGGATCCTGGCCCTCGGCCGTCACCTCGCTCGCCCATACTGTCGCCGCAAGGCGGGCCACGCCCGAATATACGTCTACTCGCGTGCTGGGGACAGCCTGCGCAGCGAGGAGGTTGCGTCGCAGGGCCGTTGAACTTTGGGGGAGATTGATCGTGCTCACCCCTCTACGTTGGCAGGCCGGAGATGTCGAAAGTGTGTCGTCTTGTGGATCAGCGCTCATTGATGTGCCGAAGTGACCGCAGCCACTCACCCAGGTTGCGGTCAGGGTGGGAACGTCGTGCACTTACGCGCCCAAGACGCACTGAATCGCCTTGTTTCTGATGATGGATGCTCGCTTCGGTTGAGCGGGACTGCGGATCTACTCGGCCTTCTGGTAGCTGTTCACTGTCCAGGCAGCACGTGGTTGAGCGTGCCTCCAACCGGTCCGTCCCGGTCGAGGTGACCGCATCGAGCGCGGCAAGTCGGTCGCCGTCGCGCGCCGCCCCGAACTTTGTCAGGTGCGCTATCCGGGAGCATTTAACGAGTCACCCGCGGCCAAAGTCAGGCCGGGTGGGCGGGGTCGGCAAAAATTTGACCCCGCCGGAAACAATCCGGCGGGGTCGGCAAAGCGCCGGCTCTCAGCCCTTGGTGAACTCGAATTCCTCGACGATCAGACGGGCCGAGGGCGGGTTGCCCACGAAGTTCTTCTCGTCGACGCGCAGCTGTGCCATGTACAGCGGATCGCCCCACGCGGCGCGGGCGTCGGCAAGGGTGTCGAACCAGAACTCGGAGATGCCGTCATAGGGGATGAATTCGACTGGCCGCGAGACCGAATCAGCGATCCCGTGATGCTGCACATAACGGCGAGCGTATTGCACGAAGGCCGGATTCTGCTTCACCAGTTCACCGTGCGCGGCATAGTGCTCGCTGAATTCGATCGGCGTCAGACCGGAACGCCGACGGGGCATGCTGAGGGTCTTGACACCCGTGCGGTCGCCGCCGATGACGATGTGCTCCTTCGCGAGGAATCGCATGGTGTGCTCGGAATCGGCGAACTCATCCTCGGCTGCCTTCACCGTCGTCCGATAGTCGTCCTCGTCGTGATAGGTCACGAGCGGATTTTTGCGCGGCTTCTCCCAAGTTTCGATGATGGCGTCCCACATCGGATCCACGGCCACTCCCGGCTGCGCGGGCAGCGAGATCGATAGCACGAGCCGGTCGGAATACTTCCAGAACGTGTCGGAGCTGGTCAGGAGTTTCGCGTAGGACCCTTTGACGGTTTCAACAAAGGCATCGCGCGTGACATCTTGCCTGGCGCGCAGAAAGACGAACTTACGAATCATTTCCATCAATTCCTCCGTTGTTTGTCGATATCAGTTTTCGAGTCCCCGACCGGGGTTCGCAGCGGATCGCAGATCATGGTGCGCTGCAAGAGGTCGCGTCTCCCCCCGTGACGACGTCATCCGCGATCCGGTCGTTCTGGCGGTCCGTCGGTGCCAGGCTGTAGCCCACATGTCGAGCCTGGCGGGCTGCGGGGTCAGGGACCTCGGGTGCGGGACGTGCGCCGAGGTCGGCGAGGATCCACTCCGCGGCCGCAGTCTGGGCGCCGGGCCCGTCCTGGTCGGTGGTGGGGGCGAACAGGACGCAGGCGCGGGGTCTACCTGCGGGGCGCAGGTAGACGACGATTCCTCGCCGCTTGGCCGAAAACCGAGCCATGGCCGCGTCGAGCTCGCTTCGGCATGCGCAGAGCGTGGAGCGCAGCACGTCGCCGCTGAGGCATTCCGTGTGCACGTAGACCGGGACGGTCTCGTCGACCGGGCCCGCGACGAGGGCAACGTGCTCGGCCCCGTCGTGCGTGCTCGCGAAGCCCACGGCTCGGAACGGACCATGTTCGGTGGGCAGCGATGTCTCGCTCACGCGCCGAACCTGCGGTTCGGTGCGGCGCCGGTACCTGATGAGGTCGGCGACGGTGAGCAGCACCAGGTCGTGCTCTTTGGCGAAGCGCTCGAGCTCGGCGCCATGCGCCATCTCGCTCGGCCGGTCCTGAGAGACGATCTCACACAACGCGCCCACCGGCGCCAGACCGGCGAGCCGGGCCAGGTCGACCGCCGCCTCGGTGTGTCCGGGGCGGTCGAGCACACCACCGGGACGGGCACGTAGCGGGACGACATGCCCGGGCCGGACGAAGTCCGGCGGGGTCGAGTCTGGTGCGGCGAGGGCCGCGATGGTGGCAGCACGGGCGGAGGCAGAGGCGCCGGTACCGGTGCCCGCCAGGTCCACGGGCACCTGGTAAGCGGTGCGGTAGCGGTCCTCGTTGGCGTAGTGCATCGGGGACAGCTCGAGCCGGTCACAGTCCTCGCCGGGCAGTGCCACACACACGAAGCCCGACGTGTGCCGGACGGTGAACGCCACCAGCGCCGGGGTCGCGAGAGCCGCAGCGAAGATCAGGTCGCCTTCGTTCTCTCGGTCGGCATCGTCGACCACGATCACAGGCTCACCGACAGCGAGGGCAGCGAGGGCGTCGCGCACCCGCTGGTCGGCGGGTTCAGGGCGGTAAAGGTCCACGACGATTCCTTCACGTTCGGACCAAGAGCGGACGGCTGTCCGTTCAGATGATGGTGAGGCGTCGAAAACGTCTGTCCCGGAAGGGCAGCGGCGCCGCGGCCGGGTCGGCGCGCAGACGGTCGACGCGCACCAGCACGATGTCGTGGTCGCCGGGCGGGAACCTCGGCATGGATGGTGCCGTCCGGCGAGCAGGTCGACCCTCCGCGAACACATTTCCGTAGGTGGCGGCTGACCACTCGGTGTCGGCGAAGCGGTCCGGCCGCGCCCTGATCTCGTCCTGTCCTTCGGCCAGCACGGTCATGCCGAGGCGGAACGCCTCATCCCCGCAGGCCGGCCTCCTTGAGCAACGGCATGACCCTCTCACCGAAGTAGTCCAGTTCCTCCTGCCAGTTCAGGAAGCCGAGCATCACGCCGTCCATGCCGGCGTCACTGATGTCCTTCAGCTGCTCGACGACCTGCTCCGGAGTGCCGACGATCCGCGCCGCGCCGGCGCCCGCGATGAACTTCCGTTTCATCTCACCGAACATGTGGGCGTCGAACGAGTGGCTCTCCAGTCCGAGCGTCGACATCCAGTTCTCTGCAGCCACCCAGTCTGCGTCGTCAAGGATGCCGTCGAGCACAGCCTGCGCCTCGGCCTCGGTGTCCCGGCAGATCACCACGGCGAAGGTCAGTACACCGAGTTCGCGCCCGAATTCCTCCCGCGCCGTGGCCCGAATGCTGGTGCTGTAGGCCTGCGCGTCCTCGACTGTGCCGAAGGAGGTGAAGTTGAAGTCGGCGTGCCGAGCCGCCCAACGGGCGCCGGTGGGCGAGCTACCGGCGTTGAACACCACCGGGCGCGGCTGGATCGGCTTGGGCTTGGACTGCGCGGCGGTAAGCCGGTGGAACGTGCCGACGTGGTCGAACGGCTCGCTTTCCGTCCATAGCCGGTCGATGATGTCCATCCATTCCGAGCCGTAGTCGTAGCGGGCCTCGTGGTCGCGCTGGGCCAGCCCGAACATTGCGAACTCTGGGGTCAGCCAGCCCATCACCACGTTCATCCCGAACCGGCCGCCGGAGATGTGGTCGATCGTCGTGGCCATCTTGGCGGCGACGATCGGGTGGATGATCGGGGCGTGCACGGTCGCGAACGTCATGATGTTCGACGTGCTCGCCGCCATGGCTGCGGCGTAGGTGTGCGTCTCGTAGTTGGTGCCCATGTAGTCGATCTCGCCGCCCGACCCCTGCCAGCGGGCCACCGGGAGGAAGACCTCCATCCCGAGCGCGTCCGCTTTCTGGGCCAGCCCCAGTTGGTAGTCCCACTCGATCCGCTGTGACGTCGCCGCCTTCGAAATGATCATGCCGTTACTACAGTTCATAGCAAACAGGCCGAGCTTGAGCCGGTTGCCGTTGTAGAGCGGCACATGCCGCCGCCGGTACTCGGCCAGGTCGTCGCGTGTGGTCTTCATCGTTCCTCGTATCTTGTGCTGTGGTGGGTGGATGTAAGAAGGTGGTGCCAGGTCAGAGCACCCTGCGGAGAAGGTCGACGATGGCGTCCGCGTCGCCGACCGGGACCGGGTTGGTCTTGTTCGTGAGGGCGTCGAAGGCGCTGGTGGCGACTCCCGGCAGATCGGACTCCTTGACCCCGTAGTCCGAGAGCCGGTTTCTGATGCCCAGCCGCACGGCGAAGTCCCGGAGGAACTGGGCGGCGGCCGCCGCAGCCGCGTCGTCGCTCATCCCACCGGTATCGACACCCAGGGATTGGGCGATTAGGCGCTGCCGGTGTGCGTTCGCCGGCCGGTTGTAGTCCATGACCTCCGGCAGCACGATCGCCGAGCACGCGCCGTGCGGCACGTCGCAGCGTGCGCCGAGCGGAAGGCCTATGCCGTGGCTCATCCCGAAGGGGATCAGCCCGAACGAGAAGATGGACATCATGGCGGCCTGCTGGCAGGCGCTGCGCGCGACCAAGTCGGCAGGGTCATCGACCGAACGAGGCAGCGCCGTGGCCAGCATCTCCAGCGCCCCCAAAGCAAGCGCGTCACCAAAGGGCAGGTGCTCGGTCGAGCAGACGGTCTCGACGCAGTGGTCGACGGCACGCAGCCCGGTGGAGCCCCACAGCCAGTCCGGTGTGGCCTGGGTCAGCTCGGCGTCGAGGATCACTGTCCTGGCTCGCATCTGCGGGTCGCCGAAGGCGTCCTTGCACTGACGGTCCGGATCACTAATGCCGGTGAAGGCGGTGAACTCGCCCGCCGACAGGGTGGTCGGGATGGCGATCAGCGGGATGAACTTCCGCTCGCTGACCTGCCCGACCAGGCCGCCGCCGGCGCGTGGCACCATCCTCAGCGCGTGCAGGTCGTCCGTGCTGCGGACGTCGTGGGCCAACGCCATCGCCACAGCCTTTGCGGTGTCGTTGGCCGATCCGCCGCCAAAGCTGATGACAGCGTCGATGCCGAGTCCACGAGCTTGCTCGGTGGCGGCGAGGACCGACGTCCGCGACACGTGCTGCACGGATTCCGCGAACACTCCTGCGCACCGCGTACCCAACAGCGATCGCAGCCGATCGACCAGGTCCGTCTTGGTGGCCAGGGTCCGCCCGGTGATGATCAGGGCCCGGGACGCGCCCGCCGCGTCCATCTCATCCGCGAGACCGGTCACCGAGCCGGGGCCGGTAATCACCCGCTCGACCGGGGAGAACCTGAAGTCCCCGCGGAAGGGGCCGCCGTCGTCTGGCTGCCCGAAAATCGCGGACGCGTTCTCGCTCATTGCGGTACTCCTCTTCGAAACTCACCGTCCACCGGACATGGTGGACGGCTCTGTGTTGGTCGCGACCCCGTCGCACCTCGGCGCAGGACGGCAGCCGGTGCCACACCACGTTCGACCGCATTGACATAGCGGGCGCCGCAGTGACGACGACTCGCGATGTCGCGCCGGCGAGCAGAGCTCCGACGGCGAGAACGGTCGATCCGCGGAGCTAGCAATCCGAGCCACTCTCCTGGTCCTGCCGGCGCGTCCCACTAGAGCTGGACTTTTCGAAGCCGGGACGCGGAATCGTCCGAAGCCAGGACTGCGCCAGCCCACCGTCCACCGCCAGTTCCTGCCCTGATAGGTAGCTCGCACTGTCCCCTGCGAGGAAGAGAACTGCGTCCGCGACGTCGGCCACGGTCCCGATGCGCCCGAGCGGTACGGCTGCCTCACGTTGGGCCAGGACAGCCGGATCGGCGTACATGCCCTCGGTGAGTTGTGTGCGGAGCAGGGCCGGGCTGACCAGGTTGCTCCGGATTCCGTACTCGCCGAGCTCGATCGCCAGAAGGTTCGACAGCATCCTCACCGCGGCCTTGCTCACGCTGTAGGCGCCGCTATACGGCTGCGGCAGGCTGCCGGAGACGGACCCGATGTGGATCATGCTGCCCGCGATTCCCGCGTCCGCCATTTGCCGGCCGAACGCCTGCGCACAGCGAAGGTAGCCGTTGAGGTTGACATCCATCACCCGTTGCCAGCGGTCGACGTCGATGTCCAGGAGCGCATCGGCGTACAAGGCAGCCGCGTTGTTGACGAGGACTCCGGACGGGCCGAGCTCTGCGGCGACCGTTTCCGCCGCAGCAGCGACGCTCTGAGTCGACGTTACGTCGCAGTCGACGTCGATCGCTGTGTAGCCCTGCTCCCGTAGTGTCGCCATGGCACGAGACACCCCGAGCCGGTCGATGTCCAAGCCAGCGATTCGCCCGCCCGCCCGAGCCAGTGTCAGAGCGATCTCGCTCCCGATTCCCCCGGCTGCACCGGTCACCACGCAGACCCGTCCGCGTAGGCCCAGCCCAACATTCCCAGCCACGCTCTCACCTTCCTTCAATGTCGGCGGACGGTTTGGTCAGCGCGACCGAGATGTCCTCGCCGACCAGCGCGCCCGAAAACGGATCCTTCGCGACATGGGAGTTGCAATGTCTTCCCCTTGGAGTCGCGCGGCATGGGCTCGTCCGCCCGCGTCCGGCAATTCCTCGGTGCTGACACCTACACTCCTCCTCGGTCCCGTGTCGGTGACCGGTTCGGCTACCACGGATCACGCTAGGCGCCGCTCCATGTCTCTTCCGTGTCGATCGCGGGCTGACCTCGAACATCGGGACTATATGAATCGGCGGCGTCGCCAGCTAGCATGAGCGCATGCTCAGCGCGGAGCGCCCTTCGCCCGCCACCCACAGCTCGTTCTTGCCCACCCCTCCGGGCCAGGGGCAGCGGGCAGTCGTCGTGGTCGGTCAACGGCCGGGAGAGACAGAACGTCGGCTCGCCAACTTGGTCGGTCAGGTCGGCTGGAATTCGGTGCGAGTTCTCGACGAGGAGAACATCGTGTGGGCGGCCACCGTGCACCATCCAGCTGCGGTGATCATCGTCGCCGACGCCGACGACTGGACGGTGCGCACCGTCCGCGCCGTGCGCGCCGCCACGCAAGGCGTGATCGTCGTCGTGGGACGGCTTGACGCGCTTCGAACTGTGCACATCCTGACGGTCGGCGCCGATTCGGTCGTCACTGACGATGCGCCGGACGCCGAGATACTTGCGCGACTGTTCGCCCTCATCCGCCGAGAGCCGGGAACCGTCGAGGAAAGCACTCACTACCTGCAGGCGGATGGACTGACCTTGGATCTGCGCAACCGCGAGGTCACGCAGGCAGGCGACACAGTCCGACTAACCTCGACCGAGTTCAGGCTGCTCCAACTCCTGATGCAAGAGCACGGTCGCACGGTGCCGAATCAGAAGATCATCGCGAGAGTGTGGGGTGGTGGCGCGGCGGAGGGGATCAACACCCTGCGAATCTTCATCGCGCGGCTTCGCCGCAAACTCGGTGATCCGGCGACGAACCCGCGACTGGTCGCCAGCATCCGCGGCCACGGCTACCGGTTCCTGCCGCAGGTAATCGAGCTGCGTACGGACGGGCGCGACGACCCGGCACCAGACGCGGAGCCCATGTCAGGCCTCGACGCGGTCGAGCGGCTCGCGCACTCGCTGGCCGGCTGCGCGGACACCCGGACGGTCAGCGAAGCGTTCGTGCACTTCCTCGTGAACGGGACGACGGTCGACGGTGTCGCCGTCCACCGCAAGGTGAACCGGCGGCTGTTACTACAGGCCCAGTACGGTCTATCGCCCGAGTGGGTCCGCCACGCCACCGACCTCCCGATCACGGGCGGTCTCGCGGCCGGGGCGGCCCTCGAGGCGTCGTCGGAGCTGGTCGTCCTCGACCGTGGGCCCCGACGTTTCAGGGACACCGCCCGCCTGCTGCAGGACGAGGGGGTCGCATCCACCCTCTTCCTCCCATTCAACTTCGGGCCCAACGCAATCGGCTGCGTCGGGGTCACCCGCCGTACGACCGGGCCGTGGAGCGCGCGCCCCCTCAGCGTGCTGCGCGCCCTCACCGCCGTCTACGGCAGTCAGGCCGCCGCACGGACTGCATAGCTGCCGGGGTGCGAGGAACAACGCAACTTCCGTCGAGTTGCTGCGCGTCAGCGCGCCTTGGACAGCACCTCACCCACGGTCCTCCACCCCAGCCGCACAGCTGACGACGGCTGCAGATCTCGGTTCGGTGTGCCTGAAAGACATAGTGCACGTTTCAGTTTCCCAGAAGAGGGGGATTTTCCGAGTTGCGGTGGGCGGCGCAAACTGCTGATTGCCGCACACATCACAGCTTCTGGATCGGCCTGGCGGGGCGTCATATGATTGCCACGCGCACTGGCTCCGCCATCCGTGGCGTCGCGGAGTAGCGCCTCCCCAGGTCAGCCAAACCCAGTGGCTGACGGAGGCTTCCACGCTTCGACGGTCCGACTTCACCCGACTCGGGACCGTCGATGGGAACCCCGCCTTCCCGCGCCGTGGGACGGCGGGGTTCCACTTCCTGAGCGAAGCTTGGGAACACCTCGTTGCTCGCAGACCTAGGGGATTTACTCAAGGGCAGTGATCTGGGCAGAGTTGAAAAACGGGTAGTCGGTCCACAATGATGTTCGGGACAAACCTCACTCGCACGGGCTCAGTCGCGCACCGTGAAGCGGTCCCGGCGATGAACGAGTACACCCACGGTCCGTCATCGAGAGCGACGATGGCGATTGTCACTGGGACGAGTTCTCCGTGGAGGCCGTCGACTTCACGATGCACCACTCTCGACGAGACAATTGATCCTGTTCCAGTGGAAGCGATGGGCTCGAGTTGAGAGCTGCAACATCGGGAACATGTCGCCATCATGGGCGCGAGTAGCGTCCCGCATTGTTCGCAGATCTGAATCAGCAGGTTCGATCGAGCATCTACCTGCTTCCGAGTCACAGATTGCAGAGTCACCGCGCGAACCGACCGCTAGATGCGTTGAGCACCGTCCTCATCGCATAACCGAAACAGTGGGGGTCATCAATGAGCCAGTCGTGTGTGCCCGCCACAGTGAACACAGGGGGCCCACCTAGAGCATTCCGGAGTGAGAAGTAGCTCGAGCGCGGGATGACTCGGTCGTTTCGTCCCCATAGAAGAGAAACAGGAAGTTGCCTGGTGGCAAGGCATTCGAGTTCCCGAGTTAGATCCACTGCCTTCGCGGTGACAGCGCTTGGGTGGAAGTTCCGCGGAAGAGGTGTCTGCGCCGTTGCCCCACCGAGAGAATTGACGAGGACGAGTTGCGCAACTCGATCGGGCCTTTCGTAAGCCACTTTTACGGCGATTGCACCACCCACAGAGTGACCGACCAGTGTGATGGGTGTGTCAATGCCTATTCCGGAAAGGAAGCTATCCAGCCAGCTGACGCAGTCGCTCAGCCACAGGTTCATGGATCCAGACGGCTGGTCCGCCGAGTATCTCGGTAACCGAGGCGCGTACACGTTCACGCCATTGTGAGCTAAACGGGACAACGCGCTCTGATAGCTGCGGGGTGATCCCCAGCCATGCACAAAGATCGCCGCAGGGCCAGCGCCGGCGACGCCATAGACGGCGTACCGACCTTGGGCAATGACGTGCCGCCAGCGAATCGGGGGTGGTCGATGATTCATCGGCGGAAGCGTGAGCGTGCGACTGGAATTTCGAACGGTGTTGTAGAGATACCCTTTCGGGTACAGAGCGGATCGGTGGTACATCATGATTACCTTGGTCGAGCCCGATTCCGGTGGATCGCGTTGTGTGCGCCCCGACAGCTAGTCTCGCGCATGCACTGTTGGCCGAATTCGGTTGGTTTAGACGCGGATTGGCGCGCAGATGCTGATGTTCTTGTGTCGCGAGCGACGACGCCGATACCCTATTACAGCCGTTCAGAGCCGATCAGCCGAGGGCTGATTGCATGAGTTCCGCGCCCGAGAGCGTTCTTCCATTCCCATCGACAGGCCGAGATGAAGTGACTAGTTGTCGAAAACACTTCTGATCCGTTCCTGTGGATTTCGGTAAGCGTACTCACGTGACCTGGAGATTCGATAGGTTGCAACACAGAAAAGTGGACGTGAGGCAAATCACATCGCGCTTGTAGGGCGTTCCCCTTGCGTTTCCCTGCGACGGGAAACGTGAGACACCGTGCGAGGCGGAACGTCACGCCGGAGGGGAACGAGGGTGGGTGCAGCCAGGGTCGTAGCCTGAGTTCCTGTGCGGTACACATCCGAACCCGGCCTGGACCTGACGCTGCTTCGCGGGCTGCGCACTCCGTCGGCGAAATGCGGACCGGCGGCCATCGGCGCCATCCTTCCGCGGATCGAGGCGCACCTCGCCGCCCATGACGGGTACGTCGCGTTCTCCGGCGGCAAGGACTCCCTGATCGTCCTCGACCTCGCCCGGCGCGTCGAACCGGAGGTGCCGGTGGTGTTCTTCGACTCCGGCCTCGACTACCCCGAAACCTACGACTACCTCACCGAACTCGCCCACACCTGGCGGCTGGACCTGCACCGCATCCCCACCGACCCACCACTACTGCAGGTGCTCGCCGACTCCGGCCACTGGGACCACTCCGCCCCTGTCGGCGCGGCCGTCGATTTGCATGAGGTGCTGATCACCGCACCCTCCCGCCGAGCCCACGAACTCCTCGGTGCTGGTGAGCTGTGGGGTGTGCGGGCCGACGAATCCGCCGCCCGCCGGCACCTCTACACCCGCGGTGGCCGCCGCGATGGCGTCATCTCCCGCGCCGACGGCACCACCGCGTACGGGCCGATCTGGGACTGGACCACCACCGACGTCTGGGCGCACATCGCCCGCCACCGGCTCCCGGTGAACCCGGTCTACGCCAAACTCCGTGAGCTGGGTGTCCCCGAGCAGCAACACCGCCTCTCCCACCTCATCGACGGTGGCCACCTCGACCGCGGCCGGCTGACCTGGCTTCGCCGCGGATGGCCGGCCATCTTCGAGCAACTCGCCGACACCCTTCCCCGCCTCCGCCAACTGACGTGACACGACGTCCGGACAAGCGATTGAGGCGATGACCTCGGGAGATGACATGTCCCCCATTGCACAGCCAGCCGCGGGATTCGTGTCTCCGCCGGGTTGCGGAACAGGAGCCACGTTTCGCTGCCGTTGACTTCGGGACAAAATCTTGGGGTTCAGGGCCGGTAGGGCACCGTGGAAAGTCGCACAGGCACCTTCTCGTAGCCCTCGGAGTCGAGTAGCTGTTCGACTGCTTGTTTGCGGAGTTCCGGGTGTGGCCCGGGCCCGACGACGACCTCCGCGACGGCATGGGCGGGGAACCCGATTTCGACATAGGGGATAACGCCCAATGCGCCTGACCTGAACTTGAGGTTTGGATTGGTTCTGTTGATAAGCAAGACACGCCACTCGTTCTCATGTTGGAAGGCGTCGTGCTTCATGAAGGCGAGTGCGGGAAGACAGATGTAAATGGCGTCGAAGCCGCCAGCTGAGAACGGGGCGGCGTTGGCGCCGAAGGACAGAATCTTCTCGACGACCGTCGCGCATCGTCGTTCTAAGTCCTTCGGGTGGTAGAGCACCCGCTGCGGCTTGGGCAAGGGAGCAGTGGCCTTGTCGTCTCCCTGCGGTTTCAGCTCGTGTGCGAGTTCGGCCAGGGCATCAGTACGGAATCCGATCGCGAACCCTCCCCCATTGGCTCCGTAGCCGCGCCATTGGCCGAGCTGGTCCCCACCTTCACAAAAGCACGTCACATAGGCGCCCCCGTGCGGGGACGTGTCGAAGAGCTGACCGCGTGCGAGTGCCGTAGCGGTGAAGCGAAGCGCGGTCGTCCGTGCAACGGCTGCCTCTTTCGCTTCAGCATCTTCGCCGGCGGGTGCCTGTTGATCGGCCGCTTTCCGTAGCGCCGCGACCATGGTCTCGCACCCGTGGCGTAGTTCCTGGGTGTCGTTGAGGTACCGGGTGTCTGTCGCCCAGAAGTTGCGGTTCTGGAGGATGCCGAGCAGACCTTGCGAGTCGGTGTAATGGTGAAGGGTCTTTGGGGTTTCGTCGCTCACTGGTCGGCCTTCCGGCGCTTCTCGTAAAGAGCGTCTGCCCGATGGATGGTCCGAACTGCGACGTCCAGCACCTTCGACAGCCCGTGATAGCTGGGTGAGAAATCGGCTTGAAAGCTCGTGCTGTCGAGCGTCCGGCGGCTAGTTTCGGCTGCGAACACCTGAAACGACCAGAATTTCCCGTGTGACATGCCAGAGCATGCGCGCCAGGCGAGTTCGACGGACCCCATAGTGTTTGGAGCATCGTCGATTTCCTGGACGACAGCCGTGTACCCCTTCCACTGGCAGTTCCTCAGGGTGAGGTCGGCGTCGCGAAGCAGTGTGCTCAAGCCGCTCTTGTGCTGCTCGGCGTCGTCCTCAGCAGCGCGTCCGGCGGCCTTGATTGCCTTCGACCGTTCCTTCGAATTGTCGATGTCGAGAGCGACGCGGCGTTGCAGGCGAGTAGTGCGTTCATCGGAGTCGAGGAGCCAGACGGCGGTGGCGGCCGACTCGAGAGCGCCCCGGATGAGCACGTAAGGCGCGTAGTGCTGGGGACCGTTCACAACGAGCAGTCGGTCGAGACCCCATAGACAGTCCAAGCTGTGGTGAAGAGCCCGATCGACGCTGTGGCTGACAAGAAGTCCGGTCATCCGTTCGTGGTCGAGGGCGAGGTCGCTGCCCGGATCGATGCTGTAGCCACCGGTCTCCCGTTTGCGTTCGACATCGGCGAGGGTCTTCAACAGTTGTTGAGTTTTCGCGCGTCCTGCTTCATCGAGGACATCCAGGCTGGTGGTCGTATCAGCGGTCACCGGCGGAGTCTACGGTCAGCGCCCGACAGAAGATCGACTGAATAGGTGAGCAAGGGGCCTGATTGCGGATCTCGACCGGTCGCCGGTCACTGATACACGTGCCACTCGCCTTTCTAGCGCTATCGCAATCGGGGGCTATGGTCGGCCGCACTGCAGATCTGTTGACCGGAGGCGTCACCCCTAGTTCGGATCGGTGTCTCCTGTTTTCTGTTGCGCAAGACGCTCCACGGCCTCCGCTTCTTCAGCTCCCGCCGGGCGCGTTGCTTCGGGCCTCGACCACAGGTTCGCACACGGACTGCTCATCAGCGGGGCGGTACTGGGCTCCTTGCGGCACGTCCTATGCCACGGCAAATGGTCGTAAACCCACCTTTTGATCGACTCGCAGTGGTAGATCCCGAAACTTTGAGACTGGCCGTTACTCTGCACTCAAACCCTTTCCGAAATGCAAATAGCAGCTACTAATGGCGGGGAATTATTTGTTCTCTCGGGAAACTTTTCTAATTGCATTCGGCCTCACCGACACGCGAGTCGAATCCGTGGGACGATTTCTTGACCTGCAGCGACGGAAGTATTACGCTGCAAGTCCGCCCGCGGACGCGGGCAGCTCGGCCGCTCACCCAATTTTACTGATGGCCCGAAGACTGCCCGAAATCGCGGACCGAAAGAAAGGTAATAATAAAATGCGCTTATAGAATAAGGAGAAACATAATGAGCGATATTTCTGATAGTAATGTTATTTCTAGAACTGATAGGTACGGACGTTGGATCAGTCAGCTCAGGAAGCTCGCAGGGTGTTGCCTGCGCGCGCTCTGGCTACTGCTGCAGATCCTTCGAGTCATCGACACGATGCGCTGGCTGGTCAGCCAGGCACAGAGCTGCATTGAGGAGCTCCGTGACGGTGACTGGCTGGATGGATGGAATCAGCTTCGGCGACATGCTGGAAACGATCTAATCCCGCCCAGGTTCCCGCCGGGGTGAACCACAACCACGGTTCACTCCGGCGGCGCCGGCCATGTTTCAAGAATCCGGTAGTTCGACCTCAAACGGTCAGGCGTTGTTCGCCGGCCCTCGCAGGCAGACTTGAGCGCTGCGGGCCGGTCCACGTGGCTATCGGTGGGACTTAAGTCCTCGCACCCAGTCGTGGATGTCCGCGATGACCTTGCGGGGGCGCGGCATCGTCGAGTGCACCCGCACTTCCCGGTAGCGGGGATGGTCGATCGCCAGCGACGGCAAATCGTCCTCCCGGAGCCGCACCACCACACACCCGGCCGCGAGCAGATCCCGGCTCTTCCGCTGATCGACGAGCACCTTCGCGTCCGCGGAATGCCAGTAGGCGCCGTCGTACTCGATCACCACGGTCAGCCCCTCGTGGTCGACGCTGATGTCCGTCGTCCAGGAGCTGCGAGTGGTGTACGCGTCGTCGGTCATGGTGATTCCGGAGCGGGCATTGCCGAACACCTCCACCGCGGCCGCATAGTGCTCGAGTTCGACACGCGATTTGCCGGCTTGTCGGCAGTCCGGGCACTCCGCCCCATTCGACCGGCTGCTCAGCTGTGCGCGCCACACGTGGGCGGGGTCGGTGGCGCAGACCCATTCCGGAACGAACGCCAGCGACGCATGCGGGCGCACGTGCCAGGCGGTGACCGCGTTGGTCGGACTCCACTCCGCGGCCAGACCCGGATCGTGCCAGGCCAAAGAGCCGAGGATGGTGCGGCAGACCGGGCAACGCAGCCGGCTGCCGCCGTCGCGGGCCCGCACCATCGTCTGCCACTCGTGCCCGCAACAGTCCGCCCGCCACCACATCTCACGCTGCGAGTCCCACACCACGTTCTGCGGGGTGTATTTGCCGTTACGGGTCGGATGCCACTGGGCGGCGATTTCGGGCAGCAGGTCAGCGAGCCACTTCTTCGACGTCGCCGACCCACGACAATGCGGACACCCCGAGGTGAGGAAACGCAGGGTTCTGATGCGGGGATGGTGCCCGTTCGGGCACCGGAACCGACGCAGCTCCCCACTTTCGTCGACCATCACCTCGCGGGGGTCGTCATCATCGGCCCATGCCGCTGCCAGCTCCGGAACAGCGGCCACCGGGGTGATCTTCCACCGCGTTCTCTCGACTTCCCACTCCTCGCGACGGCGGGCGGAACAGGCCCGGCATGCCGGACGGCTGGTCATGACGTTGACCTTCTCCTCGAACCGCAGCCCGCACTCCGGGCATCGCCAGTGGCAGGAGCGAGTGGCCAGGACCGTCACCGTGTCGAAGGCGGTGGCCTCGTTGTGGTCGTGGTCCCACCAATCCAGTGCCGGCGATTGCGATTCCGCCAGCAATGCCCGACCGGGTCGGGGTCTGCTGGGGTCGGAGGCGCGGGTATTGCGTGCACAGGTGCAGCCCGAGCTGAAGTCGGCCATCTGTGCAGCGCTGATCCGGTGGCATCTGCGGCAGCGGGCGAGTACCGGGTCATTGTTGTCGTGGACTTCACCGATCGGGTCGACGAGGTCGTAGCCGTGCTCGGCGAGGTGGCTGGCGATCCGTTCGTGCGGCCACCATCGCTGTTCGAGGAATTCGCGCACCTCCGGCTGCGGGTGTGCGTGAAGGATCTGCTCCGGTGAGTGGTGCCGCAGTAGTTCGAGCATTGTGCGGTCGAACTCCATCCACGGGTGTGAGCGGGTTCTGTTCGCCCGCTTCGTCCAGTGGCACGCCCGGCAGGTCGGTGTCCTCGAGGCGTTCTTTCGGACGACGTAGTCGAGTCGGTAATGGGCGCGCACACCGCAGGTCCGGCACGTCGTCAACCGCCAGGCGGCCGGCGTGGTGAACGGCTCCGCTGGTTCGAGGCCACCCGTGTGCAGGATTCCGTCGATGCAGTCGGTGCACCACGCGGGTTTGCTTCGGGACACGAAGGCGGCCGGCTGACCGCACCCCGTGGTTGCACAGTCCTGGGTCTTCATCGTCGCTGCCACCCTGTCCGCGCACGGCCCCGACCCCGCCCGCACCGTCCTCCCGCGCTCGAAGTAGTCGCGTCACCGGAATATTAGCGGGACTGACCTGCGGACATGGCATGTCCCCCAGGGCCAGTGACGGGAGCTACTCGAAGCGGTCTGGGGTGACCGCTCAGGGGCGGAATCAGGTCGATGCCGCGCGGAGAATGGAAGCAGGCGTCTCGGGGTCGGAGAATGCCTCGTCCACCATGCGCAGTGCGGGGACGACGACCGTTGCCTCGATGTGGTCGATGTGTTCGCACGTCCACCCGGTAATTCCCTCCGGCCCCTCGGATTCCGGTCCGAAGAACCGGTCGATACCTGCATCGCTGTAGCCCCAGTCGATGAGATCGTTCCGCGTGCACCATCCATCGCGCGGCTCGGTGACAGTGATCAGATAGGTGGTGGTACCGCCGACCACGTTCCCGTTCTCGTCGAACGCGCCGCCGCTGTTGCTGGCGGTGAGTCCAGGGGCCTTGTCGCGGATTTCGTCCTCGGTCGCCGGCCGTTGATACACGTACCACTCGCCTTTCTAGCGTTATCGCAATTGGTGGCTATAGTCGGATCACTGAATATGCACAGGATGAGCCGGAGGCGTCACCCCTTCTCGGGGTTGGTGTCTCCGGTTTCTTCTTTCGCGCGGAGCTCGGCGCCCAGTCGTAGTTTCAGCTCGCGGCGGGCACGCTGCTTCGGTGTCTCCTCCGGCTCGGGTTCATCGTCGACCGGCCGGAACGTCGCCCGTCCCAGCTTGATGTCCGGATGGACCACGAGCTCGGGGCGGCCCTTGTCGTCGGTGAACAGTCCCATCCTCATTCCCCTCATTCCTCGGTGATGCCCCGCAGCTGCACGATCATCCGCCGGCCGATACTGCCGTCAGGGCGACGGTATCGCCCCTCCCCAGCCGAGACCACCTCGAACCGCATCCCTCGCGGCAGCAGGTGCGCGGTGTCGTCGACCGTGTCCGAGCGGCCCAGATACATGCCCCGGCCGGTTTCGATCTCGAACACCACATCCCGATCGCCCAGCGTTCCATCGAGTTCGTGAGCGGCGTGGGTGGCCATCGTGTGCCGGTCGAAATCCAGGCGGGATCCGGGATGCAGGGTCGCGGGTAGGTTGACCGCCTGCTGCGGCACCGCGTGCGGGAGGGTCACCGCGCAGTACAGGATGTGGCCGCGATCGTTGAACCGTTCGGCGGTCTGAATCGCCCGGTCCACCCGCTGGACCTGGGAGCGCATCTTCTCGTCGAGTTGCTGCGCGTCACCGCGAGCCGCGGACAGCGCCTCGCCGACGGTCTTCCACCGGTCCGGGTCGCTGACCAGGTCCTGCACGCCGGTGTAGCCGACCTTCGGCAACTGCGACTGCGCCTTGTGCTTGTTCACCGACCGGACCTTGCGCTGGCGTGAACTCGGCGGCTGGCGAATCGAATCCGGGATCGGCAGCTCCCGGCGTTTACGCTCGGACACATCGGGGACGGTCGCGCGGGGGAAGGCGCGCTCGAGGTCCTTGCGGGCCCGGGTGAATTCGGCGTCCTCGACCATCCGGTCCAGCTGCCGAGCACCGTCGCGCTCCTGGGCGCGGTCGTCGTAGGTGGCGGCCGGCCGATAGCCGGCGGGCTTGGAAGCCGGAGTGGTGCTGGTGCCGGCCTCCGGATCCAGACGGGTCGGCGGCGCATCCGGGCTCACGTTGTACGCCACCAGATCTCCTCCCGCTGCGTCGAACACGCCCCAGATATGACGAAGCGTGGCAGGCATTAGTGTCCCAATTGACGGCCTGCCACGCTCGGACCCGACCGCAAGGCGGGTCTACCGCGGGAGAAGTATCCCGGTGACCAAACCAGTAACTCGCTCCCACGCGTGCTGTCGGCGTTTCCGCCGAACGCACACCAGCATAGCGAAACACGGCGGCGGCCGAGCCGGAGCAACTTGGGAAGGCAGGGGTGACCTTCCCGAACACGCCACGGTACATCGCGGCAGACGAATCGACCGAGTCCCCGAAGTCGGCGCCGTTTACGATCGGGGATGGCGGGGGAACGCCAATCACGCGAACAACGAGGGGGAACACGCATGTCTGCAAGTGCGATCACACAGGCAGAGAAGGCCGGCGCCGCCCCATAGAGTCAGGCGCTGCTGTCGGTATACGACACCGTCGTGCTGAGGTGGAGCAACACCCTCGTCTGGCGCTGCCCCAGCGAACGCCTGCTCGCGCACTACAACTCCCACCTCGGTGACCGGCACCTCGACATCGGCCCCGGAACCGGTTGGTACCTCCGCCGCGCCACCTACCCGACCCCGAACCCGATGGTCGAGCTGCTCGACCTCAACCCGAACACCCTGCAGATGACCACCACACGTCTCGCCGACCGTGGCATCACCGCGGCCGCGCACACCGGCAGACCAGATCGGCGCCGAGCACGTGTCCGGCCGCCGTCGACGCTCGTCCCGGAATGGGATCCTTAACCGGAGCAGCCACAACCTGTTTCCAGTACCAGGCGCGGAGATCGTGGGATTCTACTGTTCACGTGGACTGCGGATAGCTTTCAACGCGACGTATCGGCAGGCACATGGGTGGACGAAAGCCTGAAGCGATTCGCCATAGACCATCGTGCCGGCCTCGTCGGTCAGGTGGTGCCGCCGGAATTCGATGCATACGCACGGATATTTCATCCTGCCCATCGGCGCACAGGCACCTCCGCTGGGCAACGCGAGCCCATCACCTGGCACGCCGTCGCAGCGGCGAACGAGCGTGCCGCGCATCCACTGATGGAATGGAAGTAAAACAAGCATGAGCGAGGACTGCACCTCTACGGTCCAAGAATTCGGGATCGACCAATCAGCATTGGAATTCGAACCATTTGTGCAACTCTGACCAGAGAGTTTGCCGTTTCGGCGAGAAGTTGTGCATATGTGCGCTACCTCCAAGCTCGTAGAGTGTCACCTGCGGACTGGCCTTGTAGGCGTTGGACTCGTCCTTGAGATCCGGAACAATGTCGATCTGTCCCGTACCGACGAATACTGGAACATCCACCAGTGCAGCCTCTTTCCTGACAATCCCGTCGTTCAGGCACTCCGTCACGAATGGTGGGAACGTCTGAGATATCCAAGGCGGCAGGTCATGCGCCCGCCTCGTGGGAAAGCCGACGTTCATGTCTTCGTCGACCAGACGTTGAGGGACGTCGTCGCAGTGATATGCAAATCGCAAATGCGAACTATTCTCGACGATCGGTCCAGTCCAGGCGTCCTCGAGGTTCGTCTTGGCTCGGTCTGATTCCTGAACCCCGGGCTCGATGTATCCGTTAGGCGTCGGGATCATCGAGTGGACTGCGCTGAATCCCAGGACCGCGATCGCATCGAACGTCGAGTACAGGGCTTGTTGCACGATCAGTTGCATGGCCCCGAGCGAATGCCCAATGCCTAGAGTCTTGTCCACCTCGACACTTCCCCAGGAGCCGCCGAGAGTTCCGGCGCGCAGTCGCTCCAAGGTCCAGGCGACAGCCGAATCGACCGCACGGACCGTTGTTTCCAGGTCTCGTTCTTCTTGAGCTAGGCGTGTTCCATCGCCATCGCCGAAGGGATCGCAGCTGATGAAGACGATTCCGCGGCGTGCATGGTATTCGGCCTGGCTGGGCCGAGTCAGGTCAGGGTGATCGAGCAGGTAGTAGAATTTGTTGTATCCGCCACCTGGAAATCCGAAGCACACGGTGCGAGGACCGGAGAATTCCGGGTCAATGACCAAGACAGCACCGATTTTCCGCACACTGCCGGTCGGAACGGTCGGTGTCGCCTCCATATTGAAATGGAATTGCAGAAGTTCACGATCGGCCATGGAGCTACTCAATCCTATTCCTATTCGAATGGAGCCATTGTGGGGGAAATTGAAATGCGCAGCTCGGCGAAGATCTCTTCCATGACATGACGAATGCGCCGACAGCGGTCGCAGCCGCGATGGATCGAGATAACAGGCCGACTCTTCGGGTCAGAGAGACTGCGGCCGGTCCATCGACAGTGCCCGTGCACCACTGTGGGTGTCTGCGCTGCTCCCGGAGTCATCTCGGGCCGACTGTTCGACAAAATGATCGTCGATCGCAGACTCCTGAAGGAGGAGGGTAGCCAACAGTGCGACGATTCCGGCGGCAGCCATGTAGCAGGCGATAGCTGTCCAGCTTTGGAAACTACCCAACAGGTAGGTGGCGATCATCGGCGCGATCGACGCTCCTATCACCGCACCCACATTTGTGCTGATGGCGAGACCGGAGTATCTGACCGCCGTCGGGTAGAGCAACGGATAGAAGGCGCCCTGTACGCCATAGGTCGCCGAGAACCCGACGAGTGGGACGAGGAATCCGAGGACCATGAGCCCGAGGTTGCCTGTATTGAAGAGCGGGAACCAGATGAACGGCGAGACGATCATGACCGCAATCCCAGCGCAGAAGATGAGCTTCCGATCGATCCTGTCACCGAGCCAGCCGAAGAACGGAATGACGACCGTGAGCAGTGCCGCGACGATCATCGTGGTGGTGAATACTTTCGTAAAGCTGACAGCAATCGTTTTTCCGTAGGCAGCCGAGAATGTTGTTACAACGTAGAACGTAATTCCCACGGGCAGCGTCGACAGCGCAGTCAGGATGAGTGTGCGCGCGTGCCTGCGGATCAGCTCGGCCGAGGGCCGACTCGTTGTTTCCTCCGCAGTCTTCGCAGCAGTGAATACGGGACTCTCTTCGAGTTTGAACCGAATATAGAAGGCGATGATCAGAAGTGCGAGGCTGAGCAGGAAGGGCACTCGCCACCCCCAGGACAGGAGTTGGTCCTCTGGCAATTGACTGATCGCAAGGAACACCCCGTTGCCCAAGATCAGGCCCCAAATGTTGCCCGATCCCACGATTCCCGCGAAAAGCGTCCGATGCGACCGCGGCGCGTGTTCGAGCGTCATGATGAACCCGCCACTTGCCTCACCGCCAAGCGACAAGCCCTGCAGCAGACGCAGCAGAACGAGACAGATGGGCGCAGCGATGCCGATCTTGTCGTAGGTGGGCAGCAGCCCGATCGCGAACGTGGCGACTCCCATCCCGGACAGGGTGATCATCAGAATCGGGCGGCGACCTAGGCGATCGCCGAAGTGGCCGAGTATCCACCCTCCGACTGGCCGAGCGACAAACGCAATTGCAAAAGTCGACAGGGACAACAGGGTACCTACCAGCGGGTCGAATGTAGGGAAGAACAGCTGGTTGAACACCAGAGACGCCGAAAGGCCGTAGATGAAGAACTCGTAGTACTCGATTGTGTTCCCGAGCAAGGTTGCCGCTACGACCTTGCGGCCCTGGTACAGCTGGGATTTGTCGCCCTGTGAGGTGGATTTCATTGTCTCGCTTCGCTTCGCTTCGATCGTGCGGGTACTGGCACGTAGGCGATCTGACCGTCTCCAGACCACCTGTCTTTACTTGCCCTCGAGTGTGCTGCCGCCATCAACGACGAGAATTGCACCCGTCACGTAGCTGGCTTGGTCGCTTGCCAACCAGACACCGATGTTGACGATCTCGTCCGGAGTGCCCATCCGTCCGAGAGGAATGCCCGCTTCGAGTGCGGCGATAACGGCCGCCGGATCTGGCGAAGCGTCGGCGTATCCGCGCGCCATCTGCGTGTCGATGCAACCTGGCGCGATTGCATTGACCCGGATGTCTGGCGCGAGCTCGACGGCGCACGATTGGGTCAACTGTAGGCAGCCGGCCTTCGATGCCCCATAGGGAATTTGAGTTGGGTACACCCGGAATCCGCCCATCGAGGACACGTTGGTGATGGAGGCTCCGCGGCGACCGCGCATCAGGGGGACGAAAGCGCGGGTGACGAGAAAGACTCCCGTCAGGTTGACATCAAGTGTCCTGTGCCACTGTTCGTCCGTGATGTCGGCAAGGGGACTGACCGCCATCACCCCTGCGTTGTTGTAGATGGTGTCGACGTGCCCCCGAGTCGAGCGCACGTGCTCGGCCATGGCATTCACCGCTGAGCTGTCGGTAATGTCAGCTTTGTAGAACTCGACGTCATGTCCAATAGCGGTCAACTCGTCTACGAACTCCTCGGCGCCAATATCGGTGACGTCAGTGGCGACAACAGCGGCACCTTCTGCGGCGAATCGCCGGCATGCAGCGCGACCCATATCTCCCATCGCCCCGGTCACGAGTGCGACCTTTCCGTCCAAGATTCCCACAACTACTCCAATCTGAGGCGACCTGACGAGTCGCCAACTTTCGTATGACTTTCACGACGAACCTGGACAGTGGGCGCCGGCAGCAGTCATCGACGTGCTCGTGGGGTGAACTCGATATGAAGTTCATCCAGGCAACGCACGACATAGTTGGGTCGATAGGTCAGTGCATCTGGAGAGTCCACGAGTCGTATCGATTCGAAGCGCTCGACCATCGCCTTGAACGTGTGATACATCTCCCGGCGGGCGAGCGTGTTGCCGAGGCACACGTGAAGCCCGGTGCCGAACGCGAGATGCCGCCGCGGGTTCTTTCGATCAAAGTCGAGCTCGTCCGGGTCTTCGTAGTGCCGTTCATCTCGGTTCGCGGATCCAAAGCGAAGATTGACCACCGAGCCGGCCGGAATGGTGACCCCATGTAACTCGACGTCTTCGGCAGCCTGCCGGAACATTCCTTGTACGGGGGCCTCCAGACGTACCACCTCTTCGATGAACGTATCGAGGTAGGCGTCGGGGTCAGATGCGAGCTTGTCGAACATCTGCGGATTCTCTGCCAGGAGTCGCGCGCCACCGGCTAATGCACCCGTGGTCGTCTCGCCGCCGCCGACCATCATGTCCGTCGTGACGAATCCATGAAGTTCCTCGTCCGTCAGAACACGATGCCATTCGGGGACCGGGGTGTTGACGATCGTGCTGAGGAGGGTGTCGTCCGGCTCGCGGCGTACACGCTCGAAGTGAGACTGTGCGTACTTCTGGAAGTCGAGTTCTAGCTTGGCGGCGCGTTGCTCGATGTCTGGTGTCGCCATGAGGCCTGCACGGGCAATCCATGCGAGGGTCATGTCCTTCACGAGTGGCAAGCCGGTTGCTGGCAGTCCGACGTGCTTCATGATCGCGGTCAGCGTCATCGGCGCCGCGAACTGGCTCACCCACTCACACCGACCGTCGTCGATGAATCCGTCGATCAAGTCGTCAACGGTCTCACCCACGATCCGATCGAAGTGCGCCTGATTCGTTGGCCGGAACGAGGCCTCGAAGAGTGACCGTCGGACCTGAGAATGCTCTGGTTCGTCGCGTGCGTTGAGAGCGGGGCCTGGCTCCCATCCGTCGTTCTCGTAGGCTTTTGCCAGGGCGTCGTTCTTCAGCTGGGACTCGAAACGCTGCTTCGAATCTCCGCCGTCCACTGACAGTCCGATCTCTCCGACTGTCTGCGTCGAGATCGTGTTGCGGAAACGTTTGGTGTCCATCTCGACGGCGCGTATGTCGTCGTAGCGTGTGAGCACGAACATCCCGGTGGTGGGGTCTTGCCATACCGGCGAATCGTTGCGTAGCTGGCGATAGGCCGGAAATGGGCAATCGTTTGTGCGCCGGTCGAAGAAGTCGACGTTGTGGGCTGTCTCGGTCATGTTCGTTCCTCCGTCTTTCGGTGTGCCTGCCAGTACCGACCCTTGTTTCGTTCAGCTGAGGCCCGTCACCCACTCATCGACGGTGAGGACATCCGCATGCGCGGGGAAGACGTTCTCCAGCAACATTCGGTGCACTGCCGTATCACCGTCAGCGCACCCGTCTGACAGAACCTTGATGTGATAGTCCAGGTCGGCGGCTGCCCGCAGCGTCGACAGGACCACGCCGGAGGTTGCCACGCCAGCTAGCACGAGAGTTTGGATTCGTCGCGAACGGAGGATCATCTCGAGGTCGCTGCCGGCGAATGCGCTGACACGCCGTTTGGTAACCAGAATGTCCGATTCGCGGGGTCGGAGCGCGTGGTGGACTTCCGTTGCCGGATTCTTCTCGGTGAAGTCGAAGTTGGCGGTGACAACTCCGAAGATCTTGTTGGTCGAGGCGACTTCGGGATATCCGTCGCGGAATAGGACGCGCACGTGGATGACGTCGATGTCGGATCGTCGTGCAACTTCGGCAGCGCCTGCCAGTCGGGCCAACAGCTCGTCATCCCCACCAAAAGCGGGGACGACGATGGGCATGAGGTCCATCAGCAGCAATGCCGATCGAGCCTCGTTTCGTACAGCTTCAACTGCCTTACTCACAAGTCCTCCAGTTTGGGCGGCGGACTGAGCCGCCGCGTGAGATATCCTTCGTAACAATCGGTTTGCCAATAGTCATGAGGTTCGCCACTGGCAGTGGCGGGGCTGCTACTCAGTCGGACGTCGAGAACTCGCTTGGAGCAGCTCCTCGAGTCGGTGGATCTTTACTCTCGCCCTCCCCAGCCTCGCCCCGCGTGCTACCTCGGCGCCATCGATCGCGTTCCATCCGTCCCAGGGGACGACCTCGACGCCACGTTGACGCAGCAACGAGACGACGGCGCCGGGATCGCGTTCGAGAGCACGTGGGAAGTCTCTGGCATTGCTTAGAAGTGCCTTCACGGTCTCCAGCGAATCGCGGCGATTCGTTCCTATCACTCCTGTTGGTCCCCGCTTGAGCCATCCAGCGACATAGACCGCGGGGCGAGTATCGTCGCCATCGAACACCCGACCGTTCGTGTGCGGCACCGTGGCGGTGACTGCGTCGAATGGGAGCTCCGGAAGGGGTTCGGCGCGGTAGCCGACGGAGGTGAGCACCAAACCGGCTTCGATCACCTCCCGGCGCGCACGTTCAGCCTTCCCGTGGTCGTTGTCGCCTTCGGTTGCCTCCAGTACGACGGATTCGGCTCCCGGGTGCCCGAAGACTGCGACCGGGCGACGGAAGAACGTGAAATGTATCCGGCGCGCACGTCCCCTCGGCAGGCTTCCGAGTGTCCTCAGTGCCGCGACCATGCGGGCGGTCGGGGGAGCGGCTTGTTGCAACTCGGATTCGGTCACACGTAGGACGCATGGGTCAACGATGACGTCGACATCATCGAGTTTTCCGAGTTCGACAATCTCCTTTGTGGTGAACTTCGCTTGCAGCGGTCCCCGGCGTCCCACGATGTGCACGTCCGCGATGGGGCTCTCCACGAGGAGTTCTAAAACGTGTTGCGGCACATCCGTTTGCAGCAAGGTTTCACGTGGATTGACCAGCATCCGAGCGACATCGAGAGCAACGTTGCCGTTACCGATTACGACCGCCTGTTCGGCTGTGAGGGCAAGGCGTTCAATTGTCGCGTTCGGGTGCCCGTTGTACCAGGCGACAAAGTCCGCCGCCGCGAAGACTCCGGGGAGGTTCTCGCCCGGGATGCCAAGTCGCCGCGTGCTGTTGGCCCCACAAGCGAAGATCGCGACGTCGTAGTGCCGCCGTAGGTCGAGCATCGTGATGTCGCTTCCGTATGCGACATTGCCCAGAAATCGGACGTGTTCGTGGGACAGGATCTCACCGAAGGAATCGATGATGGACTTGATTCTCTCGTGATCAGGTGCCACACCGTAACGCACGAGACCGTATGGCACAGGCAATCGTTCGATGACGTCGACGGATATCGACGTGTCCGGCAGGGACTCGAGTAGTGCCTCTACGCAGTATGCCCCGGACGGCCCGGAGCCGACGACGGCCACGCGAAGATGCCGATGGTGCGGTTCAGACACTACTTTTCCTTCGGCTCGAGCTCACGAATGGAGGGTGGGTCGAACCCGAGTGGGCCGTGCTTCTTCGCGCTGCGCGGAGAGCCCACTGCGCTGAACACCTGGTCGGTAGCTGCGAGGAATAGTGATGTTTCAGGGCCGTCCTCTGCGTAGAGGACGGCGTCCTGCGGGCAGACCAGTTCGCAGGCGCCGCAGTCGATGCATTCGTCGGGCTGGATGTACATCATCCTGTCGCCCTCGTAGATGCAGTCGACTGGGCATTCGAGAACGCACGACTTGTCCATGATGTCGACGCAGCCGGCTGTCACGACGTACGGCATGGTTCTTCTCCTCTCTGTCGAAGTGGGCGACGACGGAATCGTCGCTCCATTCCGTCCCCGGTGATGGGCGCTGCGCTATCGCAGGATGGATCCACCATCGATGGCAATCTCTTCACCGGTCACGAAGCTGGATTGGTCGCTCGCCAGCCACAGCGCAAGATCTGCGACCTCGGACGACTGACCGAACCGTTGCAGGACGGTCTGCTGGCTCATGGTCTCCCACGCTGTCTCGGGATTCGGCAGCCCTGCCGCGAAACCCCTCGCCATCGGGGTGTCGATCATTCCTGGGCAGACGACGTTGACTCGGATGTTCGGTGCAAACTCGACGGCTGCAACCTTGCTGAACTGGATGACACCGGCTTTGGCCGCGCCATAGACAGAGAGGCTGTCCCATGCCCTCAGCGCCCCCGTGGAGGACAGGTTGATGATCGACCCTGACCGGTCGGCCATCAGGGGTGCGAAAGCCCTCGTCATGAGGAAGACGCTCTTGAGATTCACATCCAGTATTCGGTCCCACTCATCGTTGCTGGTTTCGAGGATGGGCTTCAGCTGCATGAGTCCGGCATTGTTGTAGAGGACATCGATGCTTCCGTACTGCGCGGCGACAACCTCGGCGGCTTCGTCGACCTCCACTGCTGAAGATACGTCCACTTTTCGGAACTCGAACTTCGAGCCAGCCTGCGCCATCTCCTTGGCGAACAGTTCCGAACCCTCGTCAGTCCAGTCCATTCCGACAACGGTCGCGCCTTCGGCGCCGAATCGCTCGCATACAGCGCGCCCCATTCCACCGAGAGCTCCCGTCACTACGGCGATCTTTCCGTCAAGCGTGAGCATTGCATTCCCTTCTCCACGTGTACTGGTCATTTCAGAAGCGCAAACAAACGTGGTCACGTCTCCGAAGCCGGCGCCGCGGCTCACCCATCGGCACTGACGGGCTGCGTCCTTACTCGAACAATCCTGATTGCCTGTTCTGGGCAGCTCTCGGCGCCCAACGCAGCGGTGTCTTCCCTCCCCGGTTCGACCTCGCCCTCAGAGCCACGCTCAGCGTTGAAGCCATCGTCGTCCGCCTCGAAGACTCCCGGAGCGAGCGAGTAACAACGGCCATGACCCGTACACAGGTCCCCATCAATCGAGTACCTCATCGGGGATCGCCGACCTTCGCACCTGGTGTGAATGTGACTGGCAGTTCGTTGATGATGCGCAAAAGACCTGTGGAATAGGTGACGGTGGCATCGGCCTTGAGCGCGATATCGGGCAGGCGGCGAAGAATCTGTTCGAGGGAGGTCTTGAGTTCGAGTCGCGCAGCATGCGAACCAACGCATCGGTGCGGACCCAACCCGAATACAGCACTTCTGGTCTGATCACGATCGGGCCTGAACTCTAACGGCTCGTCATAGACTTCGGGATCGCGGCACGCGGCAGCGAAGTTCACCACGACACGGTCGCCTGGCTGAAACTGGGTGCCGGCCACCTCGATCGGTTTCGTCGCCGTGCGAGACGTTCCCGTAACTGGAGAGTTCAGTCGAAGCAGTTCCTCGACCGCACGTTCGTGTTCGTCGGGATTCGCTGCGAGCCAGTCCCTGTCCTCGGGGTGGCTTGCCAGGTGCAGCACCATGCTGCCGATCGCGGATGCTGTGGTTCCGACTGCTCCTGAGAGGAAAAGCGTGGCAACGTTGACCTTGTCATCCCAGGAGCATGGTTCTCCTGTTTCCGTGTCCACCCCCTCCAGGATCGAGTCGATGAAGTCGCCCCGGGGTGGTTGCTGTTGGCGCTCCTCGAGGTACCCCTCGATGTACGTGTGCAGGGCCGCCCAGGCGGGGCCTTGCTCCTCGGGGGATCCCATGATCGCGTCGTCGACGACGTCCACCAGTCGGTCGAGATCCTCGAGAGGCGCCTGCAGCAGGGTCACGAAGAACACCCGGCCGGGCAGAAGCGCCGCGAATTCCTTCACGAAATCGCACTCACCAGTCTCGATGAAGTTGTCGATAAGGGCGTCGACTTGCTTGCGCACCGAGTCCTCCCACTCCGCCACCTTGCGGACTGTGAAGTGCTTGTTCAGTGCGCCCCGCCAATTGGTGTGGTAGGGCGGATCGATCTCCTCAGGAAGCACAGGAGGCATACCGTCCGGACGATTCGGAAACATCCCGTCGACACTGGTGAACGTCCGCCAATCCTGAGCGACCCGTCGAACATCCTCCTGCCGATTCACGACGTAGTAGCCGCGACCTACCTTGCTGTGAGCGACCGGGCATTTCTCGAGAAGTTCCGCCAGCACCTCGTCGTAGTCGTCGTTGAACTCCGTCGAGTCGAGATCGAAGTCGCTGAAATGGTCGCGCATCGCGGACCGCTGCTCTGTGGTCACCGGCACATTCCTCCATCAGTGTGATCTGAACCACTTTCATAGAATGAAGTTCATCATGCACCTAATGCGCCCATAGTGCAATAGCTCACACAGACAACCTCAACCCCGCCGACCTTGGTCCCGGCACGATGCCGCAGCTAGTGCAATCTCCGTAAGTTGCTGGCGCTCCGACTAATCGGCTGCACTCGCGATCGCCACCGCACCACCATGGTGGACTCCCCCATTGACATCGATGCGCCAATGGCGCCCGCGCTTCAGCCGTCGCCGACTCCGAGTTGTCTAATTAGGCGCATTATTCTTCTGTTACATTTGCCTCTTCGCCGCGGCGAACTACTGACGACCGCGGTGCGCGTACCGATTGATTCGGCATGCGACATTTTGAAACGACATGTGAGGAATGCTCGGATGAGAGATAGCTCCGTCATCGTTGCCGGCGCGCGCACCCCGGTGGGCCGACTGATGGGATCGTTGAAGAACTTTTCAGGATCAGACCTGGGCGGAATCGCAATCAAGGCTGCGCTCGACAAGGCCGGCATCTCTGGCGACGAGGTCCAATACGTGATCATGGGCCAGGTCCTCACCGCGGGAGTGGGTCAGATACCTGCGCGGCAGGCTGCGGTCTCGGCCGGCATTCCCATGACCGTTCCCGCGCTCACGGTCAACAAGGTCTGCCTGTCTGGGATCGATGCCATAGCGCTCGCTGACCAGCTCATCCGTGCCGGAGAATTCGACGTGATCGTCGCCGGCGGCCAGGAGTCGATGAGCCAAGCACCTCACCTATTACCCAGGTCCCGAGAGGGATTCAAGTACGGCGAGGTCCTCATGACCGACCATCTCGCCTACGACGGTCTCTACGACATTTTCACCGACCAAGCGATGGGCGTGCTCACCGAAACCCGGAACGCCACCGACCCGAGGCCCGTCACGCGCGAGGAGCAGGACAACTTCGCTGCCGATTCGCACCAACGTGCAGCAGCGGCATGGAAGAACGGGGTGTTCGACGACGAGGTTGTTCCCGTCACCGTGCCACAGAGGTCGGGCGAACCGCTCGTCGTCAGCCGGGACGAGGGCATTCGACCCGACACCACGGCCGAGACGTTGGCGTCCCTCCGGCCAGCGTTCAGCAAGACCGGCACGGTCACGGCCGGCTCGGCATCCCAATTATCGGACGGCGCAGCCGCAGTCGTCGTCATGAGTCGATCCCGTGCCGAAGCACTCGGGCTGCCCTGGCTGGCTGAAATCGGGGCGCACGGTGTCGTTGCCGGCCCTGACTCGACTCTGCAGGATCAGCCCGCCAATGCGATCGCCGCCGCCTGCTCGAAGGAAGGCATCGCGCCGTCCATGCTTGACCTGGTCGAGATCAACGAGGCGTTCGCCGCGATCGGCATCGCCTCGACCCGCGCCCTCGGACTCGACCCGGAACGGGTCAACGTCAACGGTGGAGCGATCGCAATCGGGCATCCGCTCGGCATGTCCGGCGCCCGCATCACCCTGCACCTTGCACGCGAGCTCCGGCGGCGCGGCGGCGGAACAGGGGTGGCCGCACTCTGCGGCGGCGGCGGGCAGGGCGATGCCCTGCTTCTACACGTACCGCGTCCGTAGCCACTTCGAAGCTTGATATCGAACGTCAGCCGAGCCGCGACCGGACGAGTTCAGCCAACTCCTCCGGTCGCGCACTCTGCACAGAGTGCAATTCGGTGTCGATGGTGACGACTTCAATAGTTCTCGCCCGTCTCACGAACTCGGTAGCGTCCTCGAGTGGGACGACCCCGGATCTCGCTGCACGGACGAGTGTCACGGGGACCGTGAGTTCACTGACCCTCGACCACTGTTCGCTGTAGTCGACTGGTCGGCTGTCCGCATTGACGCGGCGGCGATGATCGGCGCGCCAACGCCACAGCCCGTCCGTTCCCTGTATTGCGTTGTGCCGGACTCCCCGCCGTAAGCCATCGCGACTACGAGTGGGTTGCACTGCAGCGGCAGCGTCGACCATATCTTCGAAAGTCACGAAGTGATCAGACCCTGCGGGCGGCCCCACCCTCCCGGTGTCGTGTGCGTGCCGTGCGGCTACACGGAGACCGGATTGCGGGGTCACATCGACGACGACGAGGTGGCGCACCCATGTGGACTGTGTAACCGCGAGGCAGATTGCGGTCAAACCACCAAGTGACATCCCAACGAGAACGCACGGGTTCGGCGCACCGTGACGTAGGTAGCCCGCGACAGCGGCGGCGTGTGACGATGGCGTGTAGTCAGGGTCATCATGCCAGTCCGAATGCCCGTGCCCGGGAAGATCCACTGCGAGAGCAGGACTGCCCAGTGCGAGAATGGTCGCATCCCAGGTGTGCGCGTTCTGCCCGTTTCCGTGGAGGAAGACAACTTCCGGTGCGCTTGTGCCCCAATGCAGGCCACTGACAGTCCGGGTGTCCACTGTGCGGTTGGCGCGACGCACGACAGGCACTTGAAGTGTCGGTGAGATGGACCGCGCAATCTCCGGCAAGCTAGCGAACTCGTCCATCATGAGAGGTTCGGGTATGCGATCGTTAAACTGTGCATCTCGTCGTCGGCACAGTTCGATTCAGGGATGACCTGCCACAATTTCTCGATGAACCGACGCTTGGTCATTCCGAAGTTCACGAGGATTTCCTCCTCCGTTGCGCCCCCATATGGTGCCCACATGTTGGCGAACTCGATGAGGCGCTCGGCCTCGGTGTCAGGATGCTTGCGTTTGCGGTTGGCTTCGAGCCAAGCAGCGCGACGCCTCTGGCGCCATTGGCGATACTCGCGGGAGTTCATCGGATTTCACATCAAATCAGGACTGAGAACAGCTTCGGAGTTTGGCGTGATCCCTGCGGCCCGCACTGCGAAGGACCCGAGCCGCAAGGCGCTCCTTCCGGAGCGTCGAAGCTGTTCGGGTCCTTCGCGGTGTCGGATGCTCCTTGTGCCCGATCCGGACGGCAGCCGGTGCTTTAGGACGGCGACGGGTTCGGACTAGATAGGAGGCCCGGGGTCAGCTCCTGTCAGCGACGGTGGGAGCCCGTCGGTGATTGTCGACGTCGTCGGCGTATCTGCTTGAGACTGCCGCCGAGACGACGTCGGGTCCTTGATCAGCACGCGGTGTGGCTGTGCCCGCGGCGCCGGCGGCCGAGGAGTCGGTACTGCTGCGCCTGTTCTTGATGGTCAGTCCCAGAATGAGCGTCGCTATGCACATTCCCGCGCACATCAGCCACACCGCATTGAAAGCCGCCCATGAGGGAGAGTCCGAGGCAGCCGCTGCATCCGTTGAGAGAATGCTTGCCGCGATCTGAGCTCCGGAAGTTGCACCGACTGCTTTGACCACGAAGTTGAGGCCGCTGAAGGCCGCAACCCGCTCAGGGGGGACGCCAGAGACAACAAGGTTCATCGCCTGGGTGATCGAGATACCGCACCCGAATCCGACCAGGAGCAACCCAATGAGAACCATGGTGAAGTTGCCGGCGGACGCCATGAGGGAGAACGCCGCTGCTGCGATGGAGACCGGCCCGACAATCGTCGCGGTGCGCTGGCCGAGTTTGCGTTCGATCCACGTGGCGAGCGGCGCGGTGGTTCCGATGAGCATGGCCGGAACCAGCATGAAGCCGGTGAGGGTCGCGGATGCTCCGAGCCCGTATCCCGTGCCGATCGGCTGCTGGATCTGCATCGGCACGGCGACGAGCATGGCGTTGATGCAGAAACCAGCCATCACCATCAGCCCTGCTGCTGTGAAGACAGAGTGGTGGGCCAGGAGGCGGACGTCGACCAGCGGATCACTGATCCGCAATTCGGCTAGGCCGAAGACGAACAGGAGGCCGAGCGCGGCCCCGAGCAGCGCCAGGAACCCAATCGAGGTCCAGCCCCAATCGGGAGCGTAGGTGAACGCGAGGAGGAGTACCGAGAGGCCGGCGCCGAGCAGCGCGCTTCCGAGAAGATCTATACGCCCGTGGCTCATGTTTGCCGGCGAGGCGGGGACGAGCCACCAGACAGCGGCAATGATGAGAATCAGAAGGAAGAACGGGAACCAGAACAACCAGCTGTAGTGGAGGTTGTCGGCGATCGGACCGGAGACGAGCATGGCGAGTGCGGTGCTGCCGAAGATGGCGCCCACCATGATTCCGTTTCCGGCCTTAGTCCGCTCGACTGACTGCGTCTCGCGCATGATTCCTACTGCTAGTGGCACCGTGCTGAGACCGAATCCCTGGAGCATCTGTCCAGCGATCAGCATCGGCATGGACGCCGACAGGGCCGACACGAGAGCACCTATCGTGACGATGACCAGGACTCCCAGCAGGACCCGCCGCTTGTCCCAAATCTCTCCGAGTCTGGCGACAATGGGCGTCACGATGGGACCGGTCAGCAGGACGCCGGTCAGCACCCAGGCGATGCTGGCACGCGAAGCGCCGAGTTCGGCCTGCAGGATCGGCAGCGCAGGTGAGGTCATCGATTCGAGCCCCTTGTAGGCGGCCACGGCGCCGATGACAACGGCGAGTATGACGCCCGCCTGGGCGCGCTGGGCTGATGGAGCAGGGGATTTCATCGGCGTTCTCCAAGACGTGGATCGGTTGAGCGCTGCGGTGAGGGATGGGCCCGCATTCTGCAGATCAGGTGTACGCGGGACGTGGAAGCGACGCATCTCCGGCCTCCAGGCGCGGGGGGCGGAAACAGAGATCGTCGACACATTGGGTGCATCCGGACTATTCGTCGCATGATTACCCAATAGAATCACGTGACCTGAGTCACGTCAAGATGCACCGTCCCTGGCGGCCCACCTCGCCGGCCACGACCGGTCGCCCCGCGCTCCCGGGCGACCCCGCCAGGGGAGTGCGCACCCGACGTCGTCGTTGACGTGACGTGCGCCACGTGCTTCTATTTGTCTAATCATGCGCCGAATGCGCCTGAAGGTGAGGAGTTACCTTGTTGCCTACCCGTTCGCCACACGCGAGCTCTAGTCCAGCCGCGGTCATGCCGCCGTCGTCAGCTACTTCTACGGATTCGAACGCGAACCGCGGGTTGAACAGTCTCAGCGTCACAGCCCAGAACGTGAGCCTGGACTTCCCAACCCGCGACGGATCGTCGTTGCGAGTCCTCGACGATGTCTCCGTACAGATCGAGCCGGGACAGTTCGTCTCACTCCTCGGCCCCAGTGGGTGCGGCAAATCCACCTTCCTCAATGCCGTCGCCGGCCTGGCGACGATCTCCTCCGGCACCCTGCGAATCGGAGGCAGGGAACTGCAGTCGATCAATGGTCGGGCCGGTTACATGTTCCAAGAGGACACCCTGCTGCCCTGGGCGAGCGCCCTCGACAATGTTCTCCTACCAATGCAGGTATCCAATCGGGTTGACCGAGCCGAAGCCGGTCGCCTTCTCGCGTTGGTCGGGCTGGAAGGCTTCGAGAACCGCAAACCTCGCGAGCTGTCCGGCGGTATGCGCAAGCGAGTGCAGTTCGCCCGCCTCCTCGCGCAAACTCCCGAGATCATTCTGATGGACGAACCGTTCGGTGCGTTGGACGCGTTGACCAAAATCGTTATGCAGCAGGAACTTCTACGTGTATGGCAGATGAACCCGAAGACAGTTCTCTTCGTCACCCACGATCCGAGCGAAGCAATCCTGTTGAGCGACCGAATCCTGATGTTCAGCGCTCGCCCCGGACGCATCGTCGAAGACTACTCGGTCGACATCGAACGTCCGCGCGGCGATCTGGCACAGATCATGAAGCGCGATGACTACCGCGAACTCTATGACGAAATCCTGCACAAACTGATGTCCGGAGGCGACGACCATGCCTGACACCGCGGTAACGACCGACAAACCCCGCGAGTATGAAGGGGAGAAAAGTCCCGGTTCGCGGACCACCAGCAGGAGAAAGATGCGGTTGGGTCCGACCCTGAAACTTCTCACCCTGCAGGTTCTGCTCCTGATCGTGGCGCTCGCCATGTGGCAGGCGGCGGTAGAGATCGGCTGGATCGACCCATTCTTCGTCAGCGAACCCACCGCAGTGATCGAACGACTGCGCGAAGTCCTCGTCGACAAAGAACTCTATGTCGATGTGGCATTCACGATGCAGAACGTCCTCGTCGGATTTGCGCTGAGCGCGGTCACCGGTGTCGCCAGCGCCTGCATCATGTACAAGTTCCCACTGCTGCAGAAAGTGGTCGACCCGTACATTCTTGCCCTCTACAGCACCCCCCGCATCGCGATCGCCCCGTTGTTCATCATCTGGTTCGGGATCGGACCGGCGTCGAAGATCGCCTTGGTCTTCTCGCTGTGCTACTTCATCATGCTGCTCAATACCTATGCGGGCCTGACCAACGTCGATCAACGGCTCATCAGCCAGGTGAAGATGATGGGAGCGAGCGATTGGTTCATCTTCCGGAGGGTCAGCCTGCCGGCGTCGGTGCCGTGGTTGCTCTCGGGTACACGCGTGGGATTGGGATTCGCCCTCATCGGCGCGGTCGTCGGCGAACTCATCATCTCAGAACACGGACTGGGCCTACGCATCTCGCGGGCGTCAGGTCTGTTCGACACCACCGGGGTCTTCACCTATCTGATCATCGTCGCGGCCCTGGGCGTGATCCTCGATCAAGCGGTGCGCCTGCTCGAAAAGTCCCTTTCCTCTTGGGGCAGTGCCACCGCCAAATAGTCAGCCACGCCTCTCGACCCGTCTGACGGCACCCGGCCACACGCCTGAAGTGCTCGCAGGCTCGTCCTCCCCAACCCGAAAGGAACACGCCATGCGAACGCGTGTTTTGCCTGTACTTATTGCCCTCTCGACGCTCTTGTTCGTCAGCGCCTGCGGCGGCGCCACCTCCCGCAACGCCGACGGCAATGCGATCAAGATCGCCGGGGTCAATTTGATGTGCTTCAGTCCCGCCTTCGTCGCCGAGAAGCTCGGCTACTTCGACGACGAAGGCCTCGACGTCACCATCGTGCCCACCGACAGCGGTGATGCCTCGGTCACGGCACTGCTCGGCCGCAGCGTCGTCGCCGTGACCACGGGCTTCGACACCCCGATCGAACTGACCGGGAAGGGACAATCCATCCAGAGTCTGGCGGGCCTCGAGATGGCGACGATCTATGCGTTCGTCGGCGGTAACACCTTTCCTCAAATCCCGCCGAACAACCCGCAGGCCTTCGTCGATGCGATGAAGGGCAAGAGGTTCGGTGTTGCCGCGTCCGGGTCCACCGGGGACAGCATCGCTCGCGGGATCTTTGCCGAGTACGGGCTCAACCCCGATACCGACGTCACCATCATCGCCGTGGGTACCGGCGCCGAAGCCAGTGCGGCCCTGCGAACAGGGTCGGTCGACGCCCTCATCACCTATGAGCCGGATCTGACCCAGATCACCACCTCGGGCACGGGACGGATCGTCTTCGACCTGCGCACCACCACGACCGAATCCACCTACTCCAAGCTGCCGACCTCGACCCTGCAGGCGACCACCGAGTGGATCAACGACAACCCCGAGACCGCCCGGGCGCTCGTGCGTGCGGTGACACGAGCGAACAACACTCTGCGCGACGACCCCGCAACCGCACTCCCGGTGCTCGAGGAGCTCTACCCCGACCTGGCACCGGACCTCGTCGCGAACATCTACAACGCCTCGCGCGATCACTTCACCTCGGAGATCTCACCGCAGACCTACGACGCGGCAATGAAGATCTACCAAAACACCGGCCTGATCACCGACGATGTTCCCTACGAGGAGGTCGTCGCCACGCAGTTCTCCGACATCTGGAATTTGAAGACTTCGGAGTAACACCATCACACCGGTCCAGTGACCCGACAATAATTAGCGGTACCCAGAAGGAGCCTTAGTGTCCACCGTAAATGTCGTCGCCACCGGCGACGCCATCGTCACCCACCGCATCTCGGCGAACCCGAATGCCAACTTCACCGCCCTCGTCGACCTGTTGCGCAGCACCGACGTGACCATCACGAACGTGGAGATGGTCTTCCCCGGCCCCGGCCGCAAGCCGTCGACCACGTTCCACGGCACGCACCTGGGCGTCGAGCCCGAACTCTTGTCCGAGTTCGAGTGGCTGGGCATCAACCTCTACGGCATGGCCAACAACCACGCCAGCGACTACGGCACCGACGGCTTGGTGGCATCACTGGAGGAACTCGAAAAACGCGGACTTGCCTACGCGGGCGCCGGCCGCACATTGCGAGAAGCCCGCCAGCCGCGATACTTCGACGCCCCCGGAGGCCGTGTCGCCTTCATCTCCGCGGGCTCGAGCAACGCTCGACTGTCCCTCGCCGCCGACCCTGGCATCGCCGACGCCGGCCGTCCCGGTATCGCCCCGGTGCGACTGCAGAAGACGCACTACATTCGGCAGGACCGTTTCGAGGAACTCCGCGAGATTCTTGCCGACGCCGGCGTCAACGTCACCTCGAGCGGCACCACCGCACCGGGTATCCATTTCCCGTACCCCGACCGCAACGTCTACGACCCGCCGCCGCCCGGTGGGATCGCCGTCGAGGGGGTTCATTTCGTCCCGGATGCGAACCCGCGAGTACAGGAAGATGCGTTGACGCGGGATGTCGAAGCACTGCAGTACGTGGTGGATGAGGCGCGGCGTCAGGCGGATCTGGTGATCGTCGGCCTGCACTGCCACGAGGGCATCCAGGGCCGCTGGAACAACGAGGTCCCGGCCGAGTTCCTCCGTCCCCTCGCCCACGGGCTCATCGATGCCGGCGCCCACGGCGTTGTTGGTCACGGCCCGCACATGCTCCGTGGGGTCGAGCTCTATAAGGGGCGTCCCATCTGCTACTCGCTGGGCAATTTCGTCTTCAACCTCGAGGTGATCTCCGCCTTCCCGCCGGAGGTCTACGAACAGCAGGGCATGGCACCGACCTCGACCACCGCCGACCTTTACGACGCGGTGACCGGGTACGCCGACCAGCCGAAGTTCTGGGAGTCGGTGGTCGCCCGCTTCTCGTACGAAGACGGTGTCCTGACCGGCACGGAGCTGCATCCGATCACTCTCGGCCGAACCGAACCGCGAAGCCGCCGCGGGTGCCCGGAATTCGCCTCCCCCGACGACGCCATCCGCATCCTCGAACATCTCGACGAGTTGTCGGAACCCTTCGGATCACGGGTGAAGATCGAACGCACCGGCGATTTCTACGTCGGCCGGATCACGTCCACGTGATCGCCAACGGAAAGTCCGGCGCCGCGTCCAGTTCGGTTCTGCGAGAGCACCAAAGCCCTCGTTGAGTCCGACTCATCGAGGCATTCCATCACCGTGCATGCGGCCGCGGCCGCATGCACGGTGATGTCTGAGAGGAGTGTCCTGCAGTGATCACGTCAGGTCCGACAACTTTCCGGGTCGCTGCCGGAGCCATCGCGGTGACCACCTCGACGGCGCTGCCGGTTTTCCTCACCGGCGCCCTGGCAGTGCAGATTGCCGAAGACCTGCACCTGGATCCGGCTGGCCTCGGGTTGGCGGTCGCGCTCTACTTCGCGGTGAGCGCGACTGTTGCACTGCCCGCCGGCCGAATCATCGACCGCTTCGGTAGTGGCGTGTCGAGCACTGCGGCAGTAGTCGGAGCGGCAGTGTTCATGTTGCTGATCGCCGGTCTTGCGCAGTCGTACCGATCGCTGCTCGTTCTTCTCCTCGCCAGCGCGTGGTGCAATGTCGTGGGCCAGCTGTCGTCGAACTCGTCGCTGGCGAGGTCGATGCCCGCGGACCGCCTGGGATTGTCCTTCGGCGCAAAACAAGCGTCCGTTCCGATTGCGACACTGCTCGCCGGAGTTGCGGTGCCGGCCATCGCACTGCCGTTGGGATGGCGTTGGTCCTTTGTCATCGGCGCCGCGGTCGCGCTGTGCGCGCTGGCCGCCACCCCTCGTGGCAGCCGGCCGGCGCGTCCACCCCTTCCAGCAGCACGATCGGCCACCCCGCTGGCTCTCGCTGTCATCGGCGCGGCGGCGAGCCTTGCCGCCGCGGCGGCGAACGCCATGACCATCTTCCTCGTTGCGTCCTCGGTGTCCCGTGGCATCGCTCCCTCGACCGCCGGGCTGGTCTTGACCCTCGGCAGCGTGATCGCACTGTTCATGCGGATGCTGCACGGGTGGCTTGCCGACCGGCGCCCGACCGGTCACTTCGCTTATGTTGCCGGAAGTCTCACCCTCGGAGCGATCGGGGTTGCGCTCCTTGCCCTACCGGGTACGGTTCCCCTCCTGGTGGGTGTCGTACTGGGCATGGGCCTGGGCTGGTCCTGGCCGGGGCTACTGCAGTTCGCGATCATCCGGCTCAATCCCTCGTCGCCGGCCACCGCGACAGGTGCCGTACAGGTCGGTGTCTACGCGGGCGGATGCCTCGGCCCACTCTGTTTCGGGTTCATCGCAATGCACTTCGGCTTCGCAACAGGGTGGATCCTCGTCGCGGGCGCGATGGTGATAGCGGCCTGCGTGTTGATGATCGGCCGACGCATGCTGCGCTCGGGCTCACCGCACAAGCGCGATGACCGCACCACTGTCGCATCAGAACACACGTCGTCCTAGTCTTGCTGCTCTCGCACTGCACGTGCTCGTGCGAACGCAGGACGGGCATGGATGCGACCGGCGTTCGCGTCGCTCCCATGCCCGATTGCTGTGGTCGTCAGTGCCAACCAGTCATCACGGACCCGAAACCTTCGGGAACATCCCTTAGCCATTGTTCTTGAGGCACGATCGGCCGTTCGAGTCGACCGGCGCGACCCATCCGCTCTTCGAAGGCCTCGAGGTGTTTCATCATCGCGCGCGTAGCGCGGGCGGAATCGCCAGCCACGATCGCTTTGGCGATAGCCATGTGCGCATTATTCGCTTCGTCGACGACCGAATCATCTATCGATTCGCTGCGAAGATGTTCTCGGAGAAGGTCATGCGGCACCATGACCAACACGCGCAACAGCAGGTTGTCGGCCAGCTCGGCGACACGCTCGTGGAAGGCGACCTCATTGTTGTATCCCGGCATCGAGCCGTGCTCGGCGAGCTTGAGCAGGCTGCACTTGTCCTCCTTGCTCGCGATGGAGGCGGCGAGGCCTGCCGCTGGCGGCTCGACCATCTTCCGATAGGTCGTCAGATCACGCAGCGGCGCCTTCGACAGTGTGAGCACCGGCGCGATTCCGTGGCTCAGACTCGACAGATCGGGCTGCGCGACGAAGATGCCGCCGTGAGAGCCGCGCTTGATGACAACGAGGCCTTGCGCTTCGAGAAGCCTGATCGCTTCTCTGACCGAGGCTCGTCCGAGACCGCTCTGCTCGATCAGCTCGGGTTCGCTCGGTAGCGCCGTACCCGGTTCGAGGCCGTAGCCGAGGATCTTGGCGCGGATTTCCTGCGCCAACATGGCCGCAGCCTTGGGCAACTTGCGGTCACTTGCGACAGCAAAAGACCGCACGGGAGTTGCGGTGCTACGTTCCCCGTTCGTACTCAGCGCAGGCATATCGGCCACACCGGACCTTTCGTCAATGCCTGTGACCGCGCAGTATGGGTGTCACCCTCTCAGCCACAGGAGTTAGGTGCATCATTCGACAAAATCTTATCATTCCCCTACCAGCAAGTCGGGTTCCGCGCGGGGTGTCTGGCCGCCCGTCAATGTTGGATTTCGAGTGTGCGGGGAGTGCAGTCGACCCGGCCGGGTCCGCGCGAGTTCGGTCCCGGCCGGGTCACCTCTGACTACTTCTCGTAGAAGTAGAGCGCACTACCGTAGGTGGGCGCGTCGACGCGGTGTTCCTGCCCCTGGTAGGTCACGACGCCGGTCGCGTGTCCGGCCCCGTAGAGACCGGCCCACTTGGCCCGCGGGTCCGGGTCATCGAAGTAGTCGCGAAGAGCCAGTCGGTTCGGGTTGCGCACCACATCGATGGAGGCGCTGCCGCCATCGCCCTCCGCGGTGAGCCGGTATCGCATCGGGTGGTCGATCTCCTCGAACCCGGGGAGCTTGGCAGTCTCCTGGATGTCGACCTCTACGTCACCGAAGTCCACCATCGACTTGCCGTCGACTGTGAACGTCAGCGTCTGGAGCTGGATGCTTCCGTCGTTCTTCCAGACCTTGTAGAAGAGCGGGATGCTGAACGGCGAGTCTCCGGCTCCGGGGATGCTCTCCCACAGACCGCGGTTGATACCCGGAGTCCAGAAGCGCCCGCGGCGCCGTTCAAGGTAGCCGGCCCCCTTCACACTGGTCGAGGTCCCGCCGCGGGTGAGCGTTCCCTGCACCGTGAAACGGGGAACGTAGTGCCAGGTGATACCGCGCAGGTTCGGCAGTGCCTCGAACGCGGGAGTCTCCGCGCTCATGTGGACCTCGAGCGACACCTCCTCGCCGTTGTGGGTGCCTTCGACGTAGATGTCGTACTCGGGGAAGGTGCCGCGGATGTACTGGTTGCCGAACTGGACGTCGACACCCGACCGCGAGGTCTTGAAGGTGCCGAGCGGCTGGTACAGCTGCGTGAGGTCGATGACCTCATCCTTGGTGTGCAGCGAGCAGATCCAGGCTTCGTCGAGCGACCCGAGTGCCGGCCAGAAGTACAGGGCCGTATCGTTGCCGGCCTCGTCGACGAGGTCGGCGTGCGCGCACCACCACTGCATCTTCGGGCTGTAGTAGGTGCCCTCCAAGTCCTGGGTCAATTCGGCTGGTTCGAGAATGGACAATTTCGTTCCTTTCGGTGATTACAACGTGAAGACGGTCTGTGTAACCGTCGTCGTCAGTGGTCCGACAGTTCCTTGCCGACAATGCCGACGAAGGAGACGCATCGGCCTGGCCGTCCGCCAAGGTTGTGGGTGAGTCCGATCTTGGGATCCTTCAGTTGCCGCGGTCCTGCCTCACCGCGGAATTGCAGCCAGCACTCGAACATCATTCGCAGGCCCGTCGCTCCGATCGGGTGTCCGAACGACTTGAGTCCTCCGTCGATGTTGACCGGCAGGGCACCGTCCGCGTCGAAGACACCGTCGAGGACGTCGAGCCATCCGTGTCCTCGTTCGGAGAATCCGAGATCTTCCATGAGCACGAGCTCGGTCGGGGTGAAGCAGTCGTGGACTTCGGCGAGCGAGATTTCTCGCCGTGGGTCGGTGATGCCGGCCTGCCGGTACGCATCGGCCGCACAGGTGACAACTTCCGGCACCGAGGCGAACGACGCGTCGTCGTCGAGGATGGAGTATCCGTTTCCTGCCACCACCGACAGCGCTTTGACGAACATCGGAGTGTCGGTGTACTTGTACGCGTCCTCGGCCCGCACGACGAGAGCCGCCGCGGCACCGTCGGCAACTCCGGAGCAGTCGAGCACCCCGAGCGATCCGGCCACCAACGGCGACCGCGAGACCGCCTCGGCCGTAACAGGAGTGCGGAACTGCGCCCGCGGATTCAACGCGCCGTTCGCGTGGTTCTTCACAGCGATATGACTGAGCGTCTTGCGCATCATCGTCGGGTCGACATCGTATGCCTGCTCGTACGCGGGAGCTAAGTACGAGAATGCCGCTGGCGCCGTGGTTTCCACCGATGTACCGTCGTCCGGCGGGTCGTTTCGGACCAGTCCGGAGAATCCGGAGTCCTTCAGTTTCTCGACTCCGGTGGCCATCACGACGTCGTAGGCGCCGGAGGCCACCGCGTAGACGGCACCACGCAGGGACTCCGACCCCGAGGCGCACATGTTCTCCACGCGCGTCACCGGTTTTCCCCGGGACTTGAGGGCGGTGGACAAGGTCAGTCCGCTGTACCCCGAATCCATCGTGCCGAGCCAAAATGCGTCCACGTCGTCCAGGGACGCATTGGCGCTTTTCAGGCAGTCGGTGGCCGCTTCGACGAGGAGATCCGAGGTGCTGCGATCCCACAGTTCACCGAATCGTGTGCAGCCCATTCCCACGATGGCGACCTTGTCGCTGATGCCATGGCTACTCACTGTGCACCGCCCTCCGCTGTTGCTTTCCACACGTAGTTGTGCACGCCACCACTGGAATGGCGGCGGCGAAACGTCATCCGCGCCGGCGCGCCGACGAACAGTGAGTCGGGATCGGTGTCGGTGATCTCCACTTCCAGCCGCCCTCCCCCGTCGAAGCCGACGACTGCCGCGACCATCGGCGGGTTCAGGGTGTACGCCAGCCGGTCCACACTGAAAGTTCGAATGGTGGCGTTCTTGTCCGTCATCACGACCGGGTCGCCGTGCTCGGTCGAGCCGCACCGGACACACACTTGTTGAGGTGGTGTCGACACATTGCCGCATGCCAGGCAGGTGGATCCCTGCAGCGCGTACTTCCACTTCACGCCGCGCATCGCGGCGGGAGCGCTGACGGTCCGCGGTTCCGGTCGTCGTGGCGGCTCCCGGTCGAGGATTCCACGCCAGGTGAGGGCATCCAGATAGCTGGGGACCACACCGGAGTCGATTGGGCCGGGGTGGAAGGCGCCGTGCACGTTGTCGGTGACGCGCACCGTGAGTACATCGCAGCCGTCGGCCAGGCTGACCGCGGTCAGCGTGTGCCCGCTACTGGCGGCGGCGAGTGCATCGGACAGCTTCACCAGCAAATCTGCGGTGCCCGCGTAACCGACCCCGTCGAGGGTGTGGACGGTACCCAGGGCGGAGAGTTCCTTGCCAGCCGCCTTGGTTAACCGTGCCGAGGGTGCGCTGACCACGACCTGATCACAGGTATCGACCTGGGAGTCTTTGAGAGCATCCGAGAGCAGCGACAGGTACCGCGAGACCGGGAACCGGTCTTCCGACTGACTGATCCAGGGCTTTTTGGGGTCACGCCAATGGTCTTGGATCTCCTCGGTCATGCTCACGGAGCCGGTGATGACTGCCGCCGCAGAGTCGGCGTCACCAACCAACAACGCGGCACCGGCGTCGCCGTGCAGCAGTTCGATGGGTGAACCCGGCCGGGAGGTGTTGATGTCGCCGGCCAGGATGAGTGTTCCCGGTTCGGCGGACAGCAAGACACCGAGCACCGACCGAAGCGAGCCTCCGGCGTCGTAGGCGGGCACATTGGGATCGAGGCCCAGTGCGGCGTGCGCCGCACTGGCGTTGTTCTTCACCAGGTAGGGCGCCGTCGTGGAGCAGAAGACCAATGCCTTGGTCTGTCGCAGTGCATCGGTCGGCAGTCGGCGGGCCGCCTCGATCGCGAGGGTGAGGGAATCTTCGTCCGGCCCGGCAAGGCTGCGTTCGCCGCGCCCACCTTCACGGTTGTGGCTTCTGGCTATTTCGGCTCCGGTCAGCCGGTAGCGAGGAAAGTAGCTTGCGGCCGCGCGGATCCCGATTTCGGTCTTCACCATCTCACCCCAGAGCTCCCCTGGCCGACAGGTCATCGATCTCGGCGCTGTCGGCGCCGATCCAGTCCCGCAGGATGTCCGCGGCATGCTGCCCCGGCCTGTCGGCGGGGAGCCGATCCTGGGGCTGCTTCGCGTTACCGGTCATCCGCCAGGGCGCACCGGGCGCGATGAGGTCATGACCTCGAACATTCCACTCGGAGAAGAAGTCCCGGTCGTGCAGCTGAGGATGCTCGAGGATCGCGGCGACGTCGTTGACACTGGCGCAGGCGAGGCCGGCGCCGGCGAGTGTATCGACGAGCTCGGGGCCGTCCCACTTGTCGAAAATCGGGCGGAGTTGCTCGTTGAGTAGTTCTCGATTGCTGACCCGCATCGGTGCTGTCGCGAACTCTGCTTGGGTGCAGAGATCTTCGCGTCCGAGTACGGAGCAGAAGGTAGCCCAGTGCGCCTCGGTCAGGATGGCGATCGCGACCGGAGTTGTGGCGGTGGAATAGACCTCGTAGGGAGCCAGCAGTGGGTGCGCTGTTCCGATCGGCTTGGGCATCACACCGGAGAGTCCGTAGCTGAAGATGTTGAACGCCATGGTCGACGCGGCCACGTCGAGCATGGAGACATCGATGTAGCGGCCCTGCCCCAGGGCTTCCTTCCCCCGGAGCGCGGAGGCGACGGAGAATGCTGCGACCATGGCGGCGAGCACGTCGACCACGGCGGTCCCGACTTTGGCCGGCGACTCCTCATCGGTCCCGGTCACCGACAGCAACCCCCCTTCGGCCTGAATCAGCAGGTCGTAGGCGCGGCGGTCACTGTAGGGTCCGGTCTCGCCGAATCCGCTGACCGAGCAGTACACGAGATCGGGGTGCGATTCGGTCAGGGTGTCGTAATCGAGCCCGAGTTTACGCATCACGCCGGGCGAGAAGTTCTCGACCACGGCATCGGCTTCGGCGATCAACCGCTTGGCCGTGGCGAGTCCCTCGGGGGACTTGAGGTCGAGGACGATGGACCGCTTGTTCCGGTTCACCGCCAGGAAGTGGGGGCTCAGTCCGTCGAGGTCGTTGCGCGTCCATGCACGGACGTGATCGCCGGTTCCCGGGGGCTCGACCTTGACCACGTCCGCCCCCATATCGGCGAGCATCATGGTCCCGTACGGAGCCGCCCAGGCGTGCTCGAACGCGATGATCTTGATTCCGTTCAGCGGCCCCGCGACCGGGTAGGTACCGGATGGATAGGACATCATGCCCTCCGAAACTTGTTGTAGTTCGGTTCGCGCTTCTCCGCGAATGCTGTTGTGGCCTCGCGCTGTTCGTCAGAGCCGAAGAAGGAGGCGAGGCTTTCGACGATCATCGGGATGACGTCGTCGCCGAGCACGTTCTCGGCACCGATCGCGGTCTTGAGGACTCGCAGGACGGTCGGGCTCTTACCGAGTAGGTCCTGGCACATCTTCTCGACGGCGTCGTCGAGGGTGCCGCTCGGGGCGATCCGGTTGATCAGGCCCATCTGGAGGGCTTCTTGAGCGGTGTACTGCTCGCACAACATCATGATCTCGCGGGCCTTCTTCTCGCCGACGATCTTCGGCAGCAGGCGGGTGAGGTAGATCGGCGCGCCACCGACCTTGGCCCCGACCTGGCCGAATCGGGCGCCCTCGTCGGCGATGGTGATGTCGGCGAAGCAGTGCAGTTCGTGACCGCCGCCGATGCACCAGCCGTTCACGGCGGCGATGATGGGAATGCCGATCCCGCGCATCGTGGCGAACAGATCGCGCAGTTGCTGCGCCACCGCCCGCCATCCCCGGGCGTCCAGACGCGACACCAGTTCCTTCTGGTCCGCGCCGACGCAGAAGGCGCGGTCGCCCGCCCCGGTCAGCACCGCGACGCCGATCGTCGGGTCCTCGTCGGCGCGCCGGAACGCTTCGATCAATTCCTGGACCGTGGTCGTGCGCAGCGCGTTGAGCGACTCCGGCCGGTTGATGGTGATGGTGGCCACGCCGTCGCGCGCGGTGTAAATGATATCGGTGTATGTCACGTTCATCGTCCCTTGAAAACTGGTGTCCTGCGCTCCGCGAAGGCCGCGAGACCTTCGGCGAAGTCGGCTGTCTTGAAACAGATGTGTTGCCCCCAGCTCTCGAATTCGAGCTGCCCCTCCAGGGTGAGCTGATCCGAACGCTGGATTGCGCGTTTGGTGAACGAGAGCGCCACCGCGGGCCCGGCCGCCAGCTGCGCAGCGAACTCGTGCACCGCGTTGCTCAGTTCGGCGTCGGGCACGACCTCGTCGGCGAGACCCAGTTGCAGCGCCTCGTCCGGTGTCACGGTCGCCCCGGTCATCAGGATCCGGGCGGCACGCGAGCGGGGAATCAACCGGGGCAACAGGTACGTCAGGCCACTGTCGGGCATCATGCCCCGCCGCACGAACGCCGCCACGAAGGTCGCCGATTGCGCGAGGAAGCGGAAGTCCGCGGCGCACGCGATAGACATTCCGCCTCCGCCGGCGACACCGTTGACCGCGGCAATGACGGGTTTGGGGATCGACCACACCGGCTGTACGAAGGCCCCGACCGCGCGCTCCAATGTTGTCGCATCGGCGGCTTCGACGACCTTGGGAATACGCTCCTTGACGTCTGCGCCCGAGCAGAATCCGCGGCCGGCGCCGGTGATCACGACTACCTTGACTCGGTCGTCGTTGGTCACCTCGCGGCATAGCGCAGGCAAGGTCGCGGTCAACATCTCGGTGGTCAGCGCATTGAGCGTGTCCGGGCGGGACAAGGTGATCGTCGCGATGCCCAACTCGTCGACCTCATAGAGGATGTCGGAGGAGCCAAGCTGCGTCACGTCCGTCATTTCGCTCTCCGTTCCGATCGCAACTCGATCTGGCCACCGTCGAGGACCATCGCCGCACCGTCGTCGGTGAACGACCGGAACCGGACCGTGTCACCGTCCTGCCACATATCCGTCCGCAGCCGCTGGCCCGGGAAGACGGGCGCCTTGAAGCGCACCTGAACGGACTCGAGGGCGCCGACGTCGCCGTCGGCCAGCTCTCGGATCACCGACCACGTCGCGTGCGCGAAGGTGCACAGACCGTGCAGAATCGGGCGCTCGAAACCGGCCTCGACCGCGATCTTCGGGTCGGCGTGCACGGGGTTGTAGTCGCCGCTCAGGCGGTAGATCAACGCCGCTCGCGGTGAAATCTCACTCTCGACGGACGCCGTCGGAGAGCCCTCCGGCCACGGCGTGGCCGGTTGCTTGGGCCGGACCGGCCCGCCGAAGCCGCCATCCTTGCGGCAGAACAGCGTGCTGTCGGAGGTGGCGACCAGTTCACCGGTCTGCGCGTCGAAGAGGCGGCGTCGCCAGCGGACGAGGGCTCCGCGGTTGGGCCCCTTGTCCTCGACGTCGACCACCTGTGTCTCGCACCGCAACCGGTTGTCTGGATGCAGCGGGGCGTGAATCTCGAGCGACTGCTCACCGTGGACGACGTGCACCCAGTCGATGCCGGTGACCGGATCCCGGAACCACGGGCCGGGGTGGCCGATGACCGCTGCCATGGTGGGCAGAACCGTGAGATTGCGTTCGTAGACGTACGGGAGTTCCGCCTCGTCGGTCGGATCCGAGCCCAGACCGACCCCGAGCGCGTAGAGCATGGCATCGCGCGCGGTGTAGGAGTGCTCGGACGTCGGGAACGGATAATCGAGCAGTTTTGCGGCGTCGATAGTCATCGCGTGTTCGCCTTTCAGGCGGGGTCGTAGGAGAAGATCTGCGGCGAGGTCTCGAGCGGGACGAGGCTAGTGGCGATGGCGGGCCCGAAGTGCGAGGCCAGCGTCTCGGCGCTCCAGCCGTCCGTGCGGGTCATCGTCTTGAGTGGTCGCGGCTGGCTCATCAGCATGATCTCGTTGCCGCGCACCACGAAGATCTGGCCACTGATGTTCTCGGCCTCCTCACCGAGCAGGTAGTTGACCAGGGGCGCAACCTGTTCGGGCTTCATTGCTTTCATCCGTGCGAGCCGGGCCTTCTCGGCCGGCGTCTCGTCCGGCAGGGTTCCGATCAACCGGCTCCACGCGAAGGGGGCGATCGTGTTCGACCGGACGTTGTACCGGGCCATGTCCAGTGCGATCGACCGCGACAGGCCGACGATGCCGAGCTTGGCGGCGGAGTAGTTCGCCTGTGCAAGATTGCCGATCAGACCGGCCGTCGAGGTCATGTGGACGAACGCGCCGAACGACTGCTCGCGGAAGACTTCGGCGGCCGCCCTGCTCACCGAGAAACTGCCCTTCAGGTGCACCTTGAGTACCGAATCCCAGTCGGACTCGGGCATCTTGTGGAAAATGCCGTCGCGCAGGATGCCGGCGCAGTTCACGACGCCGTCGAGCTGACCGAATTCGTCGACGGCCGAGCGGATCATCTCCCGGGACGCATCCCAGTTGCTGATGTCCGCTGTGCTCGCCAGCGCCTGCCCGCCGGCGTCGCGGATTTCCTTCGCGACAGTCTCGGCGGGTCCGTCGTCCGCTCCGTCTCCCTGCGGCCCGGCACCCAGGTCGTTGACGACAACGGACCACCCGGCACCCGCCAACGAGAGTGCCACTGCACGCCCGATCCCACGGCCCGCTCCGGTAACCACCGCGACCCTGCTGGTCATTCGATCATCTCCTCTTCTCGACTTACACCGCTGCGCGATGTGACCGCAACGACGTGGCAACGACCACGTGACGCCGCCCACTTGACACATTAGGTTAATCTTGCGCCAGATTCCAATAATTCGCAATCATCCCCGGAAGGAGCTCGCATGGGAGTCATCGACACCGACTGTGTCGAAGGCATAGGTGTGGTTACGTTGAACGATCCCGCACGACGTAATGCGATCACTGTCGATCTCGCCGACGAACTCGCCGACGCTCTCGCCCACTTGGAGGGCATCCCGTCAGTGAGAGCAGTCGTGGTAACCGGAGCTGGTTCGGCGTTCTGCGCGGGCGCCGACCGCGGTGCCCTGATCCACGCCGATGAACAGGTCCTCCGGCGCATCTACGAGGCGTTTCTCCTCGTCCGCAACTTCCGGCTGCCCACGGTGGCGGCCGTCAACGGCCCGGCGGTCGGGGCGGGTTTCAACCTCGCCCTCGCCTGCGACGTACGGATCGCCGCGGAGTCGGCGGCCTTCGATGCCCGGTTCATTCAGATCCCTATCCATCCCGGTGGCGGTCACACCTGGATGCTGAATGAATTGGTCGGTCCGCAGGCGGCCGCCGCAGTGACCCTGTTCGGAGCAGCCGTCGACGGTGCCCGCGCCAAAGAGATCGGGTTGGCCTGGTCCTGTGTGCCAGACAGCGACCTGCTCCCCGCCAGCTTCGACTTCTGCCGAACCATCACACGCGCCCCCCGTGCGCTCGCAGTCCAGGTGAAGTCGACGTTGCGGTCATCGGCACAGTTTCGCGACCACGCCCAGGCGATGGAACACGAGCTTCGAGAACAGCTGACGAGCGTGCGTAGGCCCGAGTTCCGTGAACAGTTCAAGGTCGGCCGATGAGTACGGCCGTCGAGTCGGTGCTCGAACTCTTCACCGAATCCGTCGCCCCCGAACCAGAAGAGATCACCGCCGAACGTCACCGCGTCCGCGCCTTCCTCGAGCAGGCCACGCAATCGGGTCTGATGATCTCCGAATGCGACAGCTGGCTCTCCGGCCACTCGGCTGCTTTCTCCGCCGAACTGGGCCGGCAAGGCTGGATCGGAATGACCTGGCCCGAGCAGTACGGCGGGCGAGCGACATCGGCACCCGCACGGTTCGCCGTGATCGAGGAACTACTGGCCGCCGGCGCACCGGTGGCGGCGCACTGGTTCTCCGACCGCCAGATCGGCCCCTCTCTACTGCGCCATGGCTCCGAGGCACAACGGGAGTTCTTTCTCCCAGCGATGACCCGCGGTGAACTCTTCTTCTGCATCGGCATGAGCGAACCGGAATCCGGATCCGATCTCGGATCGGTGCGCAGCCGCGCGTCACAGACGACCGGTGGATGGCTGGTGAACGGATCGAAGATCTGGACCAGCCACGCCGACAAGGCGCATTACATGCTGGCGCTGGTCCGAACCGGACGAGTCGAGGAACGAGCTGCCGAGGCGCTGACCCAGGTCATCATCGATATGCGGCAACCGGGGATCACAGTGCGGCCCATCCGGACGTTGGACGGGCGCGAACATTTCTGTGAGGTGATCTTCGACGACGTCTTCGTCCCCGATGACAACGTGCTCGGTCGTGTCGGCGGCGGCTGGCGGCAGGTCATGGGTGAACTCGGCTTCGAGCGCAGCGGCCCGGAACGTTTCCTGTCGACGTTTCCGATGTTCGCCGCCCTCGCGTCCGACAAGGGCGAGCCGAATCAGGCGCGGGACGAAGATCTCGGGTCCGTCATCGCCCGGTTGTCCGTGCTTCGCGCGATGTCGACGCGGATCAATCATCACCTCGACGGTGCCGAGGCGCCGGGGGTGGCGGCGGCGATCGTCAAGGATCTCGGGACGACTCTCGAGAACGACACGATCGACATCACCCGACGGTGGATGGATAGCATCGCCGACCCGCAGCGGGCGTCCGATGTTTCCCGATGGTTCGCCCAGGCCCAAACCCACGCCCCTGGCTTCACCCTCCGGGGTGGCACCAACGAGATCATGCGCGGAATCATCGCGCGAGCATTGGAAGTTTCATGAGTGACTTGGATTCCTTGCTGTCGCAGCTTTTCGGTAAGGAAGACGCTTGTGCCGGTGAGAATATCGACGGGACCGCCTGGTCCAGGCTTGTCGAATCCGACCTCACCCGTGTCGGTATCGAAGACAGTCTCGGCGGCGCCGGCGGCGACTGGTCGGATGCCGCCACCGTCACCATCCGAGCGGCTCAGGCCGGAATCGCCGCCCCTCTCACCGAGTGCCTGTTCATTGCCAGCCACCTGGCCGCGAAGACCGGTAACACGCTCCCCCCTGGACTGGTCACCGCGGCAGTCGCTGCGCACGAAACCAGCACGCTGACGAAAACCACCTATGGCTGGCACCTCACCGCAGCCTTCGACAAGGTGCCCTGGGGCAGCGTCTGCGACGAACTGTGGGCCATTGCTCCCACCACGCCAGGGAAGGTCGCGTTCGTCCGGATCAACCGGAAGTATCTGGCCGCGACCCCGCGACTCAGTCTGGGAAGCGAACCCCGCGACGATCTCCATGTCGACACCGCGATCGGCGTCCACAACGTGATGGATGAAGACGTCATCGACGAAGTGATGCTCTTGGGGGCACTGGGGCGCAGCTGCCAACTCCTGGGCGCCCTTCGCTCCTGCCTCCGACTCTCCCACGAATACGTACTGGTCAGACGCCAGTTCCGCAAACCCCTTGCCGCGCACCAAATCGTGCAGCACACGATCGCAACCATGGCCGAGGAAGTCGCCGCAGCCGAGTCAGCCGTCATCGCAGCAGTACAACAGCTTCCCGCACCGGGGCACTCCCCTGCGGCCCCAGCCGTCATGGCGATTGCCGCCGCGAAAGTACAGACCGCAACCGCAGCGACCCGAGTCGCCCGTGCAGCCCACCAACTACACGGGGCAATGGGACTGACCGCCGAGCACCCCCTGCACTTCTATTCGACCAGGCTCTGGTCGTGGAGAGACGAATTTGGATCAGGCGCGTACTGGTCGGCGAGAATCGCCGATCTCGTGCGCACCCACTACTCCGGCGATGTTTGGGTGGCACTGACTACTCCGCTGCCCGACCTCACCGTCCACGGTGCTGCGACCGCAGCCACCTCCGACCGATCGAACGGATAACCTATGCAACTCGACAATCAGGGAGTTCTCGTCACCGGCGGCGCCTCCGGACTCGGCCTCGCCACCGTCCAGCGTTTCCACAAAGCCGGCGCCCATGTCGTCATCGCCGACCTGCCCGGTTCGCCCGGCGAGGCGGTGGCATCCGACCTCGGGGAGCGATGTGAGTTCGCGCCCACCGACGTAACCCAGGAAACCGATGTGCAGCAAGCGCTGGCGCGGTTCGGCCAGACGCCACTGCGCGCCGTGGTGAACTGCGCGGGAATCGCCCCGCCCAAACGGATCATCGGCAGGAACGGCCCACACGACCTCGACCACTTCCGGAAAGTCATCGAGGTCAACCTGATCGGCACCTTCAATGTCCTGCGGCTTGCCGCCGATACGATGCGGGTCAACGAGCTGTCCGACGGCGACCGCGGCGTCATCGTGATGACGGCATCGATCGCGGCCTTCGACGGCCAGATCGGCCAGGCCGCATACAGTTCTTCCAAGGCCGGAGTGCACGGTCTCACCCTTACCGCCGCCCGGGACCTCGCCGAACACAACATCCGCGTCTGCGCCGTCGCACCCGGCATTTTCGAAACTCCGATGCTGCTCGGCCTCCCCCCCGCAGCACAGCAGGCTCTCGGCGCCCAGATCCCCCATCCCAGTCGACTCGGCAAGCCGGAGGAGTTCGCCCAGCTGGTCGAGCACATCGTCGAGAACCCGATGCTGAACGGGGAAACGATCCGCCTCGACGGGGCGATCCGGATGCCTCCGAAATAGTCGCATCGAGATCGCACTACCCCTGTTCGTGACGTGCACAGCCACTCTGTCAGCGCGTCGCAGGTACAAGCGACCCCTCGGTCGCCCAGCCGCTCGTGAACTGGCGCAACACAACGACACCTGGTGCGCCAGTTCACCAGCAACCACTCGAGACCATGTGGGATCAATTCCCGGCACCACTGGAGGAGCGATGCCTGACATCGACCACTCAATGATCACCTTCGCGAAGCGGTGGTCACCCTACGGCGGAGGGGACGAATACATTCTTCCCGAATTCGGGATCACACCAATGCTCTTTTACCAGCGGCTACACACGACGCTGGAGAGGAAGTTCGTCGAGGGTCTCGACCTCACCACACGACTGTCGCTCCGTGAGTTCTGTGCGCGCAAGCTGGCAAGGAACACCGTGCGCGTCGAGTAGCCACTCGTCGCGAGCAACTCCGGCCCGTCGTGGCATCGACGAGGGAGTCGTCAAGGACCTCACGACAGGGTTCCCTGTTCGGCGAACCACGCGGCGATCTGGGTGCGCGAGGTGAATCCAAGTTTGACGAGGATGTGTTCGACATGCCCTTGAGCAGTCCGAGGTGAGATGACCAAGTTGGTTGCGATCTCACGGTTGGTCAAACCGTCGGCCACCAACCCTGCGACCTGGCTCTCGCGACGAGTCAGCACGGGGTCGGCGGTTCGGGGCGAGGGCGCCGGGTTCTCGTCGAGGGCGTACGCGGCGGCTTCGGCGAAAGTGAGCGCCTTCCCGCGCTCGAAAGCGACCGTGTAGGCCCGGTCGCCGAGAGCACGGCGAGTCCGCTGCTCGCACCGCTCGTGAAAATCCGCCACACCCGGAATGTGCACCGACGTACTTCCCACGGTCTTGCGTAGTGCACGGGCAGCACCCATGAGCACGGCCGACTTCTCCTCGTGAAGTTCCTCTGCAGCAATCCAACTCAACGCCTCGAGGCACAGCGCGCCGCTGACGGGGTCGTCGACCCGACGAGCAAGACGGACGCCCTTCTCGAGATTTCCGACTGCACGGTCGGAGTGCCCCTGGCGCCACGCGACGAGCCCGAGTGCCCAGAGCGAATATGCCCGGTACACCGCTTCTCCGCGGCTTTCGGTGATCCGCAGCACCTCATCGTGCGAGGCGGCGGAGAGCGGGATGTCATCGAGCAGCCAGCCGGCGACCCCTCGGGCGACGAGGGTTTCGATTCGCCGCACCAGGGTCGATTCGGTGTTCAGTCCGTCAAGCGCCTTCTCGAAGCAGGCGAGCGCTCGGGCCGGGTCGCCGCCATACATCGCCAGGTTTCCCTCGACGTACCTGACGCCCGAAAGAATGTCTGCATTACCTAGCCGGTCGGCGAGCTCACGCGCCCGCGCGAGTAGCGACCACCCGGCTTGGAGGTCGCCCTGCAATCCCGCCAGTTCACCGTCGATATACAGCGCTTCGACACGCTCCGGTGTCGGAGTATCGTCATCGAGCACCAAGAGTCGATCGAGCCAACGTCTGCCCTCACCGAAGAGCCCGCGCGTGAACCAGAACGGATAGAGGGCCACCGCAATACGGAGACCTGCTCGCGCCTGTCCCGCCACGACCACGCAGTATTCGAGAGCGTCGCGGATATTCGCCTGCTCCCGCTGCAATCGAGCGATCCACTCCGGTTGCTGAGGTGAAATCCATTCACGCTCGGCGCCCTCGACCAACTGCACGCACCAATCACGATGCCGCAGCCGAAGCTGTGCAACCTCACCACGTTCGGTCAGCCTCTCGCGCCCGTACTCACGGAGGACCTCGAGCATCCGGAACCTCACCCGGCCCGCAAATTCCTCCCGGATCAGAATCGACTTGTCGACCAGCGACTCGAGCAAATCGAGGATGTCGCCCGAGTCCGAACCCGGGTCGGCAACTCCTTCGGCACCGTCCAGGTCGAATCCTCCCGTAAAGATCGCGAGGTGCGCCCACAGTACTTGCTCACGCGATGAGCACAGCTCGTAACTCCAATCCACCGACAGCCGCAGCGACTGCTGCCGGTTCGGCGCGCCCCGGTTACCACCACGGGTGAGGAGCGAATACCGATCTGCCAGCCGGTTGCGGATCTGGGTGGCGGACATCGCTCGCAGCCGCACAGCGGCAAGTTCGATCGGCAGCGGAAGTCCATCGAGTTGCTGGCAGATCTGCCCGATGGTCGCCTTGTTGTCCTCGGTCAGCGCGAACTCCGGTAACGCGGTGCGCGCCCGGGCGACGAACAGCTGGACCGCATCGGAACTCGACTCGCCGCGGTGAACGGGATGGCCAGGATCGGGGACGGTGAGGGGTGGAACTCGCATGACCATCTCGCCGCCGATCCGCAGCGGCTCCCGGCTCGTTGCGATGATCCGAAGATCCGGACACCCATGCAGGAGTGGCTCGATCAGTTCGGCGACCGCGGCGATCAGATGTTCGCAGTTGTCCACGATGATCAGGAGCTGACGCTCGACGAGATACTCACTCAGCAGCGTCAGCGGAGAACGCAAGGACCGCTCGCGGAGCCCGAGAACCGCGACGAATGTTTCCGGCACCAGCAGGGGATCACGAATCCTTCCCAGCTCCACCAACCAGACCCCGTCGCTAAAGGATCGACGGGTGTCCGCCCCGACCCTCAGTGCCAGTCGCGTCTTCCCCACACCTCCGGTTCCCGTGAAGGTGACCAGATGCGATTCGGAGAGAAGGCGTTTGGCTTCCGTGAGCTCGTGACGCCGGCCGACGAAGCTGGTGAGCTCGACAGGCAGGTTGCCGTCCTTGCGGCGTAGTGGAACGGGTGACGACGTGAGGGAGTGTCGACCGAGGGACCACTCGTCGGCGGCTGCACCCTCCGCGGGCGGCACCATGTGGGCCGCGGAGGCCCCTGGAAGTGGCATGCTATCCACCTCGCAGCCGTGGCGGCGTTCGGCGTCTCGAATGAGGTTGCCCAGCTCTTCCGCGGACACCGGCCGATCTGCTACCGTCCGCGACATAGTTCGCTCCACCAGCTCGCTAAGGTCGTCCGGCAGCTTCCATTCCGTCAGGTCGGGAGCCGGCTCGCGTGCTATCCGTACGAATTGTGCGACGAGGCTTTCGCCGCTGTGCTGAGTAAAGGCAGCATGTCCAGTTATTGCACAAAACAATGTTGCGCCGAGACTATAGATATCGGATTGTACGGACGGCGGTTTCCCTTGAAAGATTTCCGGCGCAGTGAATGCGGGAGATCCTGTTACGGCGCCGTGCGCTGTTTCAAATCCCCCGGAAATGTGCGATATACCGAAGTCGGTAAGCTGCGGTTCGCCATAATCGGTGAGGAGAATGTTTCCCGGTTTCACGTCACGGTGGAGTATCCCTACACGGTGGATCGTTTCCAGCGCACCGGCCATCTTGACGCCGAGCCGGAGCACTGCAGGCCAGCCTTGTGGGCCGTTGCGGCGGATCTCCAGCTCCAACGATCCGATCTGGTGATATTGCATGACGATGAACGGGCGACCAGCGGCGGTCGTACCCACGTCGTGAACGATGACTATATTTGGATGCCCCGATAGCCGGCCCATCGCTTTTTGCTCACGGAAGAACCGCGCTAGGTTCTCAGAGTCGAAACCGGGCGTCAGTACTTTCACCGCGACAGTGCGGTCCAGTGAGGGTTGCCAACAGCGGAAGACAACGCCGAATCCGCCCTGACCGATCACCTGCACATTCTCGAACCCAGCTTCACTGAGTTCGTCTACGATATCGGGCGTGATATCGCGTTGAGTTGCGAGAGGGTCAAACTCAGCCATCTACTTATTCCGAAATACCCAATAACACCGATCGGTCTCTAAACCAAAGCGGGAAGCTGCCGCCACGCACCACCATAGACGCAGGAACCGACGCATTCAGATCACCTCTTGAGATTCAAGATTAACCCGTAAAGATTCGCCACGCCGCTCTTCTCTCGGATACAAAATTCGCCGTAGGACAGTAGTGTCCCGGTCGGTCGTCGAGATCTTCCGCCAGCGCCCTATCACCCGCTTGTGTAGCGCGCCTTAGCTGGGCACACACGGGTGCGGATTTCGATGGAAAGTCCGACCTGCGGTGACCTGCATCTCGATCGCCCTGTAGGCAGCCATATGACGACCACTGCGGCTAAAGGTTGGCCCGGAGTTAGTCGGTCACAGCAAGTTACCTTGCCGCACTGTCAAAGCGGTTCCCGAGTTCCTTCTCCGCATCTGACAAGTTTCCGACGCTGCACTCGACAACTAGCTCTCCGACGAGGTCGATGAATTCATCGCATGGCGCCCTATCGCCCCCGGCTTCTTCGTTGCCCGGGTACATGCTGTCGAATTTTCCGGTCAACTGAGTAATCGCTGGTTGGAAAACATGCCGTGGGGTGCCACATCCGCAGGTCACCGCCATATTCTGCCGGACCTGCCGTCGGTCGGACGAAACGCCGTCGCCCTGCCGGCCGGGTGTGGGCGGCCCGTACTCTTGCCCAATGCCCGCATGCCCCAGAAGCCCCAGTGCCGACGAGGCGCTGCCGTCTCTGGCGACCGATGACACCTCACCGCATCCGCAGATCATCACGGCGTCGGCGCGCACCGGAACGGACATCGAGCTGCGGATCCACACGTCCATCGCACCGTTCGACGCTGCCGCCGAGGAGTGGTTCCCCGCGGCGGCCGGGTTCGCCGTCACGGTCATCGTGCACACCGTCGACGCCGAGACGGGCCGGCGACAGTATCTGCCGCCCGCGGAGCCCGCCGAGTGGGCGCAGGCGATCTTCTCGACCGTCGATACTCCGCAGAGGTATTTCCTCGGCGCCGTCGACCCGGACACCGGCCCCCCATCGACGCGGGCAGCTCGCCTACCGCCTCTACCTCGACACCGACCGGCAGGCGATCCCGGTGCCTCCTCGGGTGCTCACCTGCCCGCACTCTCTGCTCTCTGCCATCGCCGGGAACGAGCAGATCACCATTCCCACGACGGCCTGACGCTCACCGACGGAGCGGCGCAACCAAATCTGATCTTGACCTGCCATGACGACATGTCCCCCAGTAACCAAATACACGCGGCCCCAACCGGGTCGGCTGGTACGACGCGGCGATGGCGCACCGCGCGGCCACAACATCCTGGACGTGGTCGTCACAGCCTCCGGAGACCGCGACCCGGTAAGCGCGGGTACCGATTGTTTCGGTGAGGTCGGTGACCGTGGTCGCGATGGCCGCCGCGACGAGGTGGGCGTGGGCCAGACGATCGACTCGAGCTGAGGACTCCTCGAGGCCGGCCACGGTCGTCCTCGGCGGCAGCGAGTTCGGCGGACCGGGTCGGCCACCGTGCCCGCTGCCTCACGCAGCGCCAGCACGGCGTCGTCGATCTGGGTTCACGCTCGCCCCGCCGCCAACCGGAGTTCCCAACCCCGAACCCAGCTGCCACCCGGCAACGAGATGAGAGGGAACCGCCCCTCATCTCGAGTGCCGGTACAACTGGAAACCTCACCCTGCCACGTCCAGCCCACCGGCGAACGATCAACCAGTCCGGCGGCCCGACGCCCGAACAACAGGCCCCCTACGCTCCGTAGCTACGGGCAGATGCGACAGCCGGGCACCAGATCCGCGCGCATACCCAGGCTGACCGCGGCATCGATGATGCGCGGCCACATCCTCGGATCCGCCAGCGCGAAGTCCTGGACCTCCCCGCGCGCACTGCGGACCACCTCGATCCGAGACCCGGTGTTCCACAACGCCAAAGCGGGACCGTTCGAATGCGCAGCATCGTAGTAGACCCCACGGATCCGCTGCCGAGCCACCGGCTGATCCTCATAGATCGCCCGCGCCCAGGCCTGGGTACGCGGACGCGGATAATCACCGGTGGCCAACGACGGCAACGCACCGATCCGCATCGCCGCTCCCTGACCCCGCAGATCCAGCACCGCCAGCGGTGCCGTCGGTCGCAGCAACGCCACCCGGTAGCGCGGGCACACCGCAGCAGCCGGGTAGTCGCCGAACACCTCCCCGACTGCCGTGGCCACGTTGCCGGCGACATACAGCACCGAGCGGCGTTGCGGGCACACGCGCGGAACGCCACCCGGGCCCGGCAGGTGCGGATCCAGCCGATGCAACGGCCCGAAGCTGCGGTGCGTGATCCCGTCCGGGGTATGCGGGGACGGGTGATAGATGCGGCACCACCGCCACGGGTACCCGGCGCTGGGGTCGCGCCACCGCCACATCCAGCCCTGTCCGCCGTGCAGCGGCCGTGCCGGTGCGGCGAGTGCGGCTACCACGCGGCCGCGGTACCCACCTGGGCCACCCGCACCACGTCATCGACGTGCCCGGCCGCCAGGGCCTCGGCCGGAGTTGCCTCGCCCAGGTCCCGGTTCGGGGTCAGGGCCCATTCGGTCAACGACACCGCTCCCCCGGCGAACACCGCACTCACCCGCGCGAGTCCGGGCACAAATCCCAGCTCCGAGTCCGCGTGGAATTGCCAGGACGGCAACCTCCACTCCCGCCCCTTCTTCAACCCGACCAGATCCCCAGCCTTGAGGCGGTCGAGGACCGCCTGCTCGGAAACGTCGAGCAGTTCCGCTACCTCCGGGCGGGTCAGCGACACCTCCACCACCGTCCGACGCGCCTGGTACTGCCGGCGCAGATTCGCCAGAGCGACCCGTTTACGCTCGGCCGACGACGGTCCCGGACCCCACAACACGGGATCCAGTCCGTCGCCGTCGTCGCCGACCACCCCGAGCACGAAACCCTCCCGCTCGCTCTCCGGCACACTGGCGAGCGCATCCTCGAGGACCGAAGGAAACCCCGCCGCCCGGCCCGCGCGGCTCTTCCGCCCGGCCGCCGTACGGGGGTTGGTGCGCCCAGCGTGCGCCTTGGTGCTCATACCCCCAATGCTACGGCACTAACCAAGATAAACAAGTTACGCAACCTGCGGTCTCCGGAGCGATACGAGTCTCCACCACGTCGACCCCCGGTTCACCCGCAAGGCCGCGACCTCGTGGCCCGGATCATCGCCCACCACAGCGCCATCCTCTCCCCCACCTAACCCCATGTCGGACGTGCCTCAACCTCGGCGAGAGCTCGCCGAGCGGCGGTACCGCAGCGCATAAGGAGCGCGCGCATCGATGCAACAGCACCCGCCTCCATCGCTCCCGGGACCTGCGTGTCACCTCTCTGCGCCTCGCGTCTGCGCCCCACGTCCATCCCACCGGCCGCGTTTGCCGGGCACGCCGCGGGGGGATCCCGCCGTGAGGACGACCCCGTCGTCGGATCACGCGAGAGGCATGTCGATGAACGCTGTCACCACCGGCATCGTCGCCGGTGCCGCGGGCACCACAATGCTCAATGCCGTCACCTACCTGGACATGGCGATCCGGGGCCGCCCCGCGAGCACCGTCCCGGACAAGACGGTCGAGTCCGTCGCGTCCGCGCTGGGCATCGCGATACCGGGACGCGGTGACGCGCTCGCAGCACGGCGGTCGGCGTTCGGCGCGCTCGGCGGGATCGCCGTCGGTGTCGGATTCGGCGTGGCCGCCTCCCTCATCCACCGGGCCGGCACCCGCCTGACCCCGACCGCGGGAACGATCGGGATCGGTCTCGCCGCGATGGCAGCCACCGACATCCCGATCGCCCTCCGCGGCATCAGCGACCCCCGGCAGTGGACCACCCAGGACTGGCTCAGCGACGTCGTACCGCATCTGGTCTACGGCGCCACCGTCACCACCGTCCTGCGGCAACAGGACGAGGCGACGGGGCACCGCAGGGAGCCGGGGGCGGAACGGTCGAGCACCGTCCGGTCGGCCGCGATCGGGGTGGCCAGCGGCCTGCGCAGTTCCACCGGCATCGCGGCGGCACTCCTCTCCGGTGCCCCGGGCTCGGCACACCGGGCCCGACTCCTCGGCGCGACCGTGATCGTCGGCGGCGAACTGGTCGCCGACAAACATCCGAACGTGCCCTCGCGCCTCGCCCCGCCCGCGCTCGCCGGACGAGTCGTCGCAGGCGGCTGGGGCGCCGCTGCACTGGCCCGCCGTGACCCGGCCGACACCGCGTCGGCCCTGATCATCGGAACCGTCGGCGCCCTCGCCGGCTCCTACGGCGGCGCATGGTGGCGGCAGTGGGCCGGCCGGCGAATGCCGGACTGGCAGGCCGCGCTCGCAGAAGACGCCGTGGCGCTCACGATGGCGGCGGCCGCACTCCGACCTCCCGCACGGTCCTTGTCGGTCAGCGCCTCGACATAACCCCGTGTCATCCCCGAAAGTTCGGTCGAGGATTTCGAACGCCCGACGCCCCGCCGACCTGGCGCCCCTTGCAGTCTCGCCGGGGAACAGGCCGTTCCTTTGGCGAGCGCGCGCTCGCCGAGGGCGCTGCGGGCTCCACAAGCCTCCCGCCGCGACAAAACACCGCCGGCCCCGCATCGATCAACGGACACTGGAGCTGACACTGCCGGTTCTCGGTCCGCCGGCAGAATCACCGTCGGCACCTCTCGACAGGCTCAACCGTCTATCGGTAACCCCGGCAGTTAGAACTTGCGGAGATCATCCCTGCGGATTCAGTTTCGGTGGTATCTCGACCAGGTCGCCGCTGAGCGAGGGTGGTCAGCTGGTCTCACCGTCAGCGAGTACAAGGCCAGTTCTGCTGGAAGTGATTGGCAAGCAGTCGATACATATCAACTCGCCACAGCGAGATCGTCGATGTGGGGAGGCTCTATCCCGGCGGGGGCGATGGCCTGTGCCGCGCAGAGGTTCGCGTAGTGCAGGATGCTGTGTAGGTCGTCGAGGCCGATCGTACGCAGACGCCGAGCGGTCTTGCGGGCCAGCAGACTGCGGACGGTCATGGCGTGCAGCAATCCGGCCATGAAGGCGTCACCCACCCCGGCGGTGTGGGCCACTTCGACGCGATGGCCTCGAACGCGCACGGACCCGCTCCTGGTGTAGCCCGTGGCTCCGGCAGAGCCGTGGGTGACGACCACGATCGCCGGGCCCCGAGACATCAACCACCGGATCGCATCACCGTGGCGCTCGCCCGGCCGTAGCCAGGCCAGATCCGCATCGCTCAGCTTGACGACATCGCTCCTGGAGATCATCTCGTCGATTCGTGCGATCGAGATGTGCCGGGGGCCCATCGCTGAGGGCCTGACATTGACGTCGTAGCTGATGGTCGTGTCCGGGGTCTGCCGCGAGACGAGTCGTGCCACGTCATCGGCGCCGGGTGCTCGGACGACGGCGATGGAGCCGACGTGCAGGTGACCACACGAGGGGACGTCGGTGTGGACCAGTTCCCAGCAAAGGTCGACGGTGGGGGCGCCCGGTCGGTCGGGGTGGGCGGTGACTGTCGAGGTGCGGGTGGCGGGATGGCCGGCCTGAACTATCCGGACGCCGCACCGGGTGAGTTCGTGGTTGATGGTGCGGCCGTGAGGGTCGGCGCCGAATGTGGTCAGCAACGTGGTGACTATTCCGAGCCGGCCGAGGCTCCACGCGAGGGCGGCGGGGCTGCCGCCGACACGTTCGCGGCGGTTGCCGTCGGCATTGAGTGTGATGTCGATGAGGGATTCCCCGACGACGGCGATGTCGCATCGGGCGGTGGAGGTGGTCATGTCGGGACGCTTCTCTGCTGGTTCGGGAGGGTGTGGGCCGGTAACGGTGCTCACGGTTCGGTTCCGTCTCAGGCCTGTTGAGGGGTGGGCGGTGGTGGCTGCCCGCCGGTGAGATCGCCTGGCTGTCAGAGCATGTCGGTGCGAATCTGATGCCGGCCGTCCATGGTGTTAGGCACGAAGCCGTCAGCGACCGTGTCTCCTATTGCGGTAGCCGTTCGCCACCCGGTGTGGTGGCGAAGATGTGCGCGTGTGATGGGTCGATGCTTACGTGCACGACCTGGCCTTTCTCCGGTGGGTTGCGCCAGTCGACCCTGGCCACGATTGGTTCGTATGTTCCGTTCACCTGGGTGCGGCCGAAGACGAACGCCTCGGAGCCGAGTTCCTCGACCACGTCGATCTCGAGCTCAAGGCCGGTGTCGGCGAGTTCGACGTGCTCGGGCCGGATCCCGAAGACCACCTCCCGACCGGCCGACGCGAGGGTGTCTCGCGGTACCGGAATCATCTGCCCGCCGAAGCGGATTCCGCCGTCCGTGACCGGAACGGTGAACAGGTTCATCGACGGTGAACCCATGAAACCGGCGACGAAGACATTAACCGGTCGGCGGTACAGCTCGCGGGGGGAGGCGCACTGCTGCAGCACGCCGCCCTTGAGGACGGCGACCCGGTCGCCCATCGTCATGGCCTCGACCTGGTCGTGGGTGACGTAGACGGTGGTGGTACCGAGACGGCGCTGCAACTGTGCGATCTGCGTCCGGGTCTGCACCCGCAGCTTCGCGTCGAGGTTGGACAGCGGCTCGTCCATCAGGAACACCTGCGGTTGCCGGACGATGGCGCGGCCCATGGCGACTCGCTGTCGCTGCCCGCCGGAGAGGGCCTTCGGTTTGCGGTCCAGGTAGTCACCGAGGTCGAGCATGTCGGCGGCTTCCCCCACGCGCCTGCGGATTTCGGACTTGTCGGTGCCTGCGAGTTTGAGGGCGAAGCCCATGTTCTCCGCGACGCTCATGTGCGGGTACAGCGCGTAGTTCTGGAAGACCATCGCGATGTCGCGGTCCTTGGGTTCGGCGTGCGTGACGTCGCGGCCGCCGATCAGAATCTGCCCGCCGTCGACGTCCTCGAGGCCGGCGAGCATCCGCAGGGACGTGGACTTGCCGCAGCCGGACGGGCCGACGAGAACGAGGAACTCGCCGTCCTCGATGTGCAGGTCGAGTTGATCGACCGCCGGGACGTCCGAGCCCGGGAAGAGCCTGGTCGCGCGGTCAAAGGTGATTGTTGCCATGAGAAATGAATCCCTCCACCGGCAGGAACGTGCCGGACGATCCGAGTGAGTGAGGTGGGGTGGTGCGCCTGTAGCGCGTGGGTGTATCGGTGGCGTCAGGGCGTCGGTGTCGAACTTTCTGTGTCGGTGGGCGGGAGGTAGCTCGAGGACGAGATGGTGCCGAAGTGCGGTCCGTCGGTGTTGTCGAAGCCCCACGAGGTCCAGTTGCCGTCTCGCGCCTGCCGCATCTGCACCGCGTACAGGCCCGCGGTGTCGACATTCTTCGCGTCGGTGACCTTCCACGGGCCGAGCAGGGACTGCCCTTCGGCGATCCAGGTCCCCGCATTGTGCCGGGCGCGAACGCTGGTGTTCTTGGGCGCGCAGGAAAACACCAGGATCGGCTTCCCCTGTATTTCGTGGACTTGGAGCACCTCCATTTCGCCGAAACCGGCGGGGGCGGACAGCGGGGGTTGGATGTGCCAGTGGTTCAGGTCGTTGCTGGTGGCGTGGCCGACGACGGCGCGGCCCTCGGGGTCCCCGGTGTTGGCGCGGGCGGTGATCAGCATCTGCCACTGACCGGCATGTTCGAAGACATGAGGGTCGCGCCAGGCTTCGTCGGCCCAGGTTCCTTCGCCGAGGCGTTCGTACCAGCGGCCGTCGGCCTCGAGGACGAGGTCGGGGTCCTTGGTCCAGGTCAGCAGGTCGGTGGAGGTTGCGCGGCCGATACGCTGCTTGAGGCCGTTCTCGGCCCGGCTCACTCCGGTGTAGAACATGCTCCAGAGCCCGTCGGCGCCGCGGACGACGGAGCCGGTCCAGGTGGCGAGGTCATCGAAGGCCGGGGCATCCGAGGGCGCCAGCGCGTCGGCGGTGAGGGTCCATGCCTCGCCGTCCGGAGACGTCGCGTGACCGATGGTCGCGCGGTAGTGGCGGCGTTCGCGGTCCTGGAGGGCACGCGAGGCGCGGAGGAAGAACAGGTGGTGGTCGGTGCCGTCGTCGGTCATCCAACTGTCCCAGACCCAGTGATCGGGAAGGGCAAGTCTCATCATCTCTCCTGGGGGTGCGCGGGAACCGCGGGGCGGCTCCCGCGAAGTTCGGGGTGGGGGTCGTCGGAAGAAGCCGCGAGTGACCGAGCGTGATCCGGTGCGGGTCCGGTGCTGCCGCGGACGACGAGTGTGGTCGGTGCGGTGACGGCGGTCGGCGCGCCCGCGTCTGGGGTGGGGGCGAGTGTGTCGAGGACGAGTCGGGCGGCGATCTCACCCTGTTCGCGGACGGATTGGTGCACGGTGGTGAGGTCGGTGAGTGCGGCGAGCGGATGGTCGTCGATTCCGACGACGGAGACGTCCTCGGGAATGCGCAGGCCTCGGCGGCGCAGTGTTCGGATGGCTCCGAGTGCGAGTTCGTCGCTGTGCGCGAAAACGGCGGTCGGAGCCGATTCCGGGGTGGCGTCGAGGATGTCCGCCATCGCCTCTGCGGCGTTGATGCCGCCCCAGTCGACGTCGCGGACGAGCGAGTGGTCCAGGGCGATGCCCGCTCCGGTCAGGGCGTCGACATACGCCTCCGATCGACCGGAGCGTGCCGGCCACCCGGGCTGATCGGGATCGTGGGCGGCGATCATGGCGATCCGCCGGTGTCCTGATTCCAGGAGGTGGTCGACGGCGAGTCGGCCGGCGTGGTAGTCGTCGATGCAGACGTACGGGTAGTCGGCGCTCTGGCCGCCGGCGGCGACGATACCGACGCCCATCAGTGCGAGCCGGTCGCGCTCGCGTTGGTCCACCGGGAACGCGACCACCACCACGGCGTCGACCTTCCGCCGAGCGGGCAGTCGGGTGAAGAAGTCCTGGCGGTCCTCGGGGCCGCCGACCTGGTACAGCAACAGGTCGAAGTTCGCTGATGCGAGCACCGTCTCGATTCCATTGACCATCTCGCCGAAAAACCAGCGCTCGATATGGGGAACGACCAACGCCACCCGTCGGGTCGGGCCGCCGGCGAGGCGGACCGCGTCCGGGGAGATGACGTAGTCGAGGCGGCGGGCGGTGGCGAGGACCTTTGCCTTGGTTGCCGCGGAGACGCCGTACGAGTCGTTGAGAGCGCGGGAGGCAGTGGTCAGCGAGACGCCGGCTTCCCGAGCGACGTCACTGAGACTCAAAGAACCAGGTTGATCGGGCACGAGGCGATCGTAGCCCGACCGACCTTGATTTCGGAAGCGCTTCCGACATATGCTTCGGAAGCGCTTCCGAATTGTGATGCGCGTCTCAATGCGGAGGAGCTATGGACTCACACCACTCGAACCGGGGCCGGTGGGCGCGCAGGTTCGCCGCGGTCGCCTGCGCCGCGATCCTGCCTTCGGCGGTGGCCTGCGCGCCGCCGGGCAGCGGCTACACCACGACAGCACCGACGGAGCCGGTAGCGGTGCGCACGGATCTCGGTACCGACCCGATCGAGTTGACCCTGTACGACGGGGCGGGGCTGAAGAAGATCGACGAGGCCCTGATCGCGGCGTTCACCGAGCGCCACCCGAACGTGACCATCACCGCGCGCTACGACCCGGACGAGGTTCAGGCGGTCAACGCGCCCCGGGTGCTCGCCTCGGATAATCCGCCGGATATCGCGCGGATCATTGCGCTGCCGGCGGCGGTGGCCAACCGCCAGCTCACCGCACTCGATCCGTGGGCCGACGCCTACGGCTGGAACGAGCTACCGGAGGGGCAGATGGCCATGTATCGGGTCGATGACGCCGGGGTCCGGGGCACCGGTCCGCAGTACACGATGGCCAGCGGGTTCACGCTGACCGGTCTCTACTACAACAAGGATCTCGCGAACCGCATCGGAATGACCTCGCCGCCCGCCACCGTCGAGGACTTCGAGCAGGCCCTGGCGTCGGCGAAGACCGCCGGGCTGGTCCCGATCATGGCCGGCAACAAGAGCGCCCAGGTCACCTTCCTGGTCCAGATGATGCTGAATGCATCGTTGGGGCGCGATGCGGTCAACGACTGGGTCTTCAACGCTCCCGGTGCCACCCTCGACACCCCCGCCGGCGTCGATGCGGCCGCGGTCGTGGCCGACTGGGCCGCGAACGGCTACTTCCCCCAGGACACCAACGGCACCGACGCGACCGCCGCCGCCGGTCGGTTCGCCGCCGGCGAGGCACTGTTCTACGCCTCCGGCAACTGGGATGCCGCGGCCCTGCAGACCAAGATGGGCGGCAACGTCGGCTTCGTTCTCCCGCCGATACCGGCGGGAGAACCCGTGCTGGCCATGTCGGATCCGGTGTCCAACTTCGCAATCCCCTCGGGCTCGGACGACAAGAACGCCGCCGCAGCCTTTTTGGACTTCCTCCGCTCCGAGGCCGGCCGGCAGGTCGCGGTCGACGCCGGTTTCGCCCCCTCCGGAACCGGCGAGGTCCCGGCCACCGCACCCGGATCGCTGGGCGCCCAGATCCAGGCCGCCTTCGGCAGGCTGGTCGCCGCCGACGGCCAGGTCCAGTTCGTCCAGAACGCCACCAACGGCATGTCCGGCACCTGGTTACCGCAGGTCCAGATGCTCGCCGCCGGCCGAACCACCCCCGGGCAGATGATGGGCGCCGTCCAATCCGCCTACGAGCAGGACCTTCTCCGATGACCTCCACCGCGCACACCCCCCAGACATCCCCCGTCCGGGCGTTCGGTCACCGCGCCGCAATCCGGCCCGACCGGGGGCACCGCGCCAAACGAGCCCTGACCGGATGGCTGTTCGTCCTCCCCGCGGCGCTGGTGTACACCGTGTTCGTCCTGCGGCCGCTGCTGACCACCATCTGGTACTCCCTCTACAACTGGGACGGCATCTCCGTCGGCAGCTGGGTGGGACTCGGCAACTACGGCCGCGTCCTCACCGACCCGCAGTTGCTGTCCTCGATCGGGCACGCGTTCTTCCTCATCGCGTTCTTCACCGTGTTCCCGGTGATCGGCGGACTTCTCGTCGCCGCCCTGCTGCAGGAGATCCGCATCCGCGGCCTCGGAACCCTCACCCGCACGTTGCTGTTCCTGCCGCAGATCATCCCCGGCGCCGCGGCCGCGGTCGCCTGGGTGTGGATGTTCTCGAGCAACGGCACCGTGAACCAACTCCTCTCGGCAGTCGGCCTCGGCGGCCTCACCCGGTCGTGGCTCGGCGACTTCGACTGGGCACTGCCCGCGGTCGGCGTCATCGGGACCTGGCTCGGGCTCGGATTCTGCACCATCCTGCTCATGGCGGGCATCGGGAAGATCGACATTGCGATCTACGAGGCGGCCCGACTCGACGGTGCCGGCTTCTTCAGCACCTTCCGCTACGTCACCGTTCCCGCCCTGCGGGCCGAAATCGGGGTCTGCGTCACCGTCACCGTCATCGCCGCTCTTGCCAGCTTCGACATCGTGTTCATGTCCACCCAGGGTGGACCCGGCTACGCGACCACCGTTCCCGGTGTCCAGATCTACCAGCTTGGTTTCACCGAAGCCCGGGTCGGCCTCGCCAGCGCACTCGCCGTCGTCCTCACCGGGCTGATCCTGCTGGTCATCCTGCCGATCCAGCGCTTCTTCAGAGAGAAATGATCATGAAAACCTCCGTCCGCCAACGCATCCCCGGACTCGTCCTGCTGCTGGGCACGATGATCTTCTCGATTCTGCCGTTGCTGAGCATGCTGTCGGCGGCGCTGCAGCCGCAGGGCACCGTCCCCTTGGGGCTGTCGTGGCCGTCGAACCCGCAGTGGCACAACTTCCTCGACGCCTGGCGCGTCGCGGAGGTGACACCCCTGCTGGTCTCGAGCATCATCCTCGTCGCCGGCGTCGTCCCGGTCGCCGCGTTGTTCGCCGCGATGGCCGGCTACGGGCTCGGTCAGCTGAAGGTCCCCGGCGGCACCGTCGTGTTTCTGCTCCTGCTGCTGGGGTTGACCCTCCCGCGGGAAGCGACGATCGTGCCGCTCTACTACCAGCTGCGCGAGATGAACCTGCTCAACACCCGCCTGGGCCTGATCCTGGTCCTGATCGGCACGTTCATGCCGTTCGCCGTCTTCTGGATGCGGGCCCATTTTCTCTCGATGCCGAAGGAGCTCACCGAGGCCGCGGCACTCGACGGTGCCGGCCCCTGGCAGGCGTTCCGCCATGTCCAGGTCCCGCTGGCGGTCCCGGCGCTGGCCTCGCTGTGCCTGCTGCTGTTCCTGTGGACCTGGAATACCTTCCTGCAGGCCATCGTCCTGATCGACGACCCCAGCAAACGCACCATGGCGGGCGCACTGCAGAACTTCGTCGGCCAGTACTCCACCGACGTCGTGCTCCTCAACGCCGGTTCACTGTTGATCATGGCACCCACCATCGTGGTGTTCCTGCTGTTCCAACGCCACTTCGTCAAGGCGATGATCTCCGGCGCCGTCAAGGGCTGACCGTGCCCGCACTCCCATCACCACACCCACACCACCCCCAGGGGGAAACCATGCCCACAGCACGTCAGTGGTGGCACGACGCCGTCATCTACCAGGTGTATCTGCGCAGCTTCGCCGATGCCGACGGCGACGGTATCGGCGACATCACAGGCCTCCAGGCCCGCCTGCCGTACCTCGTCGACCTCGGGGTGGACGCCGTGTGGATCACCCCCTGGTATCGGTCACCGATGGCCGACGGCGGCTACGACATCGCCGACTTCCGCGACATCGATCCGCTCTTCGGCACCCTCGACGACGCGGACACCCTCCTGGCCGCCGCCCACGCCGCCGGACTCCGCATCATCATCGACCTGCCCGCCAACCACACCTCGCACACCCACCCCTGGTTCCGGGACGCCCTGAACAGCGCTCCCGGTTCGCCCGAGCGCGCCCGGTACTTCTTCCGCGACGGACGCGGCGACACCGGCGAACTCCCACCGAACGACTGGATCAGCGCCTTCGGCGGACCGGCCTGGACCCGCACCACCGGAGACGACGACCAACCCGGCCAGTGGTACCTGCACCTGTTCGCCCCCGAACAACCCGACCTCGACTGGACCAACCCGCAAGTGCGCGCCGACTTCGCCGACATCCTGCGGTTCTGGTTCGACCGCGGCGTCGACGGGATGCGCATCGACGCCGTGTCGGCCATGGCCAAGGTTCCCGGCCTGCCCGACGCCGGCCACGCACCCGGAGCCCGTTTCGAATCCAGCACCTGGGTCGACAACCCGCACTGGGATGTCGACGACCTCCACACCATCCTGCGCGAGTTCCGCACCATCGCCGACACCTACGGCCCCGACCGCATGTTCGTCGCCGAGGCGATCGTCCGCAGCCCCGAGCGCCTGGCCCGCTACGTGCGACCGGACGAACTGCACACCGCCTTCAACTTCGACTTCCCCCGAGCCGGCTGGAACCCGGCAACGCTGCGCGAGGCCATTGACCGCAGCCGCGACGCGCTCCACGAAGTCGGAGCACCGGCCACCTGGGTGCTCTCGAGCCACGACGAGACCCGCCACCTCACCCGATTCGGGCGCGCCGACACCAGCACCCTGCCCATGACCCTGACCGCCGGCACCGACTCCGACCTCGCCCTCGGCACCCGACGCGCCCGTGCCGCCGCCCTGCTCATGCTCGCCCTGCCCGGCGGTGCCTACCTCTACCAGGGCGAAGAACTCGGACTCGAGGAAGTCACCGACCTGCCCGAAGACCTACTACAGGACCCGACCTGGGAACGATCCGGACACACCATCCGCGGCCGCGACGGATGCCGGGTCCCGCTGCCCTGGAGCGGCGACCACCCGCCCTTCGGATTCACCACCGACAACGCACAACCGTGGCTCCCCCAACCCGACAATTGGAAGTCGAAGACCGTCGCCGCCGAATCCGACGACCCCGATTCGATGCTCACCCTCTACCGCACCGCACTCCAGCTCCGCCGCACACTGCCCGCCCTCCGCAGTGACTCTTTCGACTGGCAACCGTCGGCCCCCGATGTCCTCGCCTTCGACCGCGGACAATCGTTTCGGTGTGTCGTGAACCTGTCCCGACAACCGATCGCGGTCGACCCGGACGTCACCGTCCTGCTCGCCTCCACCCACCTGTGGGACTCTCAAACGATTCCTCCGGACACCGCCCTCTGGCTGCGCACCAACCAATAGGACCGTCACGCAACCGCTCCATCGAAGAACTTGTCGGACACAGACAACCCGAGACCGGACCAACGAGGAACCGCAGTGAACCCACACCCCCGACCACACCCATCCCCCAACCAGCCCCACGGCACGGTGGCCGTCAGTCACCACAATCACAGCACGCGCCGCCATCGTCGATGGCCGATCAGCGCAGCGCCACCGCTCGGTCGGGACGACGAAGAGATCCTCCGTTTCGCCCGAATCTGGGCGCCATACGGTGGGGCGCCGGCCGACGAGACATTCCACCACTTCGGCATGTCGACATCACGCTTCGTCGACAAACTGTGGGAAATCCTTCGCGGCCGCGGACGTCGCTGGTACGGGAACGCCGCAGACCAACTCGCCGCCGCCTTCCCCCACCCATCGCCCAAGTCGACGCGACCCGATGAACGCCCCAGCCGACTAGGACGGTCCGGGAGTGTCCGATTAACGGTGGATCCGACCTCGGAGCACCTCTGCGGCGTAGCCGGGGCGGGTGAGTGGCTGCGTTGACGCTGATGCCGAGAAGCTGGCTGAGTACTGCAGCGTGGAGGTCCGCCGCGAGGTCCATCAAGGCGCTGTTACGGCTGACTTGGGGTGGAATTCCGAGCGCTTTGAGTCGAGTCATGATCCAGGCGGGAGTCAGTGGCTGGCCAGGAAGTCCGGCGCACCGTGCCGCGTCAGCGCAGTGGTCTGATCGCGAATCACCTGCAGGACCGCCGCGACTAGCAAGATCGCCAGTTCCAAGCGCTGGTTGTCGGGGTGCGGAGCCGCCCCACCCGGTTGGCCGCCAACGGAGTCGCGAACATCCTCGCCACCCTGTTGCAGCAGAACCTCACCGCGCACCCACACCGGATCGACCTCGCCCCGGCGGTTCCAGCGGCCGGTCGCCGTCTTCAGTACCGATACGGACGCGTCCGCGACCATCGTGTTCCGACAAAACAAGGCTCTGATCTGCAACGACGTCGTCAACAAACCTGCCGTCGTCGTGTGGGCCACCGTGGTCAGATCCTCGACATCTCACAACTGCGGATGAAAGCCGGCGGCCTGCTTCCAGTCGGATTCTTTACCCGCCGAGGCCCTTCGGTTCTCGGCAACATCCTCACGAGGAAACTGGTCGCGAAAGGGCTACTGACACATACCGTCACTGCGCTGCGCATGATCGCCATCCTCTCGATGGCGGACTGAACGCGCACCGGCGGCACCACTTACCGCTGCTCGCAGTTTCGGGTGGTTGCGATCATCACCCGAGGCCCGGGAGCGCTGGTTCACTACTGCGGTGGCGCCGATCAAGGTCGGCGTCCGAACTAGATCAACTTCGCCATTACCAGTCGCGCTGTTCCCGCGGCCGACGTCCCCAGCACAGTCTCGCCTCGCCCCTTCCAACCTTCTCGAGATCCTCTCGCGATGCTGTGGACCGAGCGAAATCCCGAAGGCGAGCAGCTAACTCACCAACCTCGCATCGGCATAGAAGCGCGAGCCGCTGGTGCCTCCTGCGCGCTGTTCCGTCGAGACTGCTCGCGCTGCGCGTTCATGCATGTTGAGAGATGATTGGACGGGGGTAAGAGGTGCGGGCGGCGTTGCCCGCAGGCTGCATCTGTTCCAATCGGGCAGCGAACCGCAGACACAAAGGTGGTCCGCCGTGATTCGCGCCGCAACCGAGACCACGCTGCGAAAATGGAGCATCACGATGAATGAAAAGAAGACCCCACCGACTGCACAGTCGACGGTGCAACCAGAGGCGAAACACGCGTTAACGGACGACCCCGGCGCCTCACCAGAAGATATCGCCGCTGTCGTCGAGGGGTTAACCGGTCAACGCCTGATCGAGAGGTCGCAGCAACGAGCACGGTAAGTGCGCCGAATATACAGTGTACGAGTCGAATTAGTCATCGACGTTGCCTCGTGGCGCCGCCGAGGATCCAACACAAGGGGCCCAGCTATGTTTCCTCTAGCAGCTACAGGATTGATGACAATCGGTGTCGCGTTCTTCTCGCTAGGTCCGCTTGCCGTGGCTGCAGTGCTTGAGCGTCACCTTCGTCGCTAGACGACTTGCTTCGGCACTTCGAGCGCTGTGGGGAACGCGTCAATTGCAGCTGTACCGCAGGAGCGGGTATGAGGCGTATCGGTTCGATGACAGTGGTGCTCGGCCTGGGCGTTCTGAGCCGGTCGGACAGCGCTTGGCGGCGCGGCCTCCGAGTGTTTGGGTTTCCGCGGCAGGGTGCCCAGGCGGCTCTACCCGGTTCGGCGTTGTCGACGTCGTCGGAGCTCACGAACCGACCGTAACGATTACACCTCGCCAGCCTTGCAACGTCGCCAGCCCGCTCTCCGCGGCGCCACCGGCAACGACCTTGCCATCGTCGCCGCGATCCGCGCCACTCGCCTCAATCACCACGAAGATCGAAGAACGCATCCGAGCCGGCGGATCGGCTGGGCACCTCCTGATCCCGTCGCAACCGAACCGCGGCTCGACGGCGAGAGTGGCTACACTTTGCTGCGGACCCGGGACCGCGCGGTCGGTGATGAGCCGACCGCTGACCACGATGCCCTCGAGTCGTCTTGTGAGGGGTCTCGGTATGCCGTCGCGGTCAACCACGACGAGGTTGCTCGTGCATACGCGAGCTGTCGAATCAGCGCGCGTGGCGACATGCATGACCGACCTGTGATGAGGCTGAAAATCGCGATGAGGGCATGGAGGAACAAGGTGGGCACGGGGATCCTGTCGTGTGCGAATGCGTTAGATCTGTGGGGAATCGAGCTACCGATTGGTGCAGCGGGAGCTAGTGCGCCGTGGGATAAGTAACTTGACGGTCTCGGCTTCGGATACGAGCCATTAGACGATGTTGTTGCTCATATGTCACCCACTCGCAGTGGATTTCGATCAAGCGCCGATATCGCAGACAGCCCGTAGACGAACTCACGGGAGGCGCCACCTTTCCGAAGTTGGGACACCTGGAACCCGACAGCTGCTGCTAGTCGGCGTTCGTACTCGTTGATGTCGATTGCGAATGCGGCAGTGACATCCCTCGGAGCCGGCCCACCGAGCGGTTCCCAAAGAAGCGCAAAGTCCAGAATGTCGTTGTCACAAAGACTGTTCCACATTTCGTTCCTATGTGAGGCGCGTGCTCACGTTTGCGTAACTGCCTGGGATCTGTCGGATCGCCAGCCGCCCGCTCCGTCCACGTGACCCGCCGAGCGACTCACGGAACGAGACGAGGATCGTCCGTTCGCAGGGGGTGCGGGGTATGTGCCCGCTAAACTGCGTATTTCCCCTTGAGCGCAGTTGGAATCAGGTATGACCTGCCACAAACGTTCGATGAACCGGAGCCGCGACATTCCGAAGTGAACGAGGATCTCTTCCTCGTCCGGACCGCCGTATGGTGCCCACATACTGGCGAACTCGATGAGGCGCTCCGCCTCGGTGTCGCGATGCTTGTGCGTGCGGTTGACCTCGGCCCATGCGGCGCGTCGCCGCTGGGACCATCTGCGATACTCGCGAGAATTCATTGGATTGAACGATCTACTCAGGGCCTGTGGTGGCCTTCGGAATTTGGTCGTCCTCGCCGCGGCAAGGCGTGAAAGCGGAGTGACATCCGTTCAGGGGTGACTGTCAAGTTAATTTCCGCACGGCGCACTAGTAGTACTTTGTTAGCTCGGCGTGTCGGCTCGAGTTTTCGCGATTTTCTCGAGAGCATGCGGGCATGGATACAGCCGCTCTCGACCGCGTCGGGGAACAGTTGGATACGTTTGTCGGTGAGGTGTTCTCGTCGCTGGCGCGCAAGGATCAGCGCGAGAAGGCGGGGCTGTATGCCCGGGGGTTGATGCTCGACGGCCGGCGGAAGTCGATGCAGCCGATGGCGCAGCGGTTGCGGGTCGATCACCAACAGTTGCAGCAGTTCGTGACCACTTCGCCGTGGGATGTCACACCTGTGCGGAAAACACTGTCGCGCAGGGCGTGTGGTCTGATCACCCCGGATGCGTGGGTCATCGACGACACCGGGTTCATCAAGGACGGACCCGCCTCGCCAGGCGTGGCCCGCCAGTACTCGGGCACCCTCGGCAAGGTCGGCAACTGTCAGATCGCGGTCAGCGTGCACGCCGCCACCGATGCCGCGTCCGCCCCACTGGACTGGCGGCTGTTTCTGCCCGAGAGCTGGGACGATCGGTCCACCACCGACCCCGATGCGATCGCGGCGATCACCGCCCGCCGGCGACGGTCCGCGATCCCCGACACCGAGCATCACCGCCCCAAATGGGCGATGGCGATCGAGATGATCGACGAGCTGACCGAGTGGGGCCGGATCCCGCCGGTCGTGGTCGCAGACGCCGGCTACGGCGACACCACCGCCTTCCGGCTGGCGCTGACCGAGCGGGGCATCGACTACGTCGTCGCCGTCAAGGCCGCGACCAGCGCCCATCCCGGCGACGCGGTCCCGGAGACCCAGCCCTACAGCGGCCGCGGACGCCCGCCGACGCCCCGCTACGGCCCGCACGCGACCTGCAAGGACCTCGTCCTCGCTGCCGGACGCAAGTCCCTGCGCACCGTGACCTGGCGCAAGGGAAGCAAGACCGACCCCACCAATCCGACCGCGTCGATGCGCTCGCGGTTCGCCGTGTTGCGAGTCCGCCCGGCGAACCGCGACATCCCCCGCGCCGAGGACGGCACCCTGCCCGCGGTGTGGTTGCTCGCCGAGTGGCCGACCGGAGCGGATGAGCCCACCGACTACTGGCTCTCCACCCTCCCCGTCGACACCCCGCTGCCCGAGCTGGTACGGCTGGCGAAGATCCGCTGGCGCGTCGAGCACGACTACCGGGAGCTGAAAACCGGTCTCGGACTGGATCATTTCGAAGGTCGCTCCTGGCTGGGCTGGCACCACCACGCCACCCTGGTCACCGCCGCCCACTTGTTCCTCACCACCCTCCGGCTCACCGACCCAAAAGCAGCCGGGCAGGACTGACGTTTTACGCCGTTCTCCACGAACTCCAACGCGCACTTGCCCGTTGGATCGGTACCTGCCCACTGTGCCACCACACCTTCCCCACATAACAAAGTCCTACTAGTGTCCCGAGTCGTTAATTCATTGTCATCTTGGTAGAGTGTGTCACATGGGTGATGGTCGTGGACCGAAGCTGGCCGTGCTGGAACTGAGTCAGGCCGAGCGAGATACGTTGCAGGGGTGGGCGCGCCGAGGTAAGACCGCTCAAGCGCTGGCGACCCGTGCGCGGATCGTGCTGGCGTGCGCAGACGGCTTGTCCAATAGTGAAGCCTCGCGACAATTGAGGGTGTCGCTGCCCACTGTTGGCAAGTGGCGCAAGCGATTTCTGGAGGATCGACTGGAAGGCTTGAATGACGAGGCCCGGCCTGGTGCGCCGCGCAAGCTGAGCGATGCCCAGGTTGAGAGTGTGATCACCAAGACCCTGGAGGAGCAGCCGGCTAACCGTGACAGTCACTGGTCGACCCGGTCGATGGCGGCGGCGACCGGGATGTCCCAGACGGCGATTTCGCGGATCTGGAGGGCATTTGGCCTCCAACCGCACCTGGTGGACACGTGGAAGTTGTCGACCGATCCACTGTTCATCGACAAAGTCCGTGACGTGGTGGGGTTGTACCTCGATCCTCCCGACAAGGCGATGGTGCTGGCGGTGGACGAGAAATCGCAGATGCAGGCGCTCGATCGCACCGCGCCGATGCTGCCGATGATGCCGGGTGCGCCCGAACGTAAGACGCACGACTACGTCCGCTACGGCACCACAAGTCTGTTCGCGGCGTTGGATATCGCCACCGGCAAGGTCATCGGCCAGCACCAGCGTCGCCACCGGCACCAGGAGTTCCTGCGGTTCCTCAAAACCATCGACGCCAACACCCCTGCCGAGCTGGACTTGCACCTGATCTGTGACAACTACGCAACACACAAGACCCCAGCGATCAAGAAATGGCTGGCCAGCCACCCGCGGTTTCACCTGCATTTCACCCCCACCTCGGGTAGCTGGCTCAACCTCGTCGAGCGCTGGTTCGCCGAGTTGACCAACCGTAAACTCCGCCGCTCATCCCACCGCAGCATCAAAGCCCTCGAAGACGACGTCAACGCCTGGATCGTCGCGTGGAACGAAGACCCGAAACCCTTCGTGTGGACCAAGACCGCGGACGAAATCCTCGCCAGCCTCGCCCGCTACTGCACCAGAATCAATAAAACAATTAACGACTCAGGACACTAGGGGAGGCGAAGGGCGCGCTGGCGATATTCGCTGGGGGTCATCCCGTACTCCGCGCGGAAGATCTGGCTGAAATGGGGGGCGTTGAGCGTGCCGTTGCGGGCGATCTCGCCCACAGGCTGCATGGCCTGGAGCGGGTCGGCGAGGTCCGGTCCGGTCCATCCTCGGCGTGGACGCTTCGAAATCAGCTCGACTACTGCACGCCGGGCGATTCGGTCGACTTGCCTTGTGCATTGTTCTCGTGCGTATCGATCAGCATGGCGGGGATGGTCTCGGCGTCCGCGGATTCGCACTGGCCCGTAACGCGGCCAGAACGCGCTGCGGTGTAGGAACGTCCAGCCGGCACACGCTGTCGCACAGGTGCGTACCCTCGGGGCGCATCACGTCGAGGCCGTCGACTAACACTGTCGGTGATGCGTATTGGCCGACGATCTCGATGATCGCAACATCATCGATGCCCAGATCGACCAGACAAGCACTCACGAGTCGGCGTGCAGAGTCGGCGTGCGGGCAGCCGGGCGAGGTCCGCAGTTCGATACGCACAGGAATCACTCCTTAGCCGCCGTACAGCTCCTCCCTTTGGTAAGTATTCTCCGAAAGGGGGCGAGTTGTACGGCGGCATGCTTATCTATGTGGTGCTCAGTACCTGTCTCTTCTCCCGATCCTGCTGCATGGTGACCGCCCTGCGCGTGACCGCCGGCGTGGCGATCCCGATCCCACCGATGGCCAGCAGAATGATGCCAGGCGCGAAGAACCACCATGACAATGTCGTCGTCGCGGTGCCGGCAGTGGGAATACTTGCTGCCTTCTGGAAGCTCCCGACATTCTCCCCGATGGCGGAAACCAGACCTTGGAAGCGGGGAAGGATCGTGTTCAACTGCGAGACACCGGTGGCGACGGCGGGGTAGTTCTGCACCATGAAACCTTGGAACTGTGTGGAATTCATGTCGAGAGCACCCGCTAGCGCCGGCAGGGTCTGCTGCTGCAATTGGTTGGACATGTTCTGAATGACATCCATGTCCGCCCGCGCCGCCGCCGCCCCCTGGTCCGTGAACACCGGGCCGAACGCTGTGGTCAGATCATCGACGGCTTTGGCCTTGCTCGGTACCGACAGCACGAGGGGCGCAACGATGAACACAATTCCGACGACCGCGCTCACTACGAGGGTTGCCCGAGCCAGCTTCTCCCGACCGAGAACGAGGGCGCTGCCTGCGAGGAGGAACAGCGCCGCACCGGGGATCAAGAACAGGAACGGCACCGTCGTGCTCGGCAGAAAGTTCGTTGGGATCTCATCCGCTTTGCGGAAGTTCGGAGCCTGCATCTCCAGTCCGCCGACGAGACCCTGAAACTTGGGCAGGATCGTGTTCAACTGCGACACGCCATTGTCGACGTCCGGGAAGTTCTTTCCCATGTAACCGTTGAATGCATCCGGGGACATACCGAGGGCGCCAGGCAATGCTGGCAGCGTCTGCGCTTGCAGTTGGTCGGACATTGCTTGCACGGTGTTCATGTCGGCTCGAGTCTGGGCCAGCGCGGAGGGCGTCATACTCGATCTCAAGCTTCCCGTCAGTTTCTCGACGCCGTTGGTGTTGCTCAACATTCCCGTTACGAGCGGAAGTAGAAAAAGTACTAACCCGAGGGTCGCGACGGCCGTGAGAACTATTTTCTTTACCGACATCACTGTTCTCCTGTAGTTTCTGCGCGCACCTTGTTGGTGTGGTCGAATTTGCGGAGTAATGGTCATTAGCGCCCCTTGAGCGGACGGTCATATCTATGGGCAAATTGCGTAACTGTGGGTTCCGCCACAGCACTGAAACGACAGTACGACAGCGCCTACTCAATCGAATATCGTTAACCTGCGGAAAAGTAGCCCATTCGTGGCCAGTTTCGACAAATCCGGTCAACCAGGCCGTTCGCAGATCGGACAGGCAACAATCGGCCAGGCTCCGAGGAAGTTGTCCTACTGTCGGATAATTCTCCATCCATTAGGGAAATCGACTGACATCACCGCGCTCAACGCGTCGGCGCAAATCGACTGGGTGTTCGAGTGGGTCGTGCAGTTCAAAAACAAGAAGTCGAAGATTGGCGTAGCGACGACACCGCCGACTACGAATCAGGAGACGAGCACGCTACGAAATTAGCGCTGCACCTTCGGGGTCCACTCCGACCTCGGCGACTTGTTCGCTGCCCAGCCCGGACACGCCAGAACCTCGACCGGTGAGGTGGCCTGAGTCGCCAGCATGTGAAGGCACTGATGGTGGCCGTCGACATCGTCCACGGCGGGCGGGGTAAACAAGCCATCGGCAGCGGCGGAGTGTGAAGGCGAGAATGCGTGATCAACCGACGAGCCTCGGAATATCAATAAATGAGACGAGAATGTGGCGTCGGCCCAGCGGTCACAATGACCTAATCGATCACCCGCATCACCTAGCGTTATTGCGACCGGTTGTTGGAAGCGGCTCGCCCCGAAGATGAGCCATCCGGGGTGAGCCGATGTCTAATCTTTCGAAATACCCTCACCTGAAAGCAATGCCAGTCAAGGATTTGTGAGGGCAATGTATTTGGTTTCGATATATTCCTCGATTCCTTCGGGGCCGCCTTCGCGGCCCAATCCGGATTGTTTGAGACCACCGAAAGGTGCTGCCGCGTCCGACACGACACCACGGTTGACGCCGACGAGCCCAGCTTCTAATGCTTCGGATACTCGCAGTGCTCGATTCACATCACGGGTGTAGACGTAGGCCGCTAATCCGTATTCTGTGTCGTTCGCACTCGCGATCGCTTGATCTTCGGTGTCGAATCCGGTGATTGCTGCAACAGGACCGAAGATTTCCTCACGTAACAGCCGCGCGCCGCTGGGTATGTCGGTGAGGACCGTCGGAGCGTAGAAGTATCCCGCACCGCCGAGTGCATGTCCGCCGGTGAGCACCGTGGCGCCGTGAATCACAGCATCGTCGACGAGGGCCGCTACGACGCCCAGTTGCCGTTCGTTGATCAGCGGGCCGAGTCGGGTCCCGTCTTCATAGCCTGGGCCCACCGCAAGGGCGGAGATCTTTTCGGTCAGCTTCGTCGTGAACTCCGCGCGAACCGCGTTGGCGACCAGTATGCGATTGGCTGCGGTGCATGCTTGGCCGCCGTTGCGCATTTTCGCCGCCAGTGCCCCTTGGACCGCGTCGTCGATGTCGGCATCATCGAAGACGATGAATGGTGCGTTGCCGCCGAGCTCCATCGACGTTCGCAGGACGAGGTCCGCGGACTGAGCGATCAACCGTTTTCCCACAGCGGTCGAACCCGTAAAGGTGACCTTGCGCAATCGCGCGTCTGCCATCAGCGCCCCGCTGATCGCAGCAGCGTTCGAGGTGGGTAGAACCGATAAGACGCCTCCCGGGAGCCCCGCTTCGACGAAGATCCGCCCGAGCACCATGAGCGTCAACGGAGTGTCTTCGGCTGGCTTGACAATCATTGTGCAGCCGGCGGCGAGCGCCGGTGCGATCTTGCGAGTGCCCATGGCAAGCGGAAAGTTCCATGGTGTGATCGCGAGAACCGGACCCACCGCCTGCTTGGTCACCAGGATACGGCCGTTTCCTGCGGGCGCGTGGGTGTAACGACCGTGTATGCGGGTCGCCTCCTCGCTGAACCATCGTAGGAACTCGGCGCCATATGCGACCTCACTACGGCTTTCGGCAAGCGGTTTACCCATCTCGAGACTCATCAGCAAGGCCAGCTCTTCGCCGCGCTCGACAACCAGTTCCCACGCGCGACGCAAAATCACAGATCGCTCCCGGGCAGGGGTGGCGGACCAGGACTGTTGAGCGGCAGCGGCGGCATCGAGTGCGGCAACGGCGTCCGTCTCCGTCGCGTCGGCGACGTCGATGAATGTCTCGCCTGTCGCCGGATTGCGCACGCCGAATGTTGCACGGTGCGCGGAGTCGGCATCACGGCCACCAATCAACAGCTTGGTGGGTAATCCGGCGACCAGGTCGTCGAGCTTGCTCAGGAGTGCGGTGGTCATAGTGGGGACTCCAGGGAGTAGTGATGTGCTCTGGCAAGGATTGGGACGGAACCGGCGGCCGTTGGCGTATGCAGTGCCGGGTCCGGCGGCGCCCGAGTCGACACCTGTCACGACTGCGGAGGGTTACACCTGTGCGTGGTTCTTTGCGGTGTCAGGCAAGTACGGGTAGATGGGGAAGGCGTCGGCGAGCGTGGTTGCCCGGGCGGCCAACTCCGCCTCGTCGCCGCCGATGAGTGTTTCGGCGACTATGTCGGCCACCTCAGTGAACTCGTCCCGGCCGAATCCCCGCGTGGCCAGTGCGGGCGTGCCGATTCGAAGTCCGGAGGTGACCATCGCCGGACGCGGATCGAAAGGTACCGCGTTGCGATTCACGGTAATTCCGACACGGTGCAAGGCGTCTTCGCCGTCGCGTCCGGTCAACGGTGAGTTGCGCAGGTCCACCATGGCGAGGTGTACGTCGGTACCGCCGGTGAGGACGTCGATCCCTTTGCTCCGCACGTCGGTCTCCGACAGACGGGCCGCGAGCAGCCGTGCCCCCTCGACCGAGTTGCGCTGCCTGGTACGGAACTCCGCGGTGGCAGCGATCTTGATCGCAACAGCCTTGGCCGCAATGGCGTGCATTAGGGGGCCGCCCTGCTGACCGGGAAAGACGTTGCTGTCGACGGCCTTTGCATGCTCCGCCGTCGTGAGGATAACCGCGGAGCGCGGCCCGCCGAGGGTCTTGTGCACCGTGGTGGTGACGACATCGGCATACGGAATCGGCGACGGGTGAAGTCCCGCGGCGACAAGCCCTGCGAAATGTGCCATGTCCACCCACAGCGTGGCCCCCACGTCGTCGGCCACAGCGCGGAATGCCTCGAAGTCAAGTTCTCGTGGATACGCCGACCATCCGGCGATGAGGACCCGCGGGCGTTCGGCGCGGGCAATGGTGAGCACCTTGTCCATGTCGATCCGCGACGTCCGAGGATCGACCTGATAGGTCGCCGCGCGATAGAGCTTGCCCGAGAAATTGAGCCGCATGCCGTGGGTAAGGTGACCGCCATGTGCAAGGTCCAAACCCAAGATGGTGTCCCCGGGTTGGGCGAAGGTGCTCAACGCGGCTGCACTCGCCTGCGCACCTGCGTGTGGCTGGACGTTGGCGTGCTCGGCTCCGAACAGCGCTTTGACGCGGTCTATCGCGAGTTGCTCAACGACGTCGACGAACTCGCAGCCGCCGTAATACCTGCGCCGGGGGTACCCCTCAGCGTATTTGTTGGTCAGAACTGAGCCCTGGGCCTCCAATACCGCACGCGGTACGAGGTTCTCGGAGGCGATCATTTCGAGCGTCGAGCGTTGCCGCCCGAGCTCGCCAGCCATCGCAGCGGCGAGCTCGGGGTCGACGTCAGCGAGCGGCAGGTCCATCACGGACTGAAGACATGTGCTCACGCTTCGTCGCCGACGGTCGTGAACGTTGTCACCGAGCGGCTCTGCAGACGCGGAATGACCTCGCCGAGGACGAGCGTTTGAAACGGCTCGGAGGCGCGGTGTTCCTCGTAGCCGGTGGCGTCGGTGTAATGCTCGTAGACGACGAAAGTGTTCGGGTCATCGTTACTGACCTGCGCTTGGAAGTGGACCGTCTTCTCTTCGGCGCGGTTGCCCGGGGTCATTTTCTCGAGGATTGACCGGATGTAGTCGGCCTCGCCTTCTCGTGCGGTCCAGGTGGCGATGATGACGTGTCCCATGATGTGTTCCCTCCGGTGGGTGAGGTCAGATGGTGAATCCGATGGCCTGCAGTTGCTCGCGGCCGTCGGCAGTGATGTCGGACGGCTTCCATGCTGGAACCCATTGCCACTCGATGCGGAAGTCGGAGACGAGCCGATCACCTTCTGCCGGCAGCAGCTCGGCGCGCATCTGGTCGGACATGATCTCGGTCAGCGGGCAGGCCGCGGACGTCAATGTCATGGTGATGACGGCCACGCGACCCTGCTCGACCGCCACGTTGCGAACGAAACCCAGGTCCACGATGTTGACACCGAGGTCGGGATCGATGACCTCGTACAAGAGTTCACGGACAGAGTCGGCCAGCGGGTCACGGTCGGCAGGTCTGCGATCCGCCACGTCATCCTCGCGGCGTGAAACAGTCGGCGACGGAGCCGGCGCGACGTCGGCACCGGTCGCCTCGTAGAGGCCTCTCGGGGTCAGGTCGAACCGGATGTCGCTGGTGACGCTGGCGATCCAGTCGGCTTTCCCGTGCGCCTTCCGTCGTACCCGCACGATCTCCTCACCCGCGGTCACGGCTGCGGCGGTGACCACGAGCTGTCGCGGGTCGAGGCCCGAAGACCGCGCATCCGACATCGCTTTGTCGATGATGCGGGCGACCGGTTCGCAGGTGTGGCCAGCTGCGAAGCGGAGCTTCTCCCGCGCCTGGGGTGCGGTGAGCCCAGTGACGGTGTCGAGTGCCGCACGCGCCTCGTCGCACGGCACGCGCACTTGCGACTCGGTAATCGTCAGTGCGGTCACGAGAGTCATGATGTCCTCTCCTCTGCTGTGGCGCTGGCGGGCACGCGTGAGCGCAGTCGGTTGAGCGGCATCGCCTGGTCTCGCAGCTTGTCGGCCGTCACATCATGGTCGACGAACAGCAACCGGCGCACCGCAATCACGTCGCGCGGCTGGTTGACCGAGATTACGCTGCGAATGCGCCCGTCCCGCAAGGCGAATGCCGAGAATTTCAGGTCGTCGAGCGAGCCACGGATGACGACTTCGTCCGAGCCCTCGGCGCGCCCCGTCCGCTGCAGATTGTGTTCGTATTGATCGGACCAGAACCAGTGCGCCTCGACGAACGGCTCGTCGTGGCCGAGAAGATTGCGCGCTGCCGCCGCGCCGTGCCGGGTGGCGGTGTCGTGGTGTTCAACCCGCAGGTGCTGGTTGTAGAACGGGTGATAGGAGGAGGCGACGTCACCGGCGGCGTACACGTTCGGCACGTTCGTTCGGCAGAACTGGTCGGTGACGATGCCGTTGTCGGTGACGATGCCGGCCTCGGCGGCCAGTTCTACGTTGGGCAATGAGCCCGCTCCGACGACGACGAGGTCGACCTCGATGGAACCGTGATTGGTACGCACGACAGCCGACGAACCGGTGTCGTGGACGCCGAGGACGACACTGTTGAGATGCACCCCCACCCCCTTGGCGCGGTGTATGTCGGTGAACACGGCGCCGATCGAATGGCCGAGTGCCCTGTTCATCAAGACGTCGGCGCGTTCCACGATGGTGGCCCGCTTCCCAAGACCCACGGCAGTTGCCGCGACCTCGCAGCCGATGAATCCGCCCCCGAGAACTGCGACGTGTTCGGCCGATGCGAGCCGAGAACGCAACAACTTGGCGTCCGCGAATGACCGCAGCATGAGTATTCGATCGCTCGCGTCGCCCAGTGCCGGCCGGGCGCGCACTCCGGTCGCCAAGACGAGTCCGTCGTAGGACAGCGATTCGCCGGTCGACAGTGTCAAGCGCCTTGCTCGTGGGTCGAGGCGTTGAGCCCTTACCCCGAGAAGGGTCTGCACTTGGTGGTCGACGTACCACTGTGGCTCGCGAATCAGCGTCGGTACCGGGGGTGAATCAGGTTCCAGGAAGTCTTTCGACAGCGGTGGTCGCTCGTAGGGCACAGTGTCGTCGTCACTGACGAGGACGAGTTCGCCGTCGAAGCCGCCGGAGCGAAGGGTGGCCACGGCTGAGGCCGCCGCCACCCCTCCTCCGACAACAACGTGTCGTACGGTACTCATCCGACGTCGACCTGGATCATGCCGTCGTCATCCACCCTGCACGGGAACGACTTCAGGGTGGCGTCATCCGGGTTGATACCCGCGCCGGAATCGGCAACGAAGGTCCACATGTGCCGGATGCAGGTGATCGACTCACCGTCGAAGTCGCCTTCGTCGAGGGCCCATGCCTGGTGCGGGCATTTGTTTTCGAAGGCACGGACTGCGCCGTCGACATTCACCAGGAGAACCTTTGTGCCGTCGATCTCGACACCGACCATGTCGCCTTCCCACAAGTCGTCGATGTGCTGAGCGTCCTGCCAGCTCCGAGTGGCGTCGTCTGTCATCATGGCGTGCTCACCTTCTCCACCGCCTCGGCAGGTGCGAGGATGCCGCGCAGCAAGCCTTCGCGTGCGGCCTTGGCACCGGCAGTGATGGCGTCGGCGTTGCGTGGGATTTCGGGAGTCTCTGCGAGGATCGTCGCGAGCCCATGTGCAGCGGCATCGGCGATCGGGGACCACTTGGCCACCCATTTGTCGATGGCCGATGCGCTGGAGGGCTGCTGGGTGATCGCGAACTCCGCCAGGGCGAGGCTCCACCGGTTTCGTCGCTGGTTGTCCGCATCGAGGAAGCCGTGCAGAAGCCAGGTCAGTTCGTCGCCGTTGTCACGGGCTATCTCACCGAATTGGCGGCTCAGAACGTCGTCCAACGTCGGCAGCAGCACGAGGTTGAGCGCAGTGAATGCTTCGCCCCAGTCGTAGGTGACGAGCACGCTCTCGACGGCCTTGCGGGCGGGTTGCCATCCGGGGTGGGTCTCCCACACTCTGCGTTCGCGATCGGTACCGATGTCGGAGCTCGGTTGTGCTAGTTGCAATTCCCGAGTGCGGTACGCGATCGTGGTGACCCGACGCAGGAAGTCCGCGGTGGCGAGACCCGCCGCATTCGTGACGTAGGATGTCGGCGCCATGTAGCCGATATAGGCCTCGATCTGTTGAAAACCGTGCACGGGATAGCGCGACGGTGTGTACAGGGTGGCGAGCGTCTCGACCCAGCCCGGAGCAAGGGTCGCAGCGGAACCGGCCGACGCGTACTCCTCGAGCACGCCGTGCACCTGCGACTCGGACTCCGCTTGGGCGTTGACGTACACCCGATAGGTGTACTGGTCCGGGTCGCGAAACTGCTCCCAGTCATCGGCTTGGAGGGCCGAATTGTCCCGGTACGTGTTGAACCACATGTTGGGCGCAGAGGATGGATTCTGTTCGAACGCCGACGTACGGTTCTGCCGCGTTGTCCAGTTCTGCCCGTGCGTCACGATCTCGTATTCGCTCGGCATCTTGCGGATTTCACCGAACGCACTGAACGTGCGGCGTGCGCGTGGTTTACGAACGTGTTCAGTCATGAGTGAGTACTCCTTCGGGCGCGGTGCGTTTGATGTTCTCCCACACGATTTCGTCGCTGTTGTTGACGACACGGCCGACGAAGGACGACATCATCGTTCCGAAGGAACGAATCTCGTAGTCAGCGCCCAGATACTCGCGAAGTGTGTTCTGCGTGAGACGAATTCGGTCATGTCCTTGGATCCGCACATACGACCCGCGGTCGACGATCTCGATGTCTTGGTCGGGATTGTCATCGCGGATGGCGGCGATAACTTCTTCGATCTGGTCACCCATGCGCAGGATGGGACCGACAACACTGTTCATGACGCTCCCTTGGGGACGAGGTACTCGACCGCGATGTGGTCGAGAGGTGCGAAGCCGGCCTCGGCGACGGTCATCTCTGCGGGGACGACCCGACCGTTGTGGATGACGACCTTCTCATACGGACGGGCACGCACACGTTTGCCCTCGACGTGATGGGCGACCGCAGCCGCCACTTCGGTCATGGTGTCAGCGGTGGTCACCGGCACCAGGATCTGGACGAAGTCCGTCGCGAAGATCGCGTTGAGCGGTACCAGCTCCGGTGCCCGATCCGCGGGCCCCAGCTCGATTGCTTCTCCAGACTGTGTCATTGCGTCGCCCCCTCAACCGTTGCGGCAGCCAGACCCTCGACCGCGCGGCCGACATAGTCGCGAGTCCAGGCGCCGTAGTCGGGGTCGTCGCCCATGGCGTCGGGCGTCATACCCATGTAGTTCAGGATCCCGCCGACATCCATCGGCTGGATCTGACCGGCCAGGAACCGGTCGATGAGCGTCTCGTGATTGACATTGTCACGGTCTTTCCAGAAGATCTGCCGGCAGGCGTTGGTGCAGAAGTGGTACTTCTTGCCGTCGTAGTCGAGTTCCCAATTCCGAACCTTCCACTCCCCGTTGCGCGACGGTGTCGCGTTGCAGCACGGGAGATGGCAGGTGCTGCACAGCCACGGCAACGTTTCGGGCAACGTCGCCTCGACGTTGTTGGCGTTGACCTGGTCGATCATCACGTCCCACTTGTCGCCGTAGACGTTCTCCCAGTTGGGGTATTTGGAGGCGAGCCAGGCGCGTTCGTCCTTGCTGACGCCGGCCTTCGGGCGCCACCATGTGGTGGGTCGCCAGTACCACAGACCCATGTGCAGCCCGTGGTGCCAGGTGTCGAGTCCAGTGATGAACTCATCCCAGTACCACGGCTTCTTCAGTCCGTAGTCTTCGATCGTGTGGATGTACTGATCGATGATCCACTCCTCCATGAACTCCCGGTAAGACTGCTTGCGGTGTTCGAGAGGGGTGTAATAGTCCATCGCCGGTCCGGTGAGCGCGGCGAAAGCTCGGGCCGAGCCCCAGAAGCTCTTGTCGATCACCCACTGTGCGCGGACCGGGTCGTGCTCGACCAGGATCTCCATCGTCGGCCCACCCTGCTGGGAGTGGCGAGCTTCGTCGGTCTGGATCGAGGAGATCATGTTGGCGAAGTTCACGTCACCGGATTCCAGTGCGTCCGCCGAGAGAGCAATGAACTGCAGATTGGTGAAGCCGGTCTCGAAGGTGAACGGCAGCTCGATCGCAAGGTCGACGACGTTGGGGGAAGTTATCATGCCGTCGAACAGGTTTCGTAGCGCGATCGGTACCCAGTCGTTGGTGTGGAACGTTTTCTGGGTCCAGTCGTACTGTGCGTCTTGGCCGACGAACTCGTGTCCGAAGAACGTGGTGATCTGCGCGTGCCGCATCTCGTCGAGCTGACCGAACGTCGCCATGTTGCGCCAGGAGCCATTCAGTCCGAACCGTGCCATCTTCAGTTCACCGAGCACCGCAGCGTATTCGACCAGCGCGACCCCGCCGAAATGCATTTTGGTGGCCGACTTCCACCCCTCGTCGAGGTCGTGAAACGTGTTCGAGCGCTGCAATGCGGCCTTGACCGCGTAGGTGGATGATTCCTTTTCACGCTGGGTTGCCACATATTCGGGATAGCTGACCTTGTAGGACTCCTCCCATCCCTGCCACGCCTCGCGCGGTACCTTCCCGGTACCACAATGCCATTCAGGATAGATTGCCTCGTCGTCGACGTATGTGGGCGTCCAATCGACGTCGCGGACGAAGCCCTGCCACTCTTCTCGCTTCAAAAGGGTCATAATGGTGTGCTCCTCTAGTCGACTTCCATGTGGCCGAGCTGTTGGCTGATTCCGGCGTTGTTCCAATACCCGGTCACCGATTCGATGAGACCGTCGCTGTTGAGCCGGAAGAGGAATATGTGTGGCTCGCTGAAGGTCTTGCCTGCGGGGAGGACCAAGCCCCATGGCTGCTGCTGAGTTCCGCCGATATCGACCTGGACGACGACGTCGCCCTCGTCGTTGGCGTCGACGGAATGCACAACATTGGACAGGTTGGGAAACGCGGTGATCAGGCCCGTCCAGATCGGCTTGCCGACTGTTCCCACCTTGCCGTCGCCACGCAGTACGCGCTGTTTACCCCACACTTCGAAGGGCGGGTAGGAGAAGTCTGCGTTGATCGTGCAGAGATCCACCATCCCGTCGACGTCGTGTGCGCGGTACCGGTCGAAGAACTCGGTCACCACCGCAGCGTTCTGTGCTGCAGTGCGCGACGACACAATTACTGATGCACTGGACATGGGTGAGCTCCTCAGACGATTGCTATTTGGTCGAACCGCTTGACCCCGAGGCGGCGGTAGAGCTGCTGTTGACACCAGTACGCGTCGATCTGCGTGATGCGGTCCTCGGCGACGACGAAACGCCACACTTCGTCCAAGTCGATGTGTTTCTCCTGGTTGATCGCGCCGGCGTAGGGGGCGGCTTGGGTGCCCTGGACGTTGATCTCGGTGGTGACCACGTTGCCTGCGGTGATGATCCTTTTCACGGTGACGATCAGATCGGGGAAGGCCTCGACAATGTCGGCGAGGACGGTGCGGATGGTGCCGCGCCCGGTTTCATGGCGACCGAGTCCGTAGACGTTGACGTTGATGTCTTCGGCTGTGTCGGCGAGGGCTCCGTCGATGTCACGTGCGGCGAAGTCATCGAGAAAGTCGCTGACGACTTTCTGCGGGCTGCGACTGTTCACAGGGGTACTCCTTCTGGTCTTGCGCAGGAACGACAGCACCTCAGGCTGCTTTCGCCGAGGGCGCGGCTTTCAGCGCTGCGATGACGGCGGCGGCGGCGGCCTCGGTCGACCCCGGGTTCTGGCCCGTGATGACGTGCCGGTCGACAACAACGTGGCTTGCCCACGCGGACGGGCCGTCGTCGAACACGGCCCCGGCATTCATTAGCGCGGTGTCGACGTACCAGGGCAGACCGAGCAGGCCCGGTTCGGTTTGGTTCTCCTCCTCGTCGGTGAAGCACGTCATCCGGTAGCCGTCGAAAAGCCATTGACCGTCAGCACGTTCGGGCGCCGAGAGCATCAGCGCGGGGCCGTGACACAGAGAGGCGATCGGCGCACGCTTCTCGTGCAAGGCAACCAGCAGTCGCCCGACATCGGGGTTGTCTGCCAGGTCGACCATCGGTCCGTGCCCACCCGGGGCGAACACCGCATCGAAGCCGGCCAGTTCGTCGTCGCCGAGGCTGCGCAGATCCAGTGGGTTGTTGAATCCGTCGATCTCGTCGAGTCGTGCTTTTCGTTCGCCGACAAGTTCTTCACTCGCTGCGCGTTGCGCCGCGACGGCCTGGTGAATCTCTACTGGGCTCAGTCCTGCGGTCAGGCCGTCCTCCACCATTACATCGGCGAGGTGTCGATCGTGGCGCCACGCGATCTTGGCTGCCTTGCTGACCTGATCGTGCGCCTGCGCCGGTGTCATGCCCTTGCCCTCGAGTGCCGCTGCAATCCGGCGACTGGCGGCAAGTCCTAGTTCGGTGTTTTGGTGCAGCGTGAATCGGATGTCGTCGACATCGTGGGAGAAGGTGCGCACGACGGAGTGGAGATAGTCCTTGTCTTCTTCCGGATAGTGGAAGTACCAGTTCAGTCCGTAGGGATCGGCTGTGGGCTTCTTGCCGTCGGGGGTGATGACGGCGACGTCGAAACCAGCCGCGGTGAAACTTTCGAAGGGCTTGATCGCTTCCTCGGCGAAGTACCCTGTCGGATGGGCCGTGCCATCGGCCATGGTGATCTCGGTTGCGCTCGAGACCAGGTAGGCAATGCGCGTCATCGGCTTCCTCCTGCGTCGTTGGATGGTGAGAATGTGACCGCTGCGTCGTTGATGGTGGGAATGTGACCGCGATTACATCCACCTCGAAGCAAACCCCACCCGCAACCGCAGCGGTACTGCGTTCCGACTCAATCTGTGCCCATTCCGAGCGACTCTGAAATACCGATATCGCAGACCGACGGACTTGTATCGCAATCGAACGCAGTAGCGACTATCTCAACCGTCTCGGACCTAGCGTGGGGTTGCGCGGCCGTCGGCCGCGTTGTCACCGACACGACGGAGGATCATCAATGTCCCGCATACTTTTTGCCGTGACCGGATCAGATAGTTGGACACTGGCCGACGGCACTGTGCACCCCTGCGGATACTGGCCCGAAGAGTTGGCTGTCCCGCACGAAGTGTTCGCCGACGCCGACGCCGGGTTCGAGATCACGATCGCTACTCCGGGCGGCGTCCGCCCGGTAGCAGACGAGGCTGGGTTTTCGCCGGAAATGAACGGCGGCACCACCGAACCCGGAGAGCGATTTCGTTCCTACCTCGACGGCATTGCCGAGATCCTTTCGGTACCAACCGATCTGAATGGTGTCCGTGCGGAGGACTTCGACCTGGTCTTCGTCCCAGGGGGGCATGGGCCGATGGAAGACCTTGCAGTGTCGGATACTTTCGGCGCACTCATCGGCGAATTCGTTGCACAGAGTAAACTCGTCGCCGCGGTGTGCCATGGACCGGCAGCGCTGTTGCCGGCCCGCAACGGAGACGGATCATGGCTGTTCACAGGCCGCCGTGTCACGGGATTCAGTAACGCCGAGGAATCTCAGGTGGGGTTCGCAGACAAGGCGCCGTGGCTACTACAGAACCGGCTCACTGAGAGCGGAGGCGTGTTCGAAGAGAGCGGCTCGCCATGGCAGGAGCATGTCACCGTGGACGGCAATCTCTACACCGGCCAGAATCCAGCATCATCGAGGCCGTTGGCGGAGGCACTGGTTGCGGCGCTGGTCTCAGCTCGCGTCTGAGCGAATCGCCCGCATTTCCTCGCCCAGGGCCTGTGCATCTGCATAGGCCTTGGGTGTCGTCCCGAACCGCCCCCGGAATTCCTTGATGAAGTGAGATACGCTCGAGTAACCCACCGCACGCGACACCTCGGTGACAGCGAGTCGACCGTCAACGAGCAGTTCGCGTGCGCGGTCGAGGCGAATCTCCTTCACGAACTGGTACGGCGACCGGCCTGTCACCTCGCGGAACAGATGCGAAAATGCCGACGGGCTCAGACTCACCTGCTCAGCCATATCGGTGACAGTCATCGGTTCGCCGAGATGGGCACGGATGTAGGTCAACGCAGCCGCGACCGGATTGCCCGCCGCCTGCTGTGCGGCGATATGCAACATTCGCGAGAATTGCTCCCTCTGCAGGACGCGATACACCATTTCCTGCATGTATAGCGGAGCCAGCACGCGGCGATCAGGTCCCACCGACAGCGCTTGCAAGAAACGCACCACCGTGCCCATCAGGTCCTGGTCTAGTGCCGATACCACGCACTTGTCGGGTTCTGCGTCCAAGCGTACCGGCGGGAACGACGCGGCTCGACGCTCGAGCATGTCCGTCGACACCTTGCGGACGAGCGCTGGGTCGATCTGCAGAACGAACGACAGGAAGGGCAGACGCGCAGACGCCTCGAGAATCTCTGCTTGAAAATGCAGATTACTGCTTAGCACAAGGTAATTGAACGGGTCGTACACGTAGCGCTTACCCTCGACGGTCACTGCCTTGCGTCCCTGCGCGACGATGCCCAGAGATAGTGACTGGATTTCCTCCCACTGCGGGTCCATCGGTTCGGTGAATCGATAGATAGTCAGTCCTGGCCATCCGCCGTCGTTGCCACCGACCCGCGGCGCCCGCGCAGCGAGCGCAGCAATAAGATCACCGGAGGTGATTCTCTGCTCGATTTGATTGATACCAGTCATTGATCGGACCTTCCATCAGCGAGCACACGCCGCAGCGCAATATATGGGCCCGCGGCAGCCGCTTCGTCGAGATCTGCGGTCCTGGTTTCCTCGTGGACGTCGATCGATTATACGCCTCGTCGCCGCAATAGTCATTCGTCGTCCAAATGCGAAGCGGAACTACCCTATGGGTAGAGAAATGGATAGAGATGGGTAGAGAAGGTGAGGACAGGGTCCCTCATCGACGAGACTGAGAAGGTCCGTAGGACAGTAGCGCCCAGTCCTTCCGTTAGGGGACCTGCCGTCTCTGCAGGTCAAAACCCTATTCTGCCGGGATCAGTCGTCGGTCGGTCGAATCGTCATCACTCCGCCGGCCGGGTATCGGCGGCCCGTACCCTTGCCCCATGTCCGCTGATCCAGGCAGCATCCGCGCCGACGGCCACCAGGCGCTGCCGAACCTGGCCGTGAAGGATGCTTCGGCGGATCCCCACATCATCACAGCGGCGGCCCGTACCGGAACGGACATCGAGCTGCGGATTCACACGTCCATTGCACCGTTCGACGTCGCGGCCGAGCAGTGGTTCCCCGCGGCGACCGGGTTCGACGTCGCGGCCGAGCAGTGGTTCCCCGCGGCGACCGGGTTCGCCGTCACCGTCATCGTGCACACCGTCGACGCGCAGACGAGCGCGCCACGGTATCTGCCGCCCGCGGAGGCTGCCGAGTGGGCGCGAGCGATCTTCTCAACCGTCGACAACGCGCACGGATACTTCCTCGGCGCCGTCGACCCAGACACCGGCAGCCATCGACGCGGGCAGCTCGCCTACCGCCTCTACCTCGACACCGACCGGCAGGCGATTCCCGTTCCTCGGCAGGTGGTCACCTGCCCGCACTACCAACTATCGGCCATCGACGGCAGAGCCGAGATCACCATTCCCACGACGGCCTGACCCGGCAGGCCGGCCGGAAGCTGGACCACGGTCTGCGGGCGCCGCTTCCTCCGCTGTCCGATCTGCACGCCCTCCGAAGGGTGCGACCTTGAAGTCACGTCCACGCTGCTCACTCATGCAATTCCTCCATCCGTCTCGATCCGATCCCCCTGCCAACGACACCTGGTCGCCGCTGCCCCACACAGTGAGGACGACGCCCTGGGGCGGAATCGAGACAGTTGATCCACCCGAGGACGGCCGCGGCACGTGGATACACTTGTGCCACAAGCTCATTGCCACTTCTGAAGCCGACCACGACAGACCTCAGGAATCTCCCGGGCGGGAGCGCGGCGACCACACTACCAGCGCACCGATCCCGGGGCAGGGGACGTGTCATTTCTGATGGTCAAAGAGCAATCCAGTGGCGGATACGACACCACCAGCACTGATGTCGAGCTTGGTGCCGCCGGTGCGAGTTCTCGCCCGGCCAGCGAGCTCGGTCGCGGCCGGCCTGGCGTCACAATCGCCGCCCTAGCGGTCAGGTTAAGCTTCCCGGCATGGCGCTTGGACTCACGCTACGCACGCGCGCCCACCCCGTCGATCTCGAAAACCTCGCCTACGCTGCGCACAAGTTCCGGGAAGCGCTGATTCCGCTGCAGGGCATCACCCCCGACCGCTGCGATGCCGCAGCCACCGAGTTACGGGACAAAGCGCATCACGCCGAGGAACGATTCTTCGCGGCTGTTGCCGGACTCCCCCGCCGCGAGCGCACACTCGCCGGCCACTGGGAGAACGCCGCGGTCATGCGCTTGCGCCACCAACTGGGATTAATCAAATAAACCGAAGAGACTCAGGGTTTGAGAGAGCCGTCTTTCCTGTTTGGCGGGGATGATGGCAGAGAAGGGTGGCTAGACTTGCTCTAAAAAAAATTTGATTCAAGCCTGCGTCAACATGATCGTCGCATTATCGGGCCGCGTACATCTCACGACATAGCCGAGTTCCTCTTCTTCAGCGCCACCGTAAACTGAGCAGGTCCAGCCATCGAAAGTATGCACGCGATCGTTGACGGTTGGATCATTTAGATATCGGTTCATCACCGAAATAGCTGTTGCACAGTCGATCACTGTGTTGTCATTGATAACCGTGCCATTCTTACCTGTTTGCGGGATCAGCACCGTGCCGCACACCTCCCGCTTCGACCCCGACATAGAGTCCGAAGCGATTTCGGAGGCAGCAGTAGGGGCGGACTCGATGTATTCGGTGATGACTTCGAAAGACGCGCCTTGAGCCTGCAAGCGTGGATTCAGGAACGACACGAGGGGCGCGATGACAGCTCCGGCAAAACCGCCAGCAATAAAGGCGACGGATTTTGCGATCAGACCGCCCCCCATCTTACCGATGCACCCCAAAACCTCTTGCACCATCCTTCCAACTGTCCCTGAATCGACGCTGCTGCCCAGATCGGCGTATCCCTCAGCCAATCCTGCTAGACAATCGGCTGCTTCGGCATTGTCGAGAAGCCGCTGATAGGTACCGATCTTGAACTTCGATAAGCCCACTGAGATTCCGTAGCCGAGCAGACCCACTGCATAGACGCCGACGTCATAGGTAAGCGTCCCGATGTCTGGATTTTGTTCGTACTGACCGAAGTCCATCGAAACGCTTCCGCCGGGAAGTAAGAACGTGTCTCCACTGGAGTGCCTGCCAATGATCTGCTGGTACAACGCGCCGGGGGCGTAGGTATCGAGGTCAATATCATTGACCCGGACGTCAAGTGGATCGGGCGTTGCATCGACAGTCCACACGTAGGGCGTATTGGAGTAGAGGTCGATACCCAATCTCCCCTCCTGTGGTCCGGCACGGATGTGTCGAATACAAGCCCACGCCACATCGTCTGTAACATTAGAGACGCTGTATATGGCTTGCGGATAGTTGACCGTCTGCCCGGCGCAATCGGGCTGGGGGAAGCTAATTCCCAAGGTCCGCTCCAGGGTGGAGATCACATCATCGGCAAACCGTTTCGGATCGAACCCGAACAATCGCCACGAGCTGAGGTGGGTCAGCTCAGCAGTAACAATGCTCGACTGACGGTCGAAGACTGCCGGAAGGTACTCGACCACATCGCCGCCGTCGCCCTCGGAGGCAACTGTCAGCTGGACGTCTTGATCGAGTAGCTGTTGAACCCTTTCCCCATCAACGTCGAAGGTGGCGTTGACCGGATTGGCTGGCTGCACTGCCCCGTCATTGAGCGTGATGTCGAACGCATCGCTGAGGGGAATCAACATCTGGCCGACTTCCGGAACGAGGATGCGATCGTTAGATCTGATCTTCACTGACGTTCCCAATGGCGCGACACCGACGCCACCGCTAATCGACAGCGATCCGCTCGACGCAGTGAACCCATCAGCGGAGACAGTGGTCGACTCGGCGGGCGGAGAAGCCGAACAGGATATTGTGAGGCAGATCCCGAGCGTTGCGGCGATAAGAGCAAAGCGCTTGTGGCCCGTCATCTTGCATCCTTACGGGGAGCTCCCGGATCGGTGCAGATCAAAGAATCTCCGGATCTCGGGACGAGGACTCTCGACCAGGCAGGGTCGGGGTAGTGCGCGTACCACCGACACCGCGTTAGCGGTTTCCCGATCTCGGTGGCCACCGGCTCCACTCTGCAGAAATGTTGCGAACGGTCGATTTCCGCAGATGGCTGGCGCGGACGGATCGGCTTGCTGTTGCACATGTGTCCGGACTTGGGGCGATTATTGAGGCGGCGCCTCAATCCTGAAGCCGCGACGATAGGAACAGGTTTCCTGAGGTAATTCGTTGCCGGCGGACTCATATTGGGATCCCACCGCGGGTCCGGCCGACGGTGGTCATCGTTACACCCGGAAGTCGTGAAAGGGGCATAGACAGTCGCCTCCAAGCGCAATGCGTTGTGCAGCATCGCCTTGCGCGTTCTAGGATACGGCCCGGCGGGTGGGGACCGGTTGGTTTCATCGTCCTCTTTGCCTGCTTCGATGTCATCAATGGTTCGCGCATCTAAAGAACACGGAGAGCGACCCGGGAGGCTGCAATTGCAGTCCGGTCGAGCAGGCCCGGTCGAGTGCCCATTCCGGCCTGGACGGCAGTGGCTACTCGATAGCGGGAAACTAGTGTGGCGACAACAATTATCGTCGAGTTGCTACACGAGGCACATGACCATGTGTTTCACTTGCCGAGCCACGCATCGGACCGTATGCGTTCTGCCACAAGATCTGCGAGATTTCGGGGCTTCTCCCGGTTCCGAGGCGATGCGATAGTTACTCGCCGAGCAACGGATATGTTCAACGAATCGGGTGGCGCGCGGCCTTACCTGATGTGTCTCCCTGTAAACCCCTTGATGTTGCAGAAGAACGTCACGGCCGTTTTAGGGTTTATGGGCACGGGATTATGAAAGTTGGATCGGAATACATATCGAGCCACTTGCCGTATGCATCCCCACCTACCGCTCGCACGAGAGTGCAGACCGCTTCTGTGGACTTTCCTGCCGATTTGTACACCGCGTAGATCGGATTGCCCTCGTCCGTCGCCTGCCGCAGGGAGGGACACGCCTGATCCGTGCGCAGGTATGACGACTCCGGGTGTGCAACGAGGAATCGTTGGACGTCCTCGGCGTACTGGCCAGGCGTGATCGCCGACCCCACCACAACGATGCCCGTGCCGTCGCAGCGCGGTTGGGCCATCGGGATGGCAAGTCCGAGATCGCCGAGTCGCGCTGTTTCCGGTGCAGGTGCGGGCGCCGGTACCGGCACCGGGGTTTCGACGTTTGGAGCTGTGGGTGCTTGCCTGCTGTTTGGAGCTGTGGGTGCGTGCCTGCTATCGACCGGCGGGAGTACCGGAACCGGTAGGGCGGCAGTTGTGGTGCTGGTGCCCGCGGCTGACGATGCCTGGCCAGAGTTGCCTTGGCTCACGACCAACCAGGCCACGACGCCGCCCACGGCGAGCATACCGACGAGGAGCAGCGCCATCAGCACCGGCACGACGTGCGAGGGTTTCGGCTGCTGCGTCGGCCCGGTTTGCTGCGGCACCGCGTGTTCGCGGTCCGGCGGCGCCGGATCGAAGGTGGTCGGCTCGATGGTCGGCATCGCGGTGGTCGGCCGGAGCGTGGTCTCCGCGATCGTGCGGGCGGTGTGGCGGTTGTCGTGGGTGAGTGCGGATTGTGCGGCGCTTGCGAACTGCCCGGCGGAGGCGTAGCGGTCCGCGGGATCCTTGGCCATGCCGCGCGCGATTACTGCGTCGAACCCCACCGGGATGGTCCGCATGGTGGTGCTGACGCGCGGTACCGGGGAGGTGAGGTGAGCCTTTATCAGTCCGCTGATCGTGCTGGCCGGGTAGGGCTTGGCGCCGGCCAATGCCTCATACAGCACGCACGCCAGCGAGTAGATATCGGACCGGCCGGTCACCGGCACGTCGTCAAACCGTTCGGGCGCCATATAGGCGTAAGTGCCGATGATGCTGCCGGCGGTGGTCAACTGGGTAGCCAAGGCGTCGCTGGCGATACCGAAATCGACCAGATAGGCGAACTCGTTGTCCCGGTCGCCGGTGATCAGGATGTTTTCCGGTTTGACATCGCGATGGACCAGTCCGGCGGTGTGCGCGGCGTCGAGTGCCGCGGCGATCTGGATGACGATCTGCACCGCCCGTGCCGGCGGCATCGGACCGCCCCTGGTCAGCAGGGTACGCAGATCGGATCCCTCGACGAGCCGCATGTCGATGTACAGCAGACCGTCGATCTCACCCCAATCATGAATCGGGATGACGTGCGGTTCCTGCAGCCGCGCCGCCGCGTGCGCTTCCCGGCGGAAACGCGCCGGATACCCGGGGTTCTTCGCGAACTCCTCAGGCAGGAGCTTCAGGGCCACGGTGCGGCCCTTCACAGTGTCATATGCCCGATAGACCTCGCCCATCCCGCCCCGGGCGAGCAACACCTGCAGTTGGTAACGGCCGAACATCGTGCCGGCCCGCGATCCATCGACCATGTCGTGCTCCCTCTTTGCCCACCGCCGGCGACAACGGCCGGAGCATTCGTATTGTCGGTGATCCAGCGACTAAGTATGGTCGATCGTCCACGGCAAGGGGACGGGTCGAGGCCAGCACCCTCTGCCGAACGGGCGTCATCGGGACGGCGCCCGAATCGAACGCAGTGCTCCCCGAATACACGGATATCGGTGAGCGAGTCTCTCTCCGCCGGGGGCCGCACGGGGCACCCTGCCCGATACCTCCTTCAAAAGTCGAACATGCAACACCGCTGGGGGTACCGGCGATAGACACAGCAAGAGCGGAATCAGCGCACGCCAACGCCGCTTCCACAATCGCGGTGATCAACTAAACGAGAACAACGATGAATCTCAAGCATTTCTTTCTCGCTGCCGTATCGGTCAGCGCCCTTGTCCTGACGGCATGCGGCACCGAGGACACATCACCCCAGGCGCCGGAGCCGGCGCGATCGTCTATTGCCTCGCCGTCGCTCTCACCGCCTCCACCACAGCCACCGGCGCCGACGCCGACGCCGACGAGCGAGCCGGTGGCTGTGCCCGCACCGCCGCCAGTCACCTTCGAGTGCGGTGACCTGGCCGTCTACCAATCCGGCACCGCCCTGTACTCGGACGGGACCGTAGGCTACGAAGCGGTATGTGACACCTACGTTCCCCCGGCCGAGCCGGTCCTGCAGTACTGCGACTACGGGGGCGTGTCGGTCTACACCGACGGATCCTCCTCGACGACGGACCCAGCATGTGCCAGCACGGTCGATCCCGGCAGCGGTGCGTCCGGCTATCCATACGACCCCTCCCAGGACCGCAATGGTGACGGGGTCGTCAACGGATACGAACGCTGCGGCCTCGCTTGTGGGGAAGACCCGACCAGCGGGGAGATCCAACTGCAGTACGGGTGCGAACAGGGTTACATCACAGGCCCCCAATGTAATTGACCAAAATCATTCACCACTGGCTTCGTTCTCCTTCGCCCGCGTCTTTTCACCACCATCGGTTTGCTCGACGAGCAGCTCGACAGTCGGGATCTCCGACGACAGTGGCTGATCTAACGCAACGCGGGCATTACGGGCGTACGTCGTCTCCTGGGAATCGCCGACGTGGAGGCTGTCGATGACTCCGCTGGAACCGAACCATTCCCGTCCCGGCTCGCCCGTGCTCGGCGCCACCGCCTCCGCTCAGACCGTCCCGCGCCACCGACCTCTGTCGAGACGGGCAGTGCTCGCGATGACGGGTGTGGGTGTTCTACCGCGTCCTCGACAAAAGCGCCGGGGCCCGGGTCGCAGCCGACCGTCAGAGGGTCCCTTCGACGTACGACGCCAGGTTCGCCAGCGAGGAGGCAATCCCGGCCTCGTGTACCACTTGGTCGATGCCGGGTGGCACGTCCGTGGCGGTGACGGTCACCTCGGTCCCCTCCTCGGCGGCCGCGAGGTGCCAGGTCATCGTCATAGTGCCCGCGTACAACGGGTCGTCAGCCTCGAACACCGCCCGCTGCACCACCCGCTCCGCTGGCACCAGCTCGGCGAATCCGACATCGACGACATCCGTCGAATCCGAAGTCTTGCCGGGACTGTCGGCGGGGTTCAGGTAGGTCAGAACCATCCGGAACCCGCCACCAGGCCGAGGATCCCACCGCTCGACCCGCCCGCGCATGCCCTCCGGCGGCAACCACACCTCGAGGGACTCCCGGTCAAGGAGGGCGCCGTAGACAATCGCCGGTGGTGCCGCGATCACCCGGCTGGCGCGGTCGGTCCTGTCCATCGCCCGATTCTAGAGCCGAGGAGATTCCATCGGTGGCCCCACAATCTCCACGACGCCACCTCTCGAGGGACCGGGTCGTGCCCCGCCCCCACCGCGAGGTGCTCACCGATCCTCGACCGGCCGCGCACCGTTCCCGCGCCCGGTTTGAGGGACGTCCAGGTACCGCGGGTGAGGTCACCGGGCGCCGGCGCCCACGGCCGGGGCCCGGGTCAGCACCCGGGCCAGCGCCACCGTGGCCGTCAACGGCCACCACCGCGATAACGCACACGAACGTCGCAGGGAGGGTGGAATACTCGAACAGACCAGCGACGCCCACACCCGCGGCGGTGGCCGTCAGTGCACCGACCGGAAGCAACACCGCGAGCATCCGCACGGTCGCCGCGCGCCGATCATCGGCCGCCGCGGCCAACACCCACCACACAGCAAGCAGGGCGCACCCGTAGGCCAGCACCGCACTACCGGCATAGAGCACCGGCACCGAGGCCCATTCCACCGCGATGCCCACAGTGGCCGTGAACACGACATACAGCAACACCAGCATCGGCAACAACCCCACCGTGATACCAGCCAGGGCCGCGGCGACGGTTCGGCCCAGCAGGAAGGTGCGCCGACGGCGGCGTTCGTCCGCGCTCGCCGCGTCCCGCCCCACCCGCCACCCGGACAGCCACAGCACCACCCCGCAACCGGCCCCGGCCACCGCGGCGCCCCCAAGCACGATCACCGACACGATCGATGAATCGGTCCACGCCGGCTGGAACGACGTCGCCACCATGTACGGCCGCGACGTACACCACCACCAAGACCAGCCCGACGACCAAACCTGCAACCCCGAAGATCCCGCTCTGTCTCCCCACCCACCCATCGTGTCACCGGAAGGTGCTCAGATCCGGCAACCGCGGCCACCGGTGGTTCCCCAAGACATGTGCGACCCTCCCGATCCACTCCGCGCGGGAATCGTCGAGTCAGGTTCGCCGGGATACCTCGCACCCCTCCCCGGCACCCCTCCCCGGCACCGCTGCGCGGACAACCGACCACCGCCGAGGATCGTGATCCCCACAGGCTCATAGCCTTCGCGGCAGGGTGGTCACGCTGTGCATCAGGGCCATGTTGCAAGTCACGCGACCGGCATCGCGGCCTGAGCATTATGGAATGCTCGCTCGATCTCGACCGCAATCCGGCCGCGGGAGGACACCTCGTGACCTGCCTTGATCGCCCATTCACGAATCTCCCTCGGCGGCTTCTTCGCCGGAGCCTTCCTCACCGCCACTCTCTTCACCGGCGCCTTCGCCGCGGTCTTCTTCCCGGCCTTCTTTGTCGCGGCCATCTTCTCCGCCGAAGTCTTACTCGCCGCTACCCTCTTGGCCGGAGCCGCCGCCGCTGCCGTCTTCTTGGCAGCTGTCGTGTTTGCGGCCGTCTTCTTTACCGGCGCCGGTTTGACCTGACCCTTCTGCGTCTGAGCGTCGTCGAAGGCTTGCACGATCTCGGCCGGAATCCTTCCTCGGGAGGACACCACGCGGCCGTTCGCGATCGCCCACGCACGAATCTCCTTGTTCGTCGTCTTCTCCGGAGTCTTACTTACCACTTCCCTTTTCACCGGCATTTTGGCCGCGACCGGCTTCTCTGCAACCGCCTTCTTCATGGCCGGCTTCTTCACGGTCGGCTTCTCCGCAGCCGTGTTCGTCGCGACTGTCTTCTTTTCCGCCGGAGCCTTGCTCGCCGCTGTCCTCCTGACCGGAGTCGCTGCGGCGGTCTTCTTGGCGACTGTCTTCTTCGCTGCCGCCTTCTTTTTTACCGGCGCCGGTTTGACTCGAGCCTTCTGCGTCTGAGCGTCGTCGAAGGCTTGCTCGATCTCGGCCGGAATCCGGCCGCGGGAGGACACTTCCAAGTCCTCCCCGATCGCCCACTCACGAATCTCCTTGGTCGTTCTCTTCGCTGGAGCCTTGCTCGCCGCGCTCTTTGTGGGGGCGTTTTCCCCGAGTACGTTCTTCGCGGCCTTCGTCTTCACAGCCGTCGGCTTCGCGATTACCTTCTTCGTGGCCGTCTTCTTTATCGGCGCCCGTTTAGCCTGAGCCGTTTTCGCCTGCGCGTCATGGAAGGCTTGCTCGATCTCGACCGGAATCCTCCCGCGGGAGGACACCTCGCGGCCGTTCGCGATCGCCCACTCACGAATCTCCTTGGTCGTTTTCTTCGCCGATCCTGCAGAACCCCTCGGTGATACCGCCATATTGTTCTCCTTCTCGCCGGGCAATCGTCGAACGCACACAGTAGCGGCATTTCGGTCCTCTCACCGCCAGCGGATCGAAACGGCAACCAATCACACGCGGGCCGCACTGATCTCCGAGGACCCGCGCCCCTCACCCTTTTCGCCCAGCAGGACTACACAGAGCACCACATGTCGACGGTGCCGACGACTGCAGAACCCTTGTGGCCAGCCATGCCTGCCGTCTTCTTGTCGTTGCGGGGAGAGAATACGAATTCGGGTGCTCTGCACTCGGTTCCGTCGATTGGCAGTGAATGCGGCGGAACCCTTTTGGGCATGCACCGAAGTCTTGGGACTGCCATGACGCGAAGCCCAGAGCAGAACAACGGCGGGAAGTGTTCCAGCTCACTATCGAGGCCTTTCGGAGACCGAGAGGGGCGCCATACCAGAGACCCCACTCTCCCAATAGATCTCCGATCCCAACACGGGTTGCGGACGCTGCGTCATGGGCGCGGGGTGCGCGGCCAACCATGCGTGTCCGTTTCAGGCCCGGGCTACGGAAGTCGGGCGCTGCCCGCCCCCACGTATTTCAGGTGGTGGACCTCGTCGAGGACCTTGACCACCTCGTCGCAGGTGCCCGGATCGGTCAGCACGTCATTGGATTCGGCGATGGGAAGTGCGGCCGAGTCGAGGGCTCCGCGGTCGAGCAGCATCAGGGCGAGTTCGGCGGGGTTGTTGCGGCAGCGGTAGATCACCCCGTCGACGCTGGGGTCGGCGCCCAGGATCTGATGGCAGGTGGTGCGGGACCAGGTGTAGGCGCTGCGGTCACAGCCGACCAGGGTCCCGGACAGGTTCAGCGATCGGAGGTCGCCGTCCAGCAGAGACGCCACGGTGATGTCCCGGCCCAGGACCATCCGGGTGTGCGTCTTGCCGGCGAGCCGTGTGCGGCGCACGATCCCCGACCGGGGGATGGGGATGTCGCGCAGGATGCCTTCCGCGACGGCGCCGGCGAGGGACAGGGCGACGTAGAGGTAGCCGCCGTGGGAGTCGTCGATCGGCTCGAACCGCCCTTGCAGCGGGTCGCCGAGTGCGCGGATACCTTTGGCATTGAACGAGTTCGGTGGGTACGGGGATCCGGTACCGGAGATCCGGTGCAGTGTGGTGCCCGCGGGGATCACCCGGGTCTGCGGGGGCCGGCCGTTGTAGCGCTCAGTCACCGGTGTCAGTCCATGCCCATCTGCTCGGCCGCCACCATCAGCTCCACCTCGGCCTCCGTCAGCATGTGCACGGCAAGGCGGTCCACCGGCCGCTGATCACCGATCAATGGGTTCTCGGTGAACCACCAGTCCAGGGTTCCCCACGGGTCGAGGTCGCATTCCATCAGCCGGTTCGCGTGCTCGGCGACGGGGCGGATCTGTTTGCGCTCGCGGTCGAACTGGAACAGCGGATACCGGTACTGGTTGCCGACCTTCAGGCCGAGGAGTTGATGAGTCTTCCGCTTGGCGTTGGCCAGGGCCCGATTCACACTCCCCGACGGGGAGAGGATCTCGGAGACCTCGGTCGAGGAGATCGTGTCGCCCGACAATGAGAGTGGGGACGCGTAGGTGAGGTTGCCGGTCGCGGTCTCCAATTCGACCTGTCCATGCGGATCGGTTCCTACTGTGACGGTCGGGGCCGGATCGGCCAGACCCCGTTCGGTGCGCGGCGCCCGGTCACCCGCGCCGCCCTCGGTGAGGGCGGCGCGGGTGGCACGGGGCAGCCGTTGCAGTTGAATGGTGACCACGTCGGTATCGCTGGTGTCGAACAACGCCCGCATCACCACACCGCCGGCGTCGGCGAGATCGGCGGCGTCCAATGCGGTGCGGAACGCGTCGGTGAGCCAATCCAGCGCCAGCCCCGTCGCCCGGAGATCGAACCGGAGCTCGAAGTCGATCTCGATGCCGCCGGCCGGGCGCCGCGACGCACCCTCGAACGAGGACACCACCCGGGTGATCTCCCGCTGCCACTCCTGCGCACTCCTCGGGCGCTCCCGAACCCGTGTCCCGCCCGCCCGGCCCGCGCCGCGATTCACGACCCGATACCGCGTGCGACCTGTGTTGCCGTCTTCTTTGCTCATGATGACCCGCCCCACCCGAGTACTACGTTTCTTACGATATAGACAAGTGTAAGTATCGTAAGACCATGTGTCCAGGTGCGCGCGCTCCACGTGCCAGTCACCAGCGATTCCCGCGAGCGGAACGGCTGTCGGAGCGACGGGTACGACGTCCCGTTGCCGACCCGGACAGGCACCGTTGGAGAAGAGCCGAATTGCACACCACGCCGCTCGGGGAACATCTGAATCCTCCGGAAGAGGTGGATCCGGCGCCTCACGGTCATCGGCGACGCCGGCGAACGAGACGGTGGATGTGACGCCAGTTACTTTCGAGCGATACCCTTCGGTATCATTCGCCGTGTCGCTACCATCAATGGCACACCGTTCACCACCTCGTTAGAGGTGACCGAGTGTGAATCATCCGGGTTCGTCCCGGTCCCACCGATGTCGAGCCCAGGCATCACCGCACCGACACGCCCTGCGGCCGCGGCGTCGACCCGATCACAGCCCCGGACTCTGGCCTGTCACTGCCGCCACCCGACTGCCACCTCCCGGGCATCGGAAGTACACCGCGATGTGTCGAACCGTTATGTCGCACAACATTTTCGGAAAGCCATGCGCTGACACACTACAGTCCAACCCGGTTACCAATAAGGTCCTGCCCACCCACAGCGCCCCGACATCGATTTGCCTGGCACACATCCCCGGCCACAAGCCCAGGCCCGCCACACCCGCGCGCCCGCCCTGACCGACGGATCGGCTCACCGCTCCCCTCCGAAAGCGACTCCTCCCGCTGTGCCTGATCATTTCCACCACCCCCTCGACCGGGACTGGCAGCACCGCGCCTTGTGCCGCGGCACCGACACCGACATGTTCTTCTCCCCCGATGGTGAACGCGGCAACGTCCGTGCCTGGCGTGAGCGCGCCGCCAAACAGATCTGCCAAGACTGTCCCGTGCTCGCCGACTGCCGCGCTTACGCCCTCACCGCCACCGAGTCTTATGGCATCTGGGGTGGCATGTCCGAGACCGAGCGCGTCCGCCACACCCGGCGCACCCGCCGCCCGGCCCGACCCCGCGAGTGTGTCGTGTCGACGGACCCTCTCACCTGGCGGATCCGAACACCCAGAGCGTGAAGGTAGAACAGCCATGGCCACCGACTACGACGCACCACGAGTCACCGAATCCGACGAGCCGGACACCTCCCTCGAACAGCTGACCGCCAGCCGGAAAGACACCCAGTCCCCCGTCGTCGACGTCGAAGACACTGACACCGCCGAATCCTTCGAACTGCCCGGCGCGGACCTGTCCGGTGAAGAATTCACCGTCCGCGTCATCCCCAAGCAGTCGGACGAATTCACCTGCACCAGTTGCTTCCTGGTCCACCACCGCAGCCGCCTCGCCGACACGGCGCAACAACTCTGCCGCGACTGCGCCTGAGACCGTCAGCGCACTCGAGATACTCGGCCCATCGCCAGGTTAAGCGGAGTCCGCATTGCCCACACTGCGTTCCGCAGGCACGGCAGCCCTGACGGAGCCCTTCCCGAAGATCGCCCGGCGGCGCGGTGGGGCGGGCGGGGCTCGAACCCGCGACCAATCGATTATGAGTCCACGGCTCTAACCGACTGAGCTACCGCCCCATCACCGCACGCCCCCGCTCTGCGGGCGTAGCGATGGTATCTCCACACCGCTGACCGCCCCGCTCGCACACCGGGGGAGGTCTTCACACGCGGCCGAAGAGCTGCCGCACGCCACCGTTGCCATCGACCGCGTACAGCGCCATTCCCAACAGATCGAGAATTCGTTGCGGTGCCCGCCTGGCGGCTTCCACCGATCGCGGCTCGTCCCGCACGACCAACGCAAACGACACCGACTGATCCGCCTCGCTCGGCATCCGCCTCACCAGCTGCCCGATCGCGGTATCGACATCCAATCCCGGTACGGTGGACGCAGCCTCGACCTCGACATAGAGCCGGCGGCCGTCCTTCTCGGCAACGATGTCGACGAACTCCGTATCGGTACGGACCATCCATCCCTGAGACGACAACCACCCCGCGAAGTCCCGGGCCACGCGAGCCTCATCACCTCTCATACCGGACACGGTAAGCCTGAATTGTCAGTTCCGAACAACACCCATGGTGCAAGAGCCGTCAGGCGCGGCTCAGGCATACCCGACAGATCATGCGATGAGATCGACGTACCCCCTTCAGGACCTCATCCACGCAATTCATGTAATCGACTGACTGGTAGCACAATTCGTGTGCACGATGTTCGACGCCGCCCCAGAACCGGCCACGGAGCGGCTGCCGTCGATCATTCTCCCCTGTGTCGGCCGGGTGTCCGCACAGCCGAATCCGGGTCCGGGTTCGGGTTCGGGGCGGAGCGGTGGAAGCCCGGATCGATGGTCAGGTCTTCGGTGTCGGCAAAAACCAGCCGCCCGTCGTCGAGCGCGACCGCCCACCGATGCACCGGCGCCCACCCGTGCCCACCACCACCAGGATCGGTCACCGCCTCGTAATCCTCGACCACCTCACCGATGAGATCGGCCCCGGTGCTCCTGCGGACCAGCACCCGGACACCGACCGTCAACACCGGGCCATCGACCGGCCGGTCGCTGCTGTTTCGGGCCATGTTGATGCACCTCTTCGCTCGGCGAAACTCCCGAGATCGAGCATAAGCACCACCCGGCCCGGTGACGCGACCCGACCTGCACGAACACCACCCGCGCACGGACAGCTGCAGCAGCCGCCACTACGGTACCGTCGGCGGCCACCCAGAAACGCCCAACACAAAACCCGACGTGCTGCGTTCGCGCGACAGCAACCGGCGCAGCCCGCCAGTCGGTTGCTCGAACGCAGTGACATCGTCGGACACGAGATCGGCGACCCGCTACCTCTAAACCCCGTTTCCCATTCGAGCGGCGAGTGCGAAGGTGCGCCCACCGGTCGCGGGCCGAGCACGACATGGCTCGGACGGACTCGGCCACCGCCATGCAAGGCAACGACGCCGCGTGGCGGGCCTGGCCCTACTCAAGAAGGCCGCGCCGGTCAGCCCATCCCTGCCGCAGGACGCGGGCATCAGCGGCGCCTCCCCAAACGGCAAGTCCGACTGCCACTGCCACCAAGCAACGATCTCGATAAATTCACGCGGCGTCAGCACCGCAAGCCCAGCGACGACTCATGCACGAGGCAGTCGAGGAATACACCCACAATGCACTCCGCCTGAAACACCCTGCGTGAGCCTTTCCGGCGCTCGCCGAGCAACGTGCGGAAACACCACCGCGGATTCCGTCGCACAATCGAAGGGAGGGAAGCAGAGATCCTGCGGGAGGTGACGATGCGTCGGGAGGAGCCGGCACCGGTACCGGTGGCCGCACCGATCCGGTGGTGGCGGCTGCGCCGGTGGAGCCGCAACCACCTGATGCGCCCCAGCGACCGCTACGATCGCACGTGCCGCGATCGAACGTCTCGGCAGGCGGGGGTACGGCAGAGGTAGCTTCTCGGGCAGCGAAAGCGCCTGTCCAGCAGTCAGGGTGATCCGCCACAGCCCTAACGGGGCACCCTTCTCCCTACCGCCGCAGCCGCGGCATTGTCACCAGTCAGGTGTTTGGGCTGCTCGTAGCCGAATTCGAGCATGCCCGCGGATGCGAGGTAGGCGGCGCGTTGGTCAATCGAGACCAACCGGTGGACGTTGTCGAGGTCATCGGCCTCCGGGACGTGTGTCCAGCCGCAAGGTCCACCCAGGGCCGATCGTCGCGGCCGTCGACATAGCCCCCCGCCGGGCGGTCTTCCACTCGTCCCAATCCCAGCCCGCATCGATGAAACTCTCGACACCCCAGGCGCTGCAGCAAGCTCTAGCATGACGACTTCATGCTCTCGCTGCGGGATAGGCCGCCAGCGGTATTCGCCCGTGAGGCACTACAGCGGTGCTGGGCACGTAGTTTCAGCCGGACGCAGGCGCGGGGTGGTCGACGCCCGTTCGACGAGCTGCGTATCGATCTCGTGCCGCTGCGCATCGAGCTCTTCGCCGCGGATGCTCCGGAGCAGCAATTCGACCGCGAGGCGCCCCATCTCGGCATAGGGCTGGCGCATCGTCGTGAGCTGCGGGTCGACCAGACCCGCCGCCCGCTCGTCGTCGAAGCCGATGAGTGAGACATCTTCGGGCACCCGAAGCCCGTGCGCCCGCAGGGTACGCAGCGCCGGCGCCGCCAGGAGGTCGGCGATGCAGAAGATGGCGTCGATCTCGGCTCCGCGCTCGAGGGCCGCGGCGAGCGCGGGCAGCGTCGGGCGCGCTTCGTCGAGGAAGTCGTCGCAGTCGATGACGAGCGACTCGTTGTGGGCGATCCCTGCGGCATCGAGGGCATCGCGGTACCCGGCCGCGCGCTCGTCGATGAAGAGGCCGTCGCCCCAATCGGTCGACCCGGTGCCGAGGTCGACGCTCAGCAGGGCGATCGATCGCCGGCCTTGCCCGATCAGGTGCTCGACCGCAATCCGCGCGCCCTCACGATTGCGCGGGGAAACGGTGGGGAAGCGCACCTTCCGGCTCGTATCGTCGATCGCCACTCCGGGCAGGGCGATGCGGTCGCAGGCCTCGCGCACGGCATCCTGGTCGGGAACGCTGATGACGATGACCCCCTCGGTGGGCACGTTCGCGAGGCCCTCCACGATGGCGGCCGCGCCGCCTGGGGTGCCCGCGACGGGGTGCACCATGAGCTGGTAGCCCTCGGCGGAGGCGGTCTTGAACGCAGCGCGCACGACGGGCTCACACCAGACCCAGCCGGCATCGGGCACGATCGCGCTTATCGCATGAAAACCGCCCGAGCGCAGAGCACGCGCCGTGACCGAGGGGCGGTAGCCGAGCTCGCGGGCGACGCCGCGCACGCGCTCGCGGGTGGCCTCGCTCACATCGGGGTGGTCACCCAACGCCCGCGACACCGTCGCCAGGCCGACGCCTGCTGCGCGCGAGACGTCGCTCAGCCTCACCTTGCGTGCCATCGGACCCCTTCCGGATCATCAAAGGCTTGACGCCCCCCTCATTGTGGCCTAACTTACAGCGGAGTCTACCGGTAACGATTCCGGTAACGATTCCGGTAACGCTTCCGAGACCTCCGTTCACTCCGCTCAATGGTGAGGATCCCCGTGTCCGCTTCCCTCAGCACCCCTGAAACAGCCACCGCCACCGCCCCCAAACCGGTCGGCCCGCTGTTCATCTCCGTCTACGCCCTGGCCATGTTCGGCATCTGGATGTCGATCATGCTGCCCGCCTCGGTCACCCTGGCCCTGCGCATCTCCGAGATCAACCCCGAGGGCAAGACCACCAGTTACTCGATCGCCGCCGGCATCGGCACACTCACCGCGCTGCTCGCCAACCCCCTCTTCGGCCGGCTCAGCGATCGCACCCGCAGCCGCTTCGGGCGCCGGCGGCCCTGGATCGTGGTCGGCCTCGCCGGCACCATCGTCGGCGCGGCGATCATCGGGCTCAGCGACTCGATTCCGCTGCTGCTCCTCGGCTGGATCGTCATGCAGGCATTCGTGAACGCGGCCATCGCCGCCACCCTCGCCATCGTGCCCGACCACATCCCCGCGCGGCAGCAGGGTCTGGTCGGCTCGCTGTCGGGCACCGCCTCGGCGGCCGCAGTCGTGGTCGGCGTGTTCTTCGTGCAGTGGTTCCCGTCGAACATCCTCGCCCAGTTCGGCCTGCCGGTGCTGGTGGCCGTCGTGTTCTCCACCCTGCTCCTCGCACTGTTCCGCGACGACGCCCCGGCCGACGACGACATCGAGCCATTCAGCGTCCGCGAGTTCCTCGGCAGCTTCTACATCAACCCGCGCCACTCGCCCGACTTCGCCAAGTTCCTCGCCGCGCTGTTCCTGATCTGCTGCGGACTGGGCGTCATCGCGACCTACACCGTCTACATCCTGCAGGACCGCATCCACGCGCCCGAGGCCGACCTACCGCACCTGATCACCCTCGCCTACGTAATTCCCGGCATCCTCGCTGTCGTCTCGGCGCCGATCGCCGGCTGGCTGAACGACCGCACGGGTCGCCGCAAGCTCGTGCTGGGCATCGACGCGGTCATCGTGGCCGCCGGCATCCTCGTGACCGCCTTCGCGGAGTCGGTACCGATGTTCCTGCTCGGTGTGTGCCTCGTCGCCGGCATCGGCACCGGCGTGCTCTACGGCAGCTACATCGGTTTCGCGGTCGCGACGATGAACGATCCTGCCACCTCGGCGCGCGACCTCGGCGTCACGAACATCGCAATCACCCTCCCCTACTCAATCATGCCGTTCGCCGCCCCACTGCTGCTCGGTATCGGCGACGGCGGCCCCAACTACCCGCTGCTTCTCATCCTCAGTGCAGTGCTCACGCTCTGCGGCTTCGTGCCACTGCTCGCCATCCGCTCCACCCGCTGACCCGACCTGACCGATCGAAACGAGACCATGAACGACTACCGCGATCCCGCACTGCCCGTCGACCGACGCGTCGAAGACCTGCTCGCCCGCATGACCGTCGCCGAGAAGGCTGCGCTGATGTTCCACCCCTCCACCGAGCCGGCCGGCGACGGGCTGAGCGAGGCCGCGGCGCTCGCCGCCGCAGAGCAGTACGCCGGCCGGCGCGGCATCAGCCACTTCAACGTGCTCGGCGGCGCCGACAGCGTCACCGTGGCCCAGTGGCACAACACCCTGCAGGCCATCGCCGAGGACAACCGACTCGGCATCCCCATGACACTCTCCACCGATCCTCGACACGGCCTGCGCAGCAACCTGTTCACCGGGCAGGCCCTCGACAGCCTCTCGCGGTGGCCCGACCCGACCGGCATCGCCGCGATCGGCGGCCTCGACGCCGCACGCGCCTACGGCGAAACCATGCGCCGTGAGCTCCTCGCCATGGGCATCCGGGTCTTCCTCGGTCCGATGGCCGACATCTTCAGCGAGCCCCGCTGGTCTCGCGGCTCGGGCACCTTCGGCGAGGACCCCGAGCGCGTGGCCGAGCTCACGGCCGCGTTCATCGAAGCCCTCCGGGGCGGTGCCGAACTCGGCCCGAACTCGGTCGCCGCGGTCGTCAAACACTTCCCCGGCGGCGGCCCGCAACTCAACGGTGACGACGCGCACGACCCCCGATACCCCGAACAGATATACCCGGGCGGCATGCAGCAACTGCACATGCGCCCGTTCGAGAAAGCCTTCGCCGCCGGCGCCACACAAGTCATGACCTACTACGGCAAGCCCGTCGGCACCTCGTGGGAGGAGGTCGGCTTCGCCTTCAACGCGCCAGTCGTGCGCGACCTGCTGCGGCGCACCCTCGCCTTCGGCGGCATCGTCGTCACCGACTGGAACCTCCTCGAATCCGAAGCGATCGGCGGCCTCCAGTTCGGCCCCAACGGCTGGGGTCTCGAGCACCTGACCCCGCTCGAGCGCGCGGCGATCGCAATCGACGTCGGAGTCGACCAGTTCGGCGGCGACCGCAATCCTGCGCTCGTCGAGGAACTCGTCGACTCGGGCCGCATCGCCGAGTCGCGCATCGACGAGTCGGCACGGCGATTGCTCCGCGAGAAATTCCAGCTCGGCGCCTTCGAGCATCGCCGCATCGACACCGATACCACCCGCGAGGTCTGCGGCTCACCGGTGTTCGTCGAACGCGGCCTCTGCGCCCAGCACGCCTCGCTCGTGCTGCTCGCCGACGACGACGAGACAGTGCTTCCCGCCGGAGCACGTGTGCACCTCGACGGCGTCACAGCCGAAACCGCCGTCGCGGCCGGTCTCGTCGTCGTCGACGACCCCGCCGGGGCCGACGCGGTGATCGTCCGACTCGACTCACCGTTCGAACCGGGCCGGGGTTCGCTCGGCGACTTCTTCCGCGGCGGCTCGCTCGCGTTCCCCGACGCGGTCGTCGCGCGCATCCGCCGATACGCCGCCCAGGCACCCGTGTTCGTGTCGGTGTACCTCGAGCGGCCCGCAGTGCTCACACCGCTGCTCGAACCCGCCGCCGTCGTCGTCGCCGACTTCGGCGCGAGCGACGCGGTCATACTCGCTGCCCTCGCAGGTCGCGCCGCCTTCACGGGCACCCTCCCGTTCGACCTGCCCTCGTCCATGGCGGCGATCGAGGCCTCGCGCGAGGACGTCCCCTTCGACACCGCCGACCCACTCTTCCGCGCGGGCTTCGGGCTACGGCGTGCCGCCTCGGCCGAACGGGAAGGCGTGCATCAATTGAGCGGACGGTGAGGGCCGAAACAAAATGCTGCCTGGGGTTGCACTCGCGCTACCAGCGCTGCTCAATCAGCATCGCCAGAGGCGGGTCGGTACTCACTACGCACGTGGCGACGGCGCCGATTCACTCCTCCGGGAAAGGAGTGAACCCGATCGGGTGTGGACTATCGGGACTACCCGACGCCGGCCTACACCGACGACGAACGCCAGGAGGAACCCGCGGCTCCCATCTCGATCTCCCGCACCTTCGTTCCACGAATCGGAATGATGATCAGGGCATCTCAGGGATGCCCTGATCATCGTTAGTCTTCCCGGTAGTACAGCGTGTGAGTCACGCCGTTGTGGCTGCAGAATGCGTGCGGTCCGAGACATCGATGACGACGAAGAGACGGCTGTTGCGGTTCGTGCGTCGCGGGAGCGGGTCAGTGACGACCTGGCGGCGCAGAGACGATCTTGCTGCCCGCGCAACGCATGCCGGTGGAGATCGCCGAAGTCACCTTCACCAGCACTAACTGCGGCCGGGATGTGATCCACAACTTCAGGCACCGCCGGTTTCGCCTCGCTGTACCCGAAATACAAAGACGGGCACACGAAGACGTTCACTCCGTCCAAACACCGGGAGAGCAAGCCGATCGCAAAGTCCACCCCCAACGCAACGACCTGCCGCCCTCGACCTGGACCCTTCTCCACACTGCGCTACTTAGTACTGCAACGGCACTTATGGGACGTGTCCGCGGGTTCGGTAATGGCAGATGCGGGCCTGGTGCTGTCGGCGTCTCCGCCAGTGCGACCAGGACCAGACGTGTTCGTCGGGGCGGGCGTGTCGCAGGATCAGATGCACGAGCGGCCGCCTGATCTCGGGTAGCGTGTAGCCGATCATGCCCTGATCGTCGATCCCGATTCCCCCTTTACTGCTTCGGTTTTCGTCCCGGCGAGCCAGGCGAGGGCGAGCATCGACAAGGTGGCATGGGCGTACCAGGCCCGGGTAGGTACGCACCTGATACTGGTCCAGGCCGGCCTCGTTCTTGGCCTGCTGGAAGCACTCCTCGACCCGCCACCGCGGTCCGGGGACGGCGGTGAGTTCGGTGAGCGTGGTACGCCGGGGTCCGGCGCAGATGTAGTACGCGATCTCGGTCGGATCTGACAGGCCTCGCCGAAACCGACGCCGACGCAGTGCGCTTCAGCTCGACCTGATCGTGACCGACTGCGCTGCCCATCCCGAGGTCGAGAGTGAGTTCGGCGTGCACGCGCCGGGACCCGCAGGTTGCGCGTGAGGCGGTATCGACACCCCGGATCTGCTCAGTCGGCCCGGCATACCGGACATCGCGCTGGGATGGTGGTCTGGTGCGCCATCGGTGGGGCCTGGAACGTTTTGTCCACCGGCGAGAAGCCGGTCATTCCAACAGAATGTCACGATTGGTTCTTCTGCTCGACAACCCAAGCGGCGATCTGAGCGCGTGAGGTGAACCCCAATTTGGTCAGAACGTGCTCGACGTGTCCTTGCGCCGTGCGCTGAGAAATCACCAGTCGGGCGGCGATCGCCCTATTTGTCAACCCTTCGGTGACCAATAGAGCGACCTCCTGCTCACGCTTGGTCAGTTTCGTAGCGGCAATCGTTGGGGAGGTCGCGTTCGAGGCCTGCTCACCGAGCGCATACGCGACAGCCGCGTCAAGCGCGAGTTCATTGCCTTCTCGCCATGCTGTTGCGAATGCATTCTCTCCTAGCACGCGGCGACTCGTCTGAACACAATCATCGTGGTAGAACAGCAGGTGGGGAAGAAACGTCGGCGAGCTACCCGCGACATTACCGAGTGCCTCGGCTGCTCCCATCAGGATTGCGGCCCGTTGTGCGTCGTCCTCGCCGCCGGCAATCCACGCCAGCGACTCGAGGCACATCGCAGAGCCCACCGGGTCGTCCACCAACCTCGCTATTCGCACCAAACACTGATTCATGAGTTCCCTCGCGCGCGTGAGGTTGCCCTGTCGCCATAACAGGACTGCCATGGCCCACAGCGCGTACGACCGATACACGGATTCACCGCACGACTCCGTGATTGCCAGAACCTGCTCGTAGCACTCGACTGCCCGCTCGGTATGTCCGAGCAGTTCATAAGGCAGCCCCAGCATAGTGAGCGCCTCGACCTGCAAGGCGACATCGTCCTGCCGACGGAACGCTGCCAGTGACTCTTCGAGAAGTGAGCAGGCGCGTGCCGGTTCTCCGTTGTAGAACGCGAGGAGACCGTCGGCGTAGACGACGAATGCTTTAGCCACCGAGTCCGCCGTTCCCGCCGTCAGCGCTCGCCCCTCCTCGACCCGTGCCGCCGCGGCCTCAAGGTCGCCTTGAGATTCGGCCAGTGAGCTGGCCGCATACAACGCTTTGACTCGGTCGACGATCGGCTGTCCGGACTGACGGGCCAGGAGGCGGTCGAGCCAGCGTCGTCCTTCGCTGTACAGGCCTCGAGCGGTCCAGAAGAAGTACAACGATGCGGCGATCCGAAGCCCCACGCCGGGACTTTCGGATACACAGTACTCCAGCGCATCGCGCAGATTCGGCTGTTCCCGATCGATCCGCGCGATCCACTCGAGTTGCCGCGAACTGATCCATTCGGTTTCCGCGTCGAGCGCCAATTGCTGATACCAGTCCCGGTGCCGGCGACGCAGTTCCGGATACTCACCGCTCTGCTGAGCCTTCTCGCGGCCGTAGTCACGCAGGGTCTCGAGAAGCCGGAACCGCACCACCGCTCCCTGCTCCTCTCTGATCAGGATGGACTTTTCTATCAGAGAGGTCAGCGTGTCGAGCAGGTCTTCCGGTGCCGAGCCTTCGCTGCATACCTGTTCTGCCGCATCGAGTTCGACGGTGCCTGCGAATACCGACAGGCGTGACCACACCAGCTGTTCCTGCGGAGTGCACAGCTCGTGGCTCCAGTCGATGCATAGTCGCAGGGTCTGCTGCCGCGTGGGCGCTCGTCTACTTCCGTGGGTCAGCAGCGCATAACTGTCGGTAAGCCTTTGCAGGATCTGCTCGGGCGACATCGCGCGCAGCCGTGCCGCCGCCAGTTCGATCGGCAGTGGCAAGCCGTCCAACCGGTGACAGATCCGCGCAACCGCAATTCTGTTGTCGTCGGTGAGCTCGAAGGTTGAGACGACAGAGGTGGCGCGTTCGGCGAACAACGTCACCGCGTCATAGCGAGGCAGTCCTCGCAGGGAGGGTTCGCGGTCGGGTTCGGGGACCGTCAGTGGGGGAACCCGCAGGACCGCTTCCCCGCCGATCCCGAAGGCCTCACGGCTGGTCGCAAGGATGCGAAGACGTGGGCAGGCCTGCAACAGCGTCTCGGAGAGCTCCGCCACCGCATCCACCACCTGCTCACAGTTGTCGAGGATCAGCAACACCTCGCGCGCGCTCAAGAACTCGAGCAGGATCTCCTCGGGCTGCCTCGCCGACTTCCGCATCCCGAGCGCGGCCGCCACCACATTCACCAAGAGAGACCCGTCTGTCAACTCCCCCAGCTGAACGAGCCACACTCCGTCGGCGAAGTCACGTTGCGCAGCGGTCGCGACCCGCAGGGCGAGCCGCGTCTTCCCCACTCCCCCAATCCCGGTCAGCGTCACCAGACGGGCGGCGGTGAGCAGGTTCCTCGTCTCGGCGAGCTCGCGCCTGCGACCGATGAAACTGGTCAGCTCGAGCGGAATATTTCCCTTCGTGCCGTCGGGTCCCGTCCCCGGACGCCGTTGCTGCGACCCCAGTGTCCGATGGTGCCGCTCCATTTCCGGTTCGGCATGCAACGCCATCTCGTCGACAGGAAACCGATGGCGGCGCTGGACGTCGCGGAGTTCTTCACCGAGCGCCTCAGTGCTGGATTGCCGGTCTTTCGGATGCCCGGACATCGCGCGTTCGACGACCGCGCACAGGTCGTCGGCGATACCCTGCTCACGCAGGTCAGGAACAGTCTGCGTGGTGATGCGGACGAATTGGGCCACCAACTGCTCCCCGCTGCGGCGTTCGAACGCAGCGTGTCCGGTGATTGCACAGAACAAGGTGGCGCCGAGGCCGTAGATATCCGAGGCGGTGCTCGGAGACTCTCCTGCGAGCACCTCAGGAGCGGTGAACGCCGGAGACCCTGTGACGGTACCGCTGGAAGTCTCGAAACCGCCGGCGAAGTGCGTGAGACCGAAATCGGTGAGCGCCGGCTCGCTGTAGTCAGTGAGCAGGATGTTCGCAGGTTTGACGTCGCGGTGCAGGATGCCGAGCCGGTGCGCGGTTGCCAGAGCGCCCGCGAGCTTTACGCCGAGTCGGAGGGTGTCTTCCAATGTCAGCGGACCGTGGTGGCGGATCCGCGCATCGAGGGAATCCTGCGCGTAGTACTGCATCACGATGAAGGGGCGACCACTGTCGGTAGCACCAACCTGCAGGACGTTGGCGATGTTCGGGTGTCCCGTCAACCGGCCCATCGCCCGCTGCTCCCGAAAGAATCTCTCGCGATTCTCCTCGTCCAGGTCGGCGGTGAGTACCTTCACCGCCACCGTACGGTCCAGGGCAGACTGACAGCAGCGGTACACGACACCGAAACCACCGCGCCCGATCTCGTCGGCGTCCTCGAACCCGGCCGCTTCCAGCTCCGCGGTGGCCGAAGGTCTCATCTCAGCGCGCTGCGTATCGAAAGGATCAACATCAGCCATCATCTACCAGCGATTCATCGGATCGAAACCTCTGTGAGTCGTGTCGCCGCTCGACCCCCGAAGCCGCTCTACGTCAGGATATCGCTCCTCGACAGTTGCCAGCGAACTCATCGGATGGCTTCTCTTCTTCTCCTCCGATCGGTCTGAATCGCCCCGACAAGTCCGGAGACTTCGATGTGCCCCGAGTTCCCCGGCGATCCGCCTAAACGGACTCGGTTGCCAACATCAGTGTGACGTCACACCACGATGGGCGCGTCCCGATTCTCGGTTCGGCTATCGGGAGGCCTGCAATATCGTTGAGGTCGATCCGCACGACTAGCTCGGATAGGTGTAAATGACCAGGTCTACGCGGCGAACGTGACCCGGACGCGCCGCCGTCCCGGACCACGGTGCTGATCAACTCGCCTATTCGCTGATGCCAATCTCTATCAGGACGGACCGGAATCTGCTGGGATTCTTCGTTCCTGCGCGCGTTCGCGTTCGGTCACGCCGCCCCACACGCCGTGCTGGTCGGGGGTGTCGAGGGCGTGGGCGAGGCATTGGAGTCGCACCTCGCAGTCCAAGCAGATCTTCTTAGCGTCGTGTTCGCGACGGATTCGTTGTCCGGCGGGCTCGCCTTCGGGGGCGAAAAAGGTGGCCGAACCCGTAGAGCGGCATCGTGCGTGGAGTTGCCAATCCCAGAAGTCAGTGGCCGCGGTGAGTTTGGTCGGCTGTCGCGAGAGCTGTGTCGGCTGCGGCACGGTGGTCTCCTCCGAGCGTGGAGCCCGATGGCGGTCGTCCGGTGGGCGCGGGGAATCTGCGATGGTGGTGCCGGTGGGTGCGGATAGTTCGGAGGCGGGTCGGCCACGACCGACCGAACCGACCGAACGACGGTACGAGTACGAGTACGAGTACGAGTACGCAATACTCCATACCGCCGGCCCATTGTGTTCAGCGAATTCCTTAGGGGTGGGTGCTGCGTTGGATCTCACTGAGTTCGGGTGGCCATGCGAACGACTTCGGACCCTGATCCGTATGGAACACAATGCTCTTCATGGATCCCGGGAATCGTTTATCGGCCCCGAAGGATGGTGGCGTCCCGAGCGGTCACCATCGATCAAGACCAAATCCGCGTAGTACCCGGCCTTGACATGCCCGAGTTGTCGGGTCCGAATGATCTGACCTCCGAAAACGCTGCCCAAGAGCCGTGTTTCAAAGGGCAGACCTCGAGCAGCTCCACGAAGTGATCGAGGTCCCGGGGGGTGGGTGCCAGGCCAACGCGCAGCCGTAGTTCCATCGGGCGTAACCCCAGATGCCACGTTCTTACTCTTGTTCAGACCATATATGGTGCAGTCTAATTCGCGGGTTTCGGGGCAAGTCTGCGGCATCGTTCAAAGTGGCCACGAACCAATTCAGTCCCGGTGACGATGCGGTCCTTCGTTATCTTGAGCACGTCGAGGCCATCTTCGTCCGAGAGATGTGCGCGGTAGACGATGCCCCGACTGTCTCGCGGAGGCATGTTCACCTCTCCGGACCAAGCAGGTGGCATCCCGCAGTCATGGTAAGGGTTTTCTCACCAGGTTTGCGCCCATGCCGGCGTTCCCACCGATGCGAGGTGTCCCCTATCGACCCCGATGGTGTTGCGCAGTTCGCCCAGCCCGGGGGCGGAGACGATCACCTCGTCGCCCTCGACCAGGTACTTCGGCGGGTCGAAGCCGATACCGACGCCGACCGGGGTGCCGGTGGCGATTACGTCACCGGGTTCGAGGGTGATGCCCGCCGAGAGCGTCTCGATGATGGTGGGCACATCGAAGATGAGCTGGGCGGTGTTGGTGTCCTGCCGCAGTTCACCGTTGACGCGGGTCTGCAGCTGCAGGTCGTTGATGTCGATCTCGTCCGCGGTGACCGCCCACGGGCCGAGCGGGCAGAAGGTGTCGAGGGACTTGCCGATGAACCACTGCTTGTGGTCGCGCTGCAGGTCACGTGCGGTGACGTCGTTGATGAGGGTGTAGCCCCACACGTAGTCCATTGCGTCGTCGCGGCTGACCTTGGAGGCACGCTTGCCGATGATGATGCCGATCTCGCCCTCGTAGTCCAGGGCCGAGGTGATGTCGGTGTGCGGGTCGACCGGGTCGCCGGAGGCGATGACCGTGGCGGCGGGCTTGGTGAAGACCACCGGGTACTGGGGCACGTGCTGGCCGTCCGCGGAGCCGGTCGCGTCGAACCCGCTCTTGGCGAACTCGGCGGCGTGCTCGGAGTAGTTCCGGCCGACGCAGAACACGTTGCGGTGCGGGATGATCGGGGCCAGGAGCTTGCCACCCTCGGCGGGGGTGCTGGTGCTCAGCCGGCCGAGTGCGGCCCGGCCGCCGGCGATGATCTCCTGCAGCTCGCGCACTGGGGCACCGGTGTCACCGAACTGCACGGGCAGTGCAGCTCCGTTCGCGTCCACGGCGCAGACGACCGCGCCGTTCTTACCTTGAATCCGCGCGAAGCGCATGAAACCTCCTGATGAACCAATGTGAACCAAACCGCCATACGGTTTACAATGGGTACGCTAGGCTGAGTGGACCTCAATCGTCAATAGCCGATTAACTTGGAGTACAACAGAATCTAAGCATCAATACGATCGCAATTGGTTCGACTTGGTTCGTCGAGAGGAGTTGTTGTGACCCTGGCTGTGGGACCTACGGCGGCCGCTCTGCGGCACATCGAAGCCCTCGTCGCCGAGCGGCAGTTGGGCCCGGGGGACAAGCTGCCGACCGAGCGGCAACTGGCCGCCGACGCCGGTGTCAGCCGTGCCGTGATCCGGTCCGTCCTCGAAGACCTCGAACACCGGGGAACCGTGGTGCGCTACGTCGGCCGGGGCACTTTCCTGGCCCCGCGGGAGACCGCCGACCCGGAGTCGGCGAACCATCCCAGCCCCAGCGAAATCATGAGCTCACGCCTGGTTATCGAACCGGAACTGCTCCCACTCGCTGTCGCGGCCGCGACCGGGGACGACATCGAGGAAATGCGCCGCTGCCTGCGCGGCGGCGACGGCGCCCGTTCCTCGGAAGAGTTCGAGAGGTGGGACACCGCGCTGCACCACAGTTTCGCGCTCGCCACCCACAACATCGTCTTGATCGGAGTCAGCCAACTCCTCTTCGACAGCCGTCAGCAACCGATCTGGGGTGGCCTGAAGAAGCGCACCTTCAACCCCGAGCTGCACCGCGAATACTGCGGCGAGCACGAGGACATCGTCGAAGCCATCGCCGACCGGGACCCGGACAGCGCCCGCACCGCGATGCGGGCGCATCTGCGGCACGTCCGCACGACCCTGCTGGGGGACAACGCCTGATATGTAGGGCGAAGTTTGTCCAGAGGGCAGGGTGAGGCGGCCGCCGGGGAGCTCGATCGACGGAGCCTCGTTGCTTCCGCGGCGCGTCCGTGTGGTGAGCGTGCCGGTAAGCGACGCGCGGTCCGACCGATATGTGCGGGTTGGCAACCGCGGGACACATACACGGGCCGATCTCTGAGCCGATGGCGAGCGGGTGACGATGAAGTGTCATGCCTTTTGTTCGTCGCGCGAAGGAGCCCACTGGTCAATGCCGATGTTGTGAACGACCTCTTGAATGTGTTGGGTCATCGCGGCGCGGGCGCCTTCCGCGTCATGGCTACGGATCGCATTGTAGATCCGTCGATGGGCAGCCACAGATTGCTCGATCCTCGTCGTGGTCTGCAGGCCAGCCTCTCTCGACGGCGCCATCCATTCGTGGGCGACTTCCAATAAGCGGGACAGCATGGGGTTATGAGTCAGTTTCGATATTCCAATGTGGAATTCCACGTCGAGTCGAACCAGAAGTTCGATCGACGGAACTTCGTGTTGTAGCTCATATTCGGCAAGTTCGAGTGGTTTGAGGAGCGCAGAGAGTTCACCATCACGCGCACGACCAGCTGCCCGTTCTGCGATGGGCGGCTCGATCACCGCCCGCAGATCCATTACTTCTCTGAGCATGCGCAAGGACGAATCCATCATCCCGAGCATTCCAGCGTCCAACTCGGGGCGGGCATGCTCCTCCACGATGGTTCCTCTACCGGGCTTCCGGCTGATCAGCCCTCGCAACTCGAGGTCACGCAGGGCTTCTCGAACGGACGTCCTGGAAATACCCGCACTTTCGGCTAGTTCGCGCTCGTTGGGTAGCTTTTGTCCCGACTTGATCTCGCCGTCGACGATCATCCGGATCAATCGCTCGCTCAGGAGTTCAGCTCGCGAACCGCTCGAAATAGAAAGGCTGCTCCAAGATGTCATGTGGCCCTCCGGCGAGATTGTGGTCCAACCAACGTACCAGTTCGACCGGGCCGATCGTCGATTCCAAATGGCCACCCAGTTCGCGAAGCAACGGCCAGCCACGTGACCTGTCGCTCCGACGAGCAAGCACCCGCCCGAGGCCGTATTCGCACCGCAACCGCCCTGAAAACTGGCGAATTCGGACTACGAACGAAGCAGTGCAGTCACGTGTGGAAGTCGCGAAGCAGACCAAGATGATGCTGGCACGCACTCGATCACGCGAGTCGCGCGCATACCTTCGTGCGCCCCAGCAAATCAGCGCATTAGAACTCCGATCCGGACCTGGTCAATCACGAGGGTGACTCCCCATCGCCAGCGCCCGCTGTCTAGTGCGATTCTGGTGCCCGAGGTCGAGCACGTTGCCGGCCACGCACCGTGGCTCCAAGTCCCGCCGGTATTGGCGTTGCAGTTGCGGGACATGCAGTAGGCAGCGGTCCTCACTCCGAACTTCCTCGCGCGATTCTCATAGTCGTTCGTCATCTCCGAACTCCCCGCCGCGCCGACGGCGGGGAGACATTTGTTTGATGGTCCAACCAAGTTGGGAAAGTGTTCCATGCCACTTGATTTGAGTCAACCCGTCGAAGGGAAGACACCGTCCCAGCTACAGAGAGGATCCCTTGCTTCGATGCTGATAACTGCAGAGCAGCAAGAGCTTCCGGTCTGATCACCCGGCCGCCGCGAGCAACGGCGTGCCACGTTCGAATGCCGGCAACGAACCGACAACTTCGCAGTGGGTACCGATCGGAGTGTCCACCACGTCGGATGGCAGAACTGGTCGAGCTAGGCATCGACGTCGACGCCGAAGTCTCAGGTCCCGATCGTCGCCAGTGGCCTTCATGAACAGACGACGTATTTCGTTGCCGGCCGAGGAAGAAACCAACCGCAACGAACACCGCAAAATCTGGCGCCAATTTCCACTCCGGTGCCAAATTGCGATCCGCGCCTTCCTTTTACAGCCGAGTAGAGTCTTCGCTTCATCCCTTGACGTAGCTCATCAGGGAGGCCTAGCCTCCCCTTTGAGGGACAACGCCGAACGGTTCCCTTCCAACCAAGCCTCATCGTCACCATCGGGCAGAGCCGTACGAACAAATTTGTGCGCCGCGCCGCTCCACCCAGGAACTGCTTGGAAGGAATCGCCATGCTCGAAACAGGCCCCAACCTGGCGCCACTGGAAGTGAGCCTTTCCGACGATCCGCGAGTCGTGAAGAAGGCTGCAACCGAGGACTACACCACTCACGTTGTTCCGCTCTCATGGCGCAGTAGTAAGAAATCCCTGTCCATGTCCTGGTACTCGCTCGTCAGCGGGATGTTCTACCTGGTCACAGCCGCCACGCTAGCCGCGGTGGTCGGTACGGCGAACACGCTGATTGGCGGCGCTCTCGCCGTTGCCGTCTTCGGGCTGTTCGGATCGATCGTCTCCCGCTATGCGGCCAAGACCGGACTGACCGTGGCCTTGATCTCTCAGCGGCTCTTCGGGGTCACCGGTTCGATCGTGGCCCCGCTGATTCTTGCAGCCACGTCGATCTACTACGCAGTCTTCGAGAGCTCAGTGATCGCTCACGCGTTCTACGGCTACATCGGCGTTCTCGATATCAGAGTGTGGAACGCCATCGCCGTTGTGATGAGCCTGCCACTCATCATGGGCGGAATACGTCGCTGGATGGACAAGTACAACGCTGCCCTTCTTCCCGTCTACTGGATTGGCCTCATCATTGTGGTCGTCCTTGCAGCCAGGCAAGGCGACACATCAGGTTGGCTCAGCCATGCACCGCAAACATCCGTCGATCTCTCCGCTCCCGGCTGGCTCTACGCCTTCTTCGTCTACCTCGGTTCCCTGGTGTTCATGATGTTCACCATGGACTTCGCGCGGTTCGGAAAACCCAACGACGCCAGAATCAATGGTATTGGTATCTTCGGTCCCGTCTTCTACTTCTTCGTCTACATCGCCAACGGGCTCATCGGGATCTTCATCGCCTACGCGGCCGGACTGTCAGGACAAATTTCCGACACAGCAGTCGTCGACACTATCGTCGGGCTCCTCGGCACTTGGGGTCTGCTACTGGTATGGGTCACGCAGGCGCGAATCAACACAGCAAACTTCTACGTAGCTTCCACCAACATCGAAGCGCTCTGGACGAGAGTATTTCGCACCGAACTTCCCCGAGTGATCGCCGTCCTGATCTGTGGTGGCATCACCTATCTGTTCATGCTCACCGACGTGCTCAGCTACCTCCTGGTCGCATTGGCGTGGCAGGGAGCATTCATCGCCGCCTGGGCCAGCATGACGCTCGTGCACATCTACCTCAGCCCATCCGGCGACGGACATGGACTGCCCGAATTCAGGCCGGGCCGCCTCGCAAACTTCGGCGCCGGCGCATGGATCTGGTTCGCCAGTTCAATACTCGGCATCGTGCTGTACCAATATGGCGGCAGCATCGGAGCGACCTGGTCCACCCCCGTCACCTTTGTTCTAGCAGCCGCCGCCTACGCCACCGTCTTCAAACTGCAGTCCAAAAACATACTCCTTCAACGTAGTCACGACCCACGAGACGAAGTGGCCGATATCTGGGAAACACGCGTCAAATGCCACGTCTGTGACCACAGCTATATCGCAGTCGAGATGGACCGAGATCCCAGCACAACAGGGAGCCCCGCAATTTGCGCCGCCTGCGCCGGATTAAGTCGAAGCTATCGACGTGCGTGCATCGAGGAACACACCCAACCAGCATCGGAGCAAACCCTTGACCAACCACACGCCCATAGCGATCAGGCTCGTTGAATGTACCAATCTAGTGGTGCGTCTCTGATGTAACTGATCCTTCGGGACTGGGATTGATGGTGGATCCGCGTTGGCCTTTCCCGCCGAGCAGCGTGCTTGGCGGGAAAGACATACCATGACAGCAACATTGGCCCCATGGCGAACGAAGTAATCAGCAGCAGTTGCCCGAGAAGCTCGTGGCGCGAGCGAACGAACAGGGCATCGAGCTCACTGCTCCACCGGATGACGAAGAACGTGCTCGAAACCGCACTTGATGCAGATCACCGAGCATCTCGGCTACGGACACACGATTTCGGCCGGCCGCGATAGCGGAAACTCACGCAACGGCACCCGCACTAAGACGGTGCTCAGCGAGATCCGGCCGGTCGAGATCGAGGTCACCGAGCCACTGACACAGTGCGTTGGCACTGACTACCGGAGATCGGCGAACCCAGTTCACTGACGGGTACGGGGAACATATTCGAGGGACACAATCGCCCGGATCACCGTCAAGGTGGATCGCCGAGATGATCGAGTGGAAGAACCGGGCCTCGATGAGGTCTACCCGGTGGTGTTCAGCGACGCGATACGCGTCAACACCCGCGACAGACAGGTCACAAACCGGCCGATTACGTCGCGATCGGTGTGAGCGTGAACGGCGAACCCGACATCCTCGGATTGTGGGCCGGTGACTTCGTGCAGCACAGGATGGACGCGGACTGGGCCGTCGGGGTCACCGCGGCGACCGCACACGGGCCTGACCACCACCCGGATTAGCGCCACGGTCACCGCGCTGCGCGGGATCTGGATGCCGAAGTGCGGAAACCAGATCGGCTTGGCACACAGAGAGCGACCGCCTAGTGCGGCGGCGGGAAGTAGTTTGACGGTCAAGTGCTCGCGAGCCGCAAGAAGACCCGGTCACGTCCTAAGACGTGCTCTTGCGGGGTCTCAACCAAGTGTTGCATTTGCGAACAGCAAGAGAAGCGTTCGGGAGAGGTGATGCCTTCCTGAAGTCGGACAAGCTCAAAACCGAAACAGCACCTCGGAGCCGGTGCTTGCCCTCCCCGATATCGATTGAGGAGGCGGCAGCAACGTCTTCCGGAGTCTGCGCTTCCCAGCGGCTCCCGGAGAAGCGCAAGCTCGAGAATGTCATTGTCGTGATGGCTGTTCCACGTTTCTTCCTGTTGAAGTTCGACTACTCTGGTTTCTTCGCCGGTTCGTGGGACCTGTCGGACCGTCAGCCGCCGGCTGGCCGCCGGTTCGGCCATGGTGCGGGTATGCGCGCGCCAAACTGCGTACCTCGTCTCGACGACAGTGAGATTCGGGGACGACCTGCCACAATCGTTCGACGAACCGGCACGTTGTCATTCCGAAGTGCACAAGGATCTCCTCGCCGGTAGCGCCACCGAATGGTGCCCACATCATGGCGAACTCGATGAGGCGCTCCGCCTCGGGATCAGGATGATTGCGACTGCGGTTGGTGTCGATCCAAGCGGCACGACGCCGCTTTCGCCATTGGGGATTCTTAGGAGAGTTCACGGAATTCACACATCTGATCGGGACTGCGGAAGTCTTGGAAGTTGGGGAACCTCGCCGCAGCGAGGAAATACGTGGAGTGCCAGTCACTCTCACCCTTAATGTCAACCTTCTTGTGCAACGCCGGACTCGTTCACGACAGTACTTTGAGTTCTTCTGTAACGGCACCGACAGATTTCTTGGCGTCACCGAACAGCATGGAGGTGTGATCGGCGTAGAACAGGGGGTTGTCGATCCCTGCGAAACCGGAGTTCATCGACCGTTTGAGCACGATGACTGACTTGGCCTGGTCCACATTCAGGATCGGCATCCCATGAATCGGGCTGCTGGGGTCGGTGCGTGCGGCGGGGTTCGTGACATCGTTGGCACCGATCACCAACACCACATCGGTGCGGGAGAACTCCCCATTGATGTCGTCCATCTCCCGAAGCGCGTCATAGGAGACTTCGGCCTCGGCGAGCAGCACGTTCATATGCCCCGGCATACGTCCGGCGACCGGGTGGATCGCGTACTTGACCTCGACACCGTTGGCTTCCAACAGAGTCGCCATTTCCTTGACAGCGTGCTGCGCCTGCGCCACAGCCATCCCATAGCCAGGGACGACGATCACCTGATTTGCGTACGCCATCTGAATCGCCGCATCCGCAGCGTTGGTCGCCTTCGCGCTCTTGTGCTCACCAGTATGGTCTGCGGCAGCGACACCCGTACCGCCGAACCCACCGGCCACGATCGCCGGAATGGACCGGTTCATCGCCTTCGCCATCAAATTCGTCAGGATCGTGCCCGACGCGCCGACGATCATTCCCGCCACGATCATCGCTTGATTATTCAATGCCAACCCGGCAGCAGCCGCGGACAATCCAGTGAGCGCGTTGAGCAGGGAGATCACAACGGGCATGTCGGCGCCGCCGATCGGCAACACCACCATCAACCCCAGCACGCCCGCCAGGACGAGGACAGCAACTATCCACCACGGCGACACTCCTTCACCGGAAGCACCCATGCCGATCACGACCGCAGAGACGGCAGCACCGATCAACAGCAGGGCGTTGACCGGTTGCTGGGCGCGGCCCAGAGTAATCGGGGACCCGGGCAGGATCTCTTGCAGCTTGCCGTACGCGACCAGCGATCCCCAGAACGAGATCGACCCGATGACCGCGGCGAACAGTGAACCGACGATGATGTGCACCGTCGGTTCCTCACCATGTTTGAAGTTCGAGAAGCCGCTGGTGTCGAGGAATTCGGCCCACGCGATCAACGCGACAGTGCCACCACCGACGCCGTTGAACAACGCCACCAATTGCGGCATCGCCGTCATCTTGGTGTGGCGCGCCGGCGGAATACCAAGCAGCACACCGGCCAGTAGGCCGGCCGCGATGAGGATCCAGTTTTGGGTGTGCAGCACCGAAAGCAAGGTCGCAATCACTGCGATCGCCATACCTACAGCAGCGATCTGATTGCCGCGTACAGCGGTCTTCGGCCCTGTCAAACCCATCAGACCGTAAATGAACATCGCGAACGCGACGATGTAGAGCACGATTATGAAGTTGTCCATCAGACTTCGCCTTTCTCAGAATGCTTGGCGCGCGCCGTAGCAGTCGCCCGATCGGGCTTGAACATGCCCAGCATCCGGTCGGTCACCACGAACCCACCTATAACGTTGAGAGTTCCGAAGATCACCGCAATGAACAAAATAAGTTGGATCAGCACCGAGGGGTTCTCCACCCGCCCTAATGTCACCAGCGCACCCAAAACTACGATCCCGTGGATCGCGTTGGTTCCCGACATCAACGGGGTGTGCAGGGTGTTGGGTACCTTCGAGATTACGGCGAATCCCACGAACCCGGACAGAACGAGGATTGCAATATTCGCGAGCAATTCGGTATACATGCTCAATCCTCCGTCTCGTCGTCCGTATACCAGTGCTCATACTCGAGCGAGCACGGCATCACGATGTAGTCGACGATCGCCGCGACAAGCCTTCTCGCCGCTGTTGCCAGTGTGGCTATCAATGCTTTCCTCCAGGAGCGACTTTCAGTTCTGACCGCGAAGTCACACATGAGTCCGCGAGCACCTGATCGGAGAAGTCGGGGGCTAGTTTGCCATCGACCAGCATCAGCTCGATCAGTTCCGCAACATTCTTCGCGTACAACTCGCTGGCGTGCTCGGGCATCGTCGCCGGTAGGTTCAGCGGTGAAGCGATGGTCACGCCGTGCTTGACAACAGTCTTTCCGGGTTCGGTGAGCGCGCAGTTGCCACCGGTCTCCCCTGCCATGTCGACGATCACCGACCCGGGCTTCATACCTTCCACCGCAGCCGCAGTCACCAACTGTGGCGCCGGCCGACCCGGAACCAACGCAGTAGTTATGACGACGTCGAATCCCTTGATCGCGTCCTCCAACGCCTGCTGCTGCTGAGCCCGTTCCTCGGCCGTCAACTGACGGGCGTAGCCACCTTCGCCGGTTGCGTCGATTCCCAGATCGAGCCAACGGGCGCCGACCGAACGAACCTGATCGGCCACCTCCGGCCGCACGTCGTACCCGGTCGGTCGGCCACCGAGACGTTTGGCAGTGGCCAATGCCTGCAAGCCCGCAACCCCGACACCGAGGATCAACACATTCGCTGGCTTCACCGTGCCGGCAGCCGTCGTGAGCATCGGGAAGAACCTGGTCGACTCCGATGCCGCGAGCAATACAGCCTTGTATCCGGCAACGCTGGCCTGCGACGACAACGCGTCCATCACCTGCGCGCGAGAGATACGCGGGATGGCCTCGACCGCGAAGGCGCGCACACCCGCGGACTTCAGCACCTCGATCTTATTGTCGGCATTATGTGGGGCACAGAATCCGATCAGTGTCTGACCGGTCGACAGTTTTCCGATTTCGGCATCGGACGGCGGCGCAACCTTGACGACGACGTCGGCCGACCACGGATCACCGACGGTTGCGCCGGCGTCGGTATACAACTTGTCGGGGATCAACGCACCCAGACCGGCACCCGACTCAATGACTACATTGACGCCCTTGCCTGTCAACGATGCCACGATCTTCGGGACCAATGCCACACGTCGTTCTCCGTCATTCCGCTCACGAACAACCCCCACGCGCGGCCCTTCGACTCTTTGCGATGTGTCCAACTACCTGCCTTCCTTTTGTACGTAACGCACACGTTTCGACTCACCGAGAGAGGCAGCGGCTGACCGCGCTTAGGCGGAACATGTTGGTAGCCTTTGCAGCAGCGAGCGCCGTGGCTTTGCCGGGGAGTTCGCCGGGTTTCCTCAGATGGCCCGACGAACGAGATATTCGCCGCGGCTCACAGGATGACGAGATCGGGATTCCGCGAGAGAAACTATTAGCCGGTAGCGATCGCGGCCGCGCAGGAGCCCATCCCGGCCAAGACGATCTCGTGGCGAGAAAGATGGGCCCGAACCGGATGGCCTGCTCGCCAATCTGGCAAAGCGCCTCCTCCGCCTTCGACTGATGGATCGAAGGTCGATCTTCACCGAGACGAACAGCGACCGTCTCGATCCTGAGTCCGCATGCCGCACGGTACGTGCGGATGGCAACTTCGCCGCCATTGGCCACTGCGACGGTGGAGAACATCGACTTAACCTACCAGGATTTGACCATTGGTCAATTTTCAACTTTTGGTTTACTTCTTTGGTATCGTCGCGGCGTCAAGCTCGTCTGGACCGGAGCGGTGTCTCTTCGAGGCGGTCCGAGCACTCGAACGAGCACCTCGATCACCCAACGGTCAGGAGAGCGAATGAACGCCGACAAATACCTCCGGAGCATCCCCAAGGTAGAACTCCACAACCACGTCACCGGAGCAGTCCGGCTTCAGACGGTGGTGGAAATTGCCCGCAAGAATTCGATACCCCTTCCGGCGGGAGACCCCGGCGCACTCTACGAATACGTGGATCTCATCGGATTTCTCACCAGCCACTCCTTCGTCTGCAGCGCCCTCAGAGATCGGGACGACTTTTCGCGTATCGCGTACGAGTCACTCGAAGACGGATACCAGAACAGCAACGTGCGTTATATGGAGATGTTTTTCAACCCGACGAATCACATGGCTGACGGTGTTGCCTACACAGAGGTCGTCGATGGACTCGTGGATGGGATCCGCCGCGCTGAGGCCGAATTCGGCGTGCAAGGTCGACTGATCCCGTCCATCAACCGGCAGCAGTCGATCGCTGTCGCTCGCGAGATGCTCGATGCGATCGTCGCGCATCGCCGCGACGAAGTAATCGGTATCGGCATGGACCACGACGAGCTTCCGGATCCTCCGGAGAAGTTCGCGACCGTCTACCAGGCGGCAGGACGGGCGGGGCTGAAGAGGACGGCGCACACGAGCCACGATGGACCCGCCAGCCACATTCTGACGTGCCTCGATGAACTGGGATGCGACCGAATCGATCACGGGTACCGCGTTACGCGAGATGCTCAGGTACTCCAAAGAGTAGTGGACGAGCAGATTCCATTTACCTGTGCGCTCACTAGCGCACAGATGTTCTGGCCGTGGGCTGCGATCGACGAGACCCCGGACGGTGCAGTCAATCCGGTCAAAACGATGTTCGACGCCGGCGTGAACGTGACCGTGCACACCGATGACCCGACGATGCTGCACACCGATCTGGGATCCGAATACATCAAATACTTTCGTGATTGTGTCCTCGATATCGACAGCACCCATGCGGCGGGATTGTCCGCGTTGGATGCAGCCTGGTTGGACGAGTCGGACAAATCTGTTCTTCGGAAGGAGTTTCGGGCTGAAATGACGCGCCTTGGTTCGGAATTGAATGCCATGTAGAAAGGTTGGCGGAACGAGGACGCGGCGTCGACGGGTTGTAGGCGACCTCAATTGTTTTTCGGTAGAACATGGAGCGGCGGCGATCTCTTCGAGACCGCCGCCGTTCCATGTGCCTACCCTGTGCCGTCGAACTGTCGCGACGTGACGTCCTAGTTAGGCTGCGTCGGTCGTCCGCAACGACAGGACCCCATCCGCGCCCGCGGACAACTGTGCTGGCTGGCGCTGCTGCGGATCCGGGTCGCCGAGACCGAAGCCGGTGACGCCTGGATGGGCATCCGTCACGAGTTCGTGTGCAATCGTATGCACCTGGAGATCCTTGCCACCGACCACGGCCGGGTGGCCCAACGCGCGGCCGTCATCGCCGGCCATAAGCGGAACCTCGCGGCACTTGAGCTGCCCGAACCGCCCCGGTTCTTCGACTTCGCGTCCGCCGACGGGTAAGGCACGCTCAGACCGCAGCGAAAGCCCGGAGTAACACGACTCCAACGCCCTCTCCGCACGTCAACATGTCTTCTCACAGAATCGTGTGTTCATCTACGGAAGATCGGCCCGAGGCCCCGGTTCGTTATCCGCGATAGCGGCGGTGGCCGTACACGGCGACCGTGAACGTCAATGCCGCTGCCAGCATCATCGGCACCCAGATGTGCCCGAAAAGCAGCAGTAGTGCGCCAACAGCTGCGCCGGCGAAGAGTACTGCAATTGCTGTAATTCTCCGGTTGAACACTGCGTGTCGCCCACCTCGGACCAGCGAATCACCGGCGAACGATGTCAGCGTGGACGTCACGACAACGGTTGTCAGGTCCTTCACTGCCAGCGACCGGGCAACATACGCTTGCTCGCCCATCGTCGCGGCTGTCAACGACGCCACGCCCACCTGCACGAGGGGAGAGGGTGCTCCATCGACGACAAAGAGCACTACCGCGAGCGCGAAGAGGATCGAGGCGCCGGTGGTCAGGGCCAACGTGACGCGAAGAGTCCAAAGGGAACTCGACGATCGCAATGCGATGCCGGTCACGAATGCACCGACGGCGAAGGCGACTAGCGCGGACGCCGGACCCAACACCGGCAGTTCATCTGCACCCGCAACTCCCATTGCCAGGATCACGATGTTGCCGGTCATATTCCCGGTGAAGACGCGATCGAGACCGAGATAGCCGATGGCGTCTACTACGCCGGTGACGAAGGTCAACATCATCATCAGCACCAACGCCGCATGGTCACCGGCAACGGCTATGTCGGCACGGGGCGCCCCCGTCGATCCGGATCTCGACGTCGGCGGCTGCCCCGCCGCTGGTTCGCGGGCACGGCCGCCGCCCACGGTTGTCACGCCCGACGGGCGAATGTCTTCAGTCATGTTTGTGTACATACCTTTCGGTTGTCACGCGTTACTTCGGCGCGTGTCGTGGCAAAACGGTCGATTGGGAGGGAGGTGGCTATCCGCCAGGCCGGGGTTCGGGAGGTTCCGCTCCACGCCGAAGAAACGGAGGTGGGGTCGACAGCAGACCGATGCCATGCGCACAAGGCTCACGGAGCGCGACAGTTGCATATTATAGGATCTGTGTCACACTTTCAACGTGGAGCCCAGTCGTTCGGCACGCAAGGAAGGGAGATGAGCGCCTATTTCCCCCGCATTCGATCCATCCCCACGAAACCTAGCGATGCTCGACTTCGACATCGACATCCCACTGATTCTATAGAATCTTACGTTGCTCGATCGCTACTCAGCTTTCGTCAACGAACTCGTCCCCCGGCTTTGGACGGGTTCACACGACCGTCGCTGCCGGATGAGTGTGGGTGGATTCGCAACCCGAGTCCCAACAGTAGTCCGTCTGCCTGGAGTTTCATCTGCCTGTCGGCCTCTGCCGCGGTCGGCCGATGTTTCGGTCCGTCGAAGTCTCGGCGGCTTGGCGAACCGATTCGACATTTGTCAGCTCGACGATGCCGCTGTCAACGGATGCTACGAGATTTGCGGAGTGGTCGGAATCCAATTACCGGACGACGGAACGACTTCCCCTCTCGAGCTGCTTGCCGGTGCAACAACATCCTCTCGTCTCGATGTGATGCCGCTGCAGACTCCGGGATCCGGGCGGCCGCTCAGCTCGGCCGTGGCGACCACACCAACTGGCATTTCCTCGTCAGTGCAGACACTCGACTCCAGGTACATCGTCATCTGTAGACCCTTCGGCCTGTCCGTAGGCTCCGCGACGCTACGTACCCCCGAACTTCTCCACACGAGTTACGCCAACGGAACGCAGATCATCCGACGGCGATGCACTTCTCCCGCACGACCCACACCACATGACATGTGCGTAGAACCGCCTCGCACACACCAGCAAGGAGCCTCGTATGCCGCGCGCTCACATCGACACCCTGATCAACAACACGATGGTCGTCACGATGAACGCCGACCGTCATGTCCTCGCCGATGCGAGTGTCGCGATCAACAGGGACCGAATAGTGGACATCGGAAAGACAGCCGAACTTGATTCCCGCTATGACGCGCGTGAGACGATCGACGGCTCTCGATTCGTGGTCACCCCCGGAATGGTCAACACCCATGTTCATCTGACCGGCGAGCCCCTCACCAAGGGGTATGCACCGGAGAACATCGACCTCGACACTCTGATCTTCGACTGGCTCTGCCCGATGTACGGTATGTACACCGAGGACGAAGAGCGCCTGTCGGCGCAACTTCTCGCCACCGAAATGCTCAAGTCGGGCACGACGTGCTTCCTCGAGGCAGGGAGCATCAAGTACGTGGACGCGGTCGTCGACGGGCTTGTCGAAATCGGAATTCGCGGCCGCGTCGGCAAATGGATCTGGGACCTTCCGCCGGAGCCACTGCCGCTGCGCCAGAGCACCGTTGAAGCAATCGCGAATCTCGAGAAGACGCTCGCCGATCACCGTAATGCCGCCGGGGGGCGCATTCAGGCCTGGGCAATGGTTCTCGGGCACACGACCTGCAGCGACGAACTGTGGACGGCGGCCGCGGATGCGGCCAAACGGTGGGAAACCGGCATCAACTTCCATATGTCGCACGGTCCGGGCGACGCCGCCGGGTTCGCCGAGCAATACGGGGAGCGGCCACTCGAACATCTCGACCGCCTCGGCGTTCTGGGACCCAATTGTGTAGTGGCACATGCAGTGCACGTAACAGACGCCGAAATCGACTTGCTCGCGCGGTCCGGTACGTCCGTTGCCCATGCACCTACCGCGGCGTTGCGCTGTTCGGTCGGGGTGACCCAGATCGGGCGAGTACCGGAACTGGTCAAAGCCGGTGTCAATGTCTCGATCGGCATCGACGGCTGCAATGCCTCCAACTACGCAGACATGATGCGAGCGACGTACCTGGTGGCCGGCCTCTACAAAGATGCACGTCGCGACCCCAGCATGTTCCCTTCGGAGATGGCGTTCGAGATGGCCACCCTAGGTGGGGCACGCTCGATCCACGCCGAACATGAGATCGGTTCGATCGAGGTCGGTAAGAAGGCAGACCTGGTGCTGCACGACCGACTGCGCCCCGAGTGGACACCGCTTCTCAATGTCGCCGCTCAGCTGGTGTGGTCGGCGGACGGCCGCGGAGTCCACACAGTCTTCGTTGACGGCAGGAAGGTCGTCGACAACTACTCCCTGACCACGATCGACGAAGTCGCCCTCTACCGCCGAGCGCAGACGGCGGGAGAGGCAATCGTTGCTCGGAGCGGACTGCCCGATCTGTCTACCTGGAAGGTGATCTGAGCATTCGAGACTCGACCCCGCCGTGCACTGCTTTGGCCCCGGACCGACACAGTCCGGGGCCCAAGCAGAGCAAGGCGAACGTGCTACAACACCAGCGCCAGACCTTCCGCGCGTGGATCGGATGCTGCCCGCACCGCCGTGCCGGACAGATCGATCAGCTGCGCATGACCCATCATGTCGCTGTACGGCGCGACAATCTCCACATCGTGCCCCCGGCCTCGAAGCCCAGCCAGCACCGTGGCGTCCATGTCTGCTTCCACGCGAACCTTCCACGTTCCCGGTTCCACGCTCCACCGGGGCCGGGCCAACGCCGACGCAATGTTGACTCCGTCGTCGAGCAGTGCGGTAAGTAGCTGTAGATGCACCTGTGGTTGCGCATCGGCGCCCATGGTCGCGAAGAGCAGACTCGGTGAGCTCCCGTCGATGATCATGCCGGGCGCCAATGTGTGCATCGGAAGCTTGCTCGGGGCCCAAGCATTGACGTGGTCGCGGTCGTAGCTGAACGACGCCCCGCGGTTGTGCAGAACGAACCCGCTATTGGGCACATTGACACCCGACCCGAGCGGCATCAGATTCGATTGCAGCAAACTGATCGACAACCCGGATGAGTCGGTGGCGCAGATCGCCGCTGTCCCTCCACGCTGAACGACCGCTGCGCCAGGGTTACGAGCGGAGTCGGGGTCGAACTCCGATCGGATCCGGTCGATGTGAATATCCGAGATCAGCTCCTGTGCCGAACGCGTCATTCGGGCGGGATCGGTGATCGTGGTGTCTCGATCGAACAGCGCGCATTTCATCGCCTCCACCAACTGATGGGAGCGTTCAGCGGAACTGCGTCGACGATCGTCCTCGACCAGCCGCAGAGCTTCGAGTGCCATCGTTCCTTGAGTCGGCGGCGGCAGTTCGAATATCTGCCGTCCCCTGTACGTGCACGACAGCGGATCCACCCACATTCCCCGATGCGATGCGAGGTCGTCAGCGGTCAGGATTCCCCCGGCATCGGTCACCGTGTGCACAATCTCGCCGGCGACCGGTCCGTCGTAGAAATGCGACGGCCCGCAGCGGCCCAGCGATACCAGCAACTCGGCGAGCGCTTGCTGCCGTACGGTGTTGTCACCGCGCCACTCGGCGCAGAACTCGTGCACGGAACTGTCGGCCGGGTAGGACTCCAGCGCGCGTTCGATGCGCACCCGAGCGGCCGAGCTCACTCTCAGCCCGGACCGCGCGTTGGCGACCGCGGTGCGGGCCACAGCGTCGAAATCCCAGGTACCCCAGCGATCGAGGAGATCAAACCAACCTTGGACCGCACCGGGAACTGTCACAGTCCGGCCGCCGACACGCGATCGGGGCCCCGGAAGGGCCTGGATGTGATCGATGTGCGCTGCCTCGGAGGAACGTCCGACACCGAGATAGCCGTGGACCGACCCGTCCCACACCATCGCCAGCAGGTCTCCGCCGACACCGCAGAAGTAGGGAGTAACGACAGCCAACGTCAGATTAGTGGCCACGGCCGCATCGACGGCGTTACCACCACCAGCAAGTACGTCGGCTCCGGCCATTGTCGCCAGGTAATGGGGGCTCGCAACTGCCGCGCCGCTCATCGCGTCAACACCTGCGCCGCGGCGGTACCTGCGGATTCGAGCATGCACGCCAACTCGAGCAAAAGGGCGTCCCCGCCCGGACGCCCGACGAGCTGAACACCGCGTGGTAGCCCGAGGTCGTCGGGTTCGGCGACGGGCACCGACAGTGCCGGCAGGCCGAGGAACGAGAACGGAATGCAGCACCGCCCGAGAGCCGGGTTCAGCGCCTCCACCTGGCCATCGATCTCGAGCGTGCTCAGCCTCGACAGCGGTGCCGTCGTCGGTACCGTCGGCAGGATCAGGACGTCCGCGCCGTCGAAAAGATCAGCAACTCGTGACATCAATACGCCTCTGAGCTGCAACGCTTCCGTCGCATCGATCGAGGCGGCGTTCGCGGCGACCAGACGCGCACGCAAATCATGGCCGATGTCGTGGGGACGCTCGAGCAGCGCCGTGCGGGTCTCGGCCGCGATCTCGGAGGCGGTGAGGATCTGGGCACCGAATCGGGCAGCACCCGCCCACGCAGTTCGGACCCTCCGCGTCGAGTCCAGCGCGCGCGCCGCGATCGACACGGCATCGCGCATGGCCGGTGTGGCAGGTTCCGCGGGGAACCCGTCCACTACCGCGATTACCGCATCCCCGGCGGCCACCGGACCGGAGGAGGCGATGCCCATTGCGGAGGCCAGTTCGCGCAATAACTGCGCTGTGGCGGCCATGGGCCCCGGGGTATCGAGTGTGGTAGAGAGATAACGCATTCCGCGCGAGGATACCGCACCCGAGGTCGGTCGAAGCCCCCATATTCCGCACAGAGCGGAGGGGATCCGTATCGAGCCGTTGGTGTCGGTGCCGAGTGCGATGTCGATCATGCCGCCGGCTATCGCCGCTGCGCTGCCGCTCGACGACCCACCCGATATGCACCCAGCTGCGTGGGGGTTGGCGACAGACCCGAAGTGGCTATTTCGGCCGGTAAAGCCGTATGCAAGTTCGTCCATGTTCGTCGTTCCGACGATGGCGGTGCCCGCCGACCGGACCGCCGCCACCACGGGAGCGTCGCAGTCCTGGGGCGGTTCATCGGCGTAGGCGGCACAGCCGGCCGAGCGCCGGAAACCTCGCACCGCGATATTGGCTTTGATCGCGATAGGCCTTCCGGCGAGCGAGGAGGGCCTATCTCCTGCGGTGCGGAGCTCGGCAAACGCGCCGTCCCAGTCCGTCTCGAGGAACCACCCCGCCACGTCTGGTGTTGCGGGTTGCGTGAACTTCGCTGGTGCGCTGTTCGGTCTCATCGGTCCTGATCTCCGTTCAACCAGGCGGTGATCGCGTCCTGCGCAGACCGCAGTCCGCTCAGATGCTGTGCTGCACTGGCTCCGTCGGCACAATTGAGGGTGAATCCGAGCCCCGCGGCGGTGGCAGCGATTTCGGACGCGGTGTGGGAGTCGCTGTGCTCTGTCGCGGTGGAACGATAGGGTAGCGGCATGGCTGACCTTGACCTTTCGGATATGGAGAATAAGCGGGTGGCGCAGAACAATGTGCACGGTGACGGCGCCGGTCGGCCCAGTACCCGTCGCCGCCGGGCCAAGATCCAGGCCATTGTCGAGGCTGCCGAACACTTGTTCACCTCAAATGGCTACGCCGACACCAGCCTTGGAGACATCGCCGACCGGCTCAACCTCTCCCCCAAGGCGATCTACTACTATTTTCCTTCCAAGCTCGACATTCTCGATGCGGTGATTGCCGAAGCATTCGGGTATTTCGACGAGGATCGGCTCACAGCCACCCGTGAGCAGTGGTACGGGCAACCCCTGCCCGAGGCGCTGGTCGCAAGTTCGATCGACGCTGTCGAACATCTCGTCGGCCGCGGCGACTCGTTGATGGTGTCGTTCTCGGAGTCGTTTCGCGGGAACCCGCGTACCAGCGCTCGTCACGGGACCTACATGGCGAGCTGGGTCGATCATGTTTACCGAATTATCGTCGACGCCGACGGTGCCGACACGGTGACCGAAAGCTCCGGACGACTTTTGGCCGAGCAAATCGTCGATGCACTCTTCGGTGTGAGTGTCGATTCCATCCTGCGTCGACGACCGCAGGTTGTCGATGTCGACGTCGACGGCGCGGTGCACGCGAATCGCACATACTTCGAGAGGTACATAGCGAACCTGCTCGAGGGCGCAGTCCGAGCGGCCGACCAGTAAGGCGTCGGCCGGCTCGGTCCGCTATCGCGCGAGGGGATCGGGAGTCACCTGCGCACAGCTGTCGATCGCGGTCAGTGCAATCAATTCGGAGAGCGTCAGGCAGTCCGTGACATCGACAACATTGAGGCCTAGAGTGTCCGGACCCAGCCAGCTGTCCAGTCCAACTCGCAGAGGCATACCGACGCGGGCGGTCGGAATGCCCCATAGCCGCAGAATGCACGTATCCGATGCTCCGCTGGTGTTGTCGATGTGACGGTGCGGGCCGCCCTCAATGACCTCCCATGCTCGGCGTGCCGAGACGATGATCGGCTCGGCTTCGTCGGTGGCGCTCGGTGGAACGGTGGCGCGTACGTCCAGACGCCAATCGAGTCCCGGCGGACCCAATACTTCGATGAGTTTCGCTCTCACGAGGCGGACCACCTCGGCGGGCTTTCGCCGGGGACTCACCCGGACATCGAGGTATAGATCGCACACCTCGCCGACGAATGCCGACTTCTCGGGCGCGCCGCCGCGGATGGCAGCGACAATGCCTTGCGGTGCAACCAGGCCACTGGTCTCGGTGCGTGCGTAGTCGGTGAACCATTCCTCGAGTTCGGCTGCGAGGCGGCCGGCGCGGGTGATGGCGTTGTCGTAGGGCGCTTTGTGGCGAAATCCCACGTAGGCTTGGCGGCCGGTCAAGCGGACGCGCAACCAGGTCAGGCCGACCTCTTCATGCGCGACGGTCCACCCAGGTTTACACGAGATGGCGCCGTCCGCGTGCAGACCTTTCTGGAGCAGCCGGAGCAGTCCGGAACCAAAGCCCAGCTCCTCGGGCGTGGCACCGAGGGTGGGCATCGCGCTTCCGCACAACGCCAGCCGTAGGGTCCCGGGAGCTGTCCACCCCGACCGTTTGAGCGCGAGCAGTGCCATCAGCGCGGCGAGGACGAACCCTTTGGGATTCTCCGCTCCCGCCCCACCGACCTCCGTCCCGCGGATACGTGCCGTCTGCCATTCCCTGAGCGTCTCGACAGATCCGAACCATGGTGAATCTCGTTCCAGATCTGCACTTTCGGCGATGTCGAGCGGCGCGTAGACGAGGAGTACAGGGCCGTCGCCGGTGCCCGGGAGGTCCAGCACAATGCTGGCGGCCTCACCGGGGCCGGCGTCGACGGTGTACTCGATCTCGTTGCTGCGCGCCCAGTCGGCGATCACGCCGACCAGCTGGGCCTCGTGCCCCGTCGGTGACGGTGTGTCGACCATCCGGACGAGCACGTCGCGTGCTTCGTCCGGGCTCACGTGGTCGGCGATCGTGAAGCAGGCGGCCGCGGGAGCGGTGTTCGTTGTCTCAGTCATCGGTGGGTGGGGTGTAGGTGGCCCATGCATGCTCGGCGGTCTGCACGCCTCGGGCATGCTTGTTCACGAGTTTGCGCCAGTTCGTGATGACCACGTCAGGGCTGAACAAACGCTCATCCCGCCATCCGTTGCCGTGATCGTAGAATTCGGCCATCGCCTTGCGCGCGAAGACGTCGTCGTCGTTGAATTCCGCGGGGATGTAGTCGCTCCACTTCTCCTTGGTCGAGGTGATGAACTGTTCCTTCTCGTCCTCGTTCGTCACTCGCTTGGCCCAGGTGATGATGTAGCGGTGGTGGTAGCGATCGACGGGGACGTACCACTCGAGGTGGATCATGCCCGGTTCGGGCATCGGGTCCACCCACAGCCCGCAGGGCATCCAGACGCTGACGTCCGGGCTCATGCCTTCGAGGACGCCCTCGTCGCTGGGATCGAAACGAGACGAGACGGTGAGGTCGGGGGCGACATCAGCCGACCACACCGCGGTTCCGCCACCGCGTTCGAGAAGCACACCCTTGGGGGCGTCGTCCTCGGTCATGATCTTCATGCCTTGCCGGCTCGAGATTGCGGTGTCCCCGAGGACCATGGGGACCTTGTAGTCGGTCACCCATGCCGAGTTGCGGTGGATGTAGGCATGGGCCGGATCGAAGCCGTTCTCCGCGGCGGTGCGCCAGTTGCAGTCGACGACCTTCGCCCACCCGAATGGGTAGACCACCATGTCGTCGTCGAGGACGCCGGGCTGAACGTCGTTCGCGAGGGGGTGTGGGTCGCCGTCACCGATGTACACCCAAACCAGTCCGGCTGCTTCTTCGACCGGGTAGGACTTGATGGCCAGTTTGCCGACGAGACGCGACTTCGGGTCCGTGATCACCGAGGTCAGGGCGCCGCTGTCCATGGCGTAGGTGAAGCCGTGATACCAGCAGGTGATCGTGTCGGCGGTATAGCACTCCGGCCGCGCCGACAACGCAACGCCTCGGTGCAGACACCGATCCTCCACCGCGAGCACTTTCCCCTCGACCCGCCGAAACAGAATTCGTTCGCCGAGAAGAATTTCGGCCTTCATCGCCACTGCCGGTTCCCCGTGGATGTCGCTGACGTCCGCCTCCACGAGCTCGTGGCTGAAAAATGCTGGATACCAGTGATTCCGGAAACCCAACTCCGCCTCGAGGTAACGCTCCCAGGGCTTTTCCCGCCGGGTCGTCGGGTCTACCGCAAGGTTGTAGATCTCTCGCTCGTCGTTCTTGCGTGCATCCGTTGCGTCAATGGTCATTTCGTCACGCTCTCCTTGATCGGTCGGTGTCCCCAGATGCTGGACTTGTCATAGCGAGGAATCGATTCCTGCTCGGACGGCCCGGGGCGTCCGCCCCAGCTGTATTCGATGGGGGTTCCCCCCGGCCCGGCCGCATAGAACGAGACCATCTGGTCGTTGACGTGGCGGCCCATGGTGGTGACAACGCAATTGCGCTCGGTCGCGCGGTCGTAGGCGAAGCCGAGGTCGTCCAATTCACGTACCTCAATCATGATGTGCGCGAGACCGTGGTTGTCGGTGTCGGCCGGCCCCTGTGCGAGAGCGAGCAGGTGATGATGCGGACCCGACGTCACGAAGCTGACCGTCACACGTGCCGGACCCGGCTCGAACGGGCTCTCCCCCATCCCGAAGTCCAGGCGATCGCTCACCGAGAGGTCGAATGCGTCGCGAAAGAACCCTTCCGTGGACGGGGCGTCGGGCACCAGCAGGAACGCGTGGCCCATGCCGACGAAGCCGCTGCAGTGCCCGACCGGAACGACGGGCCGGGTGATGGCGTGCGATCCCGCGTACACCTCGTGAACGTACTCGTTCGGGTCGGTGAACCGGATGGCCTCGTCGACGCGGCGATCGGCGCATTCGGCGGCGGACAGCTCCTCGATATCGACGCCCATGCCTTTGAGCCTGTCGGCGACGTCAATCAATGCGCGGCGATCGGTTGCCTCCCACCCGAGGTAGTCGAGTCCATCGGTATCCGATTGGAGGACCGAGAGACTGAATGGGCGTGAGCCCAGACGCAGACGGACCGCGCCCGCGGCCGAGTCCTCACCGAGCGGCATTCCGAGTACGTCGGGCCCGAAGGTGCGCCACCCTTCTGCGTCGGACGAGAGGAGTCCGGCGTAACCGAGTCGTTGGATCAACATGTCCTTCTCCTTTTTTACCTAGGGTCAAATTTTGACACAGAGTGAGTTTTTGTGCCAGTAAATTGGCAGATTCGGCGGTCAGAATTGTTGACGGAAGTCGCTCTTGCGGATCAAGCAGTGCACGCCTTGCACGCCGTCGACAACCTGGCTGATCTCGAAGTCCGCCGCGGCGCTCAGGTACGCCATCGCCGTGGCCCTGTCCATGCCCTGGGCGGTCTCGAGGAATCCGATCGCGCTGCGTACTGCTGCTTTCATGGCTCCGGAGAGATCGCGGTCGAGACCGATGACGATCCAATGCCGGCTGTTCTCACCGAACGGCTCCCGGAGCGCCCCCAGAACACCGGATGCAGCTGCGGCCGAGATGGTGGTAAGCCTGAACGTCGTCCGCAAGGGCGCCTCGAAGGCGGTCAGTGCGACCTCACCGTTTCCTTGCGAGTAGTGAGGGTCTCCGGTAGCGAACAACGCTCCGTCGACCTGCACGGGCAGATAGAACGTAGACCCGGATCCCAGCAACTTGACGTCGACATTCCCCCCGTGCAGGCCGGGCGGGTTGGAATGCACCGGCTCATCCGTGTCCGAGGCCACGGACATGATTCCCATGTGCGGATCGAGCGGAAACCGAACCGGGTTCAAGCCGCGTCGATTGAGTACACCGCAAATCTGCCCGCCGGATTGCTCGACGGAGACGAACGTAAAGCAGCTGTGAAAGCGGCCCGCATGAAAGCGATCTGCGCCATCCTCACGAGGCGGTGTCTCCGGAAATTCTCCCGGCAGAGCGCCGAGTCCGTGCCTGCTCGAGATCACACCGTAGCGAGTACGCAATGCCGTGTGCAGGACTTCGACCTTGAGAATGTCACCCGCACGGGAACCGGTCACCGCGATCGGACCGGTCACCACGTGGGGCCCGTCTCCGTTGCGGCGCTCGACACCGTCCGCGATCGCCCGAGCATCCGCCAGAATCTCTCCAGGCCGCACTCCGAACTGCGCGAACCAGGCCTGCGGATCGCGACCCTGATCGTCCATCATCCCTTCATGCGAAACAGTATCAACTGTTATCGTTGCGCCCGAAGCCATTTCGAAGACAGGCTTCGACACCGCGTTTGGCAGCCATCCCCACTGCACATTGTCGACTTCGCTACGTAAATAGTGCTCTCCGAGCGGAGACCCTTCGTTCGGTTGCAGTGTAGACAGTGACATCTTGACCTCCGTGTGAAATCCGAATGCAATGAGAAGAGAGAAACCGAGTGAGTACATCTACGAAACATGCTCTGCAACTGCACGATGCGCGCCTGACAGGCCAGAGAATCGACCCACTCACGACGTCGGACCCCTTGCTGGACATCAAACGGGCGTACGACGTGCAATGGAACGGAGTGCAGCTACGACTCCACGAGGGTGAACACATCATCGGAGCGAAACTTGGATTGACCTCACAGGCGAAGCAACGCGAAGTCGGCTTCACCAGCCCGATCTTCTCCTGGCTTACCTCGGGAATGCGGCACCGTTCCGGACACCCATTGTCGCTCAGCAATCTTCGCGTCCCTCGGGTCGAACCCGAGATAGCGCTGATCCTGCGTCGCGAACTAGGAAACGATGCCGAGACGGTCGCAAGTCTCTATGACGCAATTTCGTTCGTAGCACCCTCTATGGAGATCTTGGACAGCAGATACCACACCAACGCCCCCTCACTACCGGACGTAATCTCCGACGGTGCATCGGCTGCTGGTTTCGTAGTCGGAGAACCGGTTCCGTACGATCCATCCGAGGACCCCGACCTCGAACAGATCCGCTGCGCATTCCTGATCAACGGTTCCCCCGTGGCCGGCGCATCGGCCACCGAAGCCTTGGGCGGACCGGTACGCGCGCTGGCCGCATTGGTGGAGATCGTTCGAGGTCAGGGCCGGCGCGTACCCGCCGGAGCCATCGTGATGACCGGAGGACTGACCCGAGCCTTCCCGATCAACCCCGGCGACCTTGTCGCCGCCGATTTCGGGCCGATTCTGGGACGGGTCGAACTACCCACCACCCCGTGAAGCCTTCCCTGAACAACATGCCCCCGGAAGGCTAGGCGGCGGGCGTGGCGTTCAGACGGTGACGGCCGCGAGTCCCTCGATCTCGATCAGGAACTCCGGCCGCACCAGGCGTGAGATGACCAGCAACGTGTTTCCGGGATACACCTGATCGGGGAACCAGTCTGCGAACAGACGAGCGCGCGTCTGATAAAACGGTTCGATCAGCGAGGCGTCCGTAAGATATGTCGTCATCTTGACCAGGTCGGACAGATCCGCTCCCGCCGCTTGCAGAACCGTGCGCAGGTTGTCGAAGACCTGCACCATCTGCGCTTCGAAATCACCCGGATGTAGCGAATCGCCGTCCGAAGAGACACTCAGTTGACCCGAAAGAGCGAGCAGCGCTTTGTTTTTCGGGACAACTACGGCGTGTGAATACAGGCCGACAGGCTGACCGAGACCTTCGATTGCGTGCACTGTCATGACGACTCCTTCTGTGTGAGCGCGAACGTTCTGCGCGCTGCTTCCAATGTGGTTCGTAAATGGCTCAGTGTGATCCCAACGGCGCGATCCAAATCCCGATCACGGTAGGCGCGAACCAATTCGAGATGATCGCTCTCCGCACGGGCTCGGTCCGAGTGCTCCGAGACCGATGCTCCGACGTAGAGCGCCGAAATGTCAGCAAGGTTGCGCTGCGTGCGAACCAGGCGCGATTCCTTACCGGACCCTTCGAGCAGCAGGTGGAATCGGTGGTTGTCCTCGATCCAGGCACCAATCTCGGCTTCGGGCATCCTCAACGCGATCGCCTCCGCCTCGGCGATCGCCTCAGGGCTGGACTTGAGCACCGAGCGCTTCACCGACAGCGGTGTCAACGCGGCCCTCATATCGTAGATTTCTTCGAGCTCATCGAGCGTGGGTCGATTGACCACCGCCCCACGAAAGGCGTCGAAATCTACCAGCCCCTCCGCGGTGAGGTCGCGCAGCGCCTCACGGACGGGAGTCGACGAGACTCCCAGTCGTTTGGCCAGCGCAGTCTGGACAAGGCGCGCCCCCGGCGCAAGCTCCCCAGACAAGATCAGACGCCTCAAGGATTCGATGACTTCCTCGTGTGCCGTGCGAGTCGCTGCGGCTGTTTCGGCGGACTTCACGTCAGCTGACCTCAGTACTGATGAGGGTCATGATCGGGCCGGCGTCGGCAGTGAACACGTCCATGTCATCGCCGACCCACAGGAACTGAGATTGTGTTCGCACGACGCCGGCCGGCGCACCGGCAGCACAGTCCACGATGCCGATCCCGCCTGTTCGGACCGCCCCCACAAGCTCCACAATCTTCATAACGCCTCCAGATTTCATAGGATCTGGTTTCAGTATGCCCACATTCTGGAGTGAAATCCAAGGCATGTGAATCAGATTCTACAGAATCATGCATCCGTGACCCATGGGTCAGTTGGCGGTTCCGACCGCCGAATCCGTCAACCTACTGGCACAAAAACCAACTCTGTGTCAAAATTTGACCCATGGTAAAACTAGGAGAGGGATATGTTGACCCAACGACTCGGGTGCGCCGGACGACTCACGTCTGACGCAGAAACTGGCGCAGCCTCGGTCCGACGTGTTCGCCGTCATGAGAACGCATTTCCGGTGCGTCCCCGGACACGCGTTCTGATCGACCAGTTCGTCGAGGCCGCCACTTGGTGGTCGAGTGCACCAGTCGACGCCCATCGTGTTCAGCACGCGTGCGTTCGGGTTCCTCTCCCGATGACCAGGAGACGTACCGACGTAGGGCAGATGTTCTGGTCCGCTTCCCGAGATCGGTCACGGCGGGGCCAGGCCCAACCATTCTGGTGGCCGACGTGTTGCAAAGTATCTAGCGCTAGCCCAATCCACCGGACCGACGCCACGACGAGGGCGTCATTAGATCGACGAACAGCGAGGACCCCATGGCGTATGTAATCACCCAGCCCTGCTGCAACGACGCCACCTGCATCGCAGTGTGCCCGGTCGACTGCATTCGACCGACCCCGGATGACCCGTTGTTCACCACCGCAGAGATGCTGTATATCGATCCGGGCTCCTGCATCGACTGCGGAGCGTGCGCGGATGCCTGCCCGGTCGAGGCGATTTTCCCCGAGGACGCGCTGACCGAACCGAATGCCCGCTACCAGACGATCAACGCGGAGTACTTCGAGAGGTATCCGCTCGAGTTCGAGGAGCCGTCCACGCCGAACAGACCAGCCGTGGTGCCGGCGCGCGATGTCCCATGGCGGGTCGCGATCGTCGGCTCGGGGCCGGCAGCGTGCTACGCCGCCCAGGATCTGGTCACGCAGGGAGGGCAGTCGGTCGAGGTAGAAATGTTCGACCGACTGCCCACGCCGTGGGGGCTGGTCCGCGCGGGTGTGTCACCCGATCATCCAGGGACCAAGGGCGTCACAGACATCTTTCGGGCCACAGTCGCCAATCCGTCGTTTCAGTTCCACCTCAACGTGGAGATCGGCAAGCACCTCACCCATGAGGAGTTGATGGCACATCATCACGCGGTGGTCTACGCCGTGGGCGCGTCGAGCGACCGCCGCCTCGGCGTGCCCGGCGAGGAGCTTCCGGGCAGTCACGCCGCCACCGATTTCGTTGCCTGGTACAACGGACACCCGGACTACGCCGGGCTGCAGTTCGATCTGACCGGGGAACGTGCGGTGATCGTCGGCAACGGCAACGTGGCCCTCGACGTGGCCCGCATCCTGGTCTCCGACCCCGACAATCTCGCGGGCACCGACATCGCCGACCATGCCCTCGCAGCGTTGCGGCGCAGCCACATTCGTGAGGTGGTCGTAATCGGCCGCCGAGGACCGGCGCAAGCCGCCTATACGAACCCCGAGTTGATCGCGCTCGGCCACCTGAAGGGCGTGGACGTGCTGGTCGACCCGGCTGATGCCGAATTGGATCAGTACAGCCGGGTCCGGGTCGAAGATCCGGATGCAGATCCACAGATGGTCCTCAAAGCAACAGTGGCACAGGAATTTTCGCAGGGAACGCCGAGTCCGGGAAATAGGAGGATCGTGCTCCGCTACCTCGCGTCACCGATCGCGGTACTCGGCGAGGAACGGGCGGAGGGCCTGGAGATCGTGCATAACGCCCTTGTGGAGAGCGCCGACGGCACGCTGCGGGCGCAGCCAACCGACAAAACTGAGACCATCACCACGAACCTCGTGCTCCGCTCGATCGGGTACCGCGGCACCCCGGTACCCGGCATCCCATTCGACGACGCCCGCGGAACGATCCCCAACGAAAAGGGACGCGTCATCGACCCGCGTACCGGCGAACCAGTCACGGGCGTCTACACCGCCGGCTGGATCAAACGCGGCCCCTCCGGGGTGATCGGCACCAACAGGAAGTGCGCGCAGGACACTGTCGCGCAGATCCACGACGACCTGACAACCGGGCACCTGACCCGAACGGTCAAGGGACGACAGGATCTCCGCGACCTCATCCGCGAACGCCAGCCCGACGTCGTCAACACGCAAGGATGGGCAGCGATCGACGAGGCCGAACGCCGCCTGGGTAAACAGTCGGGTCGCCCACGCGCGAAGTTCACTGACATCTCCTCGATGCTCGATGCAGCGCTCGGGGCGGAGGCCGGAGCAGCGCGGCGCTGATCGACCGCGGCACCGGGTCGTGGGACAGATATCGATCGGCGGGGCCGACCACGATGGGTCGATCCGGGAGCCGCGTTGCGCCGACCCGATCCGGCGATGTCGGCGCACGGCCCGCGTTTCATGGCGGATCCGCGCACTGATATCGGCGCAAGCGTCAGGAGCGTGGGTCGACGAACCGAACTTGATTCGTCGACCCACGCTGTCCCGGACACGGCGTTCCGGATTGTCGGCGATCGATGGTGAGGTCGGTTCGATATCGAAGACTGAGAGAGATCAGACTAAGCCCGCCTACACGATGTAGGCGGGCTTAGTCGCTGCCGACGGTGACCTTCACGACCCGCGCTTCATCGACCCGATCAGCTCATCGTCGAACAGATGGTCGGATTCGGGATCCAGTGGCGCATGGATCGAGACCACACCGACGGCCCGAACGAGCGGATGAGCGACCGGCTGAAAGGTCAACCCCCACTCGGTCTTCAGTGCCGGCAGGCAACCGGAGCTTACCGCGCGTGAACGTCTAGGGGTGCGCGGCGGCAGGCCACCGCGAGTCCGAATCGGAGTGATTGGGAAATCCCTCAGGGACTACGGATCCACACGATTCCCCTTGGGAGCGGGTCGTTTTGTTGCACTCATCTTCCGGCGAATCGTCCACGCTCGGTGCACATCGCAATGATCACCGCCGCACTGATAGGCGCCGCCGATGAGGTGTTCCAAAGAACAGATTGGCCACGGCCAACGCGTCGTGAAAGCATCACTCCACGGGTTCGAGATCGTTTCCGGGACAGGCGCGTAGGAATATTCCAGTCACGGGAGAAGCCGTGGCGCCGTCACCTGAACAGAAACCTCGGACTGGCTGTTTGACGATCCTGACGCTCGTGGGCATCACTCCGCCGGAGGGGCCCTCGCCTGGAACCTGGAGGACAAGAAAAGACAATGGCAAAAATACTCTGCGTCCTTTACGACGACCCCATCGACGGCTACCCGATGACGTACGCGCGCGACGAGCTGCCGACCGTCGAGCAGTACGGAGACGGACAGACCCTGCCGACACCCACCGCGATCGACTTCCTGCCCGGCACCCTATTGGGCAGCGTGTCCGGCGAGCTCGGCCTGCGCAAGTACCTCGAAGCCAACGGCCACACCCTCGTCGTGACCTCCGACAAGGACGGCCCCGACTCGGTATTCGAGCACGAACTGGCCGACGCCGACGTCGTCATCTCCCAACCCTTCTGGCCGGCATACCTCACGGCGGAACGCATCGCCAAGGCCCCGAACCTGAAGCTGGCGCTGACCGCCGGCATCGGATCGGACCACGTCGACCTGCAGGCCGCCATGGACCGCGGCATCACCGTCGCCGAGGTCACCTACTGCAACTCGATCAGCGTCGCCGAACACGTCGTCATGATGATCCTCGGCCTGGTACGCAACTACCTGCCCTCCCACCAGTGGGTCACCAAAGGCGGCTGGAACATCGCCGACTGCGTGACCCGCTCCTACGACGTCGAGGGCATGCACGTCGGCACGGTCGCCGCCGGGCGCATCGGGCTCGCCGTGCTGCGCCGGCTCAAGCCGTTCGGCATGCACCTGCACTACACCGACCGCCACCGCCTGCCGGAGTCGGTGGAGAAGGAACTGGGCCTGACCTGGCATCCCACACCCGAGGACATGTACCCGGACTGCGACGTCATCACGCTGAACTGCCCACTGCACCCCGAGACCGAGCACATGATCAACGACGACACTCTGAAACTGTTCAAGCGCGGCACCTACCTGGTCAACACCGCGCGCGGCAAACTCTGCGACCGAGACTCCATCGTCCGGGCCCTCGAGAGCGGCCAGCTCGCCGGTTATGCGGGCGATGTCTGGTTCCCGCAGCCGGCCCCCAAGGATCACCCGTGGCGGACCATGCCGCACCACGGCATGACCCCACACATCTCCGGCACCTCCCTGTCGGCGCAGACCCGCTACGCGGCGGGCACACGCGAAATCCTCGAATGCTTCTTCGAGGACCGCCCGATCCGCGACGAATACCTCATCGTCGACGGCGGCACGCTGGCCGGTGTGGGCGCGCACTCCTACAGCGCCGGCAACGCGACCGGCGGCTCGGAAGAGGCCGCGAAGTTCAAAAAGGGCTGACCAGCCCCACCACCAGAAGTGAAATAGGAACTGCCAGTAATGCGTGGGAGCAGTTGTTTCGCGTGCCCACGCATTGCTGGCGGTGGTCGCGAAGGAGTCTGGAATGGCAGAAGTTCGGCTCGCGCCTGGGGCGACGGGTAAGCGGGGCCCGGCAGCCTGGGCGCTACTCCGCATCCCCCTGGTCTCCGGGTTGGGGGGTTTCGGCGCGATCTTCGTGTTGGCGCAGACCGAGGCAAACCTCCACACACTCCTGCTCGTGGCCCCGTTCGGCGCGAGCTGCGTGCTGCTCTTCGCCCTCCCACAGAGCCCGCTGGCACGGCCGAAAAACGTGATCGGCGGGCACCTGCTGTCGTCGTTGATCGGCGTCGCCATCCTCGCAGCGATCGGTCCGGGACCCCTCACCCTGGGCGTGGGTGTCGGCATCGCCATCGCGGCGATGACGCTGACAGATACCGTGCACCCGCCCGCAGGCGCCGACCCGATCCTCATCATCGCCGCCGCTGCCTCGTGGTCGTATCTATTGGCTCCCATCCTCGCCGGATCGGTCACGCTCGTCGTCCTGGCATGGTGCTATCACCGTTTCATCTCCAAGCGGGAGTACCCCACGCGGGGCTAGCAGCACAACTGATGTGTGGTCTTGCCTTGTCAGGTGACAGGCGGAGGCGGCCACGCACCCTGGTTCCGAAGCACTCTCACTCTCGCCGGACAACGGCGTGTCCAAGACGTGGTTTCGACCGGTTTATACTCGACCGATCGAGACGCGGGCGTGGCGTCGGTCGTCAGCCACCGGTCGGCGTGGACCGCCCACCGAGCACATCACCGATGCGGGCGCTGCGCGCCGTCGTCAACAGGGCACGTGTCAGCACCGAGCCAGGCTCGACCGCACTGGCGACGAGCGCGATCCGAGCGGTGACGGATGGGTTGTCCAGGCGCACTGCGCGTGCACCGGCGGGCGGGCGCAGGGTGCGGATCCAGGTCTGCGGAACGATAGTCGCCCACCGGCCGGTGCCGACGTGCGCGAGCAGGGCCACGATGGAGTCCGTCTCGAGTTGAGGTGTCACCGTGAGATTCTCAGTCGCCAGTGCATCGTCGATGAGTTGGCGGCCACGCATTCCGTTGTTGAGCAGGCACATCGGAAGTTGGAGTGCGTCCGACCAGCTAATGGTGTCCGATTGGCCGGCGAGCAGCGCGCTGCCGGCGATGAGGACCTGCTGTTCCTCGTACAGCGGGGTGACCACCAGGTCGGCGGTGTCCTGTTGGTCCGGGTAGATAATCCCGGCGTCCAGCTCGAACCGGCGGATCCGTTCGACTATGTCGGCCGATCGCAGACTCGCCTCCAGCCGCACACGCACCAACGGGTGCTCGGCACAAAACGGATCAGTAAGCAGGGCAACGGTACTCGACGCAGCCGGGATCACCCCGAGCCGTAGTACACCGGTCAGGCCGGTCTGCAACGCCGTGACCTCCTGCTCGAGGGCGTCGCGATCAGCCAGGATGCGCCGCGCCCACAGCACGAGCCGCTCGCCTTCGGGGGTGAGACCTTCGAACTTCTGCCCGCGTCGGACCAGCGGGACCTGCAATTCGTGTTCGAGCTTGCGGATCGCTTCGGACAGCGCCGGCTGGGACACATAGCAGGCACTCGCGGCGCGGGCAAAATGACGCTCACGAGCGAGCGCGACAAAGTACTCGAGCTGGCGGAACAACATGACCTATTCGACCATGCCCGCAGCCACATCGGTACGGTCCGCGACCAGCCAGTCAGCGATCCCACGCCTCACCCTCACACACCTCGACGTACACACCCCATCCGCCGAGAACACCCCATCAGCAGAGGGCAGCCGAACCATCCCCACTCGTCACGGTCGCGACAACCGCAACGCCAACAGACATCACAACTCCACACCCCCAGCCGCAGCCGCAGCCGCAACTCACCGGAACGGAAAGGTGGTCAACCCCTCCGACCCGCATCAATTGGGAACACCGAAAACATCACTCACCCCGACGACATGACTAATCCGACACACAGTCCACAACAATCACTGTCGAGACACACACCACTCAGAAGACACCCCGGAATCAAAGCCCTCCGAACACGAAAGGCACCACCCACCCGTGCCGGGCACCGGAACGGCAAGCCCCAACATCCGCGGGGTTCCAGCGAAACGGACACTGGTCGCTGCTGCGTTCCAATGCCTCTGCATGGGGTGGATCGGGGAGGTGGAAGAGGTCCGCAGTTGTTGCCTTCAATGCCTCCATCGGACTGATGGGCAACCAAAGGCGACTGAGGCCACAGAACTTCTTCTGAGTATCCGCAAGCGACCGACGCGAACTGTCGGCCGCCGTTGTGGACGGACACTCGCTGGCTGGCCATGCCCACCGGCACATGAGTGGGTTGCGAACGATTAAGCAGTGACGACGTAGTAGGGAGCACCGATGAACACACACAATTGGTCAGTCATCAATGGCTTCGAGAGCGGTGGCGTTTGGCACTACACCAGCCGCGCCGGCCTACGTGGAATCGTGGAGAACCACTGCTTGCGGGCGACCGCCCGGACCGGCTTGGACGACCCGACCGAAGTTACGTACGCCCTCGACGAGATGCGCAGCACCTGGCAGCACTATCGCAGCTCACCCAAACTCGTTGACGAAGTACCCCGCGACGAAGTCGACCACCTCATCGCTCGGCTCGGCAACGAAATCGAGTCACCCGATCTGTTCTTCGCCTCCGGCTCGATGTATGGCGACAAACTCGAGCACTGGAAGGATTACGGACGCGACCAGGGATACGCGATCTGCCTGCAGGAGCATTCGATCTGGCGTATCCGTAGCCGCTCCGAGGAAACAATCCCGGAGGCGCTTTCGGTAGGCAGCCCGTTTCTACGATGGCACGAGGTGGACTACAAGAAGTTCCAGCCCAACTTCACGGCCCCGCTGGAGACCCCGAGCGGCCGGGCCCTCGAAGAGATCATCCGGGCCGTCATGAAGCACCATGACGGCTCGATGGATGAGCAAACCGCGCACCAATACGCGCTCAACGTTGCACTCCGACAGCTGTGCTGGCAAAAACACGAGGGTTCCGAAAGTGAGGACGAGATCCGAATCGCCGTCATGAATCCGCCATCTGACACGCGACACTCACGGCCAAGTGCCTACGGTTCGCGCGCCGTCGAGTATGTCGAACTCGTCAGCGGAGACCCCACCGATCACGATGCCACTCTCCTCGCAGCAACCGAGACCGTCCCCTCGCTTCCGATCCTCGCTGTCCGTATCGGGCCGCAGACCACGCCCACCAAGCTTGCCGAAGACCTCAACGCCACCGCGCGTCTCCTCGACGAGAACGGCTACAACGTTCCCGTCGTCGCATCACCAACACCTTTCCTCAGTGGCCGGTAGCGCTAGAGGTATCGAGCGAAGTCGGTACCGGGGTTGGTCCGTCGGTGCCTGAGTCACGGACCGGGCCCCGACCGAGGTAATGGATACCTCGGTCGGATAGCCGCCAGCCCTGTCAGCCAGTATTGAACGGTGACTATCGTCGTCGTCGACACCAACATCATCACCGCCGATCCGCACCTGCAGAGCACAGCGTGGCGGTCGTTGGCCGAGAATGCCGAATGGTGGGGATTGAGCTTCATCGTGCCCGAGGTCGTCGCGATGGAGGCCATCAACGTCGTCGTGCGGGATCTCGTCAAGATCAGCCAGAAGTTCAGTGCGCTGGAATGGTGGAAGCTCGGCCTTGCAGACTGTCACGACGACTGGAAGCAACGCATCACTACACAGATTGAAGGTTACGAGGAACACCTGCACGACCGGCTCGTCGACTCCGGCGTTGAGGTTTTCACAACTCCCGAAATCAGCCACATGGAGATAGCGCGACGAGCGTCCGAGAGCAGGCCCCCGTACACCGGAGACACCAAAGACGGCTACCGCGACACACTCATCTGGTTCACCCTGCTGTCGATCGCCGAGAGCAATCCCGACGAACGGGTGTGGTTCGTCAGCAACAACCACTCCGACTTCGGACCTAGAGCAGTCGACCAGAGCCAGTGTCCAATCCCCTTCCATACCGCGCTCGCCGCAGAACTGCAGGCGAAGGACTTGGCAGATCGAGTCTTCTTTGCCGTGTCACTCTCGACCCTGGACTCCCATCTCGCAGCGGAGCACGCCCCGCTCGATCAATTGGCCATCACCGCGAAAACCGAAAACATCGACATGGACGCCCTCTGCATGAGTCTCCAGTTGTCCGCTCTCACCTATCGCGTCGACCCGGAAGAAGCCGCGCTCCCGCTGACGACATCCGAAGCTGCGATCGTCGGGGTAAGCGAGCAACGGGAAGGATGGGTTTTCGCCGACGCTGCCGGCCGTGAGGGTGGAGCGTGGACGGCCCGATTCCATGTCGACACCGAGGTTGACATCAGCACAATCGAGTCGGCGGAATCGATCGACGGACCGAATAGCAACGCCCAAGGAGTTGCTCGCGAGTACAACAAGACCCTTCGGCTTTCAGGTGCCGTTGCATTCGCTGACGACGGCACTGTTCAACAGATCTCTGTGACCGCGGCTGAGGCACTTCCCGATGACCCCGGCAGGACGCGCTGGCAAAGAAGAGCCAACAGGAAGCGGCTAAGTCTCTCGGATGCTTGGTTGGACGTTGCTACTTCATCCTCAGAGATTGGACGTAGTGCGTTGTTGCGGGCCAGGTTCGACGGCGGAGCGATCGGAGCGGCAGCACTCGCAGCCAGCGGATACGACCTGGCCACATTCGGCAAGGCCGCATAGGCAGCCAGCGGGTTCGACACCTCGGTCCTTGAAAGGGCCGCTCTGGGCAGAGCGCTCCGAGTCTGGCGAATGCATCGTCGCAGAGGCAATCGTCACCGGATGACGCTGCGCCGACAGTTGACGAAATGGTTGAAGGCGACGTTGAGTGATGACGCAGAACGCGCGTGTACCCGGTCCGATGCTCAGCTGACGGGCAGCAGTACCTGTGATCGGCGGGCTCGGTGCATGTACGGCGGCCGTAACCCTATCTGTCCCTCGCCACCAGTTCCCACGTCATCGACGTCGTGCAGGCAGGCCGAGGGTGCTGTGCGGCCGAGGCTGCCGTCGAAGTGCAAGTGCGAGAACTCCCACCGGTCGGCGTCCGGACCACCAGCGGCACCATCCCCGCAGCGATCTGCAGGGTCATGCCGGGAGTGAGAGCAGGGTTTCCAGGGCTTCAGTGCGGCGTGCGGCGACGATCTCCCGCCAATCGACCACCGGCGCACCATCAGGGTCTGAGGCGAGTGTGGTGGCGATCTGGCCGTGCCCGATCCCGGTGCGGCCGCCGAGCCAGCCGGTGCGGGTGAACTCGTCCAGGACGTCGACCGTGAACGCGTGGTCGAGATCGGAGCCTCGGTTCAGTGCACCCAGGACTCGAACCGGGTGCCGGGCCTATTGACCGGACTAACCATCGGACACGCCATCAAAGTCCTGTCGGAGACCGAGCCCGGCCGGTATACAAATCACCTATGTCGAGATGGAGAGGGGTGGTCGGGCTTGTTTGATGAGGTTGAGCGTGACATTGGGGTGATAAGACTTCCTAGATGGGGTCGGGTCGAGCGAGCGGCCGGGGTCGTCGCATGGGACGTCCTGGACGATGGTGGGACCCCCGTCGAGCCGGATCCGTCGCTACCTGACTGATTTCGTTGCACAGGGCAACAGCCAGGCATCGGTGCGCAGCTACGCCTACGCACTATTGCGCTGGTGGAGATGGTTGAGAGCTGTCGACGTTGACTGGGACAAGGCGACACCTGCTGAGTGCCGAGATCTGGTGCTGTGGTTGCAGGCGAATCTGAGAACGAGACGATCACCGCGGACAAAATCCCTTGCCACCGCTGGGACGATCAACCCGATCACCCGCAAGCGCTACCTGGACGACAATTACGCTATCCGTACGATTCGCCACTCCAAACGCAGTGGTCAGGGCCTTCTACGAGTACTGGATCGAGATCGGCCAAGGCCCCCTGATCAATCCGGTGCCCCTCAAGGGGCGGCAGGCCTCACGCCCATCACAATCGGCTCGAGCAATTCCGCCCGGAAGGACGGATCCGCTACGGCGAATCGAATCCGGGATCGGCAAGTCCCGGCGTTTACGGTCAGACACCTCGGGCACGGTCGCTCGCGGGAACGCCCACTCCAGGTCTTTGCGGGCGCGGGTGAATTCGGCGTCCTCGACCATCCGGTCGAGCTCCCGTGCCGAGTCACGCTCCTGTGCGCGGTCTTTGTACGCGTCGGCGGAACGGTAGCCGGCGGGGCTTTGACGCGGGCGTAATGCTGGTGCCGACCTCCGGATCCAACCGGGTCGCCGGTGCATCCGGGCTCACGTTGTACGCCACCAGACCCCCTCCCCCTGCGTCGAACACACCCCAGATGGAACGAAGCGTGGCAGGCATTAATGTCCCAATTGACGGCCTGCCACGCTCGGAGGCCTGAGTTCACGTCAGCGCAAGGTCCGCTCGGTCAACAAACACAGGGCGCAGTCGCGGTTGCCGGCCGTCGGTTACACCGCCGTGCAGACACTGATTACCGACCCGGACCGGTGGAACACCGTCGGCGAGGCGTTGTCGACGGCACGCGGTGACGCGCATTCGAGTCCGGGTTGGCGCTCTTCCAGGTAGCGGATCAGCACTCGCCGCACGGTCGGAGCTTGGACGCCGTGGAAGTCCACGATCTGTGCCGGTGTTCGCTGTCTGTGTCGGGCAGCTTCTTCCAGCGTGGTGTATCCCCAACCCCGGAGGGTGGCTCTACCGCGGAGAAGCAAACCGGTGACCAAACCAGTAACTCGCTCCCGCGCGCTGTCAGCGTTGCCGCCGACGGTACGAGCATACCGAAACACGCAGAGGTGGAACCCGATCCGCTCGCACTCAGAAGGGTTTCGCCATTCGGCGTATTGACCTGCGATGACGGCATGTCCCCTAGCGGATGGGGTGAACTGGAGATGCCGTACCGCCAGCCGCCTCCGACGAAGACATCCGAGGCACGATTCTGACCACTGTCCCGCACGGGGGCAGGATTGGGTCGTGAGCGACCGAACCGCAGCAGACCTCGAACGCGAACTCACCATGCTCGCCTACGTGCGGGACCGCCTCCGGGCGTCGGAGGGCGAACACTTCCGAATCCCGACCACGAGCGTCGACGAGGTACTCGATGCGCTCAACAGCATCGAACGGTCTCCGTCGGATCCGACATGATTCCGCCCGGAAAGAGCACGAATGACCGCAGGTTCCGAGGAGGTGGTCACGGGCCTCATCGACAGACCTACCGAGAAACGGCGCCGAGATAGTCAGACGGTTTTTCAGTCCTCTCAGCGAACACGATGCATTAATGTTTAAGTGTGCCCACCCCGCCCAATCAGAGTGCCCCTCGGAATCCTGATAACCCTAAAACGCCAAAGCATTCGGGAGCCGACGACACCAAAGTTCGGGACCTGTCCTACGACCGGAGCCGGCCACGGCAGCTCCTGGACCTGATGAAGGGCTCCTTCGTCAATTTCGGATTCGACGAGTTCGAAAATGACGACCTGCGCACAGATCAACTCGGGATCTACGTCAAGGAGAAGCCGCGCGGGCCGGGATACGTCACCGACATCGTCTACGTCAGCCGCGACCTTCCGGTCACCGTGTACGCAGTCCTCATCGACCGCGGTCACGGGCTCGAAGTCGCCGAGCTCGAACTCTTCCGCGACTACTGGGGCTGCGACGACGGTTTCGGCAACTACCTCCACCCCGATGACCAGCATGACACCGACACTCACGAGGACGAGGACGACGACTTCGGGATCCCGTTCGACGATGAAGACGAGGATCAGGGGCCGAGGCCGCTGATCACCAGCGACCTGTTGCGCCGCATCCCCTTGGGCGCCATCATCGCCCGCACCGAAGCTCGCCTCGCGGACATGTCGTGGCGCGAGGACGGCGTCAAGACAATCATGGGCCCCAACAAACCAGTCGCCGAGCTCACCGAGAGCGAGCAACGCGCACTGACCACCGCCACTTCGGTCCGAGTACGTCCGCGCGGACGCCCGACGCTGAGCGACGACCACCTACGGGAAGTGGCCCGCGCCTATCTCGACGAAGCCACCCGCGGCACCGGACTCACCCGCCGACTGTCGAAGCGGTTCGACCGGCCGGAAGCAACCATCCGCGACTGGATCGGCGCCGCGCGCCGACGAGGCTTTCTCAGCGCCGCAGCCCCCGGGCGCCGAGGAGCATCCGCAGGCCCCCACCTGAACCCACCGTAGAAACCCTGAACGTACAAAACCCCGGTGACATGCACGAAGTGCAGAGGCCGATCCGGGGTCTTCGCGATCAACCGTACACGACCCGGAGTGAGATGACCAACCGCCCGACCGACCTTGTCACCAGCCTGCAAAACGGGCTGACCAGCGAACGGCTGGCTCCCTACCTGCGCGCTGCGGGCGGAAACATCGATCGCGCCCTGGACCTGTACGAATGGAACACCCAGATCAGCGCCGCACTCTTCGCGGACTTCAGCTACTTCGAAGTCATCCTCCGCAACGCCTGCCACCGCCAACTCCAACAGTGGGCGGTCAGGCAGAACTCGACCGCCCCCTGGTACCGGCACCCCGTCCTGTCCACACGGTCGGCAGACGACGTCACCAAAGCCCGCACCCGCGCAACACGCGGACGGCGGCAAGAAACCGAAGGTCGCGTCGTTGCCGAGTTGATGTTCGGATTCTGGCGCTTCCTACACTCGAAGTCCTACGAGGCAACCCTGTGGACACCGGCCCTGCGGCACGCCTACCCCCACCAGACGCCGCGCCGGCGCGGTGATGTGTACACCCGGCTCGATCACCTCAACACCCTGCGCAACCGAATCGCCCACCACGAACCCATCCACGGCCCCACCGTCGGAGACACCGGCAAAGACATCGCCGCCCTCCACGACGAACTCCTCACCATCCTCAAGTGGATCGACCCGACGATCGAAACCTGGCTCCGCGCACACAGCACTGTCCCCCACACCTTGCAACATCGCCCCTGACCCTGCCACGGAGAGTGGCATACACGCGGATCCAACCCCGCCGAGAGCAGCACACACCACCGTGGCCTGTCGGTCGGGGTGCCTATCGTCTGCTCGGCACCATCCGGACACGAACACCGGACACCTCACATGGCAGACAGCCGACTCCGGCCCATGCACGAAGCCTTCTCCACCGCAAGCAAACTCAATGCCACACTGACCTTGATGCTCATCGTTTCCCTACGACGGCGGCGAACCTGGTGGGCGCGGTCCGGTGTTCCATTCTTGCCCAGGCCGCGTCCGCGGTGAACGGTCCGAATGTGCGACACGTCCCGTCGTGCCGGTCCACTTCCACCACCCAGTACTCGGTCACCTGGAGGGCCGCTACGGCGTCGACGGCGGTGCTAGTCATCGGTGCTCCTTTACAAGAGTGAAGCCTCGCGATTGTGTCAAGATCCATTGTCCGCCAACGTGAGCGCGCAGGACGAGGGAAACCGGCTTACAGCGATCGACCCCCTCTTCGCCGGGGCGTAGTCCAGCTGGGGCCGGGGGCCGATCAGGCGCCCCAAGAGCTCATCCAATCGATCACCTCGGCTCCACCATCGCGACAACCTCACCACCGATTCTATCGCCGGTCGCCACATCGAGTAGCAAAGCGGAATCGGACCCCCCGGCGCACGTTGACCGGAGGTGCCTGCCGGGGGTCGACGATTTGCGGCTGTCAGACACCGAGGTTCAGGCCGAACATGACGTGCAGCCAGTGCAGAAACGCCGTGAACGCCAGATTGGAGTCGATTCCAGCGGAACCCATGGTGATCACCTCTTTGAGTGAAACGACCCCGCCCCTACTTGCGTTATCGCTGGTCATGGTACTGATGTTTCACAGGGCACACCATCTGACCTGCCGCCAGGTGCTCACGCCGCCACGAAAGAACCCCACATCGGTATCGGTGCGGGGCATTCGTGTCAGAGGAGCACTGTCGCCTTACCCGCGTGACAGCCCGGGCTGGGTCTGGATCTGTCCGGGGCCGCCCTTGAAGCCGCCGGCCTTGCCCACGGTCCATACACCGTCCGCACCGCATGGCGTCGTTGCGGTCACCTGGCTTTCCGTATGTCACCGTCTCGTTGCCCTGCGAGTCTGCTCGAGCGGGCGCCCTCGGGCTCGGGTCCCACGTGCGGTTCGGGATCCGCCGCGCCGTGGACCTTGCCGAAGGTGTGGCCGCCGACGATCAGTGCGGCGGTCTAGTTGGGGGCACAGAGGTGCGAGCCACTCTTGACCACCCTCCGCGGGATCTGCGAGCCGGGCTGGTTGGGGTCGCCGAAGGAACCCGCCCGGCTCGTTGTGCGCGGATTGCTCGGGACGCAGCAGGCGTGCTGCGCGTCGTCCGGGTGGCGGGCGGCAAACCAGTCGGAGGTCCATTCCCGCACGTTGCCGGTGATGTCGTAGAGCCCGTAGCCGTTGGGTGGGGAGGCCCCGACGGGCGAGGTTCCCTCGAAGCCATCCAGTTCGAGGTTCTGCCAGGGGAACTCGCCCTGCCAGGTGTTCGCCGTCGCCTGACCGCCCGGGAAGTGTTCGTTAACCTTCTCCTCTGCGCTGCACTCCCAGGGCGAGATTCTCGTTGTCGAGGGGAGTCTCGAACTCGTGCGGACAGTGGACTGGCCGCTGGTCGCGCCGAAGCCACCGACGACTTTACCCCTCCCAGCGTGGATGTATGGGGTCAGGTCAGACCCGTCCGAACACGGCGGGTTACTCGCGCGAATCGCGATGCCGGTGAGGCAGTCGCCGTCGGGAAGTGTGACCGCTACGGCGAGGCCGGAAAGGATCTTGCCTGGTCAACCGTCTGCTACGCAGAAAGCGCTGTGGGGCGGACCGCATTCTCAGCGGCTCGCAGCAGACTCAGCACCCCGGCTAAAGCCAACGACACCCATCCCGAGGGGATACCAACCTGGAGCTCCCGAAAACTACCCGCTTTGGATGATGCGGTGGGGGCACAGTGACCACAGCATGGAGAGTGATCAATGTCGACGCGAGGCGCCGCTTCCCTCGGGCACCTGCGCCTAGCAGAAGGAGAAGCCAGTTCGCGACATCGTAGACACGATGGCCGAATGGCAAGAGCGTGACCTTCGCTTTGCCATCGCTACCGTTGTGCAAACCTGGAATTCAGCCCCGAAGCAACCCGGCGCAACCATGGCAGTCAATGAACTTGGCGAGGTCGCCGGCAGCGTGTCCGGCGGATGCGTCGAAGGCGCACTGTACGACCTCGCTCACGAAGTCATGGACTCGGGCGAAGCCGCCATCCAGCGATACGGCGTCAGTGATGACGAAGCTTTCGGCGTGGGACTGACATGTGGCGGAACCCTCGATGTTCTTGTCCAACCAGCTGATTCAAATCCTTTCCCTGAGCTCCCGCACATCATTGATGCGATCCGGTGCAATCGACCGATATCAGTAACGACGCTGCTTCGCGGGGATGACCGAATAGGTCGGCACCTGGTGACCGAATCCGACGGGATCTATGGTTCGTTAGGCAACCAGAGCCTGGACGCGGCCGCCCTTCCCCACATCGGAGGGATGCTCCGTCAAGGTAAGACGGGAGCCGTTCGGATTGACTGCGTGGATGGCAATGTCCGCGAGGACATCGAAATATTTGTAGAGTCTTTCGTTCCTCCCCCTCGAATGCTCGTGTTCGGCGCGATCGACTTCGCTGGGGCGGTGGCGAGGATCGGTAAGTTTCTGGGCTATCACGTGACCGTCTGCGATGCGCGCCCTGTATTCGCCACAAGAAAGCGGTTCCCCGAGGCTGACGATGTCGTTGTGCGTTGGCCGCACCAATACATGACGGAGACCACGGTCGACGACCGCACTGTCATCTGTGTGCTCACGCATGACCCGAAGTTTGACGTGCCGTTACTGAAGGTCGCTCTTACCTCGCCCGCCAAGTATGTGGGTGTGATGGGCAGTCGACGTACCCACGAAGACCGGATACAGCGCTTGTGTGACGAAGGACTTACGGCAGAGCAACTCTTCCGGATGTCGTCACCGATTGGGCTCGATCTCGGCGGACGGACGGCGGAGGAGACCGCAGTCGCGATTGCTGCCGAGATCATCGCGCTCGAGTGCGGCGGGTCGGGGGAAAGGCTCAGCGCTATCGATTCCCCGATCCACCGATGATCGCCGACCTGGTGAGGCCTCCTTGTCCGGTCGAATCACGTTTCGCTCCCGCCGGGGTCGACTTTGTGTGCGCTGTGATCGCTCGTCAGCCCCAAGTCAGGTGTACGCCGGTATCGCCAGACATGTAGCTACCCGGTCAGGGTGATGTGCTATGCCGTGGCCGGATTCACAGTGGACTCACCGCAGAAATCGAGAAAGGCCTTCACCGTGAAGCTGGAAAACGAGTTCGCCCTTGGCGTCCCCATCGGAGAAGCGTGGGCAGCCCTCACCGACGTCGAACTGATCGCCCCTTGTATGCCGGGCGCCGTTCTGACCGGGGTGGACGGAGACTCGTTTACGGGTGTCGTCAAGCTCAAGATCGGTCCCATCCTGACGCAGTTCAAGGGACAGGCCTCGTTCACTGAACTCGATCCGATTGTCTACCGAGCGGTGTTGAAGGCGCGGGCAAAGGACACGACAGGCAAGGGCAGCGCGGACGCACTCATCACCATGCAATTGTTGGGGAGCGACGCCGGCGGTACTCGGTGTACGGTCACCACGGACCTGGCGATCTCAGGGAAGGTGGCGCAGTTCGGCCGAGGCGCGATGACGGAAATCGGATCGCGGATGATCGAACAGTTCGCGGCGCGGTTGCAGCAAACGGTTCTCGCCGGTCCTGGCGATCCCCAGAAGGTCTCTGCAACACCGGAGGTAGCGCCTGTTGCCGGCGGCGGCGGCGAGACCGCGCCGAACCCGGCGGGGCCGGCACCGGTCACCGCCACCAATTTTGCCAGCACAGACGTTGCACCCCTCGATCTCAGATCGATCATCCCTGTCCAGGCGAAATGGGCTGCCACCGTGGTGGGGCTGATCGTACTGAGCATCGGAGTTGCCCGACTCCTACTGGTTCGTAAAGATTTCGATCCAATGAGTCCGGAAGCGCTGAAGAAGCATTTTATCTCGTTCGTTCGGCGAGATTGACGCCTTCGCAGGGTAGTCGATCAATCGACCTCGAATCGAATGCCTGTTGACAGGTATGAGCGCGCCCTGCCTCGACGCGGCCAGTCTCGGATCCCGAGAGATCGGCCCACTTCGCGGGTGGCTTGCCCTCAGTTGATTTGGCAAGGATCGCAATTCAATGAGGCTTGACCTCATGAATCCTCTTGACCAGCTATGGCGGCGTTCATCATGAATCCTTACGAGCCGCAGATTGGACCGACAGACATTGTGAAGCACGCAGGTCGCATACGAGAGAACACTATCACCACGGACGATGGAGTTTCGTTGGTCGTGAGGGAGATAGGACCCCCGGACGCTCCGCTGACCGTAGTCTTCGCTCACGGATACTGCCTGCGGATGGCCGCTTGGGGGCCACAACTCAGCCGACTGGAAAGACTGTGGGGCAACACGGTTCGACTTGTTGCATATGACCAGAGAGGGCACGGCCGGTCGGGACGAGCTGATCCAGCCAGCTGCACGATCTCGCAACTCGGACGTGATCTCCAGTCGGTGATAACCACAGTGGCGCCGAGTGGACCAATCGTCTTGGTCGGACACAGTATGGGCGGCATGACGGTGCTCTCCCATGCTGAACAGTTTCCGCACATGATCGGCACCCGAGTTATCGGTGCAGCTCTCATCGCTACCGCCGCGGAAGGACTACGGCGGTCCGGTCTCTTTCCTCAGGTTAATGGACCCGTCCTAGCGGCGCTTCGGCTCGGAATAGGAATCGCACCGAGAGCTGCCAACGTCGCGAAGGTCGCTGCGGCCACGGCCGTAACCGTGGCAGCGCAGCGCCGCATCGGAGGTTTTCGGATCGGCCTGGACCCATCGGTGGCGATGTTCGGATCAACGTCCATCGACACGATCAGGGCCTTTCTGGAGTCGCTGGAAGCACACGACGAAACCGCAGCGTTGCCGCTCCTCGGAACAGTCCCCTCGGTCGTGGTGTGCGGGGAGACGGACATGGTGACGCCGATTCGAAACTCCGAGGAAATCGCCGCCGCAATGCCTAGGGCTGAGTTTGTTCGTGTTGCAGGTGCTGGCCACATGATCCAGTTCGAGCATCCAAGGCTGGTGACCGAAGCGATCGCGCGGACGGTAGAGCGTGCAGTTCCGTGCAGGCAGTACGGGCTGGCGATGGCGGGTTGCCTGTAAAGCCGTCGGGCGGGGTCTCCGTGTCTCGAGTTCCCACGAAGGCGACGTGCAGCGCGAGTTACACCTGAGCTGGCTTTACCGGAGTGAGGACCCTTCTGGGGGCCGAGACTACCCGGTCAGGGTGATGTCGTAAGCGGGCTCACACGCCACGCTTGCAGCAGAGCTTCTTAGAAGCAGAGAACAAAGTGCAGTCGCATGATCGGCGATCAATCTGAACGAAAGGGACCACCATGACATCGGTAGCGGAGCGAACCGCCTACAAGGGAATTGTACCGCGCGAAGGTGAGGACGGCCTCTACACCCAGGTATGGCACGCGGTCGCGGCGTCGACCGAAGTCGACGCCGGCAAGGTGATCGGTAAGGACTTCCTGGGTGGCCGCATTGTGATCTTCCGAGCCGAAGACGGGACCGCCTCGGTCACCAGCGCGTACTGCCCGCACATGGGTGCAGACCTCAGCGACGGCGACGTGGTGGGCGCGGACCTCCGGTGCGCATTTCACCATTGGCAGTTCAACGGCGAGGGCGTCTGCACCAAGACCGGCAGTGGTGACGCAATCCCACGCAACGCGCGTGTGTTCAAGTTTCCGACTCGAGAAAAATACGGTCTGATCTGGGCATTCAACGGAGAAGAGCCGACGTACGAAGTGCCCTCTTTCAGCGTCCCGGAGGAAGACCTCGTCTTTCACCCGTCCCGAGTCCTTGACGTCATGGCCGTGACATATTGCGATCCATGGGAATTCATGTGCAACACAGCGGACTTCAACCACATCCAGGTGGTGCACGGAGTCACGATGGACGATCCGAACCCAGTCGACTCCGTTGAGTGGGATCAATGGGGCTTTACGTACCCCTTCCGTGGAACCACCGCTGACGGCATGCGACTCGACTTCAAGGTTTCCATCGTCGGCACGAACGTCTACCGCGAGGAAAGCGAGATCAACGGCCGGCGTCGGTTCGTCCTCAATCCATGCACGCCAACCAAATTCGGTCAGTATGACTCCTACTCCGTGATTGGCACCCTCAAGGGTGACACCCCGGAGGAGATGGCAGCGGCGGACGAGTACAACGTGTGGTCGAAGGAGTTCCAGAACAACCTGCTCGCCGACGACGTACCGATCATGAACAAGATGCGCTTTCGGCCCGAGATGCTGACGAAATCGGATCTGGTACTGGGACGTTACCTTCGGTTCCTTCGCGCCTTCCCCCGCGCGCATCCGGCACGAGACTTCATTTCGTAGGGCTGCTCATCGAGCCCGATCTCACAGGGCACAGACGCGCGGTCGGCGGACCGAACCACAACGAACAACAGCTAACAGCAGGGCGCACGGAGGTCGTAGTGATCAACTCAATGAATGAAGCCCGGCAGGATGACGTCCACGTCGACACCGCCGCCGAGTTTCGTCAGGTTCGGGTACGCGAACTGATCTGGCGATCCGAAGGAGTCGTATCGATCGGCTTCGTCAGCCTCGACGGGTGTCCGTTGGGTCCGTGGGAGCCCGGCGCCCACCTCGATGTCCAGGCCGGCCCGGACATGGTTCGGCAATACTCGCTGTGTGGCGACCCCACCAACGCGCACACCTGGCAGATCGCGGTTCAGCGTGACCCGCGCAGCCGCGGCGGCTCGATCTGGATGCACGACAACGTTCGGGTTGGGGACGTGCTCACCGTGCGCGGCCCGCGGAACAACTTCCCGCTGGTAGAGGCCGAGGAATACCTGCTGATTGCCGGCGGGATCGGAATCACTCCGCTGCGCGCGATGATTGCGCAACTGCAGACCCGCGAAGCCCGGTGGCGACTGGTCTACGGCGGCCGCAGCCGCACCACGATGGCGTTCGTAGACGAGCTTGCTGCCCTCGGCGAGCACGTCAGCGTTGTCCCACAAGACGAGCTGGGAATTATCGATCTTCAAGCTGAGATCGGGCAGCCTCGACCCGACGTCACCATCTACTGTTGCGGTCCGGAACCGCTCATCGCCGCAGTTGAGAACGCATGTCAGGACTGGCCGGCGGGATCACTACATGTCGAACGGTTTCGCGCCGACATTCCCGTCGTTGCTCCTGACTCGACATCATTCGAGGTAGTGCTCGAGAAGACTGGAACCACGATCGTGGTCGGCCCCGATCAGTCCATCCTCGAAGCAATGGAGGACGCGTCGATCGCGGTGTCCTTCGGCTGTCGCGAAGGCATATGTGGCACCTGCGAGACAAAGGTTCTCGGAGGCCTACCGGAGCATCGAGACCTACTGCTCAGTGAAGCGGAGCGAACCGCCAACACCTCCATGATGGTGTGCGTATCGCGAGCGTTGTCCCCTCAGCTCGTCCTCGACCTGTGACACGACCGAGCAAATGATGTCGATGATAAGAGGCTTGAAGTGAAACCAGCGCCGTTCGCCTACTACGTGCCCGAGACCGTCGCCGAAGCTGTGGGACTGCTCGTCGAGCATGGTGACGAAGCGAAGATCATCGCCGGCGGCCAGAGTCTGATTCCGACGATGAACATGCGTCTCGCACGTCCGAGTGTGCTGGTGGATGTGTGCCGGATCCCGGAGTTGCAGCGATTCGAGGTGAACGGTGCGGTGACCATCGGCGCCACGTCACGACACCAGAATATGCTCACATCTGCGGAGATCACCGCTGCGGCTCCGATCATCTCGGCAGCGCTCGTCCATGTCGGGCACGGCGCCATCCGCAACCGGGGCACGGTCGGTGGCAGCATCGCGCATGCCGATCCGGCGGCTGAACTGCCCGCGATCTTGCTTGCTCTCGATGGTCAGGTCGTGGTGACCGGCTCGGGCGGTGACCGTCTCATCGACGCGGATGATTTCTTCGTCACCTTCTTGACGACATCGATTGCCGAGGACGAAGTGCTCACCGAGATCAGAATTCCGCAGCCGCCGAGAAATGTTCGTCGGGTGTGGTCCTTCGAGGAGGTCGGTCGGCGGCACGGGGACTTCGCATTGGTGGGGACGGCGTTCGTCGCTGACCTCGACGAGGACGGCGCCGTCCGGCAGGCCCGGATCGCGCTCATGGGTGTCGCCGATCGGCCCCTGCGCGCCCGAACAGCCGAATCGGAGCTGATGGGTCGGCGCCTCGACGACCCGCAGGGTATCCGTGCTGCGGCGGCCGCTGCGGCGGACGGAATCGATCCGGTGCCCGACGCCCATGCCTCGGGTGAGTACCGCAAAGAAGTCACCGCCGCACTCGTAGCCCGATCCATTCGTCAGGCCGCCGGCCTCCAGGAAGGATAGACAATGGCAATCAAGGTCTATGACGGCGATGTTGCGGTGCGGGTCACCGTCAACGGAGTCAAGCGCAGCGGTATCGCCGAGCCACGCACATTGCTCAGTGACTTCATTCGACACGAACTCGATCTGACCGGCACACACGTCGGTTGTGAGCACGGTGTCTGCGGCGCGTGCACGGTGCGGATCGACGGTCAGTTGGTGCGCTCGTGCATCACGTTCGCCGTTCAGGTGGACGGTGCCGAGATCGAAACCGTGGAAGGCATGGCCGATGGAGCGCAGTTGCATCCGATTCAGGAGGCCTTCCGGGACGAGCACGGTCTGCAGTGCGGATTCTGCACTCCGGCAATGCTCCTGACGACACAGGCGCTTCTGGAGGAGGACCCCGATCCGTCGGAGGGTGTGATCCGTGACTACATCTCGGGCAACGTGTGCCGGTGCACGGGTTATCAGGGCATCGTCAACTCGGTCCAGAATGCGGCCCGCCGGTGCGGCGACGCGGCGGCGACCTGCGCTGTGCGCAATGAGGTTTCCGAGTGAGCGCCGTCGAGACCGGTCGCCCGAGCCGCTATGTCGGCGCCCGTGTCAAGCGGGTGGAGGACCCCCGCTTCCTTACCGGCCGCGGCAAGTACATCGATGACATTTCGCTTCCCGGTCTGCTGCACGCGGCGTTCGTTCGCAGCCCGCTGCCACACGCTACGATTCTCTCGATCGATACCGATGCGGCACTGGAGGTGCCCGGCGTACTCGCGGTCTACACCGCCGCGGACTTTGCCGACGAGATCCTACCCATCACAGCCGTCATTCCGCGTCCCGAAGGGAAGCCGGTCTCCCAACCAGCGCTGGCTGTCGACAACGTCCGATACCTGGGCGAAGCCGTCGCCATCGTGATCGCCGAGTCGCGCTACCTGGCCGAGGACGGCGCCGAGCTGGTCGAGGTGGACTACGATCCACTCCCGACGGTGTTGGACGCCACGTATGCGTTGAGCGAGGACGCACCCCGACTGCACGCGGAACTCGAAAGCAACAGCGCAGGCAGGGTCGAAGAAACGTACGGCGACATCGACGCTGCATTCGGAGGCGCGTATCGCGTGTTCACCAAGAACTTCCACACCGGCCGCCTCGGCGGCGCACCCCTGGAGAACCGCGCGGTGATGGCCGACTACGACCCGGCATCCGATCGCCTCACGATGTGGTGTTCGAGCCAGATGCCGTACATCATTCGGACGGCTGTCGCGCCGCTCCTGAAGATTCCGGAAGGCCGCTTTCGACTCATTTCCCCCGACGTGGGCGGCGGCTTCGGGCTGAAAGCCAGCATGTACCCCGAAGACATCGCGATCCCCGCGGCGAGCCGCAAGATCGGCCGACCCGTGAAGTGGGTCGAAGACCGCTTCGAAAATCTGGCTGCGTCCAACCACGCCCGCGAAGTCGCCTGCACCATGGACATCGCGGTGAAGGAGGACGGCGAATTCGTCGGCTTCCGTGGCACGTGGGTGGCTGACGGGGGTGCATACACGACCTACCCGAACACGTCGTTGGTGAACTCGATTCCAGCCGGAAAATGTATGACCGGCGTCTATGACGTTCAGAATGTCAACTACGTCGCAGACGGGGCCCTCACCAACAAATGCCCTTCGGGCGCAATCCGGGGCACCGGCCTGGCAGTCGGACAAACAGTCCGCGAAACCCTCGTCGATGACATCGCACGGGCCATGCAGATCGATCCCGTCGCACTGCGCCTGCGCAACGTCATCCCATCCGAGCCCTACCGAACGGCATTCGGCCAGAATTACGACGGCGGTAGCTACCGCGAATCGATCGAACTGGCGCAGAAGGAAATCGGATACGAGGAGTTCCGCAGCCGCCAGCTGGACCTGCGCAAACAGGGACGCTACATCGGGATCGGGTTCAGCGCGATCGTCGAACCCTCCGCGCCGGGCACTGATCTAGCCGCCGCGATCGGTGTCCCGGTTGCATCCCAGGATCAGGCCAGCGTCGTCGTCGAACCCGATGGCTCCGTCACGGTGACCACCGGAATGCACTCACATGGCCAAGGCCACGAAACAACGTTCGCACAGGTCGTCGCCGATGAGCTCGGCGTCCGACTCGAAGATGTTCGAGTTCGCTTCGGTGATACCGATCAAGCCCAATGGGGAATGGGAACGTGGGCGAGCCGAAGTGCGGTCATCGCCACGGGGGCACTCACCCGGGCCGCCATCGAAATCAAGGGCAAGCTGCAGAAGCTCGCCGGAACCATCCTCGAAGCCAGTCCGGACGACATCGAGATCTACAACGGGATTGCCTCCGTCAAGGGCGCCCCTCAAGTGGCCGTCCCCCTCAGTGCGGTGACCGGCTTCGGCTACTTCGCGGGATACGCCCGTCCGGAGGCCGAGACCGTATTGACAGCGACCCGCTCGTACGACCCGCCCGAGACGTACTCGAACGGGTGCACGGTCGTGGTCGTGGAGGTGGACGTCGAAACCGGCATCGTCAAGATCGAACGCCTACTCGCGGTGGAGGACTGCGGGGTCGTCCTGAACCCGATGATCGTCGACGGTCAGGTCTGCGGCGGACTGGCGCAAGGCCTGGGCATGGCACTGCTCGAGGAAATGGTCTATGACGACGACGGCCAGTTCCTCTCTGGCAGCTTGATGGACTATCTCTACCCGACCTCGATGGATGTCCCCAACATCGAAATCCACCACATCGAAACCCCTTCAGCGGTCACGACCAGCGGAGTCAAAGGTATGGGCGAGGGCGGCACGATCGTCGTACCTGCGGCGATCATCAACGCGGTGGCCGATGCCCTCAGCCCCTTCGGTGTGAGTATCGACCGCACTCCAGTCACACCGAGCTACCTGCGCGACTTGCTCAGGGACAAGCAGCCCGAGGTGGTGACCGAAACGTGATCGATAGCGGCACCGCGCCCTTCAACGGAAGCGCACTTCTCCATCCTGTGGATCGACCCGCGCCTCGAAGGAGGCAGCTGTCGACGGTGGCCGATACCGAGCGGGCGCTGACCGACACCGGCTATCTGGCCGACCGTGGCTTGGCGACCGCGATCCTGGTTGCGCTGCAGCTCGGCCGGCCGCTGCTGCTGGAGGGTGAGCCCGGGGTGGGCAAGACCATGCTGGCAGAAGCGCTGACGCAGATGTGCGACGCCGAGCTGATCCGGCTCCAGTGCTACGAAGGCATCGAGTCCTCACAGGCCCTCTACGATTGGGACTTTCCTCGTCAGCTATTGGCCGCCCGATCGATGTCCGACGGCGGGGAAGGCTATCGCGGCCTGTATACGCCAGAGTTTCTGCTGGAACGTTCGCTGCTCCGAGCCCTTCGGCTGGGGTCTCGCGCAGTGCTGCTGATCGATGAACTCGATCGGGCTGACGATGAATTCGAGGCGTTCCTGCTGGAGTTCCTCTCTGACTTCGCTGTGACGGTGCCCGAGATCGGACGGGTGTCCGCTCCGGACCCACCGATTGTGGTGATCACGTCGAATCGGACCCGGGAACTGCATGATGCTCTCACTCGCCGGTGTCTCTATCACTGGATTGACTATCCCGACGTAGAGCGGGAGGTTGCCATCATCTCAATGCACGTCCCCGACGCTGCGGGGGAACTCGCCCGGTCGGTCGCGGAGACGACAGCGAGAATGCGGTCCTTGGACTTGTTGAAGCCGCCGGGTGCTGCGGAGTCCATCGACTGGACGCGTGCGCTGCGTGCCGTGGGTGTGCAGTCGCTGCGACAGAACGCGGAGCTGGGCAGGGTAACCCTGGGCGCTGTTGCGAAGAACCGCGACGATCTCCGCCGTCTCGACGCGTTGATGGACGAGCTCGTCCATGAATGACTTAGTGCCACAGCTTGTCACCTTCGGGCATGCCCTGCGTGAGCATGGTGTGCCGGTCGACCCGTCCCGAATGCTCACGTTCTGTGAGTCAGCGGCGATTCTGGGGGCATCGGATCTGTACTGGGCCGGCCGAATCAGTTTGGTCTCGCGGCCGGATCGGATCACCCTGTACGACGAGGTGTTCCAGAGCTTCTTTGCCGGCCGTGAGGTGCCCGCCGATCAGGATGGATCCGATAGCCGAGATCAGTTGCTGACCGGCGCCACCCCGGCCGCCAATCATGACGATAGCGGCGCGGAAATGTCCACCGGAAGCCAAGAACTCACCGCAAACGCCATCGAGTTATTGCGCCACAAAAGTTTCGGGACTTGCAGCAGCGCAGAGCTCGATCAGCTCGCACGACTGATGGCGAGCATGCTGTCGGCGTTGCCTCGGCGACGGGAGCGTCGTTACTGCCGTGCGCCGTCCGGACCGGTGGACACTCGTCGCACAGTTCGGTTGGCACTGGCCACCGGGGGTGAACCCGTCACGTTGTGTCACCGCCGCCGCAGACAACGCCCGCGGAGAATCGTCTTTCTGCTGGACGTCTCCGGCTCGATGACGAATTTTTCCCGTGCCATGCTGCTGTTCGCCCATGTCGTCCATCGCGCGTGTCGAGATGCTCTTGCCTGGGCCTTCGGCACGTCGGTGACGAATCTGACCTCGACGCTGAGGGGCGGCGATCCTTCGGCCATGCTGTGCGCCGCGGCGAGCGTCGTCCCTGACTGGGACGGCGGCACTCGCATCGGCGAATCAGTCCATTTGCTGCTGACCGACTCGATCTCGAGATCGGCCATCCGCAACGCGACGGTGGTCGTTTGCTCAGATGGACTGGAGGTCGGCGACCCAGCGGCTCTGGAGCATCAAATGGAGAGACTGGCGCTCACTGCACACCAAGTGTTCTGGCTGAACCCGCTCGCCGAAGATCCCCGCTACGAACCGTTGGCACGAGGCATGAAGGCGTCGATGCCCTACATCGACAAGTTCTCCAGCGGACACAATCTGGCGAGTTTGGAACAACTACTCGGCGACCTTTTGTGATGGGTACACCACCTATCCCGCCACAGTAAATGAGATCAGGAATCCACGATATGACCCGACTACTCCACATCGATTCTTCGGTTCGAGATCAAGGCTCACACTCCCGCGACGTGGCGGCGATCTTTCGCCATGCCTTCGACGATGCGCTACCCACCGCACACGTAACCTATCGCGATCTCGCAACAGCCCCGCCCCCACATCTCATCGATGCTGTTGCAGCGAGTATGATTTCGTCTGCCGAGCGCAGTTCCGACCAACGCCGAGCTCTCAAGATCCAGGATGAACTCATCGAGGAGTTTCTCGCAGCGGATGCTTACCTCGTCTCGATGCCGATGTACAACTACTCGGTTCCGTCGACAATCAAAGCGTGGATTGATCATCTGATGGTGCCGGATCGGATCATGACTCCCGACGGTGTCGCGTCGCCAATCCAGGATCGTCCGATCACGGTGGTCGCAAGCTTCGGCGGTGGCTATGGGCCAGGCACCCCCAAAGAGGACTGGGATTTCCTTCGCCCGTACCTGAACAAGATCTTCGTCGACACGATGGAGATGAACCTGACCATCATCGACGTCGAACTCACCAACTCGACATACGTTCCGAACCTCGCGCACTTGCTCCCGCTCCATGAGCAATCCCGTGCCGCCGCGGTTTTACAGGCCACCGATCAAGCGGAGGCCGTGGCCAAGGCCCTCGATCGTTCAGTCGACCCCACCACCGAATCAGCTGCCGTCAGCTATTGACTCGCCGGCATACATACCGGTGCCCCAACTGAATATGCCCAATCTGTGCCCATCTACAACCATGAAAGATTCAGAGGCTGATCAGCATGACGACCACCGAACTTATCCAGATCCCTGAAGAGATCCAGAAATCCTTCAACGGCAAGTTCCTCTTCCCTGGAGATGAGGGCTACGACGCAGCGCGGTCGTTGCACAACGGCATGATCGACAAGCGACCCGCCGTGATCGCCTGCTGCGTCACCACCGCCGACGTGCGCGACGCAGTGAATCTGGGACGCGATCTCGGCCTGGAGATCTCCGTGCGCGGCTGCGGACACAACGTTGCAGGCAGGGCTGTGACAGAAGGCGGCCTGATGATCGACGTCAACCCGATGAAGGGTGTCTCCGTCGATCCGGCAGCGATGACGATTACGGCCCAGCCAGGGGTGAACTGGGGCCAGATCAACCGCGCATCGTCTGTGCACGGCATGGCCACCCCGGGTGGCGTGGTGTCGACCACGGGCATCGCAGGTCTCACGCTCGGCGGCGGCCTGGGGTGGCTGCAGGGGCGTTACGGTCTGGCGAGCGACAACCTTATCGGCGCCGAGCTGGTCACAGCGGAGGGCGACGTCCTCATTGTCAATGAGGACACAAATCCCGACCTGCTCTGGGCTCTGCGCGGCGCCGGCGCCAACTTTGGTGTTGTGACATCGCTGAAGTACCGGGCCTACCCCGTGACCGACATCGTCGGCGGCATGATCCTGCACCCATACGACGACGCCGCCGCAGTCTTCGACGCCTACGGCCGCTTCATCGAGCCGGCGCCCGATGAGCTCGCACTGCAATTCGGTCTCATGCACGACCAAGACGGCGTCAAACTCGCCGCCCTCGTCCTCTGCCACAGCGGTGACAACCTTGATGACGCGGAGTTGGAGGTGGCTCCGATCCGAGAGTACGGCTCGCCGGTCCTCGACGATGTCAAGAAGATGGCGTACCCGGGCATCAACACCCTCTTCGACCCTTCGTTCCCGCGCGGGGCACAAAACTACTGGAAGTCCGCCTTCCTGCGGGAGCTTTCTCCTGAGGTCGCGAAGATCATGGTCGACGCATACGCGACAGTGCCCTCACCGCTGACTTTGATGCTGATCGAACCGGTGCGCGGCGCGGCCGCACGCGTCGATCCGACCGCGACTGCCTACCCTCACCGTCAGCACGGGTACAGCGTGCTCATCCAGGCACAGTGGTGGGACCCGGCCGAGTCCGAAGTCAACATCGCTTGGACGCGGGAGGTCTTCGACGCTCTTCGGCCTTACATGCTGGAAGCGAGCTACGTGAACTACCTGTCAGAGGATGACGGTGCGTTGACCCGCGACGCCTACGGCCCGAATGTCGGTCGGCTGCGGGAACTCAAGCGCCAGTACGACCCGACCAACCTGTTTCATTTGAACCACAACATCGATCCGGCGGGCTAACCGCCCTCTCGCGGCTGGGATACTGCTTGCCGAGTAGCCCGGCCGCGAGCTCAGCACTCGCGCGCCTAGGACCCAGCACCTGACCGGTACCGTCGCCGGCCCACGGGATTGTATGTAGCGCGATACCGACCCTCTGTTCGCCGTTCAGTCCGGTCCTGCGGGTGCTGGAGTGTCGATCGGGATGAGCGAGTTCGCCAGCCCACCCTTCCGAAGTGGGATTTCAGTTCGCCCATGCGCCGGACCGACAACACCCAACGGGCACGGACGGAGGGCCACCCTACCCGGCGCAGCCGTGTCCATAGACGACCCACGGTTGCAACGGTACAGCGCAATTCAGACCTCATCCGTGGCCCACTTCTGGGCTTTACGGATGAGGTCTGAGTGCTGCCAATCCCGTATTGGACTGCAGCGAATCGCGCAGAGACTCTCGCATTCCGCCTCGGTTATTGTCTGAAATCCTAGGCCGACCATTGGCTGGATCGGCGTATTGTGAGCTGCGAGGGGATCGCCCGGGGCCACAAGGACTGGTCGCAATTACGTCGTTGGAGTTGGTGAATTGAACCTGAGGTCTAGCGCTCTGCGCCCAGGTGACTGCCGCGAATGCACGCCCGCACATGTGCGGTGCACAAGGTGACAACTGCGCCTCCCCCTCACCCACACGAAGGCCCGCTGGCCGCGCCGCTGGTCTCGACCAAGATCGGTCCACCGCGCGTTCCCGGCCGCCTGATATACCGACCTCGGTTGGTTCAGCTGCTCACGCTTGCGATCGAAGAACGAGTGACGGCAATAGTCGCTCCGGCGGGCTGGGGTAAGACGCTGCTGATGAGCTCGTGGCTGTCCGAGGTGGAATTACCTGGTCCGGTCGCCTGGATATCACTAGACACCGGCGACAATGACCCCATTCGGTTTTGGAGCAACCTGCTCCAAGCCTTGCACACCGCAACTTCAGCGCGTTTCGACAACGGGCTCGACACCCTACTACCTCCGATCACCACGAGTTCCGAGCTCGGATCGTTTGTGGCGTTGCTCGTCAATGCGCTGGCCGAACTGCCATCACCAGTGATCGTGGTTCTCGATGATGTTCACGAACTGACCAATCAACCTTTGGTCGAACAACTCGACTTCCTGCTGCAGTTCGCGCCTCGCCAGTTGCGAATAGTGCTGGCCGGGCGATTCCTTCCTCCGTTATCGCTTGCTCGGATGAGAGTGGCGCGTGAGCTCACCGAGATCCGAGCAAACGATTTGGGATTTACCGAGCGAGAAGCATCAGCGCTGCTGGAAGATGTCGGCCTCAGGCTGTCGGCATCAGACATGAACAAACTTCACGTGCGTGCCGAGGGCTGGCCCGCCGGTCTTCGGCTGGCTGCGCTCTCCATGGCGAATGTGTCCGACCCCGCAGGCTTCGTCGCCCACTTCGTGGGTGACGAGGGAACCGTGGCCGACTACCTCATTGCCGAGGTATTCGAGAAGCAATCCGCCGAAACTCGGGACTTTTTACTGCGTACGTCGGTGTGCGAGCGGATGACGGGAGGCTTGGCGAACGCTTTGACTGGCCGCAGTGACGGAGCAGCCATGCTCGCCCAGATGGAGCGAGGCAACGTGTTCACCATCGCACTAGGCCCCGAACGGTTCTGGTACCGCTACCACTCTCTCTTCGGGGAACTCCTGAGGCGCAAGCTGGAGCAGGGGGATCCGGAATTGCTTCCGCGGTTACACCGAACAGCGAGCGCCTGGTTCGCCGAGAACGGCGTTCCGCTCGAGGCATTTCACCATGCAGTGGAGTCCCGCGACTGGGCTTTGGCCAGCGACACGCTGACCAAAGCATGGTTGCCGCTGTTTCTGGATGGCGAATATTCGAACCTGCGCGCCATGCTCGGGCGGATTCCGAACGAGAAAGTGGACAGCGACCCGGTGCTCGCTGCCATCAGGGCAGTGACCAGGCTCGCCCTCGACGATGTCACCCATGCCGATCGTGATGCCCAGCTCGCTGAAGAAATGTCTGGTTTTGCATCGGCCGAGCAGCGCCCGCAGTTAGACATCGCGATCGCGATGTTCCATCTCGATCGTGCGCGGTTGCGGGGGGACGTCGTGGAAGCGCGCGCCGCTAGTTCGGTGCTGCTGGGTTCGCCCGGGTCAGCCCCTCGGGTTCTCGTCAGCGATGACGTGCGCGCTGCGGCGCTTCTCCATCTCGGAGCGACCGAATATTGGTCGGGCAGTAGAGAAGTCGCCGAGCGGCGCCTTCGCGAGGGCCTGACGCTCGCACGTCGGACCGGTCGCGATTACCTCGAACTCTGTTGCTTGAGCGAACTGACTGCGGTGCTGGCAGCGCAGTACAGACTCGGCGAAGCCGCCAGCCTCGCGCAACAAGCAGCCAGGCTGGCCGAGCGCCGCGGCTGGACCAACACCGAGGCGATGGCGCTGGCGTGGCACGCGCTGGGATATTGCCATTACGTCTGGAACGAGCTTGATGAGGCCGACAAGTACCTCGACCTAGCCGAGGACGCAGTGCGGACCAGCGAGTCTGCTCTGCAAACGTCAATCCGGTTCACACAGGGGATGGTCCTGTCACTGCGCGGAGACACCGTAGGCGCAATCGTCGCGCTCGGCGGAGCTGCGGAATCACTGGAGGCGATGACCGGCAAGTACCTCTTCTCGGAGTATGTCCGCGGTGAAACAATCCGCTTACTTGCAGCAATCGGCGAGACCGACCGCGCCAGAGTTCTGCTCACTGAACTTACGAATCCAGAGCCCTGGCCGACCCATCTGCTGGTAGCCAAGGCGCAGCTTCGGCTCGCCGAATCTGATCCTGCCGGCGCGTTGGAGACACTGGATCCTGCCGTCAATGGAATCTCCGAAGGCTTCACAGATGAGCGAGTACAGGCGCTACTGATGGCCGCGGCAATTCATCGAGAGAACGGGCGCTCCGAAGATGCGTCACGGCTGACGGAGACAGCTCTCGATCTGAGCGAACCCGAACGAATTTGTTACGCATACGTGCAACTCGGTCATCGCGGACAAGCCCTACTGTCTGAGCACGCGCGACAACCAACCATGCATCCCCGCTTCCTTGGAGAACTCATCGCGATGCTCGGAGATGCATTCGCCGACGGGAACACTAAGTCGCCGAGCGGCGATCGAGGTTCACTCACCGACAGGGAAGTGACTGTTCTGCGCTACCTACCCAGCCTTCTGACTTCGCCGGAGATAGCCGCGGAACTGTTCGTTTCGGTGAACACCGTCAAGGCCCATCTGAAGAGCATCTACGGCAAACTCGCAGTCTCGAGCCGGAGGCAGGCAGTCCTGCGAGCACGGGAGCTTGGTCTGCTCTAGCCGTCGACCATATTCGGACGAGGCGCCAGCAACCTGGGTGAACGATGCTCGAGCGGCGACAGCCCGATCCGTCCGGCCGCACCGTCGGCGAAATGCTGCCGCTTCCAGATCGGGATCTGCACCTTAGGGTTAACCAGCTGTGTGCGTGGAGGGAAGGCCACTGCCCGGTGCAGGGCTGCTAGTGCCGAAACGAGCGCTAGATCGCCGACGCACCGACGCGACCCACCGCTACGACAGATGTCCCCAGTCGCTTCAGATACCTCGGCACAGCATCACCGGAGAAACTCCCCATGTCACGCGACACAGACGTGCCGCCGTCGCTATTGCGCACGACCCTGCTGAAGAGGGCGACTTCGCCGTCTCGGCGCCGGCGACGTTGTCGTCGACACCGGCAGGGTCCACTGGCTGACCGGAAATCATTGCGGAAAGCGCAGGCATCGTCGTGCTTGATCCGGCAATTCGGCCAGGCGAGATCCGATCGGCCCTGCGGGTGAACGGTCGAACACCTCTGTCGTTATATGCACCGAGAGCATGGACCTCATACGCGGACTACGGTCTGCTCGCCCAGGGTACGGTAGTTGAACTGGTCGTCAGAGAAGAGAGCGACGGTTCCATGCCACCCCATCGGGGCAGGATGGGAAACCTGCCTTTGGAGCTGAACAGTTTCGTCGGCCGCCGCCGCGAGGTGACCGAGGCGAGGCGATTGTTGGCTGTCTCCCGATTGGTGACGCTGACCGGGATCGGCGGTGTGGGCAAGACTCGGCTCGCATTGCGGGTCGCCGCGGATGCGCGCCGCACGTTCGACGACGGGGTGTGGTTGGTAGAGCTGGGCGAGTTGCAGGATGCCGCGCTGGTGGCCGACACAGTCGCTGCCGGGTTAGGGCTTCGAGAGCAGTCAGCCCTTCGCGCTTTCGAGTTGCTGACGGATTTTCTCATCGATCGGCGGCTACTGCTGGTGCTGGACAACTGCGAGCATGTGGTGGCCGCTGTCGCGGCGCTGGCCGAGGAGTTACTGACGACCTGCCCTGACCTGCGGATCTTGGCGACAAGTCGCGAGGCGCTCGACATCGGTGGCGAAGCTGCATTGCGGGTACCGCCCCTGGCGTGCCCGGATCCGGGGAAGCCGTCATCCCTGCACGGACTCCCGGGGTATGACGCAGTAACTCTGTTCACCGAACGGGCGTGCACTGCTGTGCCGGGGTTCGGTCTCACTGAGACCAATCGCATCGCCGTCGCCGGGATCTGTCACCGGTTGGACGGTCTGCCCCTTCCGATCGAGTTGGCGGCGGCGCGGCTACGGGCCATGTCCGCTGCGCAGATCCTCCAGCGGCTGACCGACCGGTACGCATTGCTGACCGGGGGCACCCGCGGCGCGCCAACACGGCAGCAGACGCTGCGGCTGTGCGTCGACTGGAGCTATGAGCTGTGCACTGCGCCGGAACGGGAGATGTGGGCCCGACTGGCAGTGTTCGCGGGAAGCTTCGAGCTGGATGCCGCCGAGGCTATCTGTGGAGGGGAGCTCGCGCCGGAGGTCTTGTTGGATGTGGTCGCCTCGCTGGTCGACAAGTCGATCCTGATTCGTGAGGAGCGGGGCGCGGTGGTGCGGTATCGACTGCTGGAGACCCTTCGCGCCTACGGCTGGGAGAAATTGCGTGAGATCGGTGCCGGCGAAGCATTCCAGGGGCGGCACCGGGACTGGTACGAGCGGCTGGCGCTGCGTGCTGAGGCCGAGTGGATCAGTCCCCGGCAGATGGAGTGGATGTCACGCCTGGAGCGAGAGCAGCCGAACCTGCGGGAGGCGCTGGAATTCTGCCTGACCGAGCCCGGCGGCGCTGAGGTCGGACTGAGTATCGCGGCCGCCCTGTATCCGTTCTGGCGTTGCCGTGGCCTGCTCAGCGAGGGCCGACACTGGCTAGATCGGACCCTGGCATGCCCGAACGGGCCGCCTTCCGCGCTGCGGGTCAAAGCCCTGTACGGCGGCAGCATGCTGGCCGCCGTACAGGGCGATCTCGAAGCCGCCGCGGTCCTGACGGAGGAGGGGCGCGACCTTGCCGAACAGTTGGGCGACCCCGCGGCGCGCGCGCTCAACTCAGATGCAGCCGGATACCTTGCGCTCTTCGGGGGTGACTTTCTCCGCGCCGTCGTCTGCTTCGAGGCGGCTCTCGATGCGTATCGCCCCGAGGCGGACGTCCTGTGGCAAGTCTGGTCTTTACTCGGGCTCACGTTGGCGAGCGAGCTGCTCGGCGACGCGGCGCGCGCTGACGCCTGCCACGAGAAGCTCCTTTCCATTACTGAATCCCACGGCGAGTCCGTGTACCGCGGATGGTCGTTGTGGGCCGCCGGGCTGGCGAGGTGGCACCGAGGTGACCCCGCCCGTGCGGCAACGCTACTCGAGGATGCGCTTCGGCTGGCACGGATTGTCGACGACCGGATCAGTTCGGGATGGTGCATGGAGACTCTGGCCTGGATCGCGACAGGCGAGCACCGGGCCGAGCGTGCTGCGGTGTTGATGGGCGCCGCAGAATCACTTTCGCGGGACATGGGCCGCCCCATGGCGATCTTCCCGAGTTTGCGCGTCGACCATGAGGAATGTGAGAGGCAGACCCGTCGTGTGCTCACAGGGCGAACATTCGACGCGGCGTTCCGCAATGGCAAGAGCCTGAGTTTCGAGAGTGCCGTCGCGTATGCCCTCGATGAACGAGCTCAAGCGGCGGATCATCCATTTGTCAGCGTCGCGACTACTCTCACCCGACGCGAGCGGCAGGTCGCTGACTTGGTCACACAGGGTCTCACCAACAAAGCGATCGCCGACAGGCTGGTGATCTCGCAGCGTACCGCCCAGGGGCACGTAGAGCATGTGCTCGCCAAGCTCGGGTTCACCTCGCGTACGCAGATCGCAGCCTGGGTGGTCGAGCACGCGCATGGCCCGCAGTCCTGAGTGGGTCGAGGGACTACTCCCGGTCGGGCTTCCTGGGGATGGGACTGTCGATCGTGAAACGGCCGACCCAGACTCCAGTTGCTCCAGAAAGATTGGGGGTTCTACAGCTGTTCCGCGGAGAGGATGGGTGAAATACGTTCTCTCCCTACAGTTCTATACCCTATCGCGGTGTAGCTGTCAGTCTATGCGCCAACTTCCCGTCGCCCCAGGGCGGGCTGTACAAACCGATAGTGCTCGAACAGGTGAGCACTCACCGACGGCTACGAAGGAGACACTCACGCTGCGAGTACCGACTGTCGTGAGGCGGCCGGCGAGGTGCTGGTCGAGGAGTACGGCGCGAAGATAGACAGGATTCTCGTACGGGCGTGTGTCGTGACGCCGAACTGACTCGCCGAACACGGTTATCCAGCCTGCCAGATATTGAGCAGAGAACGCTGAGGTATATCAATTCTTCGACGTCCTCCCTTTTGGTCGAGCGAACCGGTATCAGACGGCGGAGTCCACGGCACCCTCATGGCTCGGTGGAGCACTTTTCCGCAACGGCCCTGGCGGAGTGACACCAGGTTTGCCGATGTGAGACGTGTACGGCATCGGTTGCGGGCACGAACTACCCGGACAGGGTGATGCGACCACCAGACCTTGCGTTCACCCTATGAAGGGAACGCAATCCAGTGACGTGCAGTCGATTGACCGCCATTGGCATCGACTAACTTGGCGAGGAGGTGAGCCGTGGTGATTCTGCTTCGTGGAGCGATCCTTGGTGACGGGTCCGCGGCTGATGTGCGTTTGAGCGGAAGGAACATCGAAACCGTGGCGCCGGTGGGGTCCGTCAGCTCCGAGGCGCTCGAGGAAGTCATCGACCTCGAGGGGTACGTGCTGCTACCCGCAATGGTCGACGCACACACGCATCTCGACAAGGCGAACAGTGCCGATCTGGTGTCGAATTCTTCCGGCGACCTCATGGGCGCAATCAACGCATGGTCGAAGTTCCGTCGCACGCTGACCGAGAAAGACATTTACTTACGCGCTTCCGAGATGGCAGAGGCCGCCTTAGCCTTCGGAGTCACGGCCATTCGCACGCACGCGGATGTCGGACCGGGAATCGAGATGAAGGCCGTACGCGCCCTCGTCCGACTGCGAGATGACTACCGAGATCTGATCGACATCCAAGTGTGCTCCTTGGCCTATCCACTGACCGGGAAAAGCGATTCGGCAAACCGAGAACGCGTGCGCGAGGCGTTGAGAATCGGAGTAGACGTCGTAGGAGGCGCACCGGAGCTCGACCCGGACCCGACCGAACATATTGCAATTTGCCTCGGGCTTGCCGCCGAGTTCGATTGTCCTGTCGACCTTCACCTTGATGAGAACCTCTACCCAACAAGCATGTTGGCGGAGCTTGCTGCCCAGCGGCGCGAGAACCTGAACCAGCCCGTTGCCGCCAGTCATTGTGTGAGCCTGGGGATGTGCCCCGAGACCGTCCAGATCGAGGCTAGCAGTGCGGTTGCCGGCGCTGGGATCGACATCATCACGATGCCGCAGAGCAATCTGCACCTTCAGGGACGGGGAATAGTCTCAGCGCAGCCGCGTGGCATCACCGCTCTGCGCGCGCTGAAGCGTGCCGGCGTCACTCTCGCGGGCGGTAGTGACAACAACGGGGACCCGTTCAACCCGGTCGGATGTGGGGACCCGCTGCGCACCGCACGGCTCCTGGTGATTGCCGGCCATCTCACCGTCGACGAAGCCTACGAGCTGGTCAGCCGCGGCGGGCGTGCCGTCATGCGCCTGCCCGAGGTGCGCGTCGCGCCGGGCTACCCCGCCGACCTGGTTGCTATTCGTGCACCATCACTTCGCGCGGCGATGGCGTCCGGCACCGAGGACCGTCTCGTCTTTCGCCGAGGACGACTCGTGCGACGCACGGCAGTCGATCGCGCCTCATACGCACCCGCCACCGGCGTGTAGCTACCGACCGCATCCTTGAGCCATCCCTTTGCACACCCGCACCAACACAAGGAGAAGCATCGTGAACACCCGACTGGTCGATCTCAGCGTCGAGGTCGACGCCGACACGGTGGGCCCGCCTTCGACGAACGTCAAGGTCGGCATCGAGACATTCCGAAGAGGACCCGGATTCTGGCAGGTCAGCTCGGTTCACCAGAGTGTCCATACCGGCACCCACATCGACACCCCCCTGCACTGCTACGCCGATGGCAAGCACACTGGCGAAGTCGAACTTCCTGACATCTGCGGCCACGTCGCCTTGTTCGATCTGCAGAAGGCGGCAACCGAGGCAGTCACCGACGTCGATCTCGAAGCCGCGAACCCCGGCCTGGCGGCTGGGGAAGTCGCAGTTCTCCGCACCGGCTGGAGCGATGAGATGTGGGGAAACTTCCCGGACTACTACACACAATCACCGTGGCTACACGAGTCCGCGGCGCACTGGCTGGCCGAGCGTAAACCCAAGGCTGTTGTGTTCGACTTCTTCGAGGAATACTGCGCTCGAAACCACGACTTCACATCCGAGGAATTCGTGGTCCACCGGATTCTCCTGGGCGCCGGCATCTACCTCGTCGAACACGCCACCAACCTCGCCGCCCTCCGCGGCAGGTCCGCGAGGATCTATCCCGCGTTCTACAAGTTCAGCGGCCTGGATGGCGCCACCGCTCGACTGTTTGCGTTGGTGACTCCGTGAAGCTTGCGACAATCAAGTGGAATGACAGCACCTCCGCGGCGTTGGTGACTGACGACGGTTACGCACCGATTCGTGTTCTACCGGGCCGCGCCGACGCAGTCGATGTTCTGTCATTGATCCACAGTCCTTTGACTGAAACAGAATTGACAGCACTTGCCGCTTCGTCGGTGCTGACGGGTTCGGTCACCTTGCTGGCTCCGATTCTGAACCCACCGAAGAACATCTTCTGTGTCGGGAAGAATTATGTGGAGCATGTCAAGGAAGGTGCTGCGGCAGAGGGGTTGACGGAGTTCACGATCCCGGCGTACCCAACCTGGTTCAGTAAGCCTCACACGGCACTCACCGGTCATGACAGTGGCATTGTCTATGACCGAGCCTTCACCTCCGAGCTCGACTACGAGGGTGAACTCGCGATCGTCATCGGGCGAGGAGGCCGCAACATCTCGCCGTCTGCCGCACTCGACCACGTGTTCGGCTACACGATCGTCAACGACGTCACCGCTCGAGACGTTCAGCAGAGCCACGGTCAATGGTTCCGTGGAAAGGGTGCAGATACCTACGCACCATGTGGTCCATGGATTATTTCGGCGGCGGACATTGTCGATCCGCAGAATCTTCGGATCACCACAGCGGTGGACGGCAAGGTTCGTCAGGATGATACGACCAAGAACATGATCTTCGACATCGTCAGCCTCATCGTGGACTTGAGCCAGGGAACGACTTTGGAGCCGGGCGACATCATTGCCACCGGTACACCGCAGGGCGTCGCCTGGGGAAAGACCGCCCCCGGGCTCGGCTTTCTCGAGGTGGGTCAGCAAGTCACAGTCGAGATCGAACAAATCGGCGTGCTCAGCAACGTCGTCGCCGCCCTATAGCAAGTCTGTTCGTCAATCTTTGAGAGGTGCCCGTGACGACCGAATCAACCTTCACCCCAGAGCCCGTGACACTTCCACCGCGTCCAGAGTTCACGATCAAGCACGCCAACATCGTCTCGATGGATCCGGCATTCGGCGACATGCTCGACGCCGACATCCACATTCGAAACGGACAGATCGTCGGTGTAGGGCGCGATCTTCCCATCGTCGGAGAGCTTATCGATGCCAGTGGGATGACAGTCCTACCAGGCCTGATCGATACCCACTGGCACCTATGGAACAGTCTGCTTCGCGGCCTCGTCCGAGATGAGACGGGTGAGGACTATTTCACCGTCAAACGAGCATTGGGCGGAAAATACGAGTTGGCCGACTTCTATTGGTCGGCGCGGCTTGCGCTTGCAGAAGCGACCAAGTCGGGGATCACCACGGTCCACAACTGGGACCACAACGTGCGCAGCAGCGCCGACGCGGATCTCAACATCCAAGCGCAGCTCGATTCTGGACTCCGCGGAGTATTTTCATACGGTCCCAAGGATTCGTGTCCGGAAGACGAGTTGATGGATCTCGAAGATCTGCGTCGAGTTGTCGACTTCTGGGATGCCCAGCGAACCGATGGGCGGATCAACATCGGCGTTGCGGTCCGGGGGCCCTACCGTACGCCTCCGCAGGTGTACGAAACCGAATGGGCCGCGGCACGCGAACTTGGGCTGCCCATGACGATGCACTGCGATCGCTGCCTCCGCGAGGAGGGTTGTAAGAACTGCGGTCTGACACGTCTCGGGGATCTGGGGTTGCTCGGACCGGATCTGCAGGTTGTGCATGCGATCCATGCCAGCACCGAGGACATCGCGGCCCTGGCCGAAACCGGAACCCGAGTGTCGCTCAGCCCGATCACCGAGATGCGTAGCATGGGTTTCCCTCAACTCACCGAACTGCTCGAAGCCGGCGTGCCGGTGAGCCTGTCCATCGACACCACCGCCTTTCCGACGAACGCTGACATGTTTTCGCAGATGCGGGTGCTGGTGGCCACCGAAGCAGCTCGGACGGGAAGCAAGATCGTTTCGGCCCGCCGCGTGATGGAGATGGCCACCATCGATGGTGCCCGCGATCTCGGGCTGGACCATCTGGTCGGGTCCATCAGCGTCGGCAAGAGAGCAGATCTGATCTTCATCCGGATGAGCGATCTCAACCTCGCCCCCGGAAAGGATCCACTCGAGCTGGTCGTTCTGGCCGCCCAACCCTCCAATGTCGACACGGTCATCGCAGACGGGCGCCTGCTCATGCGTGGTGGCGAATTGCTCGCTACCGACACGGACGCGCTGGCCGCCACGGCCCGCGCCTGCCAGGATCGGCTACTCGCAGAGGCTGCTGGTTGAGTGTGCACGGCCACGGTTCACGCGAGGTGTCTCGCGTCGATGCCATCTCGCGTGAACGGCTGGGCGACTGACGGTTTACCTTTGACGATCCGACCGTCCGCGGAGGGTCACGCATGAATCCAACGTTCGTGTGTGACTTCCGGGGAGCGGCTCATGGTGGGCCTACCGACATCTGGATCCGACTACTGGACGGGTACACCGACGGCAGAACTCGCAGTGGCAGGCGTACACCGGGCCGAGTGTGCGATTGGCTCTCTTGTCAGCGCCGTCGTCGCGGTCGTTCGTACGGGTACGGCGGTCCCGGGCGCCGACGCCGTGATCAATAAGGCGCCCAGCCCAGGCAAACATTCGCCGCGTGTCCACGCGGTGGTGGACCGCTCGACCGACGCGCTGGCCGACTTCTTGGTTGAGACGCCGGGCATCGCGTCGGTCGAGGTGTGACCGGCACAGCCGACGGGTGCCTGGGTGCATCGATGTCGGAACCTGCGATGGCACTTGAGCCTCCCATCAGATGTCCCTCAATCTGCGTTGGAGCGCGCTGCGGCTTCTAGGGATACAAGGCGCGCGAACATCGCTCGCGACTCACCATGATCTTGTCGATAGGGTTCCGCGGAGCCGAATGGCGTCAAGGGCCGGGATTCAACCGTGTGATGGAACAGACGAAGGACTCGAGCCTGAACCTGCACCAACATCGTCGATTCACCCTCAATCCGACGACGCCGCAATTATTCGTGGGCTCAGGGAAAAGCGATCTCGACACGTTCCGGCGAGTGCCGTTCGAGTAGATGAATCGCTGGGGGCCTGAGCACCCGGCGTAGCGCCTCCCAATGGTATCTGCCCGCGGACCTACCGCCTCGATGGTTTCGTGGCGGTTCAGTTCTTTCGTTGACACACATTGTCCGGTTGGCTGACTGTCGGGCTGCGCCGCGATCAGTTTGCAATGTCACCCTCATTGCGTGGCAGGGTGCCGTCATCTAGGCCGCCACGCTGATCGTGATTTCGCTGTAGGCCACGGGAGAACTACCCGACTCGGGTGATGCCATCACGCTGTGTCTGCCGTCACACTGAAGGTCTGCCGAAGAACGCTGACTTTCCGCCTCGGGGATGTATCACCCACGCGGCGCAACCCACCTTCGACGTGAGGACTGCTGTGCCCGCCTCTGATCACTTCGATCGAAGAATCAACCGGCTGAGATCCGCATGGCATGGGGCCGACAGCGAGGGCGTCACACCGTGACGGCGTGGACCGCCATCCTGCCGTGGCAACTTGGTTCCGATCGGAGCATCCCATCAAAGGGCTCTCATGAGTGACTCTGGCTTAGCGAATCTCCACACGAAGAGGTAGGGAATGCCCCCTGAGACTCAGGAATCCATCACAATCGAATGTGTCGACCCCCCTGGAGTGATTGCTCGCATCAGCGTGCTGTTTTGGCGTCATGGTCTCGAAATCACGCGACTTTCCTCTCGAGATTCGGTCGGTAATCCGGATGGTCGAACACTGACGATCACGTTCGATCTCGCTCCCAACCTCAGCGCAGCGTTCGTGATCAAGAGACTGAATCGGATCGTGGGCATCACGAAGATCGTCCGCCGCGCACAACCAGATCATCGCGGCGCACCGAGTAGTCGCACCCGGAGAGTCGATGTCAGCTGAATGCTTCTGCCCTGATGGATGATCCGTGAATCGGCGAATCGAATACTGATATCGGCCTTGTAGGGCGGAAAGTTCATGGCGAACCTGCACAACGACGCACGGTCAATCGGGGTGCCGGCTCAGCATGGCGGCAAACTGGCACCCGATCAGGTGGTCACCATACGAACATTCGATAGCCGCCGCAGACTCCCCCAACCTGCCACATCCCCAGCGCCGCTGAGGGAAGCCGCCCCGGAACAGTCGATCGATGAGGACCCCATGGCGTATGTGATTACCCAGCCCTGTTGCAACGATGCGTCCTGCATCGCAGTGTGCCCGGTCGACTGTATTCGGCCGACCCCGGACGACCCATTGTTCACCACCGCCGAGATGCTCTACATCGACCCGGGCTCATGCATCGACTGCGGCGCCTGCGCCGAGGCCTGCCCCGTAGACGCGATCTTCCCCGAAGACGCACTCACCGAACCCAACAGCCGCTACCAGACAATCAACGCCGACTACTTCGACAGATACCCCCTCGAATTCACCGCATTACCGCCCAGCAAAACCGCACCCGTCCCCGCACAAGACACACCATGGCGGGTCGCCATCGTCGGCTCAGGACCAGCAGCATGCTACGCCGCCGAACACCTCATCACCCTCGCAGGCAAAACGGTCGAGGTCGAAATGTTCGACCGCCTCCCCACCCCGTGGGGTCTCGTCCGCGCCGGCGTCTCCCCCGACCACCCCGGCACCAAAGCCGTCACCGACATCTTCACCAAAACTATTTCCAACCCCGCCTTTCAATTCCACCTCAACGTCGAAATCGGCACCCACCTCACCCACACCGAACTGATGGCCCACCACCACGCTGTGATCTACGCCGTCGGTGCCTCCAGCGACCGCCGTCTCGGCGTACCCGGTGAAGACCTCCCCGGGAGCCACGCAGCAACCGACTTCGTCGCCTGGTACAACGGACACCCCGACTACGCCGAACGACAATTCGACCTCACCGGCGAACGCGCCGTCATCGTCGGCAACGGAAACGTCGCCCTCGACGTCGCCCGCATCCTCGTCACCGACCCGGACGACCTCGCCCGCACCGACATCGCCGAACACGCCCTCACAGCCCTGCGTCAGAGCAACATCCGCGAGGTCGTCGTCATCGGACGACGAGGCCCCGCCCAAGCCGCCTACACAAACCCCGAATTCCTCGCCCTCGCCCACCTCAAAGGCGTCGACGTCATCGTCGACCCCACCGAGGCCACACTGGATGAGCACAGCCAGGCCCGGATCGAAGACCCGGATGCGGACCCCCAGATGATCCTCAAGGTCAATCTGGCGCAGGAGTTCTCGGAACGCACCGGGCATCCCGGTAACAGGCGGATCGTCCTTCGGTTCTTGTCTTCTCCCACCGAGGTGCTCGGCGCGGGGCAGGTGGAGGGTCTGCGCATCGTTCACAACGCGCTGATCGAGGATTCCGAGGGGAAACTTCGGGCCTGCCCGACTGGCGAGACGGAGACTATCTCGACGAATCTGGTGCTGCGTTCGATCGGCTATCACGGTGCTCGCGTGCCTGCTATCCCCTTTGATGAAGCCCGCGGCACGATCCCCAACGAGAGAGGGCGAGTCATCGACCCGCAGACGGACGAGCCACTGACCGGCGTCTACACGGCAGGGTGGATCAAGCGGGGGCCCTCCGGGGTGATCGGCACTAATAAGAAGTGTGCCAGGGACACCGTCGCACTGCTGCTCGAGGACGTTGCGGCCAAGAAGCTGACCAGGTCCGTCAAGGGACGTGCGGATCTGGACAGACTCATTAGCGAGCGTCAGCCAGACGTGGTCGATGCCAGGGGATGGGCGGCCATCGACAACGCCGAGCGCCAACTCGGCATCGAGTCTGGGCGACCGCGTACCAAGCTCACCACTATCGGATCGATGGTCGAGGTCGCACAACGCTAATCGGGACGAATCCGCCGCAGAGCATGTCTGCGTGCGCCTGCCCGTACTACGCCGAGTGGTTGCTGAACGGGGTGGGAGAACGCACGGTCGTACGACCGCCGTATCCCGCCCCGTGAGGGGCTGCGGTTCGCCGCAGTTCGTTGGGCGTGTTGTTTCTCTCCGGAGCGCGCGCCCGATCACATGTGAGTCGCAGAAACGCCGGGGACGAGTCCACCGGGGGTGCCGCGGATGACGCTCCACCGTCGTGATGATTGTGATCCCAGAGCGATATCGACAGACCAGGGAATTCTCGCTGGCTTCGACGTTGACCCGAGGAAGGAATCGCCAGTAGGGGTTGGCGGTGACTTCAACCGTGCTCCCACGTCCCAGGAAGCCATCAGAAGCCTAATTGCACCCGAAGGTAAACTCACCCAGCGGGTCCCTGCGTCGCCGCGGGGAACGTGATGACCTTTGTTGCAGATGAGGAGAATTCGGCTCATCCGATCGGACTCTGCTCGATGCCGTTGTCGGCTTTGCCACCCTGCCCGGGACTCTGCCGTTCGATCTGCCATCAAGCGAGGAAGCCGTCGATCAGTCGAAGGAAGACACCCCATTCGACACTTCCACTGTTCACCTTCGGACATGGACCCAGCTTTACCCAGCCCTGTCGCGGCCCGCCGCCACGTAACAGGAACAACTGCCCGCGTTCAACTGGTACCCACGATGAGTTGGCGAACGGCGGACGGGACCCGGTTTCAGCTCCAGATCTATGGTCTATCCAAGTTCCATGACCACCGAGCCAGTCCGTGGATCGACCCCCTTGCTTGAGACTGCGCACTGACAAACGCGTCTGACGATCGGTTTGCAATAGCGCTGCAGTGCACCACCGCGCGGAGGTGAGGTCGGAGGTGATGCGACTCGATCTGCGGCGCCACACGGTCGTACCGCAGCCGGATTCCGCCGCCGCCGACAGCTGTCCTGCGAGAAACTACCCGGTCCGGGGGATGCCGCAAAGCGCTGCCAGAGACCAGGCTGGTGGCAACGACCCGACCCACCTCCGATCCCGGGCAAACACGCGCGCTGTCCGTGCCGAGATGAGTAAGCGAGGCGGAATCACAGACGAAGGGACCCAGCGTGAACTTGTTCGCCAAGCCGGCAACGGCATCCGGCACGGCTACCCAGGGGACAGACAGGCCCGTCGGAGGATCCGATGCCTAACAGCCACGAATTAGTACAACTGATCACCCCGAATGGGGAGCGTGTAGAGCATCCCGAGTTCTCACAGTTGGTCGCAGACGTAACTCCGGATGCCCTGAGATCCCTGTACGAAGACCTGGTTGTGGTGCGGCGTATCGACGCCGAGGCGACCGCGTTGCAACGACAGGGCGAGCTGGGCCTGTGGGTACCCCTGAGAGGCCAGGAAGCGGCTCAGATCGGGTCGGCGCGCGCACTAGACGATCAGGACTTTGTCTTCGCAAGCTACCGCGAACACGGTGTCGGGTACTGCCGCGGTGTCGACCCGACGCAGATGCTCCGTTATTGGCGTGGCTCGACGCATTCTGGGTGGAACCCCTTCGAACACCGGATGACAACCCCGCAGATCATCGTAGGTTCCCAGGCACTGCATGCGACAGGTTACGCATTGGGATTGACCTTCGACGGTGACGACAGCGCCGTCATCACCTATTTCGGCGACGGCGCATCGAGCCAGGGTGACATCTCGGAGGCCTTCGGCTTCGCCTCCAGTTTCCGCGTTCCGGTGGTGTTCTTCTGCCAGAACAACCAGTGGGCGATCTCGGAACCTGTATCCCTGCAAAGCAATGTGACGATTGCGCAACGGGGAAGTGGATACGGCATACCGAGCATTCGCGTCGACGGAAACGACGTTCTGGCCGTACTCGCCGTCACTCGCCATGCACTCGCACGGGCAAAGGAAGGCAGCGGGCCTACCCTCATCGAGGCCTTCACCTACCGGATGGGACCCCACACGACCTCCGATGATCCGACCCGGTACCGTCCATCAGCCCTCGACGACGAGTGGAAGGCAAAGGACCCGATCGATAGAGTTCGCGCGCTGCTCGAACGCGAAGGTCTGATCGACGACGACTTCCTCGCGAAGGTCAAACGCCGAGCGGACTCCACGGCTGTCGACCTTCGACGCGGTTGCCTCGAAACTGTTGAACCGTTGCCGATGACCATGTTCGACGATGTCTACGCCGAACCTCATCCACTGATCGATGAGGAGCGCTCGGCCTACGCCGACTATCTCGCCAGCCTGGAAGGACAACACTGATGACGACACTACCCATTGTCAAGGCGCTCAATTCCGGGCTCAGGAAGGCGATGGAAGACGATCCAAGAGTCGTCCTCCTCGGCCTGGACATCGGAAAGCTTGGCGGGGTCTTCCGCGTTACCGACGGGCTTCAGAAGGACTTCGGACAGAACCGCGTCATCGACACGCCCCTTGCCGAGTCCGGAATCATCGGCACAGCTGTGGGATTGGCCATGCGTGGTTTCCGTCCGGTCTGTGAAATCCAATTCGATGGTTTCGTCTACCCGGCGTTCGACCAGATCGTGTCGCAGGTCGCCAAGTTGCATTCCCGGACGAGCGGCAACGTCAAGATGCCGATCACAATTCGGGTCCCGTACGGCGGCGGAATCGGAGCGATCGAGCACCATTCCGAATCCCCGGAGGCGTACTTCGCTCATACCGCTGGTCTGCGAGTTGTCTCGTGCAGCAACGCAGCGGATGCCAACTTGATGATCCGACAGGCCATCGCGTCCGACGATCCAGTGCTGTTCTTCGAACCAAAGCGCCGGTACTGGGAGAAGAGTGAAGCCAACGAGTCCGCATCACTCGATTCCTTCCCACTGCACAAAGCGCGAACCATCGTCGAGGGTAGCGACGCCACAGTCGTCGCGTACGGCCCCTTGGTGACCACCGCATTAGCGGCCGCGAAGATCGCGGCGGCGGAGGGCACTTCGATCGAGGTGATCGATCTTCGGTCAATCTCTCCCCTCGACCTCGACACGGTCGAAGCGTCGGTACGAAAGACGGGGAGACTGATCGTCACACACGAAGCGTCCGTCTTCATGGGCATCGGCGCTGAGATCGCGGCCCGGATCTCCGAGCGATGCTTCTATCATCTCCAGTCACCGGTCCTGCGGGTGGGCGGATTCGCAATCCCGTATCCGCCCGCGAAGCTCGAAGAGCATTTCCTCCCCGATCCCGATCGCATCCTCGACGCCGTCGACCGCGCCATCGCCGCCTGAGCCAAAGGACCGAATCCATGTCTGTCGAGAGCTTTCAACTGCCAGATCTCGGCGAAGGTCTCACTGAAGCCGAGCTGATCTCGTGGCTCGTCAAAGTCGGCGACACGATCGAGCTCAACCAGATTATCGCGGAGGTCGAGACGGCCAAGGCGAGCGTCGAACTGCCGTCCCCCTATGCCGGCACCGTCGTGGCTCTCAAAGCTGTTGAGGGTACGACGATGGAGGTCGGCGCGCCGATCATCGAGATCTCCGTCGGTAATACAGCCGAGCTCGCCCCCTCGGCCGGCGCAGATCCGCAGGACCAGGAAGCCCGAGGCCACGAGGCGGAAGAGCGGGTGCCGGTCCTCGTTGGGTACGGCGTCAGCGGCGCCTCCGCCAGCCGCCGACGCGGCAAGCGCCGTCCCCAGGAGGACGCGCCTGCCAACCCAACCTCGGCAACCGCATCGGTTGAGCGTGGCACGGAGCGACCTGCGGCAAAACCTCCGGTTCGCTTCCTCGCGAAGCAGAAGGGGATCGACTTGGCCGCGGTCTCGGGCACCGGTCCGGACGGGCGTATCACCCGCTCAGACGTACTCGGCTACGAGGCAGCCCACACAGATGCACCGAGTGTCATGGCGAAGGCCGGCCCGGCAACACTTCCGGCCGTAGCGGGCCAGACGACGGAGACCCGGACACCGGTCAAGGGAGTGCGCAGGCACACCGCCGATGCAATGGTTCGAAGCGCCTTCACTGCTCCACATGTCACCGAGTTCATCACCTTCGACATCACGCGCACCGTCGAGCTGCTCAGCAACCTCCGCGCGAGTCAAGCGTTCGCCGATATCAAACTCACCCCTCTGGCGCTGGTGGCAAAGGCACTGGTAGTCGCGCTACGCGACAACCCGAGTCTGAACAGCTACTGGGACGAGCACGCTCAGGAAATAGTCACCAAACACTACGTCAACCTCGGCATCGCGGCAGCAACGCCCCGGGGGCTGATGGTCCCCAACATCAAGGACGCCGATCGCCTCGGCCTGCGTGATCTCGCCAAGTCGCTCGTTGAACTAACCCGCACGGCGAAGGAAGGCAAGACGAGCCCCGCAGATCTGGCCGGCGGCACGATCACCATTACCAACGTCGGGGTTTTCGGCGTAGACGCGGGGACCCCGATTCTCAACCCCGGAGAGGCCGCCATCCTCTGCTTCGGCGCGATCCGCAAGCAGCCCTGGGAATTCGAGGGCGAAGTTGCGCTGCGTTCGGTGACCACGTTGAGCCTGTCCTTCGACCACCGGCTCGTTGACGGCGAACAGGGTTCGCGGTTCCTCTCCGACATCGCTGCGATGCTGTCCGACCCACTGCAACTGATAGCGCTCAGCTAGCCGAACCCAGATCGGAGATCCCCGCATGGCCGCGGACGCAACGACGGACTTTTGGAAGGAAAGCAGAATGAACTCCCGTACATCGCCGGACGATCTGACGTCAGCAGACCCACGTAGTCGCATCGGGCAACTCATCCGGACAACCTACCGGAGCCACTGGGCGTACGCCCGGTGGGCCACCATTGTCGCGGTTGTGCCTTCGCTCGGGCGTCCATGCTGGATGGTCGAGTTCAGTGACGGCGTTACCGATGTCTGGCCGTTTCGCGAGGCCGATCGTGGCTACGAGTTCCAGGACGGTCCCTCGGCGGCGTGGCCGATTCGTCGACATGTCGCACTAATCGAAGACGACAGCCGATCCGCCTGAACCAGCAGCTATCGCGATCTCCCCACCAATGGGAATACTCCCCCGGCTCGGGCGTGTCCGTTTCCACCCGAGCCGGGGTCTTCACGTTCAAAAACACTAGACCGCAACATACTTACAAGGAGCGACGTCATGACCAACTCGACGGATATGCTGATCCTCGGAGGCGGTTCCGGGGGTTACGCCTGCGCATTCCGAGCGGCACAACTTGGCATGTCCGTTACCTTGATTGACGAGAACAAGGTAGGAGGAACATGCCTGCATCGCGGATGCATTCCGACTAAGGCACTCCTTCACGCAGCCGAAGTCGCCGACTCGGCCCGCGAAAGCGAAATTTTTGGCGTGAAGGCTACCTTCGATGGAATCGATATGGCCGCCGTTACCTCCTACAAGGATGATGTCGTCTCGAAGCTCTACAAGGGACTTCAGGGGTTGGTCAAGAATCACGACATCAACTATGTCGAAGGCCGAGGCCACTATGTCGGAGACAAGACAGTCGTAGTCGGCGAGCAAACATACACCGGACGTGCCATTGTCTTGGCTACGGGCTCCTACCCCCGGATGTTGCCCGGTTTGGGTATCTCCGAGAGAGTGTTTACCAGCGATCAGGCTCTCGCCCTCGAGGCGGTGCCAGCACGGGCCGTTGTGCTCGGCGGCGGAGTGATCGGGGTCGAGTTCGCGAGCATATGGGCATCCTTCGGCGCCCAAGTGACTGTTGTCGAGGCACTTCCGCGACTGTTGGCCGGCGAGGACGAATGGTCGTCGAGGCAGATCGAGCGAGCGTTCCGAAAACGCGGAATCGTCGTGAAGACTGGGTCAAAGTTCGCGGGTGTTCAAGAGACAGAGACCGGCGTGATCGTCAACCTCGAGACCGGAGAGACTATCGATGCCGATGTACTGCTGATCGCGGTCGGTCGTGCTCCCAACACCACTGATACAGGTTTCGAGGACTCGGGTGTTGCGCTTGATCGCGGTTTCGTTGTCGTGGATGAGAATCTCCGCACGAATCACGCTGATGTGTACGCCGTCGGAGACGTTGTTTCCGGACCCCAGCTGGCGCATAGGGGATTTCAGCATGGGATCTTTGCTGCAGAACACGTGGCCGGTCTATCTCCAAATCGCGTCGAGGAGAGCAACATCCCGCGTGTTACCTATTCGAACCCAGAGGTGGCTTCTGTGGGTCTCACCGAGAGCCAAGCACGAGATCGCCATGGCGAAGTGAGCGTCGCCACCTACGATCTGGCCGGAAACGGTAAGAGCCAGATCCTGAAGACGGCCGGGGGCGTGAAGGTGATCCGATCCGGCTCAGAAGAGCGTACAGGGCCCATCTTAGGGATTCACATGGTCGGCGCACGCGTCGGAGACTTGGTCGGCGAAGCACAACTCGTAGTGAACTGGGAGGCTTACGCAGAAGAGGTTGCCCCACTCATTCACGCACATCCGACACAGGCCGAAGCTCTCGGCGAAGTACACCTCACATTGGCAGGCAAGCCATTGCATTCGCACAAGTAGCGCAGCCGCACTGGCTTCTTCTTGCTGGGCGAAGTTTCGAAGGCCGATCAGCCCATTGGGTACACGCGAAGCGCCGGGAGTGCCTCAACATTGGATGGCAGGTCGGTTGTCTCCTTCCTCGGTGACCGCGGGCGCCGGGCGTTGTGGTATGCGTTGTCCACGGCAATCAGGTGAGCCGAATTACTGCCGATGTCGTCCCCAACGCCGTGATGGACACGGCGAGGGCAATGGAGCGGGGTTCAGCTCCGGCTTCAACTCGCCGGTAGTGGCGGTAGAAGAGTCGTCGGTCTCAGTATGTGTGGGCGACCGCACCGATTCCGCCGCCGGCGCGCCGGGCGTGAATTGTCCAGGCCACTACAGGCTCAATGGCGATGATGCAGATCCGTGGATGCTTCGGCCGCGCCGAGCGTGGCCAACTTGTTCGCGGACAATGCCGTGAGCATCAGTCTCGACTCCCGCCGTCACCAAGGAAATCTCGTGGTCGAGCCGCGACGACGCTGGGGGCATGCGCAAGGCGATGACTTCCCACACCTTACCAACCTCGGATCCTTCAATTCCGTTCGCGGTGAGGAATCTACTGACCGCCTCGGCGCCATCGAGCTCGAATAGTTGGGTTCTCTCACTATCCCTCCGGGATCCCAAGATCGTGGAACATGGTATTGGCGGAGAGCAATTTACGATCGACGGTGAGCCCAAGCCGGTGGCCAGGGAGCGACCTGAACAAGAACACTCTCCGCGAATGATGAAATATCGATGGCAACAGATGTCTCGAACCAACGTGGTTGCCTGATCGCAAGATGCCTATCGGGGATGGATACTCTCGGAATCACGGCGCACATAGGTCGGTTTCCCTCTGGGTGATCGTTCCGGCATTCCCTCCGCAGCCTGTGCCGCGCCCGCAGGCTGTGTCCAGGCCGATTGGGGCCAACAGCCGTCCCTGCCCGTGAGCGTCCGGGCGAGTCCTCTAACGAACATATCAGGACACCGTCCGCACCTTCCGCGGCAACAGCGGAATCATTCGTTCGCGTAATCGATTCCATTCCCATCCTCTCGCTGCATACGTGCGCACCACCCTCGGAGAACCCACTGCGGTAACCCACGGACCGGGACCAGCCGAATCCGGTGGCCTCCTTGTCCATCCGGTGGCGTGTTCATCTCGCGAAGGAGCTGCTCGCCGCGTGCTCTTGTCGTGGTAGCGCCGCCAGTGTGGTGCCGGTTCTCCACCACTCGTCTAAGGCAGTTGACGGTCCGGCGCGACATACTCGCGGTATCCCTTCGACCACAAGTCGATCTCCCTACAATCGTGGAACGTCAGCTAGGCGCATTGCCCTGGAGCTCTAGCTCTCGGCGCCGACGGGGTCAGAGATTCCATCCGTCGATCGGACTACCCGGCCAGGGTGATGCGTGGGTCACATACGCGGGTCATCCTTTGGGTTCAGCCCACGACTACACGATGGAGGCCCTCGATGTCCGCTACAACGCTGGGTGAAACCGAAAGTGAAAGTGCTCGCGCGTCGGCGCTTCTACATGCCCTGTTCAGCGGATCTGTAACCGATCCGTACCCGCTGTATGAAGAGCTGCGAGAGCTCGGCGATGGCATTCACTGGTCTGATGACATGCACGCCTACGCGGTCTTCCGCTACGAAGATGTAAGGAAGATCGGCTCCGATCCCGGCCTGTTCTCGAGCGACGTCTTCTGGCAATCCCCGCAGAGCTTCCATGACCCGGACAACAGCGAGCACCGGCGATTCATTGAATACAATTCGCGGCTCTTCATGTTTTCCGACCCGCCGGTACATACACGAATTCGATCTATCTTCCGTCACGCGTTCACCCCGCAGGCGATCCAAGCCTGGCGGCCGCTGGTTGAAGAGGTCACTGCTGAACTCCTGGAGAACTACCACGTCGGCGACGACATCGACATCATGCCGGGCTTCGCCGCGGACGTGCCTGTCGCCTTGATCGCGGCCATCCTCGGCGTCCCCAAGCAGAAGCGCAGTCAGTTCCGAGCCTGGTCCTTGGCGTACGCGCTGACGTTCGACCCGTCCGTGGTGGGCGAAGCCCGCGACCAGGCGATCACGACGACACTCGAACTCATGGACTACCTGAGGGAGTTGGCTGACGAACGGCGCGCCGAACCAACCGACGATCTGATCTCCCTGCTGGTTCACACCGAAACCACGGACGGTGACCATCTACAGGACGTCGAACTCCTAGCCCAGCTGACCATCCTGCTTGCAGCTGGTAACGAGACGACCACGAGCCTCATCGGCAACGGGCTGTCCATTCTACTGGACCATCCAGAAGCACGCGCTGAGCTCACCGCCGACCCGAGCAAACTGCCGACGGCAATCGAGGAGATGCTGCGTTACGAGGCACCGCTGCACTTCCTGTTCCGGAAGACCACTCGAGAAACCCAACTCGGCGATCACGTGATCCCGGAAGGAACTGTCCTGCTTCCCAGCCCGGGATCGGCTAACCGGGACCCCCGCCACTTCGACAATCCAGACGTGTTCGACATTTCCCGCCCGGACAACAAACACCTCACATTCTTCCATGGCATTCATTTCTGTGTGGGCGCACCGCTCGCGCGGCTGGAAGGTGCTGTAGTCTTCGAGCATCTCCTGAAGCACTACCCAGATTTCAGCGCCGGAAGCGAACCGGCGCTCCGGACGAGCCACTCGAACTCGCCACGGACTTGGAAGACTAGGCCGGTCCGGCTGTGAGCAATGAATCCGTCACGGTGGTGGTCCACCCAGACAGGTGCATGGCAAGCGGTGGATGCCGACGAGTCGCGCCTACCGTGTTCGGCGCGGACACCGGAGGCTGGGTCAAGCTGCTCGATCCTCACCCCACAACACCACTGAGCGATCTGCGGAGGGCACACAATGTGTGTCCCATGGCCGCGATCGAAATTCAGGATGAGAACGGGAGGACGCTGACGTAATCGGGAGCGTGCTTACGTCCGTCGGAGCACGCGCCTGCTCGACGCCGATTTCTTCATGCTCGCGGATCGGACGCAGTCATCGCGTGAACTTCTGTGAGTAACGAGCAAAAGGTTACGTAGAGGAGATCACGCGATGATCCTGGACCATTCTCTTCCCAGCGGGAACTAACCGAAAACACTCTGCGATCCAGACGATGACCAGAGTCTCACGGCGACGGCTGAGAAGACACCCAAGTCCCGGATGGTGGTCGTTTCTTCATCAGCCGGCTCGAACCGCGCCGGTACATCGAGGTTGCCTGTGATGACGAAGGTTTGCGTCATCACAGGCAACCCGACCCAGAGGCCGACCACATCGCCGGTCCGCTATCTGGACCATGCGCGCGTCCTGCGCGTAGCGTTGACGCCACGTCGAAGCTGGAGGTAGATGATGCGCCTGTCCACTCGAAACCAACTCGCCGGCAAAATTACCGAAGTCAAGATCGGTAGCGTGATGGCAACGGTGAAAGTGCGCCTCGATGGAGGCGAGCAGATCGTGACGGCGTCCATCACAAAGGAAGCGGTCGAGGAACTCGGTTTGGCTGTCGGGTTAGCGGCAACGGTACTCGTGAAGTCCACTGAGGTTATGCTCGGTATCGAGTAGGGCTGAACGTCTCACGTCGCGCCATGGCCGGGACTCAGCATACGTGTGGTGCCAGCACGTTTGGATTTCGCCCGGCCAAGGATGGCAGAGCACATCGTTACCTGGATGAGGACGGCAACTCACGTTTCCCGCGTGACCGATCAGGGCCCGTCGAGGAACAGTCAAGAGCGCTGACGTCTGTTCGCAGTGTCGGCCCAGGAGAATTCCTGATCGATCAACGAGACGCCGCGAGCCGCCAACTGCTTGCCGGCATCAGCTCGACACGCCGCGGTCCTGATGTCGACAGGATTGGGTGCCTTGGCGCTCTCGGATACTTCCCCGGAAGAACACCGAACCCGCACCGCAATCGCCCGCCGGCCTGCCCTGAGCCACCGAAGCTTCGGTTGCCGGGTGAGAGTCCCGAGTGGACTCACCGCCACCCCTCTGAACAGGAGAACTACTTGTCTTTCGACGATGCGGTGCTGGTCGCGATCGCCGGCGTGCTGGCTGGGGCGATCAACACCGCTGCCGGTGGTGGCACCCTGATCACGTTCCCCGCACTTCTCGCAGTGGGACTTCCTCCGATTTCGGCAAATATCACCTCATCCCTCGGGCTGGTTCCGGGGTATGCAGGTGGCGCTTATGCGTACAGACGAGAACTGCGAGGGCAGCGGCGTCGCTTCTTCGCTCTCGCGGCGGTCAGCGTGATCGGGGGTGTCCTGGGCGCCGTCCTCCTACTCAACACCCCCGCCGCGGCGTTCAAGGTTGCCGTGCCGTACTTGGTGACTGGTTCCTGCCTTCTGCTGCTGGTACAGCCGCGCTTGGCTGCCTGGGTCTCCGTCAGGCGCAGCAGGAAGGGCGTGGACGAAGGGCGCGTCGGACTTGGCGCTCGTTCCGCAGTAATGGTCGCAGCAACGTATGGTTCGTACTTCGGCGCCGGTCTCGGTGTCCTACTGCTCGCAGTGATGGGAATTTTGATTCCTGACGACCTGCAGCGGCTCAACGGACTGAAAGCGCTGCTCTCATGCGTCGTCGTGACCTCTGGCCTGGTGGTCTATTTGCTGTCGGGCCAGGCGAGTCTGCCTCATGTCGCGATCTTGCTGGTCAGCTCGTGCGTCGGGGGCATGCTCGGCGGTCTCCTCGCGCGACAGGTGAGTCCGACCGTGTTGAGACGCGTCGTCTGCACCTTAGGGTTCGGCGTCGCCTCCATCCTTTTCATTCAAGGATGACGCGCCTCAGCACTGCGTCGTCACCGTTGGCTATCAGGATCGCGGTTGCGTGAACGAGAGAGGCATCTCCTGACTGCGGCACACCTACCGATTGTGATGCCGGCGTCTGCTTTTCGACTTGCCCGAAAGCGTGCGACTGCATCCCACGCCCTTCGAGTGCACGCGGATCAGGAGCAAAGCGGGCCCTCGCGACGAGCTACATAATTGGTTGCGGCTTTGAGTGATTCATTGTCGGTGGACAGCCGCAGACGATGGGGAGTCGCCGTAATCAGTCAACACCTCATCCAGGAAAGGATGTGGGATCGGTGGCCATTCTGGCTGCCACCGGTCATTTCGTTGGTCGTCGCGGAGCGCGGCGAGGGCTGGAGCGATCTGTGGGCCGCCATCCAGCAGGTATCGCAGAAGGCCCAGCTCGGCGCATTTCGCCGCGGCCGGTGCGAGTATGTTCTTGGCTTCGGTGATCCGGCCCGCTTCCGTCAGACATGAAGCGAGGAGTAGTTGCGCCTGAAGAAATGCCCTAGGTCGTCCCTGATCCCTGAGGCGCTCCGCGAGTGCTTCCGCCTCCGCACAGGCGCGGTCGACCCGCTCACGTGTACGTTCGTCCAGCATCAGCCAGATTGCGGTTTGTTCATCGAGTTCCGCCGCTATCGCTAGGATTCCGTCTACCCAGGGTGTCTCTCGCTGGTTGCCTCCGATTTGGTCTTCTGCCGGTAGAGGTCGGGTGGAGACGCCGGGTGTGGTCGGCAGCCCCAACCTCACCCTCTCATTTCTGATCCGCGCTCTCAGCCGTGGAAGTGAGAGCATTTCGGCGATACTGGCGCCTTCGTCAAGAAGCCGTGCAGCGGACTCGAGATCGCCTCTCAGAGACTTGATTCGGGCCCCTGTTCCGTACGTGGCGAGCATGAAATCCACCACCCCACCTTCGGGTCCGAGTTCACAGCTGGCGTCGAGCAGTCGTTCGGCCTCCACGAGGTCGCCCTGTTCATACAAGAGGTCACCGAGGAGGGCACCAGCTAGGCGCGCATCGTTCGAATGGCTGCCACCCGATCTACGGCCAAGCTGCAGGGCCTCGCGGTAGTGCCGCTCGGCCGACGCCACCTCGAGCCGTTCGTTGGCAGCAATCCCCGCGATGCAATACCCATATATGACGCCGCCGAACGGTCCGTTCGCTCGCCGCGGATAGCGCGATGCCCAGTCCTGCAACCGGTCTGCTGCATCAAAGTCGAACCGATAGATCTTTTCGAAGGTGGCGACATTGACCGCGACCGACACGACCCAGGGCCGCAACCTGTCCGGTCGCGACAGGCAATCCGACACCAGTTGGTCTACTCCGTCGATCCGGTCGGCGGAAACTTCCACCGAACTCCGCACGACAGCAGCCTCGGCCCGTAGATCGGCGACGTCGGTCTCGCTGCGAGTGCTCTGGTCGAGGGCGGAATCGACGAGAGCGAGTGCTGTCTGGGTGGGTGCGGTGCGGCGCAGCAGAAAGTTGGCCCACGCCGTGGTGAGCTGCAGGCGGGGGCTGGAAACCACGAGTCGTGGTGGAAGCTTCGCTGTCAACCCGAGCAGTGTCGCCATTTGCGAGCGCTCGATCAGATCCATCCCATCAGTTTCGACCAGACTGACCGCCCGGTCCTGGTCGCCCGCAGACAGCGCGTGATCGACGGCCTCGCTGAGCAGGTGGTGCTCGGCGAACCACCGCGACGCGCTTTGGTGGAGCTCGGCGACCCGATCCGGCTGATCGCGTTCGAGGCGTCGTCGCAGAAACTCGGCGAAAAGGTGGTGATATCGGAACCAGTCCCCGTTGTCGTCGATCCTGTGTAAGAAGAGGTCCCGTTTCTCGACCTCTTCGAGCAGTACCTGCCCACGACCGCCCCCCGAGAGGGTCGACGCGAGCGCACCACAGGTTCGTTCGGTGACGCAGGTGGCAAGCAGGAAATCGAGCATCTCGGGTTCGAGGTTATCGAGCACGTTCTCGGCTAGATACTCCCCGATCGCGTGATGGCGTCCCGACATGTGGCTGATCAGCCGAACTGGATCAGCCTGACCTCGCAGGGACAGCGACGCCAGCTGCAATGCCGCCACCCATCCCTCCGTCGATTCCCTGAGATCGGCCACATCGTTGTCAGCAAGCGTGAGCTCACCGATATCCACCAGGAACGAACGTGATTCTTCGACAGAGAACCGCAACGCCTCGGCGTCGATCTCGACAAGCTCATCGCGTACTCGCATTCGGCTCAGCGGCAGGCCGGCCTGGGATCGGGTCGTAACGATGACCTGGAGGTGGTGGCAACAGTTGTCGAGCAGGAAGCCCATCGCAGCAATGGTGACGTCACCGGTCACCATGTGCCAGTCATCGATGACGACGGCCATGCGTTCACCGCTGTCATGAATCTCGTTGATCAGGGACGTGAGCACGTACCGCTCGGCGTCATCGCCGCGCTCCTCGAGGATCTGGCCCAGCTCATCTGCGAGGGTGGGTCGCACCCGCCGGATCGCCTCGATCAGGTGCGCCAGGAACCAGACGACGTTGTTGTCATCACGATCGACAGCAAACCAGGCAACGGCCACATTCTCTTCTACAAGGGCGTCTCGCCACTGCGCGGCCAGGGTACTCTTCCCGAACCCCGCAGGCGCGTGGATGACGATCAAACGTCGGCTCCGGCCAGCACGTAAGACCTGCATCAGGCGGCCGCGCTCCACACGTGCTCGAGTCGCCTCCGGGGGATGAAATCGGGTCGAAGCGACGGGCGGCGGCCGCGGGGTCACCTGATTACGTCGCGGTTCCGAGCGGCCCCGGCTCGACGCAGCGGTCATGTTCTCGGGCGGGCCCTCGGCGGAACCTTCCTCACCGGGTAGTGCCATCTCGTCGACGCTCAGTTCGTGTCGACGTTCTACCTCTCTCAGCTCATGCGCGAAGTCGGCCGCGGAAGCGGGGCGATCTGTCGGCTCCCCCGCCATGGCGCGTTCGATGGCCGCACACACATCGTCGGGAATTCCCTGTTCACGTAGATCCGGGATCGGGTGTGAGGTGATCCGTAGGAATTGGGAGACAACCTTCTCACCGTTTCGGCGCTCGAAGGCAGCGTGGCCGGTGATAGCGCAAAAGAGTGTCGCGCCGAGACCGTAGACGTCCGACGCAGCCGTTGGATCCTCCCCTCTGAGCAGCTCGGGGGCAGTGAACGCCGGCGACCCGATGATGCTGCCGGCCGCGGTCTCGAAGCCGCCGGAAATGCGTGCGATGCCGAAGTCGGTTAGCTGCGGATCGCCGTATTCGGTGGTCAGGATGTTCGCCGGCTTGACGTCCCGATGGTGGATGCCGAGCCGGTGCGCAGTTTCGAGAGCCCCGGCCAGTTTGACGCCGATACGGAGTGCCTCGCGCCATCCGAGCGGCCCCTTCCGGCGGATTCGGGAGTCCAGCGAGCCGCGGACGTGGTACGGCATCACGATATAAGGCCTGCCCATGGGAGTGATGCCAACGTGAAGAATGTGGACGATGTTCGGGTGTCCGGAGAGTCGGCCCATCGCGTGCTGCTCGCGGAGGAAACGCTCGCGGTCGACCCCCTCGAACTCTGAGGAGAGGACCTTGATGGCGACGACACGGTCCAACGACGGCTGGACGCAGCGGTACACGACCCCGAACCCGCCGCGCCCGATCTCCCGAGCATCCTCGAACCCCGCCGATTCCAGCTCGGCTTCGATCCCGGGATCCATGTCGCGCTGTGTCGATTGTGGATCGAGTTCGGCCATCAGCGGCCTCGCTCCCGCGCGTCGGCCTCGTTTCGCAATCCAGGGGCATTTGGCCAGGCAGGGCTCGAACCCGGCGGACCGCCGCATGCCCGGACCCAATTCATGAGATCACCTCTTGCCGCCGTGGTAGGCGCATCCAGCGGTTACAGCATATCGCCGTTGGAACAATCGAGGTCGTCCGCAGCCGCTGCTGTGGGGTCTCGCGATGTTTCGGAAGTCCGGGCGTGACGTCGACAGCCGGGGACTTCAGCAGTGAAGGCGGAGGCAGGACCAGGACCACGGCAACGGTCCTGCACACAGACGAGGCCTCATAAGGCAACCAGGCGAGGGTCGGTTGGTGTGTTCGCTCTGGTGGGGTTATCGGAACTGAATTGGGTGATCTCCCCTGCCGCGATGTGTGCAACTACCCGGTCAGGGTGATGCGCGAAGACATCGCCGGGACCCACAGTGAACTACCGCACGAAACGAGAAAGGCCTTCACCGTGAAGCTGGAAAACGAGTTCGCCCTTGACGTGCCGATCGGTAAGGCGTGGACGGCACTGACCGACGTCGAACTGATCGCCCCCTGCATGCCCGGTGCCGTGCTGACCGGCATCGATGGAGACTCGTTCACCGGTGTCGTCAAACTCAAGATCGGTCCGATCCTCACACAGTTCAAGGGCCAGGCTTCGTTCACCGAACTCGACTCGAACGCATATCGAGCGGTGCTGAAGGCCCGGGCGAAAGATACGACCGGCAAGGGCAGCGCGGATGCACTCATCACCATGCAGCTGTTGGGGAGCGACGGCGGCAGTACACGCTGTACCGTCACCACGGACCTGGCAATCTCAGGAAAGGTGGCGCAGTTCGGCCGAGGCGCGATGACGGAGATCGGATCGCGGATGATCGAACAGTTCGCCGCCCGGCTGCAGGAAACCGTGCTGGCCAGCCCTAAGGACTCCCACGAGGTCGAAGCTAAGACCCAGGCAGGATCCGAGACGGCCGGCAGCTCACACACCGCGTCGCCCGCACCGAGACTGACACCCGTCACCCCCACGAACACCACCGTCGCAGACGTCGCCCCCCTCGACCTCAACTCGATCATTCCTCTCCAGGCAAAGTGGGCCGTCACCCTGGTCGGGCTGACCGTACTCACCATCGGACTGACATGGCTCCTGACCTGAACGCCCGCGATCCGCGGCAGGCTGATGCAACGCCCGCAAACGGTAAGGCCGCGAAGGCAGGATGGATGAGGTAAGCCCGCCGCGCCAATGTGCAATGCGCAATGCGCGAGATCGGAGATACGACGCGACAGTGCGGCCCGTCAAACGAATCTCGTTGGTAACCCACGCAGTCCACCGATTGAGTTCTCTCATCTCGGAGGGCGAATGGCCTGTCGGTTCCCAGATTCCAAACAACCGTGACCTCAGCACCCTTCTCGGTGTCAGTACTTCAACCGGGCGGGAGGCAATACGGGTCTTGGTCGCGTCCGGGCAACTCCTTCCACGCCAGGGCTCGGGCACATTCGTGATGTCTACCACCCCACTCACGACACTCGACCGACTACGAGGCCGAGCCGATCCACACGAGATCAACGAAGTTCGCGCAGCGCTGGAAATCGAGAGCGCTCGACTTGCGGCGAGCCGCAGAGATCACTCGGACATCGCCGCTCTCAAGGGCGCAATGATGTGGAGAGAATCAGCGGTATCGCCTGAACAATTCGTCGCCGCCGATCTCAGCCTCCACAGGGCGGTCGTTCGCGCCACTCATAATAGAGTCTTCTCAGTTCTATTCGACTGGGCCAGCGGGACCATCTCTGCTCCAGAGGGAAACCGGGGATCTGACGGCGAAACGCGACCAGGCGACGCGAAGGACGGATACGCCGCGCACAGGGCGCTAGTCGGGGCCATTGTGGATGAGCGTCCAGAATGCGCTGCAGATGCAATGCGGCTGAGTACCAACTGCATACGCCTCCCGAGTCGTCTCAGCGATGACATTCGCACCGCGAATGATCAGGCAAGCATTCCGTCGGCGGCAATCACCGACCTGATTGGTACACGTGCGATTTGGATGAACGGCGACCTCAGCTGGAACCACTGATCGCATCAATCAACGTGGGTCAGCGAAGCACTGTTTCACGGACGCTCGCCCGTTCGACGGATTACCAGTTCGTGGCAGTCGTTCGGAGCCACGGATTTAGACACCGTCAATCCCGTACTGATATTCACCGAAGTTCAACGTCCAACCACACTGTAGGAGTATTTCCAGTGGCCAAAAACACTGCCCGTGACTATGCCGTCCTCGCCGTCCGACTCGGCGTCGGCGGCACCCTGTTTGCGCATGGTGCCCAAAAGCTTTGGGGCGCCTTCGACGGCCCCGGATTGGAGGGGGCGGGGGTCGCCTTCGAGGAGATGGGCTTCACGGATGGACAGAAGAAAGCGAGGATCGCGGCGTTTTGCCAGATTGGAGGTGGCGCGCTGCTCGCCACCGGCCTCGCGACACCCGCCGCTGCCGCCGCGACGCTGGGCACCATGGCCGTCGCATCGGCCGTACATGCACCGAACGGCTTCTTCTCCCTGAATGGCGGATACGAGTACACAGCGATGCTCGGTCTGGTGGGTACCGCGGTGGGCATCGCCGGCCCCGGCAAGTTCTCAGTCGACCACGTCTCCGGGGACGCTCTCAACAGACCGTGGATGCGGACAGTCGCGTTGACATCCGCCGCCGTGGCCGCAGCGGGATTCGTCGCCGGACTGCGGAAGAACCGTGTCGAGCGCTGAATCGGAGACATGGTGTGCGCAGGGCAGGCGTTTCGCCGAAACGCTGACCAGCGACCGGTGTGTTACGACGTACACATCGTAGGTACAGGTGCTGATCTGGAAGCGCCAGCATTTCGCGGACGGGGTGACGGGCTGGGTTGGGTTGTGATCGCAATTTTCCTTCAGCCAAATCTCGTCCGCGGAGAACGGCGTGTCAATCAACCGGCCACGCATCGCCAGGCACACAGACACCGAGGAGTTGTGCTCGGAAAACCAGGGCGAGCAGTAAGCGCACGTTCACGAGCGGGAGGCACGCGCAATGTCGCACAACATGATCAACCCCGGGGACCTGCGCGATTGGTGCGACGGCTATAGCCATATCGCCGACACCTCCACGGCAGTGTCCTTCCAAGTGCAGTGGGCATCACCGGTGGAGGTCACGAGGACCACCCAGGTCAATGCGCAGGGCTGGCAGAATCCGATACCGCGAGGCTCGACACGTTGCGAACCCAGTGACCACGCTCGCCGCCCTCTTTGGCGAGCAACCGCACCACGTTCTGGCTGGCCGGCGGGTCGACCGCCTTCACAATGAAGGCCAGGGCGGGCCCACGACGGCCACCGAGGTATATCGTCATATCGACGTCGGTGTGTCCGATGGTCGTCATAGCCCGCGCCCCGCTGGTGATCGCGGTCGCGGTTAAACCGAATTCGACCTTCACCGAGGGCACCACGAGCTGAGAGCGCAGTGGGCCAGCTCAGAGGTGCGCTTGATGCTCGAGATCCCTGCCGTCCGGGCGGTGGACAGCACGTCGGCTTCGTCATGTTGTCGGCCCCAACCAACGCGATCACCTCGGCGGTGGTCTGGAACTCTCTCGCCTCCGACGGGATCCAAGCGGTAGCGGTTATTCCACTCACGTGGACTACCCACACCCTGCCCTCACCGTCGATGTAGGTCAGATCATCACTCACAGCGGCTACACGCGCACACTCTCTTCAGCTCACATGCTCGTTTCGCCCTCCTACACCTCGGGTCACCGCGACCATCTCAGCAATCCGGAACAAGGACACCGCGAGAAGATGCCGCGGCTTACACCCGTGGTCGTCGACAGAGCTGCCGATCGGAGTACACCGTGGTGTGAACGTCGTGATCGACTCATGACTTCCTTCACACCTCAGCCGCCAGCGAACGGCGGCAGCACATCCACCCGCGATGCCGCGGCAACCGCGAGATCCCGAGTGAGCTCGTCGTCCTGCAGGAACGCGGCCACCGTCAGCACGCGCTCCATGCTCGGGCCGTACCTGCCCACCAGTACCGCCCGAAGGTCGGCGAGGCTGGCGCCGACCACAACCCGGACTTCCTCCTTAGTACACCCGGCAGCCTCCGCGGCCGCGGCGAAGTAGCGCACCGATACCGAATGCTCAGCCACCGATCGCTCCCATACTGCGGTTCGGCGGCTCGAATCCTTCCAAGTTGATACCGTGTCCGGCCCATTTGCTCCACATCGCGTCACGCCACAGCCCGGCCAATTTCTCGTCCCCTGCCCCCGAGCGCATCGCTGCGCGTAGATCGACCTCCTCATCACTGAACAGGCCAGATCGGACCGTGCCCTCCGCGGTGAGCCGGGTCCGGTCACAGTCCGCACAGAAGTTCCGGGTCACCGAGGCGACGATGCCGACGGTGGCAGGGCCGCCGTCGACCAGCCACTCCTCGGCCGGCGCCGACGGATCCTCGCGTCCTACTTCCGTCAGGTCGAACCTCTCACCCAGCGCTTCCAGCAGCCGCTCCGCGTCGACCATCGACGCCCGCGCCCACCTGCGGTCCGCGTCAAGTGGCATCTGCTCGATGAACCGCAGAAGGCAGCCCTCCGTGAGGCACCATTCGAGCAGATCGGCCGCACCGCTGAGCGTTTCCGGCATCAGAACTGCGTTAATCTTGATCGGCGCAAGCCCGGCGCGGGCGGCTGCACGGATCCCGGCCAGCACCGATGGCAGCCGGTCCCGTCGGGTGAGTTCGGCGAAATGGGCGCGGTCGATAGAGTCGAGTGAAACGTTGACCCGTCCCAGCCCCGCGGCTGCGAGCCGCCGTGCCCGGCGCTCGAGCCCGACCGCATTCGTGGTCATCGATAGTGGGATACCGGGAACCGCTTGGGCGCAGCCCGCGACTATGTCCTCGAGGTCGCGTCGCATCAGCGGCTCCCCACCGGTGAACCGGACCTCGTTGACCCCCAAATCTTCGACCGCGATCCGCACCAAGCGCACGATCTCGTCTGTCGTGAGTAGTCGGTGCTGCGGGATGTTAGGAAGCCCTTCTGCGGGCATGCAGTAGGTGCAACGCAGCGAGCACTTCTCGATGATCGACACCCGCAGGTCCTTGGCGACCCGACCGAACCGATCGACCAGCGCCGCGACCGACGGACGATCGGCTCTCGACAGGGCGGGCGTTGGCTGACCACCTCCGCCTCGCACCCGCGGCATCCCGATCTGAACTGGATCAAGAATCGACGTCACCGCGACGCCCCCGTCCGGGATTCGGCTCCGCGCTGAGCGTGCTCACGACATGACGGCGCCGGGCCGTGCTGGGCGGCCTCCATTTCGCCTCGACACCATGAGCGGTGAGCAATCCCGTAGCCTCGGCTACGGTTTCGCGCGCATGATAGGCAATCGGCGCAGGTTGCACGTCACGTCCCTTCGCATGAACATCATTCGCTCGGGTCCACGGTCTCACCGCAAAACACGGCTATCGAAACAGTGTGGTCCCTGCCATGGCCTCACTGCATCCCCTGGAACGGGTAGTTCTTCAGCTTCCAGTGAGCACTGGTGACCCGCACGCGTACCGATCTCAATCGTCTGCTGCACCAACAGTTTGCTGCGCAGTCGATGCCGCCCCGGCGTCGGAGCGACTCCGCACAACGAACGGTGCGTAACCAACAACTGCCACGAGGATGGTGATGATCGGCGCGATGTTCGATCCTGTCGCCCAGAGAGTAGGAGACTCCAACAGATTGATTCCAACTGCAGCCGAGATCACCCACACCACCGTGGCGGGTCGGAGAGACGGAACCATTCCCGGCACGTCCCCCATCAACGCCCTCGAACCGGCAATCAAAACATGCGTCAACACAATGGCGACCCAACCGGCGAAGAATATGCTCTGCCATTGCAGGGCCTTTTCCATGTAAGAGAACACATCGGTCAGCATAAACACGAACACGATCACCGCACTGGCTACCACGAGCGGTTTGCGGCTGACCCGTCGACCGCTCAGCTGATAGATCAGCCGCTGCGCGTTCATCGACGACATGTAGAAGTTCAGCGTGTTGATCCGGATCTGGGTGGCAACGATCAGGACGAGACCCGCGAATCCGAGCGTGCCGATCAAACCGACCACGACACCGGCTTCGGTTGGCACGGATCCGGGAAACGCCATCTGCGCGAGAAACATACCCGCCGTGCCGGTTACTAGGAACACGACGATCGCAAATACCCAACCAAAGGTGATCCGTTGGTGATAGCCGATGTCCTCGAGACGTGAAAATCGTGCAAAATCAAGAGTGCTGACCATATTCAGCGACACCCCGAGATACAACAGTACGATTGCCAACCAGCCTGGAATCCCCCTCGCCTCGGGTGGAACCACGCCTGGGAAATCAAGGAACTCCGTAGGATTGCCGTTCTTTGCCGCAAGGATCACTGCAGCGACCATTCCGACGATATAGACCGGCAACAGGATTCCGTTGAGTTTGTGCATCCACGTCAGCACCCCTCCCATCATCAGGGGCAACATGGCAAGAACCACCACGAGGCTCCAGAGCCGCAGATCGCCGCCCCAATACTCATGAAGCCCGACCGCCACCACGCTGCTCTCGAACACTGCATAGTAGATTGTCGTGGCGCCGACGAGCACTGCGATCAGCATCCCACCCGCTTTACCGAACAATCGCCGGGACACGAGGGTGCTGCTCAATCCCGATAACGCTCCGATCCGCACCATCGGCGAGTTTAGTATCGCAAACCCCACGGTGAATACCGTCAGCCCGATTAGCGCCTGCCGCGTTCCGTAAAGGGTCCCCGCCAGCGCGCCGAAGAACAGCCAGGCCATTCCTGTGATCATCGACCAACCCGACATCGTGAGCGTAAATCGAGGTACCCGTGCCGATAGTGGTACGTGTTCATTCGAGTAATCGTCGGCGGCTGGATCCTCGTTCTCGTCTATTGAGCTCGGCCGCCTGAACTCGGACTGTGTGTGCTCCGATTCATTCACAGGGTGGTCGTCCGCTCCATCAATTCGATCTGAGTCGGGCACTTTCTTCCTCACGTCGAAGGTTGGATTACCCTCGCGGGTGTCTGCCGCTTTCGGGGATAAGGAAAGATGACACCTCACGATCGGATATGAGTGTGAGCCGAACCACGGATTGGTGGCATCACCCCGAACGGGTAGTTCCAGCCAGCAGTTGCCGGTCCTCACAGCTTCGGGAGCGTGGCGATCGAGAAGTCGAACAACCCGCTGGGACAACGACGTCGACTACCAAAACGATCTATCTAATCGCGTGTCTCATAGCATGGGCCATAATGTGACGCACGAGATGAGTTGTCACTGCGGTTGGCATCGGATGCGTTGTGGGAGATCGCCGAACCGTTGACCCACAGTTCGCCGCATGTCCACAGGGGAGGTCGCAGTGCACCGGTGGATGATCGGGCGGTGTTCACGCGATTTTGTACGTGCTTAGTCATGTTGCCGACTGCCGCGGCATCGCTCGCCCACTCCGCGACCGCTGCCAATTCCTGGGTACTGACGATGTGGAAATTCCTGAGTACTGACGATGTGGGCGTTTCTCATGGCCGGCCTCGGCGCGCACGCGTGGTACCGAGCAGCCGAACCGAATCCGAACGAGGACCGTCGCCCATTACAGGAACCGTTTCACCAGTAACGGACTACTCGAGTCAGTTCCTCGGGGAAGGGGACGTGTCATCTGCGCAGTTCAGCGGCTGGCTCCGGGCACTATCCGCGAGACTGCCGGTAGTACCCGGATCCACCCAGCCGGGTGTTCGCACCCGCTACCGTTTTGACTATGGGGACCGCCTTCCACGGGCCGAGTCCGTGGCCGCACATCACCCGCGCGATCCGCACGCGCGGGCCCCGCCGTGCTGCGATCGCGCACCTCGGCCAGGACGCACCCACCCTGCTGCCGCTGCGCGCCGGGGATGTTCTTGTCGTCAACGCTTCCCGCGCCGCGGTGCGCGCCCACGCGACCTCCCCGGTCGCGCTCGCCTACTACCTCGACGCCGGGGTGCGGGTGCTGTCGTCACCGAACCTGCACGCCAATGTCATCGCCACCGACCGGCGGGCGGTCATCGGCTCCGCCAACGCCTCCCACAGCTCCACCCTCGCCGACGAAGCCGCGGTCATCACCGACGACCCGGAGGTCGTGACCGCCGTGCGGGCGTTCATCGACGACATCGAGGAGATCACCGAGGTCGACCAGACGTTCCTCGACAACGCCACCGCGCAGTGGCAGATCGGTCGGGCGTGACCGCTGCCCGGGGTCACGAGCCGCGGGCGCGCCGACCCCGGGTTCCTGCCCGCCAAGATCCCCCGGATGTTTCTTCGACACACCGTCGACTACACACCCGGTCCTACCGAGCAGCACACGTGGGCAACGCAGGCCCGCCGGCATCGCGGCCCTGCCGGGCCGGCAGCGAAGTACCATCTCGAATGGTTCCACCACAACAAATCCGACACCCGCCTCGAGCGCGGTGACGTCCTGATCTTCGTCACCGCCGACAACGAGTGGATTTACCCCCCAGCGGTCGTGGATTCCGAGGCGATCGCGATCCTCCACGCCCGCGGCGCCGTCGGTCACCTCCTGCGAAGCCGAGCCGACCTCTCCCCCATCCCGGTGCCGGAGGCCGAGCAGACCCTCGCCGACCTCGGGCACCCCAACCCCCGGCTCCTGGCCGATCACCGGATCGCCTCCCCCTGCCTGCGGACCGCTCTGCTCCAACTCTGGAACCTCTGATTTATCCCGACCAATAGAGGCTTCTACCAGCGGGAACAACACGTCCCTACTAGTCACCGACCTGCCATTATCGCCGGCAATGCACGCATTGCTGGCAATGCTGGCAGGTCGCTTCCGCGGGTGGCGGTTCGCCGGTCCAACCCTGTGGCTCGCGCCTTGGCGTCGGCTCACCCGGGTGGGGTCGTCATGCCAGGGCGAGAACTCGGGAACGTGCCTCGAGGTAGCGGGCGAGGAGGTCGAGCATCTCCGCGTCCGGGTGCGCGAGTTCGGGGAGGTTCTTCGCGCTGATGATCGTCTGATCGACCGCGGCGACCTGCCGGCGGCATTCGCCGAACGCCTCCGGTGTGACGGCGGCGGCGTCGAGCCGGTCGGTGAGGTACCGAATCGACGTCTCCAGACCCAGACCCGGGTTGCGGGTGCCGTTTCCGGCCCTGCGGGTTTCGACCATCTGCCACCACTGGTCCAGTTCGGCCAGCACCGCGGGATCGGCGACCGCGATCCGCAGCGCCCGATCGAGCGACTGCGGGTCAGTGATGTCAACCACACCCATGCCTGCTGCGCGGGTGAGGATCTGGCCGAGCTGGTGGTTGGCGAGACCGTCGCCGCGGCTCCACCAGTACGACACCATCACATGTACCTTGCTCGCCGCGGCCAGCTCCCCCATCAGACCCTGTTCCCTTCAATGCAAGACGAAATCCTCGAATCCATCCTCACAGCCCGGCAACCGCCCCCGAGTCCCGGGTCACGGCTGTGGACCGGCGACTTCAGGCTGTGCGGCGGGAGGTGTGGGCCGCCGCGCACATCGGGCACCACGTGCGCTCGCCGACGATCCACCCGTTCGTCTCGGCGAAGGCCACCGCCTGAGCTTGACTGGCGACGGCAGCGGCGAAGGTGTGCTCGCACAGATCGCACCGCAACGTCCATCCACGCCTGCCTGTGGATCGCACCAACGTATGAACAGTCATGTCACCCCCGCGACTTCGTCACTGTGCCCCCAGCATGGCACAACCCGTCCGACAGTGGTGGCCCACGCGGGCCAGGCCCCGGCCGTCAAAAGTGCCGTGCGTCATGATCGCCGGCCACAACGACCGAGTTATCCACGAGCAGAACCAGTTAGCCACACAGCGCCGTAAGGACATTCGCGGTGCGGTATTCGACGTGGCTCAGAACCTCGCTCGAGGCCGAAATCGGCCCCGAGTCCGTGGCCTCGACACCGAGCAGCGCACCCAGATTCGCGATCCGGTCACCGCCCTGCACCGCTGAGAATCATCCCGAAATCGGGGCGTGTCATCTGAGCAGCTCCGGGCGCATTTTTGGCTATTTCAGGACTCGACCGGGACGAGACGTTCAAGCTTGCAGTGGAATGGGTAGGTCCCCGGGGCGCTGAGAACCGACTCGATCAGCGCTTCGTCGCCGTCAATGCTCACAATCGTGAACACCGAGGTGCCCTCGGCATGAACCTTGACTTTGTCGCCGACCTTCAGACCCGCGCGGGTTCCCGGCAGCGCAATCAGGCTTCCTGAGGCGGACTCCGCCAGCGACTCGGGCTGGCGGTGCCCCGGTTCGGGGCAATGAGTCGAGGCATCAGTCGCACGTAGGCGACCATGCCGATCACCTCGCGTGCATCCTTCCGAACCGACCGTCGTCTATTGGTGTGCCGACATCCCGGCACCCGACATCGAGTACGAGGACACTTTCATGACCACCATTCCCCCCGATTCAGACACCGACCGCACGCTCAAGGCCAAGCACCGGGCGTCGTGGGCCTCCGGCGACTACCCGACCGTCGCCGCCGAGCTGATCCCGACCCTCGGCGAGGTGCTCGTGGAGGCAGCCGATATCCGCTCCGGCCAGCGGGTGCTCGACGTGGCCGCCGGCAGCGGCAACGCCGCGATCCCGGCTGCCGCACGCGGCGCCACCGTCGTGGCGTCGGACCTGACGCCGGAACTGTTCGTCGCCGGGCGAGCGATCGCCGCCCAGCGCGGCGTCGAGCTGGACTGGGTCGAGGCCGACGCAGAGGCGTTGGCGTTCGACGACGACAGCTTCGACGCCGTCATCTCGGTCGTCGGAGCCATGTTCGCGCCGCACCATCGGCAGACCGCCGACGAGATGCTGCGAGTCTGCCGGCCCGGCGGCACCATCGCGATGATCAACTGGACACCGCAGGGCCTGATCGGCAACCTGTTCAAGGCCATGGGACCCTACGCACCGCCCCCGCCCCGCGGTGCGACCCCGCCGCCGTTGTGGGGCGACGAGCAACACGTCCGCGACCTGTTCGGCGACCGGGTGACCGCGCTCGACGCGCACCGCCAGTCGCTCGTGATCGACCGCTTCGCAGACCCGACCGAGTTCCGGGAGTTCTGGAAACGCAACTATGGCCCGACGATCGCCGCGTACCACCACAACGCCGCGGACCCGGATCGGATCGCGAACCTCGAGCGAGATTTCCTGCAGTTCCTCACCGCATGGAATCGGGCCGATGCGCACGGTCGGACACTCTACGAGGCCGAGTACCTGCTCATCACCGCACGCAAGCGGTAGCCCGCATTGGCCCTCGCTCACCGGCAGCGGGTCCCAGGATCGCGGAACTCACCGCCTTCGCCGCAGAGTTTGAGAATGGCGGCATGCGTACCACTGGGAGGTCGCCGCCCGCGCCGGAGTGAATGCGGAAGACGCTGCGGGACTACGAGCATCGAGGCCTGTTGGAGGCGCCGCCCCGGTCTTCGGCCGGGTATCGGTTCGCCTGTTGGGTTTGCCTCCTGATTCGACCTCTGTCTCGAATCTGCCGCGGACGTAGGCGGCGGTGCGGGAATCGACGGGCCCCGAACGCCGAACCCGAAAACGTAACTGGACCCGACCACCGGCACCGTCACGATGCAAGCGAGGGACGGTGCACCCGCGATCTGGAGGCATCGCCCATCGACTGATCGAACCTGTCGGTGTTCACTCGAATCATCACAAGCAATGCGAAGGCTCGACCTGCAAGGGTGGGCACCATGGCGGCGCCGCACATCGAGGCTGGGAGGACGGCCAGGATGAAACCGGAAACAGCGGAGGCTCGGATGTTGCTGTCGGTGATCGAGCATGCCCAGAACCTGGTCGCCATCGCCGACTACGACACCGGACGCCTGCGCTACCTCAACCCCGCCGGGATGCAGCTGATGGGGCTGACCGACGAGGCCGCCGTCGCCGCCCGCTGGGCACCGGAATTCTTCACCGACGTCGGATTCGTGCAGGCCCCCGACATGGAATCGGCCCTGCTCGATCAGGGCCGGTGGGAGGGCCGGTCGGAGTTTCGGCATTTCCTGACCGGTGAACCGATCCCGGTCACCTTGTCCACCTTCGTGGTCGAGCGCAGTCCGGAGAACCGCCCTGCGGTGATCGCATGTATCGCCCAGGACCTGCGCACTGCGCAGGAGCACGAACAGCGCCTGCACACGGCGTTGGAGGCGGCCGCGTACCGGGTCCGCGAACAACGCGCCCTCGCCGACCTGAGTGGGCTCGCCGTCGACGGCGACCTGGACCACGTCCTCGTGGCCGCGGCGGACGCAGCCGCCGCGTTGGTGGGAGTCAACTGCGCCTCGGTGGCCCGGGCCGAGGAGCCGGGCGGTGCATTACGGGTGCTCGCCTACCGCGGTCAACCACCCGTCCCGGAAACCTTCGCCCCCGGCGCCGATTCCCAGCCCGGATACGCGGCCGCCACCGATCAGATCATCATCTGCCCCGACCGGTACGGCGAGCACCGGTTCGCGACCGAAGCCATGAATACCCGAGGGTTACGGAGCGGGGTCTGCGTTCCCATCGGCGCCGACACGGTGTGGGGTGTGCTCACCGCGCACAGTGCCCGCCCCCGCGAATACTCCGACCGGGAGGTGATGTTCCTGCGCTCGGTGACCGCGGTGCTGGCCGCGGCGATCCGGCGCATCGAGGCAGAGCAGGCGCTGCGGCATCTGAGCCTGCACGATTCATTGACCGGGCTACCGAACCGTGCCCTGGCGCATCAGCAGATCGACGCCGCCCTGGACACCGCACGCGGAAGCGGGCGCACGGTTGCGGCGTTGCTGATCGACCTCGACGAGTTCAAGACCCTCAACGACCGACTCGGCCACGCCGTCGGCGACGACGCCCTCATCCGGCTGGCCGAACAACTGCAATCGGTCATACGCCCCACCGACACCGTGGCCCGGATCGGCGGCGACGAATTCCTCATCGTCTGCCCCGACACCACCACCGTCGAGGAGGCCATCGCCCTCGCCACCCGCATCACCGAACTACACATCGGACCCGACTCGACCGGACGCGAACTTCGCTACACCGCCAGCGTCGGCATCGCCCTCGCCCGACCGGAAGACACCCGAGTAACGCTCATCCGACGCGCGGACGCCGCCATGTATGAAGCCAAAACCACCGGCAGCGGCTACACCCTCGCCCCCTGACACGAACCCCCACCCCCGCACCCAAGCACACCGCCACCGACATTCATTGTGCCGCAGAGTGTTCCTACCGAAGCACCGAGCACGCCACCCAGGCCAGCCGAGCGTCGCCGAACCTGACCTGCCCCCACCAGGCTCCGGGGAGCGGATGCTTGCGACCGGGCCTCGGTCGGCACGAACACCCGCGGTGCATCAGCGAGATGCGCGAGCACCCCAGACGCGAACTCGCCCACAGGCCCACACCAGACCCCACCGCACCACATTCAGCTCAGCGACGACGAATACACCCGCGCCCACGCGGCCGCCCGCACCGCCGGCCAGAACCTCGACACCTCCGGTTCACGACCGCATCACCGACGCCCTCGAACAACCCGAATAGCAGGTTCAGTCGGGGGTGAAGAACAGCTCCATCGACATGAAGAACCACACCACCATTGCCGCCATCGGCAGGAACGCGCACACCAACGGGCAGGGCGAAGTCCACACTCGGATCGGCGGCGACGCGAACCGTGACGGGACGACCTACAGGGGCATCTGTTCCCCGGTGACGAGGAAAATCACACGGCGCCCGACCACGACGGTGTGGTCACCGAAGCGCTCGTAGAAACGCCCCAACAAGGTCACATCGACCGCGGCCGGGATGGTGCCGGTCCAGGCCGGATCCTCGATCAAGGTGAGCAGCCGTCGATGCAAGTCGTCGAGCTCGTCGTCGCGTCTGCCGATCTCGGCGGCCAGTTCGGGATCGTGCGTGCGCAGGACCCGTTCGGCGAGGCCGGCCAACTCGGCCGCCACCCGCCCCATATGGGAGAGCAATTCCTCCGCCTCACCGGAAGCGACGTGCTCGGGATGACGCCGGCGGACGCTTTCGGCCACATGCTGCACCAGCCCACCCATCCGGCTCAGATCCGCCACCAGGTGCACACCGGTGACAACCTGACGCAGATCACGCGCCACCGGGCCCTGCAACGCCAACAGCGCCATCGCCAGGTCCTCACACGGACCGCGCAGCTCCTCGATCTGGTCGTTCAGGTCGAACACCCGCTCGGCCAGGGGCAGGTCAGCCAGCACCAGGGCCTCGGTCGCCGCCTGGACCGCATCCCCGGCCAGCCGGCACATCGACGCCAACCGGTCCGTCAGCTCGTCGAGCTGCTCGTGAAACTTCATCCGCATACCCATCATCCTCGTGCACTACTCGAAGACAGCACACCGGGACATGTCATCTTTCCCGGTCAGAACGCTCACCCAGGCCACGATTCTTCCCCGTCCATCCACGCGATCACATCAAACACCCGCAGCGCCGAGATCCCTTCGGGGAGGCCCGCCTCCCCGCGGAGCGACAGCAACCGGCGATGCAACGCCCCCTCGTCGGCCCGGAGGGCCTCCCAGACCGGGTTCAGATGTGCTCGCCCGGTGCCCAGGACCGCACTGACGACCGAGACCCAAATCGGGTACAGCCGGGGATGTTTACGGGTGATCAGCTTCGTTGCCTTCGTCCGGCCGATCCCCGGCAACGCCCACAGCGCCGTTTCCAGGTCCCACGCGGGCCACCCCGGGGCGAACGGGTCCGGTTCGTCGACCAAGGTCCCGATCCGGGCCTATCGCCGCCAGAAGGGCGTTCAGCGCCTCGATCGCCGCAACGTCCGGGTCCGTCGCGAGGGTGGTCGGCAGCCGCAATGTAGCCGGGGTGGTCTCGACACGCCGTCTGCTCGCGGATCAGTACCGACGCCCGGGCTGTCGAAGTTCACTGGCACCTGCTGGGCATAAGCCGATGGGTCTGGTTCCACTGAACGGCTCGGCGCGGGCCCGCGATCAAGGTCACTAAATGTCGCGGAGGACATTCAGCGGCGATACCCGCCAGAAGGCAGGACCTGAATGATCATGCAGGCGGCGCACTGTCTGCATGTGCCGACCCAAGATCAGCGCCTTCGCTTCCTTTGTAAGGGAGGCCCGGTGGTATGACAGTACGCGCGCACCAAACGTGCGAATCGCCTCGGCTTCGTGGTGCACCCTGGCAATCCGAAAGTTCTGGGTGAGAGCGATCAGACCTTCAGCGGCGCTGTCCTCGATCCACCGCACGTCCTCAATGTCTTGTCCTACCCCGTGCCCGTAGATGTCATCTAGTGTTCGGTGCTCGATATCGAAATGGGTGAGCGCTTTTCCCACACCGGGGGGAATGCACCGATCAAGGAGTACGACCGGTCTACGCGATTTCCGCGAGCTTTTCAGCCGCTTGCTCAACTGCCAGCACCTCCGCCACATCTAAGCCGTAGTCTGCTGCCACCACAGTCGGTAGTTCGCCTGCCTCGAGCGCTCCTAAAATCGCGAACGCCGGAACACGACTTCGCAATAGCGATGGACGTCCACCGTTGAACCGAGGATCGAGAGTCAACTCGACACCGCCGTGGAGGCTAAGACGAAACGCTGTCGGCTGCTCGTCGTCGTCGCGATCGATTCTTTGTAGATAGTCTTCAATGACACGCTCGATTGGCTGTTGGCCGTCCTCCACCCGGAAGAGGTCGCCACGCTCGCGACGGTAGAGATCGATTCCATCAGTGAACAACAGCGGCCGTGCGAGCACATACGGATCCGAGAACTCGTGCCGAAGACCGTCCGCCACTGTTACCAACTTCGACATCGGAACACCGGCTGTGCGCAATGCCCGCATTGACCAAGTCTCAACGATGCCGACCAGGGGGACCGTGGGCCACCCTTTGCGTTGGTTCCTCACCGTATGCACCATCGCTGGTCGAGTCTTAGTCGACTTCGTCCAAGAATGGACGGTATTCACAGGCATGGAAACTATCCGTGCTGCTTGTTTCGGGGTGCAGATTCCGGAGCGATAACGGATGTCGGTCGCGTACTCAGGGGTGGTCACCGTAGGCGTCATCTCGGTCGCGGTCCTCCTCTCGTATCGCATGTAGCACTGCCAGATCCGTACAGTCTCGCATCCGCGACGTTTGTACGGCGGCAGGATCCCCCCGTGGTGGCAGGCTGCACCCACCACGAGGAGGTCAGTCGCGTGCCCCCGAGGACATATCGTCAGCCAGTTCAACTCACCGGACCAGGAAGTTCCCTATTCGTCCGCGCGAGATCATCTCCCCAGTGACGCGTGACGCCGTGGAGGGGAGGACGCCCGCTCCGGCGATGCCACCGAACTCAGCGTTTAGGACGGTGTTCCCGGCGGAACCAAGCCCACCCGCGGCAATCGCACCATCACTCAGGGCGGCCATTCCGGCCAACGTCGCGCCGCCCCAGTCAACCTGCGGCTCTACCGAGACGTACTGCCCACCGCCTATGGCGACGCCGGGGACAAGCCCGATGGAAGCGACCTTGCCCCCGTGCACACTCTTGCCGCGCAGCCGCCGGCGGAGGAGCTTGCACTCCTCGCGCATCCGGTCCAGATCCCCTTGTCAAGATGCGGGAACTCGTTCACGAGCGCCTCCAGAACGGCGCGCGGTTAGACCCATCGCCAGCTCAGCACCGCATCCATTTGCTCCTCGAAGCGGGTCGATCTGTCAATACGCTGCGTGAATGAATCTGCGGCGCTGTGCGAATGCTCTGTCGATTCCAATTTAGGAGAACCTGCGGCGAAGATCGGCTCCCCGACACCTAGATCCCAGCGGGCCACCCCGGACCGAGCGGGTCGAGTTCGCCGAACCAGGTCCCGGTCCGGCCCCCCACCGCCTTCAGAAGCGCGTTCAGCCCGCAATCGCCGCAACATCCGAATCCGTCGCAAGGGTGGTGGGCAGCCGGAACCTCATACCCCCGCACCCTCTCACCCCCCCAGACGCCGGCCGCCGCGGGAACTGGGGGTGGGTGGTCACCAACTCCTCGCGCTCATCTTCATCACGCTCGCACGAACCGCTACCCGCACCTACCCTCGATACGAGATTCTCGAGGGAATGACCTCCACATTGCCGAATCCCCTCTGCCTCAATAGCTGTTCGGCGGCCCTCGACCGAAGTTCCATGTCGGCGCCAGGACCCACGCGTACATTGACGATTGGGGCTGGCATTCCCGGCATCGCGAAGTACATCAATCGAACATACGGTGTGATTCCAGTCGGCCCCACCCTGTATTCACATGGCGTGTAGTTCTGCCGATCGAGATCGAACAGCCGCCACTCGCGCTCACTTGCGAATGCTGGCGACTTCACCTGCGCGAGTGCTTCAAGGCACAGCTGCATTGCCTCTTGGTCCGTCATTTCATTCGCAACGACTGTCTTCGCGGCATCTTGGAGAATCTGGGCGGCGTCGCCATATTCGACCTTGCGAAGGCGTGTCACCGGAGAGAGCGGATCGACAGGCATAACGGCCAGGGGGTGACCCGCCCGGCGAATCATGCCCTCCAGAGCTGACTTCCGGAAGCCGATTGCGTACCCCTTGTCAGAGCCATACCCGCGCCACTGGCTCAGTAGATCGCCGTCCTCGCAGAAACACGCAGCGTAGAAGTTGAGCCGGTCCGGGCCGTAGATGTCCGAGGCCACCTCAAATGGGTCGTCGAGGTGGCCACCAAGCACTCCTTCCAGCCAAGTGACCGTCCCGTCCATTGCGCTACCTGGAGCGACCGGTGCTCGGAGCTCTCGCAGCAGTTGCTTTCGGCCGTATTGCAGTTCCTTTGTGTCGTTGAGGTAGACAACGTCTGTCGCCCACAACGAGAACGAACCTGCGGTGGTGGTGATCTTCGCGTCCCACCCGGAGGGCTGCCCCACTGGAGACAGGATGCCCAGCAACCCCGCTGTCGACGTGTAGTGATACAGGATGTCATCGTCGTGATCTTCGTTGTGCACCGAATGATCCTATTTGCCGCGGATCGCGCGCCCACCTGCGCTTGCAATACGCCAGCCTCATCGAAACGGCCATCATCTCCGCCGCGGACGCAGTTGCAGCCGCAGGCATCCTCGTTCAACCACTAAAACGATTGGTGCGGCCGAGGGAAGATTGGGTGCGGCCTCCCGAACCCTTCTGTAGTCCCGGCCAGTCCGAACAAGGCCACCGGGCTTATCTACTAACGCAAGCCCCGGGATGCAACAATCGTCATGCGGTCTGCAATAGTTACCTCCATGATGTTATTATTGCAGCATGCCTAGTGATATTCGCATCCTAGACCTGGCGGACCTTGCCGGCGGGCAATGGGGCCTGTTCACCATGGCGCAAGCGCGTGACCTCGATCTCTCCGCCCAGCAGGTCGCTCGGCTGGCCAACTCCGGCGCGGTCGAGCGGCTGCGGCATGGCGTGTACCGGATCAGCGGTGCGCCGAGCGCGCCCGACGAACAGCTGCGCGCTGCCTGGCTCATGATCGACCCGCACAAGACCGCGGGTGAGCGCCTGGAGGCCGCTCACCCGGCGATCGTCAGTCGCCGCTCGGCCGCGCGTCTGCACGACCTCGGTGACCTCGACGCAGATGTCATGGAATTCGCCACGCCCCGTCGGCGGCAATCACGTCTTTCCGATGTCCGCTACCACGTCCGGGCGTACGCCCCCGATCAGTGGACGCTCGTGGGCGGCCTGCCGGTGACCACCGTGCTGGTCACGATCGCAGATCTTGCTGCCGATCAACTCGATGGCGGTCATCTCGCGGGCATCGTCCGGGATGCACTCACCACCAATCGCGCCGACGCCGACGAGGTGAGCGCGGTGCTGCGGCCGTATGCCCACAGGTACGGTGCGGCGCTGGGTGACGGCTCGGGCCTGCTCGACCGGTTCCTCACCGAAGCCGGCATCCCGAAGTCGACCCGCGCCCTCGGTCAGCATCTGGCCACCCAGGGAGCACTGGATCTCACGCCGGTGTACCAGAAGGGAATCCTCGATGCCTTCGCCGTGGCCAGCAGCCCCAGCCTCGACCACATCCGCGACGCCTTCGCCGTAGCGAACAGCCCTACCGTTCACCAGGTTCGGAACGCACTGCAGGCAATCGACCTGCCGGCAGTCGACCAGTCGCAAGCAGCGATGCGGCGGGCAACGGACCGGCAATAGTGCGGTCCGCGGGGCACCCTCCTTTCGCAGTCCGCACCCGACGATCAGCTTCTGCGCCTTCCCCATTCGAGAGATGATGAGACACACATGCCGAGAAGCTCGGCTGCACGCACGCCGGCGGCGTTCAAACGGTCCCTCAAAGATCGACTCAAGAAAGAGTCGAAGGAACGCGGCCGCGTGTTCGAGCACCTGCATCGGGAGTTCTACCTTCAGCGTTTCCTCGTTCGCGTCTTCTCACAACCCGGCGACCGATGGCTGTTGAAAGGCGGAGCATCCCTGATCGTGCGGCTCCCGGATGCCCGCTACAGCCGCGACATCGACCTCCTGCACACTGACGCCGAACTCGACGATGCGGTGGCTGAGCTGAAGTCAGCGGCCGGAGTCAGCGACCTGGATCCGTTCCGCTTCCAAGTACGAGACGAACCGGCGGAGATGACCGGCGGCGTCGCGGGCGCCACCCTGAAAGTTGATGTGTACCTCGGAGTTGAACAGCTCTATGCGTTCCCCATCGACCTGGCCACCGACCTTCTGCCGATCGGACCGATCGACTATCAGCAGCCGCGGCCGGTGGTGACGATGGACGAGCTGGCGGCGATGCCGACATTCGCCCTGTATCCACTCCCGTCCCAGATCGCGGACAAGGTGTGCGCAATGTACGGGTTGTACGGCGAGGCAAAGAACCCCTCGTCGCGCTATCACGATTTGGTCGATCTCGCCTTCATCGTGTCCTGCTGGTCATTCGACGCCGAAGCTGTGGGCCACGCGCTCGCGCACGAAGCCCAACGCCGTGGACTCACACTGCCCCCGACCATGTCGAGTCCAGCCGGTCAGTGGGTCGCCGGCTACGCCAGGACCGCCCGCGCCGTACCGAGTCTGCCCACCACAGCAGCCGACCTCGAGGGCGCACTACGGCTTGTCGGAGCAGCGCTCGACCCCGTCCTCTCAAACCAGATCAAGACCGCGTCCTGGGACCCGAACGCCGCGATCTGGATTGCCCTGCCCTAGCCTCGGTCCCGACGGTCGGAAGCTCACGTAGCCCGTCGGTCCTACCGTCAGCGACGGCGAAGCCGCCCTGCATATGTCGCGGCACAGGCGACTGGGGAAGTACTCGCGGGCCCTCAAAGTCGTCCAGTCAAATAGCCCACGCTCGATCAAAGAAAATCCAACATTGGGCGGCGACCCGATGACGAACTACCTCCTACACGAGGTGTCCACCCAAGCGGGGTCCCACTCCAGATAACCTCGAGCGAGCCCGCTCGCATGCAAGTCCTCGCTACCGGCGACGGCGGACGACGTCAGCCACGCCATTTTCCTTCCAGGATTGCCCGGCGCAGATGCTCGGCGGCGTCCGCTGTGTCGGGGCCCGGGCGGCGGAGCACATCCTGCAACACGATGATCGGATCGACTCGCACCGGCAGCACATCGTCCGACACGACGGTCGAATCGATCCCCCCGGCGGTGCTGCCGCTGCCTCCGCGGTGCGCCACAGGGTGGGGTCTGTCTTCCGGATCCCGGCCGGTCCACCGCAGCGGGAGAGGATCGCGAGCACGAACCGCGCAGGGTCCGACCTCCCGGACAGGCGTTGCAGCTAGCAGGTATGCGCCTGGTGGGGCTGACCGGGGGGCGCAGATAGGCGCCAGTGGTAACGACACGGGCGGCGCCGGGCGGCGATTCTAGAAGCCCCCCGGAACCAAGTTTGCAGGAGGCGTGGACATGGTCCCCTCACCGGACGCCGTCGAGGTGGTGACCCGCGAACAGGCCACCGCTCTGCTCACCCGACGGCCGGGGATGAAGTACGCGGTGGAGTCGATCCGCACGTTCTTGCTGGTATTCACGGTCGGCGCCGCCGCGCTTGGGGGCGGCCCGGTGGCCCCGTTGGCCCTCGGCGCGGTCCTGATGGTGATGATCTACGCTCGGGCGCACCACTGCTGTGGCCACTACAACCCGGCGATGACAATGGTGACGCTGGTGCGCGGCCGGATCGGGCCCCGTACTGCCGCCGAGTACTGCGTTGTCCAGCTCGGCGCCGGCCTGCTCGCCGCGGCGGCGGTGCGTGGGTTCGTCGATCCGGCGCACGCCGGCACCGTGGCGGCGGTGACCCCGCCCGGCCACACCCCAGCGACGGTGTGGGTGGTCGAGCAGTTGTTCACCTTCGCCCTGTGCTGCCTGGTGCTCAACGTCGCCACCCGCCGCAGCCCACCGGACAACTCGCTCTACGGTCTGATGATTGGATTCACGGTGGTGGCAGGAGCGTTCGCGGTCGGCACGATCTCCGGTGGCGGATTCAACCCGGCCGTTGTCCTCAGTACCGGCGCCGGCACCGCTGCTGGATTCGCCTTACTCGCGCTCGCCCCCGGCGACACATGATGTGGCGGCCGCCGACGGGCCCGGTTTCGCCGCTGCGGTCACCTGTCACCCTCCGCCCGTGGGCGGGTCACGGCCTTGTTCAAGTCCGCAATATGATGTGGGCTTGCGTGATGGCTCGGAAGTGGTCACGACTGCCCAACTGGTCGCCGTACACGCCAGGCGTGACGTCCGCGGGCCGCGATCTTGACGCGCCAACACCTACACGCCCGCCGCGCGCTCGTGTGATGTCGCTGTTGGTACACCCGACCACCCCGCCGCTGTGGCTCGGAATCGTGGTCGCCGCGTCCCTGATCGCGGTGGAGAGCCTCCTGGTGCTTCTGCTCGAGCACCTCGCCCCCGGGAACACCTTCGGTGCGGTCTTCCTCCTGGGGGTGCTGGTGGTATCGGCCGGGTGGGGATTCGGGCTCTCGGTGGCAACGACGCTGGCGAGCGCCCTGGTCTATGTCTACGTCCATCTCGAGACCAACGGGAGCGTCCTCCCGAGCGAAGTCGAGGACTGGATGGCGATCGTCATCTTTCTTCCGATCGCGTTTTTGGCCAACGTTCTCGCGGGCCAGGCCCGACTGCGCACCGCCGAGGCAGAACAACGCCGCCGGGAGGCCGAGGCAAGCCGGGACCAGCTCGGCGTGCTCGCAGACCAGCAGGCCGCACTGCGACGGGTGGCAACCCGAGTGGCGCGTGGGGCGAGCCCCTCGGAGGTGTTCTCCGCGGTGGCCGACGAGCTGGCCCGATGCCTGAATGCGGCCACCGCGTCGGTGAACAGCTTCGACGATGGCATGGCGACCGTGGTTGCCGTCGCTGCCCCCGCGCCGGGGATCATGCGTGCGCCACGTGTCGGCGAACGCCACACCTTGTCGGAAGGCGACAACATCGCAACGAGGGTGTATCACACCGGGCGGGCTGCACGCCTGGACGGGTCGGAGCTGCAGAAAGCTCCTGACTCCGTAGCCGCACGGCTTCGAGAAATGGGTCTGCGTTCCACGGTGGCGGTTCCGATCATTGTCGATGAACGGGTTTGGGGAATGGCGGCCGTCGGTTCGTTGCGGCCCGAGCCGCTCCTCGCGGACACCGAGGCGCGGACGAGCGACTTTGCCGATCTTGTCGCGACCGCGGTCGCCAACGCTGCCACCCGTGCCGAACTCCTCGCCTCGCGGGCTCGGATCGTTGCGGCGGGCGATCAGGCCCGGCGTCGCCTGGAACGCGATTTGCACGACGGAGCCCAGCAGCGGCTGGTCTCGCTCGGGCTCGAGCTACGCAAGGCCGAGGCATCGGTGCCACCCCCACAAAACGACCTCAAGGAGCAGCTGTCTCACATCGTGTCGGGGTTGACCGGCGTCTCGGAGGATCTCCAGCAGTTCTCCCGCGGGATCCATCCGGCGATACTGTCAAAGGGAGGGCTGGGCTCGGCGATTCGGACGCTGGCTCGCCGCTCCGCCGTCCCCGTCACATTAGACATCGCCGTTGATCGACCGTTGCCCGAATCCGCCGAAGTCGCCGCCTACTACGTGGTTTCCGAAACTCTCACCAACGCCGCCAAGCACGCCCAAGCCTCCGAGGTGCACGTGTCCGCACGAGCCGAGGACGACACTCTCGATCTCATGATCCAAGACGACGGCGTCGGGGGCGCCGACTCGCGCAAAGGGTCAGGACTGATCGGCCTCATCGACCGCGTCGAGGCTCTCGGCGGACACTTGGAGATCACGAGTCAACCCGGAAACGGGACGGTGCTGCACGTCACGATCCCGGTCGAACCGGTCCGATCGCGGCGGCCGCCGCCATGAGCAGTCGCGGAATCTGTTGCCTGCCAAGGCCGAGTAGCCCACCGCGGGCCCCTCCCCTCGCTCTCCCCGCGGCGAAAGTCGCGCTACCACCGGCTGCCTCCACTGCGGCGGCCGATCGACTCGCTGACCGGCGACGGGGACTCCCAAAAGGCGCCGACTCGTCCATGTTTCGGCTCGATCGGGGACGCGAGGTAACGGTGAGCGCGCAAAGCTGGCCGGGCCCGCCAAGACCGGGGTGATGTAGGTTAGTCCGATCCTCGTGGTGGTACTCCTAAGTTGGCCGATCCGAACGTATTGTAGGCATTGCGCTGCAGCGAATCCCCGTCGTCACCGCTGATACCCATCACCGCTACCTACCAGCTGGAATTCAGGGAGTACCGGCCAGCAGCAGACCGCGCGGAACATTGAGCTCGCCGCCGGAATCACTGCCAGGACCAGTGACACCCTCCGCTCAACTGACTCACACCGCCAACGGATCGTTTCTCGAGCGGCCCTCTGTGACCATCAGGAACACGGTTGTGCACGACGGCCAGTTCCGAGAACGTGCGCGAACGTGGACAGGTGGCTCCCCGCCCTCGCTCACGTAAGCCGCGACAAGCACACGGCGGTTCCCCTCGCCCGAGAGACCGGCGGAGAAAAGTCGGTTCACTCAGGTGATTCCGAGAGTGCATACAGTTCAGGAAGATTGACCACGATGGCTTCTTGAGTGCTGCGTGCGATCACGATCACCGCGGGGGTGTCGGAGTCCGGATTCTCTTCGCGATGCGGAACGTACGGCGGGACGAAGATGTAGTCGCCGGGACTCGTGGCGATGCGCACCTCCCCTGTCCCGTCGTGGAAGACGAACTGAGGGTGTCCGCTCCGCACGAAGATCGCCGTTTCCGACTCGCCGTGGTGGTGGTTGTCCGACACCGTCTCCGGCGACACCACGGTCTCCCCCATCCAGATCTTTTCCGACCCGACCGAGCGGCCACTGATCGCGGCGAATCTCTGCATACCCTCGGTCTGGGCCGTCCCGGAGCTCAGCTCCGACGCCTTGACATGGTGTACCCGGGTGCGCAGCGACGAGTCCACGTACTCGGTGTTCGTCGTCTGCAGGTCTGGATGGAACTCGTCATCGCTGCTCATGGTCCTCAGCCTCGTGCGTCGACCCGCGTGGCGACCGCGGTCATCGCCGGGGCAGTGACCGCCGACGCGACGTCGTCGTCCCCATGGCCGCCGGTGACGGCGTCATGCCAGCGCGGCAGCAACGCACCGGTGAGAGCGAGCTCGACCCCGAGCTGGCGCGCGGCGTAAGACACCAGTTCGGCATCCTTGACCGCGAGCCGCAACGGAAAACCCGGGCTGAAGTCGGCACCGAGCATCGCCGCGCCCTTGCTCATCGCGTAGTCCGACGCCATCGGGCCCCCGGTTACGGCATCCAGGAACAGCTCGGGGTCGATTCCGAGAGCTTCACTGAGGGTGAGGGTTTCGGCCATTCCCTCGACCAGCACCGCCAGCCAGTTGTTGAGAGCGAGTTTGAGCCGGCTGCCGTCACCGGCACGCTCGAGCCACAGAGTCCGCCGGCCGAGGACCTCGAAGATCGGCGCCACCCGAGACCGGACCGGGCGTGCCCCCGCGGCGAGGACGACCAGCTCCCCCGCCACGGCCGGGGCGGTGCTTCCGGAGACCGGGGCGTCGACGAGGACGACGCCGTTCCTGCCCGCGAGGTCCACGAGACGGGTGCAGGATTCGACGCCTACGGTGCTCATCTGGATCCACACCGCATCCGTAGAGAGTGTGGACAACGCGCCCGCAGGGCCGGTCATCACCTCTTCGACGGCGGCGCCGTCGCTGAGCATGGTGATCACCACGTCGGCGCCGTCGGTGGCGGTCGCAGGACTGGATGCGAGGTGCGCCCCCTCCGCGGCCAACTCCGCGGCCTTCGCGGTGGTGGGATTCCACACCCGCACCCGGTAACCAGCGCGGATCAGATTGCGCGCGATCGGGGCACCCATCGTTCCGGTGCCCAACACCGCGACATTTCGCGAAAACTCGCTCATCACATACCCTCCGGGGAGGGCCCGGCGACCGGCGTGGCCGCCGCCATGATCGTGTCGATCTCGGCGAGGTCCGCAGCGCTGAGCCACACCTCGGTGGCGCCGAGGCTGTCCTGGACATGGTCCGCCTGCCGGGCACCGACGATCGCGACGTGCACGGCCGGGTTCGCCAACGTCCAGGCGATCGCCAACTGGCTGACGGTGATGCCCAGCTCACCCGCGAAGGTCGCCAACGCGGACACCGTCGCCAGATTGCGCCGATAGGTATCGCCGGTGAAAACGCTGCTCGCCCCTCGCCAGTCATCAGCGGCGAACGTCGTGTCCGTGGTGAGCGTTCCGGTCAGCAAACCGTGCGCCAACGGCCCGTACACCAACACACCGATGTCGCGGGCACGGCAATGGGGCAACAACTCCGCCTCGACATCCCGCCGGAACAGGTGGTACGGCGGCTGCACCGTCTCCACCGGCAGCGTGGCCGCGAACTCCTCCATCTGCGCAGTGTCATAGTTGGACACCCCGACGTGCCCGATCTTGCCGGCGGCGACGAGTTCGGCCAGCGCACCCGCCGTCTCCGCGACCGGCACAGCCGGGTCGGGCCAATGCACCTGATAGAGGTCGATGTGATCGACCCCCAGCGCCGTCAGGCTGGCATCCACCCCCCGCCGCAACCAGTCGGGGCTCGCGTCACGGACCAGCCCCGAGTCGGTCCTGCGCAAGCCGCCCTTCGTGGCGATCACGAGCTCGTCGCGCTCGGTGCTCAGTTCACGGCGAAGTGCCTTGCCGAGGATCCGCTCGGACGCCCCGAAACCATAGGCCTGCGCGGTGTCGAAGAAATTGACCCCCAGCTCGCGGGCACGGTGGATCGCCGCGATCGCCGCATCCTCGTCGAACCGGCCCCATTCACCGCCGAGCTGCCAGGTGCCGAACGCAATGCGCGAGACGTGCAGCCCGCTTCGTCCCAATGTCGTGGTCTTCATGTCGCTCTCCAAGTTTCGGTGAACATCGTCCCTGCCACGATTACGCGCCGGCGAGCAGTTGTCGCCACGGCCAGCCCCCAAGCAGCACTACCCGTTAGCAGGAATCGAGGTCTTCTCGTCAACTCCTCAAACCCCGGTCTCGGCGTGGCGCCTATCGGCGGGCAGCGGACCCGATCGGGCGTGGCAAGTTGTCGCGGTGCTGAGCTGTGGCGGCACAGAATTCCCGCTAGCCGGGATGCGTACCGATACGGCGCTAGCGCACACTGACGTCATGGTTCCGCGAAATACGCTGTTGCGCTGTCTGATCGTCGATGACAGCCCGAGTTTCCGTGACGCCGCCCGGAATCTCCTCGAACTGGAGGGGATCACCGTCGTCGGCGTGGCGTCGACGAGCGCCGAGGCGCTCCGGGGTGTCGAGGAACTGCGACCGGACGTCACGTTGGTCGACGTCAACCTCGGCGGGGAGAGCGGCTTCATCCTCGCCGAGCAGCTTCACCACGACGGGCGATGTGCACCGTCACCGGTGATCCTGATCTCCACCCACGACGAGCAGGACCTCGCCGACCTGATCGACGCCAGCCCGGCGGTGGGGTTCGTGTCCAAGTCCGCCCTGTCGGCCGGCGCCATCTATGACCTGCTCCGCGACCAGCCCGGGGAGGACGGCGATCCCGCCGTGTCGGTCAGCGGGCCTCCAGGAAGGTGACCACCGCCAGGACCCGGCGGTGATCGTCACCGGTCCCCGGAAGGCTCAACTTGGTGAGAATGCTGCGCACGTGCTTCTCGACGGTGCCCTCCGCGACCCACAAGCGGCGGGCGATGCCCGCGTTGGAACGTCCCTCCGCCATCAACGCCAGCACCTCCCGCTCCCGCACGCTGAGCACGGCCAGCGGATCGTCGCGCCGTTGGACCGAGACCAACTCCTGCACCAGTGCCGGGTCGACCACCGATGCCCCCTTGGCAATTCGCTGCAGGGTGTCGGCGAAATCCTCCACGTCGGTGACCCGGCTCTTGAGCAGGTAGCCGATCCCGCGGCCACTGGCCAGCAGTTCCATCGCATTCTCGACGTCGGCGTGCGCCGACAGGACCAGGATGCCGACCTCGGGGAACTCCTCACGGACCACCCGGGCCGCGTCCAGCCCCTCGGTGGTATGCGTCGGAGGCATCCGCACGTCGACCACCACCAGGTCCGCCGCCGCGGCGCGCACCAGATCGAGGAGTTGGACGGCGTCGCCGGCCTGCCCCACGACGTCGAACCCCGAGCGTGTGAGCAGGCTGGCCACGCCCTCGCGGAGCAGGACGTCATCGTCGGCCAGTATCACCCGCAGCTGAGTCGTCACCGGGCTCTCACCACCTTCCAACCGTGCGGTCTGGTGTCCGCCGTCGGCATGATCCTCGCCGATATGTGTGGGCACGGCCATGTCGTCGACGGTCAGTCCGTGGCGGCGTTGGGCTTGTCTGAGCTCGTCCCCGAGTTCGGCGGCGGTCCCGGGCCGCCCCACAGGACTGGTCGCCATCGCATGCTCGATGGCGGACCGAACGTCGTCGGGAATGTGTATTCGGTCCAGGTCCGGATGGGGTGCGTCGGTGGTGCGCAGGAATTGGGTCACCACCTGCTCACCGACGCGGCGCTCGAACGCCGCGTGCCCGGTGACGGCGCAAAACAACGTGGCGCCGAGACTGTAGACATCCGACGCCGGAGTCGGGGCCTGGCCCTCGAGTACCTCGGGGGCGGTGAACGCGGGTGAACCCGTGATGACGCCCGTGGTGGTCTCGAAGCCCCCGGCGATTCGGGCGATGCCGAAGTCGGTGAGCTGCGGATCGCCGTAGTCGGTGAGCAGGATGTTCGCGGGCTTGATATCGCGGTGGAGAGTGGCGAGGCGGTGCGCCGTTTCGAGAGCGCCGGCCATCTTGACCCCCAGGTGCAACGCGTCCTGCCACCGCAGTGGGCCCGCTTTGCGGATCAGTGCAGCCAGTGAGTCGTGCGGGTGATATTGCATCACGATGTAGGGCAGCCCCGATTCGGTGACGCCGACCTGAAACACGTTGACGATATTGGGATGTCCGGACAGCTTGCCCATGGCGCGCTGCTCGCGGAGGAATCGTTCGAGGTTGTCCGGGTCGGGCGCACAGGTGAGGACCTTGACGGCCACGGTGCGGTCGAGTGAGCGCTGCCGGCACCGGTAGACGGTTCCGAAGCCGCCCCGCCCGACCTCGTGCGCATCGTCGAACCCGGCCGCGGCCAGTTCCGCCGCGATCGGTGGCGCGGGATTACCCCGAGTGTCCGGTGGATCCAACTCTGCCATCGGCGACCTCAAAGCCCGGTACTCGATGTTCGCAATCGCGCACCCATGCACTCACCTCTCGAAGCGCTGAGGGGCGGCACTCCCACTCCTCGTGGTTCCAAGCGAAAGCCGGGGGTCTCGACTGTCCCATCAGGACGGAGGAGACCCTATGAACGAGTATGACGCACAACAGTTGGTCGGGATCGATCCACACCCGAAGCGATGAGCGAGTGCCCGTCGGGTCCGCACCGTCCCCGAGGAACCTGGGACAGCTGGCGCCGATCCGTGTGGCAGTCCGAGCGTCGCGGCGACGCCTGCAGGGTCCGCCCCGCCAAGATCACCGGGACAGTGATTGAGAGCGGCAGTACAGGGCAGTATCTGCGCACATGCACGGCGTGACGTTCCGCTCCCGCTCTCCAGCTTGGCGACCGACGCCGAGTGCGCGGGTTGCGACACCTGACAGGCGTCCACTGCCCCGCGCGAAATGTCTTGCGCGCCAACGCCACGAAAGTACTCCCGCTTACGGAACAGCATGTGCCACTCCCCCGCTTCCGTAGCGCCCCGCGGGGACCGCACCGCGTGGTTCACCGCCCCTGCGGCGCGGCGGTGCGTGACGGGCTGCGGTAGAGGTCGGTGACGGCGGCGATGTCGGCATCCTCCAGTCCGGATGACGCCGCTGTGTCGTAGAGGTGCCGCACCACCGCGGCCGCCGGAAGCTCGAGATCGGCGTCGCGGGCGATGTCGAGCGCCAAACCGGCGTCCTTCGCGCCGAGCACCGTGGTCCACCACCCGTCCGGTGAGCCGGTCAGCACACCCTCGAACCGATTCCTCAATCCGAGCGCCACCAGGGGGCTGGTGCCGAGCAGGTCCCGCAACTGGTCGTCCCGCAGACCGCCCGAACGCCCCACCGCGAACGACTCGGCCAGGGCGACCACCTCCGAGAGCAGCAAGAGGTTGGTCGCCAGCTTGGCGGTGACGGCCAGCGGCGCCGTGTCATATCGCCGGACGTTGTCGGTCAGCGACGAGATCACCGGGCCCAGGCGGTCCACGACGCCGGCGTCGCCGCCGACGAGGAACGTCGCCTGCCCCGCGCTCACCGCGGCGGGACCGCCGACAACGGGCATGGCGAGGAACCGAGCGGAGAACACCTCGGCGAGTTCCCCACTGAGCTTCCGCGACACGGTCGAGCAGTCGACGAAGATGGTTTCCCCGCCGATTGACGACCGTAACTCGCCGAACGCCACGGCCCTGACCGCGGCGTCGTCGGCCAGCATGGTGACCACGACATCGACACGGTCCACCGCGTCGGTGACGCTCTGCGCTTGTCTGGCGCCGGCGGACACGATCTCCCCGGTCTTGCCCGTCGAGCGGTTCCAGACCGTCACCCGGTGTCCGCCCTCGAGCAGCCTCCCGGCGAGCGCACGCCCCATCCGTCCCATGCCCAGCACTGCGATGTCCATCATGGCCTCCTGTGTCGCTGTGGTATTCGTTCCGAAGCGCCGTTGTCCTCCACGTCGCGTTGAACAAGTCTCGCTCGCACCGAGCGGCCGTGTGATCGCCGCTACCTGGAAGATCGGGATTCCTGCTAGCTGCACCCCGAAGAGTCCTGCTGGCGGTGCAGACGTCGAGCCCGGTGCGGCGAACCATTGACTCGAACGATCGATCGGACCTCAGCCGACCGCGCTCGGTGACGCACCAACCATCACACGCTCGGCGGCAGGCTGCGCAACTCGACTATGAAAGGTGAGAGCGATGAAGAGGATCACTGCCCGCGCCGCGGTTGCCGCAACCGCATTGGCATGCTTGACGGCGCTCGGCGCCGGTACCGCCGCCGCCGCCGCACCAACACTCGACGAAGTGGCGGGGCCGGCGGCCCGCGTCGTCGCCGGCTCCACCGGGACTGTCACCGATATGCCGAATTCCGGTTTCCCGTGGGCGTGGCCCTGGCCGTCCGGACCGTTCGAGCCCGGCCGTCCGTTTGACAATCATGGGCACAGGGAGTTCGGCGGTCACCGTGGGTGGTAACCGGGAGGCCGGCAGGGCTGACAACGACTGACTGAAGCACGATTCCGGCAGTCCCGCAGAGTAATTCGAGGAGTCTCGACATGGCCACATCCCAGGAAACCACCCAGGTCCCCACCCATGCAGCGTCGGAGGGCGGCGGGGCGAGTGCTGCCCGCCGGGCACTATCGACATACACGGTCGAGCTGATCGGAACATTCTTTCTGGTGTTCACGGTGGGGACGGCCGCCGGCAGCGGCAGCCCGTTCGCCCCGCTGGCAATCGGTGCGGCCCTGATGGTGATGATCTACGCCGGGGGCCACGTCTCCGGTGGGCACTACAACCCTGCCGTGACCCTGGCGGTACTGGTGCGACACCGAATCGGCGTCCATGACGCCGCCGGATACTGGACCGCGCAACTCGCCGCCGGCGTACTCGCCGCAGTAGTGGTACGCGAGGTCGTCGATCCCGCGCAGTCCACCCTCTCGGCGACGCTGCACCTGTCCGGTCACACCCTGGTGGCCGCGTTCGCGGTGGAGCTGTTGTTCACCTTCGCCCTGTGCTACGTGATGCTCAACGTCGCCACCAGCAAGAGCCACCCGGACAACTCGTTCTACGGGCTGGCGATCGGATTCACCGTCGTGGCAGGAGCATTCGCGGTCGGCGGAATCTCCGGTGGGGCGTTCAACCCATCGGTCACATTCGGCGCCGCAGTGATGGGAATGTTCGCCTGGCCGACCCTGTGGGTGTACCTGGTGGCCCAACTCGTCGCGGGCGCCGCCGCCGGCGCCGCCTTCCTCGCCATCAACCCCGACGACACATGATCGCCCCGCGACAGCGGCCCAACCCAGCTTCCCCGTTCCACAACCAGCCGAAAGACACGACAATGACCAACACAGAGCCCACACCGACGACCACCGATGCCGGCACCCCGGTCGAAAGCGACGAGCACTCGCTCACCGTCGGCCCGGACGGACCGATCCTGCTGCACGACCACTACCTGATCGAGCAGATCGCCCAGTTCAACCGCGAACGCGTCCCCGAGCGCCAGCCCCATGCCAAGGGCAGCGGCGCCTTCGGCCACTTCGAGGTCACCCACGACGTCAGCGCCTACACCCAGGCCGGACTGTTCCAGCCGGGCATCACCACCGACCTGGTGGCCCGCTTTTCCACGGTGGCCGGCGAGCGCGGCAGCCCCGACACCTGGCGCGACCCCCGCGGCTTCGCCCTGAAGTTCTACACCAGCGAGGGCAACTACGACATGGTCGGCAACAACACCCCCGTCTTCTTCCTCCGCGACCCGATGAAATTCCAGCACTTCATCCGCTCGCAGAAGCGCCGCGCCGACAACAATCTCCGCGACCACAACATGCAATGGGACTTCTGGACCCTCTCACCCGAGTCGGCGCACCAGGTCACCTGGCTGATGGGCGACCGCGGAATTCCCCGCACCTGGCGGCACATGAACGGGTACAGCTCGCACACGTACATGTGGGTCAACGCGGCGGGTGAGAGGTTCTGGGTGAAGTACCACTTCATCAGCGACCAGGGTATCGAGTGCCTCACGCAGGCCGAGGCCGACGCACTGACCTCCACGGACGGGGACTATCACACCCGCGACCTGTTCGAAGCGATCGAGCGGGGCGATCACCCCCGCTGGACGCTGAAGGTGCAGGTCATGCCGTTCGAGGACGCCAAGACCTACCGGTTCAACCCGTTCGACCTGACCAAGGTGTGGCCGCACGCAGACTACCCGCTCATCGACGTCGGCCGGATGACCCTGAACCGCAACCCGACCGACTACCACTCCCAGATCGAGCAGTTGGCCGTCGAGCCCAGCAACCTCGTGCCCGGCATCGGGGCGAGCCCCGACAAGATGCTGCTGGGCCGGATGTTCGCCTACCCCGACGCGCACCGGGCCCGGATCGGCGCGAACTACAACCAACTGCCGGTGAATGCACCCACCACGCCCGTACACAGTTACAGCAAGGACGGTGCGATGCGGTATCACACCGTCTCGGACCCGGTGTACGCGCCGAACTCCAAGGGCGGACCGAAAGCCGACACCCAGCGTTACGGCGAACCCGCGGGCTGGCACACCGACGGCGACATGGTGCGCACCGCCTACACCCTGCGAGCCGAAGATGACGACTGGGGCCAAGCCGGCACCCTCGTCCGCGACGTCCTCGACGACGCCCAGCGAGAGCGGCTGGCGAACAACATCGTCGGACACCTCCTCGGCGGCGTCACCGAGTCGGTCCTGCACCGTGCCTTCGAGTACTGGCGCAACGTCGACAAAGACCTGGGCGAGCGGATCGAGAAGGGCGTTCGCCGGGGATAGACATGCGCCGTTGCGAGCTGGCCGGCGCCGAGGCCCTCGACAGCGGAATGAAAGGGCCCACGACACAGTCGCCGGGCGCACCGCTCCAACCGATAACAAGAAACGTTGTGCAACACCGCACGTGTGTGTTGCCCGACGCCACTGAGAAAGGAAATGTCATGACTACTTCACGCCGTCGGCCCGACCATGAGGTGCGGGAGTTCGAGACCCCGCCCAGTCTGCCGCAGAACCTGCAGAAGGTCCTGGTTGATCTCGTCGAACTGCATCTGCAGGGCAAACAGGCCCACTGGAATCTCGTCGGCACCAACTTCCGCGACCTTCATCTGCAACTCGACGACATCGTCGACACCGCACGCGAAGCCAGCGACACCATCGCCGAGCGGATGCGCGCGCTCGACGCGGTCCCCGACGGACGATCGGACACCGTCACGGCCTGCACGACGCTGCCCGCAATTCCGCCGGCCGAGCAGAGCACCACCGACACGGTCGACTTCGTCACCATCGGGATCTATGCCGCCGTCGACACCATCCGCTCCGTCCACGACGACGTCGACGCCGCCGACCCCTCCACCGCCGACCTCCTGCACCGCATCATCGACGACCTGGAGAAGGCCGCCTGGATGCTCAAGTCCGAGAACCGGAAAATCTGAAGACGAACGCCGGGCGCAATCACGATCATGAGTTCTTGCGGCCCGAGTTCCGTGTACTACCAACAATTCAGGAGGTCATCATGACCGACGTTATCGCAGGCATCGCAATTCCCGATTCGTCCCTGGCGAAGGACGCGACCGAACTGGTACGTGAAGCCGCGTCACCGTTGATCTATCACCATTCGCGGCGCGTCTTTCTGTTCGGATCGCTCCAGGGTCAGCGGCTGGGGCGAAAAGCCGATGCAGAACTGCTGTACGTCGGCGCGATGTTTCACGATCTCGGCTTGACGGAGAAGTTTCGCGGCGACACTCAGCGTTTCGAGCTCGACGGCGCGGACGCAGCGGAGCGGTTTCTCACCAGCCACGGCATCGACGCAGCCGACGTGCGCACGGTGTGGGAGGCTATCGCACTGCACACCACCCCGGAGGTGCCGTACCGGCTGGAGCCGGAGATTGCACTGGTGACCGCGGGAGTGGAGACCGATGTCCTCGGAATAGGACGAGACGACCTGCCCGAAGCAATCATCGCGGAGATCACTCGGGCGCACCCACGGCCCAACTTCAAGAGGGAGATCCTGCAGGCCTTCACCGACGGCTTCAAACATCGCCCGGACAGCACCTTCGGCACCGTCAACGCCGATGTGCTCGAGCACATCGTTCCCGGATACCGCCACATCGATTTCGTCGACGTCATCCAGAACTCGAGCTGGACCGAATAGATCGGTCTCGGTGAGAGAAACACGGGTGCACACCCCCCGTCGAGCAACCACCAGGAGGCAGGGAAATGACCGGCACTCGACACCCTCCCGACACGACGGATGCCGGCCGGCGGACCTCCCGACCATCATCGCGGTCGGGCGGTGGTCGCGCCCGAGAACCCAGCCACCGCGGGTCTGGTCGTACCTACCAGCGCGGGCCTGATCTACCGGCGCGGGGACGTGTTCGGATGGCCGAGTCGATGCTGCGACTCCTCACCGCACCCGCACTCCGTGACAGCATGGCTGCACGTGCCCGGAAAGGCGCGACCCGATCGCGGAGGGGAAGCAAGACTGCGACGAATGACGAATGACGAAGGTTGCGCGGCGGTTCAGGATTCCGCGGGGTAGTCATGAACCGGATTGAGGGAGAACGCCTGTGCTACACAGACGGGCAGGGGCGTGCCCGAGAGTTGATGTTGTATCCCGCTGCCGGACGTGTGACGGTGGGGCGGTCTCACCGATCCGACGTCGCGCTGACGTGGGACCGCACGGTGTCGCGGCTCCACGCGGCGATCGAGTGGAGGGATACGCACTGGTCCATCATCGATGACGGGCTATCTCGCAACGGCACCTTCGTCAACGGCGAGCGACTGGCCGGACGGAGGCAGCTCCGATCGGGGGACATCATTCAGGTCGGTACCACGGTGATGACCTTTCGGGGCCTGGTCCGTCCAGACCCCGGCCGGACGAGGGTGCGGGTATTCATCGCCGCTCTCGCGAAACATGGCATCCACTTCGACCGGGACGCGGCACACACATATCTGTTGTCCCTGGCGGGTGCAGCGTCCGAGCAGAACGCCGTGAACCTGGACGAGGATCAACTGTGGTGTACCGACGAGCGGATAGAGCAGGAGGCTCGCAACCTTGCCGATCGCGTTCGAAGGTCGAAGCCGGGCAGGACTGCAGAACGCGGCTACTACGGGTTCACGCCGACCTCGACGAATGATCTGCTCGTGGATCTGTCCCGGTCGATCCTGGTCGTCCAGGACGCCGACACCGCCGGCACCCTGCCCACCTCACTCCCCATCACCGACCTTGCGCGCAACTACGTGAAGACCGTGAGGGAGCTGCACAACGCGCTCGCAGTGGAACCATTCGCCTCCTCGTCGCCTGGATTCATCGGGTACTTGATCCTCGGCGGCGACGTGATCGACGACATGGCAGCGCTTTTCGAGGCCGCCGGGTCGCTGCTACTCGACCACGGATATCGGCCGACGCCCGCACTACGCATCGGGGACCCCCTGCTACTGGCCACAAAGGCGATCGCGCGCGCCTCCGCACTGCGGTCTGTTCGAGGCAAGCCCGAATAACGAGACCCTGATGGATGCGCTGTACAGCAATTCATCGGTCGGTCGCTTGGACCGCGGCGTGCGTGGGAGGACACGGCTTCACCAACCGGACCAGTGCGAGAACCACCGCGGCGACCACCACCCGAGTAACCATGGACGGGTGTCACCGCAGGATTCCGCGCTAACGCTGTGTTGCAGAACTTCTCGCCTTCGATCTCTCCGGGTGAATGCGTGGATGTTGGTGGGTCCGTCCGGCCGCGGCGAAACCACCGCGGCCCGGGTGCTCGCCGGCCTGCACCCGCCGACCGCCGGCCGTGTGCTCCTCGACGGCCGGCCATTGGCCGGAACGACGCGGCGGCGGGCCCGGAAACAAGCCGCCATCGGCTACGTATTCCAGGACGCCAAAACGGCCTTCGCCCCTTGCCGGACCGTGTGGGAACAGATCGTGCGCGGCCCCCTCCGGCTGCGCGGCGCCACCGACTGGGAGGCGGCAGCGGCGGCCCGCACCGCGTTGGAGCAGGTGAGACTCGACGAGCAGATCACGTGGGAACGACCGGCCGCGCTTTCCGGCGGGGAAGCACAGCGGGCCGCGATCGCGCGTGCCCTCGCCGCGGCGCCGTCGGTGCTGATCTGCGACGAAGTGACCACCGGGCCTCGACCCCGTCGGACAGCGGCGCGTGCTCGACATCCTGGCAAACCTCACACGAGCCCACGACCTTTCCCTACTCGTCATCAGCCACGACGCCGCTGTCGCGGACACGCTCGCCGATGATGTCGTCGACATGGATTGCGGGCGCCGCCGTCACGGCGGAGCGCTCGCCGCCGCCCTTCCGTAGTCGAACTCGGCAGGGGCACACCCGGGCCGTTATAGACAATGATTATCATTAGTGGATGACTGACTCCTCGCCCTTGATATCTTTCGCGGTCCTGTCGCCGCCCCCGCGAACGCCCCCGCCGGATCACCGCAGCGGGTGGAGGACCCGCGCGCGGTGCCTCGGCACCGACACCGCGATGTTCTTCTCCCCCACCGGCGAAGGCCGAAAGGCGCGGGAACGGCGCGAAAATGCCGCCAAGACGCTATGCGCACAGTGCCCGGTCATCGATGCGTGTCGGGACCATGCGCTCACCGCCGGCGAGACCTACGGCGTATGGGGTGGCACGACCGAGAAGGACCGGCGGCGCGCGGCCGCCGAGAGACCGAAGCGGCGTGATGCCCACCGGTGTGCACGGCGCATCCACGTCCGTGACACCGCCTAATTGACCAGCGGACCCGTCGATGTCATCCCCGCGGCCGTGACCGACGGCGGGATCCGCCGGTGGCGGTACCTCCTCGCCGATCCGGCCCTTGGCCTCGGCGATCACGTCGGAGACCTTCAGTCGCGTCGACTCGGCACCCTCCTCCGCCTTCCGGGCACCTCGTGGTCCCCAGGCATCCGCTGGAGGTCGGTGACCGTAAGGGACCTCGGCCCACGTCGCACGAATTCCTGGACGCCGCCTCCGTCCCGATCGCGCACGAGGAAGCCCTTGCCCACGGCCCGGACCAGCAGGGCGGTGACGTCCGCGCTGACCGCGGCGCCGGCGGCGACGTGGACGAGTTGGGAGTGCGGGCCGGACGCGGACGCGAACCTGCCTGGGATCCGCGATCTGGTGATCGTCGTGCTGGTCACGGCTGTCGTCGGCGCGCTGGAGTGGGTGATCGACACGCGTGCGCACGAACAGACGCGCCGCCAGGCCGAGGCCCCGGCGGCCGAGGGCCACGCGCACAGCGAACGGGTCGAGGATCTGGCCGCAGGGGTTTGCGCCTCCGGCGACCCGCAGCGATGACTGCCCGAGCCGTCGATGAGGCAGGTTCCGCCACCGTCGCGGGCGGGGTTCCGCGTGCGCCGCTCATCTCGGGTCGTCGACGGGCCGTGGCCGGGTGGGGCGCTGACCCGGATGCGGGCGATGCACCGCCCGTCCAGCGCACTGACGGTGAGCCGGTGGTCGTCGACGGTGATTCCGCGATACTTGCACCCGAATTCCGTGGGAGGGGTGCGGTTTCCTGATGAGAAAGTCATTAGTACGCAGCAACATGCGATCGTCGCGACGCTTCAACCGTCAGGCCGTAGTCCGCGGACTGGTGACGGTCGGTGACGCGCTGTCCGTTACTGCCCTCGCTTTGAGGACGAACTTGACAGGACAACCCCGTTTGCTGCATGGCGCGGTCGCTGGGCGGCTCCGACCAGTCCTTCCATGACGCGTTCTCGACTGGCCTCGATCTGCGCGATCATGATCTCGCGCGCCCGTGTTCCGTCGCGGGCCAGCAATGCATCATGTAGGTCGTGGTGTTCGTGCATCTGCTCTGAGACAGAGTCGCTCCCGTCGAGGCTGATGAAGAACAGCCGCTGCATTTCCTCCAATAACGTTCTGAGGGTTCGGGTGAAGATTTCGTTGCCGGACGCCTCTGCGATCCGAACATGGAATTCGCGGTTGTCTTCGAGAAACTTCTCGTAGCTATGGATGTCTCCGCTGACGTACGTTTGGTGAGCGAGTGAGTGCAGTGCCTCCAGTTCGGCCATCGGCGCTCGCTCTGCCGCGAGCTCGACGACTGCCGGTTCGAGGAGGAGCCGCATCTCGAACAGGTCTCTGACGCTCGCCATGGTCACTACCGACACCCGGTAGCCTTGGCGAGCCCGGACGTCTACGAAGCCTTCCTGCACCAGTCGCCGCAGCGACTCGCGTACGGGGCTGCGTCCGAAGCCTGTCGATTCGGAGAGTGTGGCCTCGCGTAACTCGGTTCCGGGGGCGAGTTCGCTGGTCAAGATGAGGCGCTTGATATGCCGATATGCGTTTTCCGTTGCACTGGCGCCGGTGGCAGAGCCAACCCGCGCCCCGCCGGTGATCTCCACTGTCTGGAACTCCTTCGTCGTCGTCGACCCTTGCCTGCTCCACGGGGCCGTGGGACAGACCGTGAAATATCATCAATCGTAGTCGTGTGTGCGGATGAACTGTTCCAGCCAGTCGGCCGCGATCGGCAGCGACCGTTCATCGATGTCGAATCGAGGGTGGTGATGCGGGGCCGGGCTGCTCGCACCCACGAGGACGAAGCTGGCTTTCCCTCCGTGGCGCTGCACGTCGCTCATGAAGAGGGTGACGTCGTCGCTGGCGGACATCGGGGCGGTCGGTAGAGCGTTCGTGATGCCGTCCACGGTGTGTGCGCATCGGTCCAGGACTCCGACGATCTCGGCGTCGCAGACAGCAACCTCCGCGCCGCCGAGCACATCAATCCTCGCGCCGAGCCCGTACATGCCGGCGGCGCCGAGTACGACGTCACGGGCCCGTGAGGTCAACTCCGCGAAGACAGCGGTGTCGTCGGCACGCAGTTCGCAGTGTATTTCTGCCCTGTCGGCGATGATGTTGGCCGACGTGCCGGCCGTCATCGCGCCGACGTTGACCCGGGTGGTTGCCTGCGCGAACGGCGGCAACGCGTGCAATCCGAGAGCGATCGTCGCGGCGCCCAACAGCGCATTCCGTCCCTCGCTCGGCGCCAGGGCGGCATGTGCGGGGACTCCCCTCAATTCGATCTTCCACTTCTCGGTGGCCATCACACCTGTCGTGCTGCTCGCGACGGTCCCCACGTCGAGACCGATCCCGAGGTGGAGCCCCAGCATCACGTCGACGCCGCGCGCGGCGCCCGCCGCCACCATCGCTCGCGCCCCACGCACGCCCTCTTCTGCGGGCTGAAAGATCACCCGGAGCTCACCGGCGAAGTTCCTGTCTGCAGCGAGGCATTTCGCCAACGTGACACCGATGGCCACGTGGCCATCGTGCCCGCAGGCGTGCATGACGCCGGAGTACCCAGAGGCGAAGCCGCCGCGAAACGGCAGGTGAGCGGCGTCCTCGGACTCGGTGATGGGCAGTCCGTCCATATCGCATCGCAGCGCGATGACCGGTCCGGGCCGACGTCCCCGCACGCTCGCGACGACGCCGGTGTTGCCATGGCCGAGGCGTTCGACCAGTTCGGCATCGATGCCCGCCTCGAGTGCGCGGCGGCGTGCATGGTCGAGTTCCTCGGCGGGCGGGAGGCCGGCTAGTCCTGCGACGGCGCAGATCGTGCTGCCGAATTCGAGAGTGTCGACCGCCGTGGAGAGTTCGTCGATCACGCGGGCTGCGGTTTCTATCTCGCAGAATCCCAGTTCGGGACGGGCGTGCAGCGCGCGGCGCAACGAGACCAGCTCCGTGTCCCGGCTTGTCGTCACGGTCGTCCTCCGTCCACTCCACACATTTGTGATGTTTCTAGTAAAATATCAGAATGCTGGGTGGAATGTGCGTGACATGTACAACCGAGTCCGCGGGTCAGCCGCGGACATCGCTATCGGAGCAACTCCGCTAGCTACGGCCGCCTCCCCGGCCGCCCCTCCCCACACCGAAAGTAGCTCCATGACAACATCTTCGAAAGATGCCGCCGAGGTCGCCATCGTTGGGCTCGGAGCGATCGGGTCCATGGCGCTGTGGCGCCTGGCCGAGCGTGGCGTCCGGGTCCACGGTTACGAGCGCTTCGGAGTCGGGCACGACCGCGGCGCCTCGGCCGGTCAAACCCGCCGATTCTCGGCGCAGAGCCAACGCATTCGTCAATGCACCCCCCTGGCGCTCGACGCACTCAGTCTGTGGAGGGAACTCGAGCACACCACCGGGCGCGAATTGCTCCAGATTACGGGCGGTCTCATTCTCGGGCCGAAAGACAGCGACGCACTGGTCCTCGCCCATCAGTCGGCAATGGCGGCGGGGCTCGAACACGAGCTGCTCGACAGCACGGAGCTCGCCCGACGGTTCCCCCAACACCTGGTACGGCCGACCGACGCGGCGCTCACGGATCCCGTCGGGGGTTTCATCCGACCCGAACTCAGTGTCGTCACCGCCGTGGACCGCGCACGGGCACTCGGGGCGACGGTCTCCGATTACACCCGGGTGTTGGGTGTCGAGCCGGACGGTGCCGGTGTGACGGTGCGAACTGCCGAGGGTGCCCGCCGCTACAGCCGCGTGGTGGTGGCGCCGGGACCGTGGGCGCGGGACCTGCTGCCGGCAGCCGCGGCGACGGTATTGCCGAGACGGCTCGTGCAGGCGTGGTACCTGCCCCGCGACGTCGACGCCTATCGGGCGTCGCGGTTTCCGGTGTTCGAACGCGTCGGTGACATCCGAGCGTACGGCTTTCCCACCATCGATGGAGCTACGGTCAAGGTCGGCATCTATACCAGCGGTCATCCCATCGTCTATGACACCGAGAATCCGGCATTGACCGTGGGGCACAGCATTGTTCGCTACTTCCGCGATGTCGTCGAAGAGTACTTTCCCGGGCTCCATCCGGATCCGGTCACGACGACGGTCAACATGGAGGGGTACACCACGGACGGTCAGCCGATGGTCGGAGCGGCTCCTGGCACGGAACAGATTGTGGTGGCGTGTGGATTCTCCGGGGCTGGATTCAAATTCGCGCCGGTCATGGGCGATGTCGTCGCCGATCAGATCATCGAGGGATCGACAGACCGGGATGTGGAGTTTCTCGCCCCCGGCCGAAACCTCCAGGAGTGGGCGCCGGAGACCCGAACTCCGGCATGACGAGCGCAGTCCCCAAGTGACGCGGTGACCGTGCCGCGACGCTTGGGGACTGCGAACGATCTGGCGGAGTAGTGCTCCTGGCCGTGCTCAGCTGTACAGCGGTGGTACGGCCAGGTATTTCGTCTGTTGGTACTCGAGAAGGCCCTCGGCGCCGCCTTCTCTGCCGAGCCCGGACTGTTTGATGCCGCCGAATGGTGCCGCGACATTGGAGACGAGACCCCGGTTGATGCCGACCATCCCGGCCTGGAGCCGCCCGGCGACCCTGCTCGCCCGTCCCAGATCCCGGGTCACCAGGTATGCCGCCAGCCCGAACTCGGTGTCGTTGGCCAGGGCGAGGGCCTCGTCCTCGGTGCTGAATCGTGAGATGGCCGCCACCGGGCCGAAGACCTCTTCACGGCAGATACGGGCGCCGCGATCGACGTTGTCGAGAACGGTTGGCGGATAGTAGAAGCCGCGTCCGTCGGGGATGGTTGCCTGCGCCCGCAGTGAGGCGCCCCGCGCCAGGGCGTCCTCGACCAGACGGCGGGCTTTGGCCACTGCCAGTGCGGACACGAGCGGACCCAGGTCAACTCCCTCGGCGCCCGGGGGACCGACGCGCATGGCGTTCACCCGCGCCGCGAGCGCGTCGGCGAACTGGTCGGCGATCGAGTCCTGGACCAGGAAGCGGTTCGCGGCGACACAGGACTGACCGCCCATCCGCATTTTCGCGGTCATGGCCTCCTCGACAGCGGTGTCGAGGTCGGCATCGTCGAACACGAGGAACGGGGCGTTGCCGCCCAGCTCCATCGACATCCGCAGGACGCGCCGGCCGCCCTGCTCGAGCAGGATCCGCCCCACGGCGGTCGAGCCGGTGAAGGACACCTTCCGCAGTCTGTCGTCCGCCATGAGATCGGCGCACACGGTCGCCGCCTCCGTCGTGGGCAGGACCGACAACACACCGGGTGGCAGACCGGCCTCGAGAGCGAGTTCGGCCAGGATCAGGGAGGACAGCGGTGTCAATTCGGAGGGTTTGAGGATGGCGGTGCAGCCCGCAGCGAGTGCGGGAGCGAGCTTCCTCGTCGCCATCGCCAACGGCACATTCCACGGGGTGATCAGCAGGCACGGGCCGAGAGGTCCGGCGACGGTGACGATATGGGACCGACCGTCCGGAGACGGGGTGCTTCGACCGGCGGGCCGGACCGCTTCCTCGGCGTACCAACGGATGTAGTCCGCGGCATAGTCCACCTCACCACGCGCTTCGGCCAGCGTCTTGCCGACCTCGAGTGAGATCGTCACCGCGAGGCGTTCGCGGTGTTCGTGGACAAGCTCAAACAGGCGGTGCAGGATGCCGGCGCGGGCGCGCAGCGGGAACCGCGCCCACGTCTCGCCCGCCTCGTGTGCTGCCGTGAGGGCCAGACGAGCGTCGGCGACCGAGCAATCCGGTGCGGCGGCGACGACCCGTTCGGTGGCGGGGTCGACCACCTCGAAGACTCTGCCGTGGGCAGGTTCCCGCCAGATTCCGGCGACAAATCCGGCCGGAATCGCCAGAGCTGAGACCAGTCCGGGTTTCGTGGCCGCGTCGATGCTGGTCATGTCAGGCCGCCTTGCCTTCGAGCGCGGAGAGTTGGTCGCCGATCACCGACACCGCAAATTCGATCTCCTCTTTCGTGATGACGAACGGGGGGCAGACATGCAGCGTGTTGTCGGCCAAGAGCCGAGTCAGGACACCGCCTCGCCGGCAGTCCCGCACCACTTCGTTTCCGTCGATGTCGGGATGTAACTGGATTCCGGCCATCAGGCCGACGGAGCGGACCTCGGCGACGAAGGGTGATCGAGTCAGTGGTGTCAGAGCCTGCGCGAGCACGGGTTCCAGGTCGGCGACTCGGCGAACGAGGTCTTCTTCCTCGATGATGTCGAGGTTGGCCGATGCCACCGCGCACGCGGTGGCGTGACCGGAGTAGGTGAGACCGTGGCGGAAGATGGGGGCGTCCGCGCCGATGAAGAACGGCTCGGCGACTCTCGGTGCGATGCCGACCGCACCCAGCGGGAGATATCCCGAGGTGATGCCCTTGGCCATGGTGATGATGTCCGGTTCGATTCCCCACCGGGTGCAGCCGAACCAGTGCCCCGTACGGCCGAATCCGGTGATCACCTCGTCGGCGATGAGCAGGATGTCGTGCTCTTTCGCCAGGGCCGCGATGCCGGGCAGATAGCCCTCGGGTGGTGGTACGACTCCGCCGGTGCCGATGACGGGTTCGACGACGATCGCGGCGATGTTCTCGGGCCCGAGTCGATCGATGACCTCTGCCGTGCCGGCGAGGTCTGTTTGCGGGACCCGGGCGGTGTCGGGAATCAGTGAGTCGGTGCCGTATCCCTCACGGTTGAAGTCGAGGCCGGCGATGGAGGTGCCGAAGCCGTGCAGACCGTGGTAGCCGCCGCGCCGGCTGAGGATGGTCTTCTTGGTGTCCTTGCCGAGGACGTTCCAGTATCGGCGGGCAAGCTTGCAGGCGGTGTCGACGGAATCCGAGCCGCCGGAGGTGAAGAAGATCGAGGCGTCGTCGATGGGCAGCAGCGCGGACACCCGTTCGGCGAGCTCGAGGGCGGGTTTGTTGGCGTGTGCCCCGAACAGGTGGTACGTCTCGAGGGTGCGGATCTGTGCCGCTGCCGCGTCCGCGATGCGTGCGCGTCCGTGGCCGACGTTGGCGTACCAGAGACCGGCAGGCAGATCGAGCAAACGCTGGCCGTCCTCGGTAGTCACCCATGCGCCGTCGCCGGCCGTAATCACCAGACGCTGCTGCGGAGCGGTGGGCATGTGCGTCTGCGGGTGCCACAGTATGCCGGTCGTCTCCATGGTGGTTTTCTCCTGGATCTCTGGGTCGGACGTCGAAGAGACGAGGTCAGACGGTGGCGGTGGCGGCGGTGGCGAACTCGTCGACCTCGGCGGCGTGAATGTGCAGCATTCGCGCGAGCAGCCCGTTGCCTCGGGTGAATTTCAGTGGCAGCGGTCCTCCGGCGGCCACGGCCTGCTTGGTTCCGTCGAAGAAGGCGGTGCCCTGGTCGGGCGACTTATCGGACTTGTCGTCCGGATACAGCGGGTTGACGGTGTTTTCGATCTTGGGCCACAGTGCGCGAGCCGCCTCGGTGGACTCGAACTCGAGCACCAGGACCAGGGTGTCGGGGAGCAGTTCGTTCGCGACTTCCTTGAGGACGGAGCCACCGAGATATCCGGGGTGGCCGTCGAGTGAACGAAGCCACTCGCCCAGGTAGGCCTGGGCCTGCTCGGCCTTGCCGGTTTCGGGTACGAAGATGAAGAGGTCACGTCGCTTGGTCATGTGTTCGCCTGCCTTCTCGGTTGGATACGGACTTTCTCGGTTGGATACGGAATTTCAGATGCTGGACTGGCTGTATGTGGTGGTCTCGCAGCAGTGGGCTGCGGCTGCGTCGTCGACCGGGATTTCGAGGAAGATCGCGCGAGATATCCCGGTGGTGTCGTCTTCGACGATCCGGGCGCCCATGGAGAGCCAGAACGGGATGGCGCCTGGTGAATGCCGAAAGGTGTGCAACGCGATCGTCGCGTAGATGCCCTCCTGCGCAACGCGTTCGAGGACGGCGTCGACGACGATACGCGCGATACCACGACGGCGGTGTTCGCGAAGGACGTAGACACGAACCAATTGGCCGGTGTGTCCGTCCCGATACCGCTCGACGAGGTTCTGCGGGCTGAGTCCTTCCTTCAGCGCTCCGCCGCGGATGCCACCGGTGGCGAGCAGTTCCCCGGTCGCGCGGTCTGCCACGACGAGCATGAATGGGCCCTCGGGTTCGAGATACCAGCCGATCATGTCGTCGATGTCGGAGTGGACGACGGGATCGTATTCATCCCCGAAGTCCTCGACTACCGACCGCAACATCAGTGCGCGAGCTTCAGGAAGGTCATCGATGGTCAACTCCCGCACGACGAAGTCGTGCTCACCGCTCGTGGTGTCACCAGACATGGTCTCTGCCTCCAATACGTTCATAGTGCTCAGTGGTGGTCGGTGTCCGCGCAGCGGTCGGCCGGTGTGCCTGGAGATAGGTTGGGCCGCCGTGGGTTGCGCCGGTTACCTGCGGGTTTTCGCCAGATAGCGGTTGCGGGCTTCGGCACTGGCATGGTGCCCGGACAACTCGTGCAGCTCGTCGAGTTCGCCGGCGCTCAGGTCCGGGTGGAGGTGGACGACGACCTCTTCCAGGTGCGGCGTGGTGTGCAGCAGCTGGTGCTGGACCTGTTCGGCGATGTGGTGACCGTCCACCACGCTCAGTCCCTTGGCAACAACGACATTGGCGTCGGCCTCCATCCGGTGACCGCTCCAGCGGGCCCGGACACGATCGACATCGACCACGCCGTCGACGGCGGCCACGGTCGTCGTCATGCTTTCGATGACGCCCGGGTCGACACCATCCATCAGTCGGCGGCAGATGGTGCGCATGGAGTTGAATAGGATCCACAGGATGGCCGCGGCGATGAACAGCCCGATGATGGCATCGAGGCGTGCGAATCCGAACCAGACACCGACGACGCCCACGACCACGGCGATCGAGGTCAATCCGTCGGCGCGGGCATGCTGACCTTCGGCGATCAACGCTGCTGAGCCGATCTTGCGGCCGGTACGGATCCGGTAGACCGCGACGACCTCGTTACCCAGGGCGCCGACCAGGCCGGCTGCGAAGACCCAACCCAGGTTCGACAGAGGACGTGGGTTGATCAACGCATCGATCGATTCGTAGATGATCAGAGCGGCCGATGCGGCGATGACCAGCGAAATCAGCACCCCGACAAGATCTTCTGCTCGTCGGTAACCATAGCTGTATCGCTTGCTGGCGGCGCGCTGGCCGATCCTGAAGGCGATGACCAGCGGAATGGTGGTCATCGCGTGTCCGAGGTTGTGCAGGGTGTCGGCGAGAAGGGCGATCGAGCCGGAAATCGCGACGATGAAGATCTGCAGGATCGCCGTGGTCATCATTCCCGCGAGGCCGATCCACGCCGCGCGAATTCCTTGGCCGCTCGATTCCTGGGCCGATTGAATCGCGTCGTTGGCGTCGTGTGAGTGCGGAACGAAGATGTGCTTGAGCTTGGCCAGTGCGCCGTGGCCGTGGTCGTGGTCATCGTGGTCATCGTGGTCGCCGTGACCATGGCCGTGACCGTGACCGGAGCTGTGGTCGTCGTGACGCTGGTCATCGTGGTCGCCGTGACCGGGGCTGTGGTCACCGTGGCCGTGGCTCTCGTGGCGCTGATCGTCGTGGGCGTGGCCGTGGTCGGCATGTCCGCTGGCAATGCGGGAGTGCGCATGAGCGCCGTGTTCGTGTTCCGACGCATGGCTGCCCACAGAGCTCGTGTCGGTGGCTGAGATCGCGGGGTGATTCCTCATGAAGGAGGTCCTGTCTCTGGATGAGGCGTCGACAGCGACACCGTGATATTTCAGGTGATACATTAGGGCCTCGACAGGGTTCCGTCAACGCGAACGACTTTCTGAGACCGCGTTCGACGACGCCCAGTCAGCTACAACGGCAACATTGTTGACATCGCGACACGAACCGGTCGCAGGGTCGCCCTTTTCGGGAACCGGGCCCGTGACACAGCCTTTTCATGCCCGCACCCAGCGCTGCGACCGAAAGCATGGACGGCGTATTACCGCGGATTCGCGGCACCGCGGCCCGTTCGGCGTCCGATCCCCATTTCGATGCCTTGGCCACGGATTGCGCTGTACAGTAACCGTTCTAGGAAGCCCAGCCGCGCCGAGAATCTTCGGTCTACCGGAAGGAGGCGGCAGCGGTGGATGCACTCCGATCACACTCCGAAGAGGTCCGACACTCGCCCCACCCGCGGGAGTAAATCAGGGCCACAAGGCATCTGCGGGTGTTGCGCAAGTGTTAACAACATGGACCGCAATGATGTAGTTGTTGACAATGTTTACGACGCCTCCTTAGTTTGATTGTCAACCAGACCCACGAAGCTCTGGCTGGTTCAAAACCGGCACCTTCCCCGGCCGGTCCATCCCAATTCCTTGGTGGCATTCATGCGAATCTCAAGATGTGTTCGATGGCCGGCCGTCGTTGTGGCCGGAGCACTCGCTGCAACTGCCTGTGGCAGTTTCGAAGGCAGCACAACCAGCGGTTCGGGCTCCGCCGACAATCTGACGGTCAGCCTGCAATTCACCCCACGAGCGAACTACTCCCTCGAAACCGACGACGCGTTCGTCCTCTCCCAAGTCGGCTGCCTCGAAACCCTGGTGAAATACGACGCCGAGGCCGGCGCACTCGTGCCGCTCCTGGCGACCGAGTGGGTTCAGACCGAACCCACGGCCTGGGACTTCACCCTCCGGGACGGGGTGAAGTTCCAGGACGGGACCGATCTCACCGCGGCCGCCGTGGTCGCCTCCCTGCAATACCTACTCCAAGCAGATGCTCCGCCCCGGGCCTTCACCCCAAAGCTGATCACGTCCGTTGAAGCACTGAATGATTCGACTGTTCGGGTTCGCACTCCCGAACCGAGCGCGCTCGTGCCCTTCCGACTGGCGAGTATCAACACCGGAATCCTGGCACCCGCGGCGTACACCGGCACCGGCATCGACCCGCTCTCGCACTGCACCGGCCCATACACCCCGGTCGCGCAAACCCCCGCCCAGTCGATGACCCTGGAAGGTAACGCCACCTACTGGGGCGGGAACGTACCGCTCAAGTCGGTGACCGCTCGGTTCATTCCGGAGGGCGCCACCCGGGCCACGCAGGTCCGCACCGGTGAGTCGCAGATCGCCCTCGGACTTCCCGCATCGACCGTCCCGGAGCTCGAAGGCGATGCGCGCATCAAGGTCAGTAGTGCGTTCACCCCGCGCACCACCGGCCTGTATTTCAATCAGTCTCGGGCCCCCTTCGACAATCCCGACGTCCGTAAGGCCGTGCAGGCTGCGGTCGACGTCGAGTCGATCACCTCCAGTGTCTTCGGCGGCCAGGCGCACCCGGCCATCGGACCGTTCGCGCCCACCGAGGCGTGGGCCCCCGATTCCCCACCGGTGAACCGCAACCCCGATGCGGCCCGTCGTCTGCTCACCGCAGCGGGATACGCACCGGGACAACTGAAGCTGACGCTGCTCGCCTACACCGAGCGCCCCGAATTCGCGGACCTCGCCGCGGTGATCCAAGCCAACCTGGCCGAGATCGGAATCGACGTCAGCGTGCAGGTCAGTGACTACTCGGCAATCGAGCCCTCGTTGTTGGACGGCGCCTACGACCTCGCTCTGCTCTCCCGCAACCACCTGACCGACATCGCCGATCCTCTGGGATTTCTCACCGCCGACTACTCCTGCGGTGGGGGGTTCAACATCAGCCAGTACTGCGATCCGGCGATCGACGCGCAACTGAGCGCCGCGAACACCGAGAACGACCCGCAACGACGGAACGCGATCTATGCCGACGTCGCCTCGCAGTTGCAAGCGGACGCCGTCACCACCTTCATCGCCCACGAACAGACCACCGCCGCACGGCTGGAGACGATCGAGAGTTTCGTCGACGACCCCCTCGCGCGATACGCCGTCACCCCGGATCTCACCGTCTCCAACAGCTGACAGGAAGGACATTTCACCGTCATGGAACTGATCGATTTCGAACCCAGGTTCATCACGTTCGACTGCTACGGGACACTGACCAACTTCAAGATGGCCGAGGCGGTCGCGCCGCTCATCAAAGACACGATCGCCCCGGGCGATGTCGCGGCCTTCAATGCCGACTTCCGGGCATACCGGATGGATGAAGTTCTCGGGCCGTTCAAGTTGTATCCCCAGGTGCTGCGCGATTCCTGGCTCCGCGCCTGTAACCGCTGGCGAATTCAGTTCAAGCCCTCGGACGTCGACGCCATCATCGAGGCGGTCGGCTCGTGGGGCCCGCATCCGGACGTGCCGGAACCACTCGCGGCATTGGCGGCGGAGTATCCGCTGGTGATCTTGTCCAATGCGGTCGACAGCATGCTCGCCGGCAACATCGCGCAACTCGGTGTCGACTTCCACCGGGTGTTCACCGCCGAGCAGGCCGGTGCCTACAAGCCCCGCTACCGGGCGTTCGAGTACATGCTCGACCAACTCGATGCCAAGCCGAGCGAGATCCTGCACGTCTCCTCGCACATCTGGTACGACGTGATACCGGCGCACGAGCTCCGAATCGAGCACAAGGTCTACGTCAACCGCGGCTACGATCCGTCCACACCGTTCTATGGCTACGCCGAGACCACGGACCTGGGCGGAGTGCCCGCGCTGCTCGGGCTGCGCACGATGAGCACCGCGGACGCATCGTGAAACTCGGGTCCTACTGGCTGGACACGGCCGAGCCAGGAGCGGACTACCGCCGCAGCGATGTGCCCGCGCACGCCGACGTCGCCGTCATCGGCGCCGGTCTCACCGGGCTGTCGACCGCACTGCATCTGGCGCGGGCCGGCGCCTCGGTGGTGCTGCTCGAGGAGCACACCATCGGATGGGGTGCCTCCGGACGCAATGGGGGCATGGCCACCACCGGGCTGGCCATCTCCTTTCCCACCGCGGTGCGACGGTACGGACCCGAACGGGCCAGGGACATGTTCCTCGCATACAACGACGCCATCGACACGATCGAAGACCTCGTCACCACCGAAGGCATCGACTGCGCATTCGAGCGCACCGGAAAACTGACGTTGGCCTGCAAACCCAGTCACTACACCGGATTCGAGCGGTCCGCGGAACTGATCAGCAAGTACACCGGCCAAGACGTCGCCCTGATCCCGCCCCAGGACATTCGCGACGAGGTCGGCAGTTCCTTCTACCACGGCGCGATGGTCGACCCGCTCGGCGCCGGGGTGCACGTCGGCAAACTCGTCCACGGGCTCGCGCGGGCGGCCGCCGCCAACGGTGTGTCGATCCACGAGGGATGCAAGGTCACCACCATGACCAAACGCGACGGATACCAGCACGACATCCAGACCGCGCGGGGTGTGGTGCGTGCCGACCAGGTCGTCGTCGCCACCAGCGGCTACACCGGCGGCCTGACCCCGTGGCTGCGGCGCCGGATCGTGCCGATCGGCAGCTTCATCATCGTCACCGAACCGCTCCCCCAACACGTCGTCGACGAGCTGCTCCCCCACAAACGCGTCGCCGCCGACAGCAAGCACCTGCTCTACTACTTCCGCATCACCCCGGACAACCGGCTCCTCTTCGGTGGTCGTGCGCGCTTTGCGATGTCGAACAGCGGATCCGACGTCAAGAGCGGTCAGATCCTGAAGCGGGCCATGACCAAGGTCTACCCCCAGCTCGCCGATGTCGGCATCGACTACTGCTGGGGTGGTCTGGTCGACATGTCGGTCGATCAGATGGTGCACGCGGGCGAACAGGACGGACTGTTCTACTCCGTCGGCTACAGCGGCCACGGCGTGCAAATGGCCACCCACATGGGAAAGGTCCTCTCCCGCATCGTCACCGGTGACACCGCGGCGAATCCGTGGGGCGATCTGACCTTCCTGCCGGTGCCCGGCCACTTCGGACCACCCTGGTTCCTGCCACCGGCCGGGGCCTTCTTCCGAGTCCTCGACCTGGTCCGCTGAGCCGTCGCCGCTGAGCCCGAAATACCGAAGGAGGTGTGTAGTGATCGCCATCGTCCGACGCTTGTCCGTGCTCGTCGCCACCTTGCTGATCGTGTCGTTCGTCGTCTTCCTCATCCCGTACATCACCCCCGGTGACCCGGCGCGGAAGATTCTCCGAGCGAGGGTCAACGACATCAACATGGATCCGGAGGTCGTCGAGCGTCTCCGCGTCTCCTACGGGCTCGACCGGCCGCTCTTCGTGCAGTATTTCGACTGGCTGGCCAATGCCGTCACCGGCGACCTCGGGATGTCGTACACCAGCCGGTCACCGGTCATGGAGATGATCGGACACGCGCTGTCGGTCACCGCGACGCTGGCGGTCACCTCACTGCTGCTGGCGTTACTGTTCGCCCTGCCCCTCGGATCCATCGCGGCCATCAAGCGGGGCACATCGACCGATACCGCGATCACCACGGTCACCCAAGCTTTCGTCGCGATCCCCGAGTACTGGCTCGCGCCCGTGCTGATCCTGATGTTCGCGCTCAAACTCGGTGCCCTGCCGTCGGCGGGCTGGACCGGTCCGTCCTCGATGATCCTGCCCTGCCTGACCCTGGCGCTGCGGCCGATGAGTTACTTCACGCAGGTCACCCGGGCCTCGATGGTCGAAGTCCTCGAATCCCCGCACATCACGGCATCGCGGGCCCGCGGACTGACCTTCCCGGAGACGATGATTCGGCACGGCGTGCGTAATTCGCTTCTGCCCGTCGTCACCTTGTTCTCGGTGTGGCTGGCCGGGCTCCTCGGTGGTTCCGTCGTTGTGGAGGTCATCTTCGCGGTGCCCGGCATGGGCCGGCTGTTGTACGACTCCGTCATGAACGGGGACGTCCCGGTGATCCAAGCATCGATCATCAGCATCGTCGCGCTGGCCGTCATCATCACCACCGCGACCGATGTGCTGTACACCTACATCAATCCGACGGTGAGGTCAGCGAATGTCCCTGCTTGACAGCCCGACTGCGCCGGCGCCCAGCCGGCCCGAGCGCCGCACCCCGCACCGCGCCTCCACCCCGAGCCGGGCCGGGCACACTCTGCGGAACACCCCGGTCAGCCTGATCATCGGCATCACCGTCATCGTGGTGATCGTCGTCATCCTTGTGCTGACACCGTGGATCATGCCCTACAACCCGTCGACTCAGAACCTCAGCGACCGGTTGGCACCGAGCTCGAGCAGCCATTGGCTCGGCACCGATCAACTCGGCCGGGACGTTCTGAGCCGGTTGATGGACGGCGGCCGCTTCTCGGTGTCGATTGCCGCCATCACACTGGCGATCTGCGCGGTGAGCGGCACCCTCATCGGCATCGTCTGCGCCAGGCGACGCGGCGCCCTCGACCAGTTCGTCATGCGGGTCACCGATGTCCTGCTGGCATTCCCCGAAATGATCGTGGCCATGTTCCTGGTGTCCATCCTCGGCGCCGGATACACGACGCTGATCCTCGCCCTGGTCATCGGCGGCTGGACCCCGTTCGCCCGACTCGCCCGAGGGTTGACACTGGAAATCGACTCCCGTGACTTCATCGAAGCCGCTCGCGCGCTCGGCTGCTCGTCCACCTTCATCGTCTTCCGGCACATCCTCCCCAACGCCCTGAGCCCGCTCACCGCCCACGCCGCGCTCCGCTTCGGGCACAAACTCATCACCGTCGGCGCCCTGTCCTTTCTGGGGCTGGGCGTGCAGCCACCCGACGCAGACTGGGGCTCGATGCTCGCCGACGCGCAACCCTTCATGTCCGCCTCACCAGGTCTGGTCATCTATCCCGGTCTCGCCATCTTCATCACAGCATTGAGCGTGACCCTCATCGGCCAAGGCATCAACGCCCGCCGTAGCCGCCAGAACTAGTTGCCCGATCGTGCCGGCCCAATGCACCGCCAAGGAGGGACCGTGAACATGCGAAAAGCACTACCCGACAACGATGTACCGAAGCGCACACTCGCCGCTGTCGTGACGTCGCAGATACGTCAACGCATCTTCGACGGCACATTCGCACCGGGTATGCCGCTCAACGAGGTGGAACTGGCCGCACAGTTCCGCACGAGCCGCGGGCCCGTCCGCGAGGGATTGCAACGCCTGGTGCAAGAAGAGCTGCTCGTGCGCACACCGCACCGCGCGATCACCGTCCGGGTGCTGACCACAGAAGACTTGGAGGATCTCTACTTCGCCCGTGCGACCATCGAACGCGCCGCACTGATTCGGCTCGCCGCCCGCGGGGTCCCGGCCTCACTGATCGCCGAACTCGAACAAACGCTCGGGCGCATGTCCCTCGCGATCCACCGGCAGGACTGGGTGCAGGTCTCGGCCTTCGATCTCCGATTCCATGAGATCGCGGTCTACGCCGCGGGTAGCGAACGTCTCACCGCCATGTACGCCCAGCTCGCCGGACAGACACGACTGGGATTGAACATGTTGGTCGGGACCTACAAAGGCCGTGGCGATCTCCTCGACGAGCATCAGCATTTGCTCAGGCTGATCACGGCCGGGAACCTGCCCGCACTGATCGAGGCCCTCGACGCCCATTTCGGTGACGCGATGAACACCCTCACCACGCACCATGACGACACATCCGCAATCGCAGTCGCCCACACTCACCAGCACCACGGAGGATGACATGCCCGAGCTGTTGAATGTCACCAAGTTATCGGCAAGGTTCGACGGCGCACCCGCGAGCCCGGTTCTCGACGAGGTGAGTTTCCACATCGATCGTGGGGAAATCCTCGCCCTCGTCGGGGAATCGGGGTCCGGCAAGAGCATGACCGCGCTGTCGTTGATGCGCCTGCTCCCGCGCGGCGCGCAGATGGACGCGGGCGCGATCACGCTCGACGGGGTCGATCTGCTCGGGCTGTCCGATCGCGCCATGAACACGGTGCGGGGCGGCCGAATCGGGGCACTGTTCCAGCAGCCCAAGCGGATGCTCGATCCCACCTCCACGGTCGGTGCACAGGTCGCGGAGCCGCTGCGACGGTATCTCGGGATGAACCGGCACTCGGCACGAACGGCCGCGGTCGAATTACTCGCCGACGTCGGTATCGCCGAACCGGAGCGCCGAGCCCGCTCCTACGCCCATCAGCTCTCCGGTGGAATCGCACAGCGCGTGATGATCGCGATCGCGCTCGCCGGACAGCCGCAGCTGTTGATCGCCGACGAGCCGACGACCGCCCTCGATGTCACCATCGAGGCACAGATCCTGGGGCTGATCGCAGCCAAGCGCCAACAGCTCGGCATGTCCGTCCTGTTCATCTCGCACGATCTCGGTGTCGTCTCCGCCGTCGCGGACCGCATCGCCGTGATGTACGCCGGACGCATCGTCGAAGAAGGGACGACCGCGGACATCCTCGCCGCACCGGAGCACCCCTACACCCAAGCCCTCATCAACGCCTCGATGCTCAAGACCACCGCGTCCGGGGAGCTGTATGCCATTCCCGGAAACGCCACCTCAGCCCGCGAGCTGTCGGCGGGCTGCCGTTTCCGATCCCGATGTTCGGTGGCAGCGACCGCACACGTCGAACATCAATGCGCTACCACCGAGCCCGATCTCACCGCGGGCCGGCACGAGCCGCACGAGCACTCCACCCGGTGCTGGGCACCGATTCATCTCGGGGAGTCCGCATGACCTCGCCGACGATGACGCCCCCGCACCGCCTGGCGGAGACCGTAGCCGACATGGTCGTCATGGAGGGCGCGGTCAAACGCTTCCCCCTGCCCCGCCGCGGGCTGCGCCGCAAACGCGAACATGTGCACTCGATCGACGGTGTCTCGCTGACCATCAAGACCGGGCAGGTACTGGGACTGGTCGGTGAATCCGGTTCCGGGAAAAGCACCATCGCCAGAGCGATGCTCCGGTTGATTCCGCTCGACACCGGCACCGTCGCCATCGACGGACTCGACACTCGGACCATGAAGGAGTCGCAGCGAAAACAACTGCGGCGCATCGCCCAGTTGATCTTCCAAGACCCACACGCTGCGATGGACCCGCGGATGACGATCGCGGACAGCCTCTACGCCGTCCTCGCGCAGCACCGCATCGGGACCCGCGCCGAGCGGCGGCTCGCGGTCTCGGCGTCGCTGCAGGAGGTCGGGCTCGACGACAGCTATCTGGGCCGCTACCCGGGGCAGTGTTCGGGCGGTCAATTGCAACGGGTGGTCATCGCCCGTGCCCTGCTCCTCAAGCCGAGACTGTTGATCTGTGACGAGCCGACCTCGGCGCTGGACGCCTCCGTTCAAGCCAGGGTCCTCAACCTCCTCACCCGGCTCCGCCGTGAACACCACCTGACGATGGTGCTGATCTCGCACGACCTGCGCGTGGTGCGATTCGCCAGCGACCGGGTCGCGGTGCTCTACCTCGGGCAGATCGTCGAGATCGCCGACCGAGACGACCTCTTCGAAGGATCCGTACACCCCTATACCCTCGCGCTCCTCGCGGCCGCATCCCACGCAGACGCCCGCGCGGGCCACGCCGAAGCCGTCGGTGAACCGCCGTCGCCGATCAATCCTCCGCCAGGCTGCCGATTCCACACCCGCTGCCCACTTGCCGTCGATCGGTGCCGCGCCGAGCAACCGGTGTTGACCGAGATCGCAGCGGGTCATTCGGTGCGCTGCCATCGGTGGAATGACGTCCGAGCCGCGCTCGTACACGACAAGGAGGACTCGGTATGACATCCACGGTCACCCCGGCCGATACCGCACCCGCACCGCAGAATTCGCTGTGGCAGCCCCTCGCGGGCGGGTTCTGGGAGGGGCTCTGGCGGGATGGTGCACGGCACCTCCACGTCCACGATCCCGAGGACCGCAGCCTGGTGGGCACCGTCATGGACGCCACCGATCACGAGGTGGACAAGGCCATTGCCTTCGTCGCCCGCGGCCACCGACAGCGGTCCTGGCCACTGTGGCAACGGCGCGAGGCCATCGAGAAGGCGGCCGCACGAGTGGCACTCGATCGGGAACGATTCGCGCGCCTGATCACCGCAGAGTCATCCAAGACACTCCGGGAAGCCGACCGAGAAGTCACCCGCGCGATGGAGACACTCCGACTCTCCGCCCAAGCCTCCTGCGCACTGACCGGCCGCAGCATCGCGTTCGACGACACACCACGGGGCGAGGGCTGGACCGGCTGGTACACCCGCGAACCCGTCGGAGTCGTCGCGGCCATCACCCCCTTCAACGATCCACTCAACCTGGTGGCGCACAAGCTCGGGCCCGCCTTGATCGCGGGCAATGCCGTGGTGCTCAAACCGTCTCAGGCCACACCGTTGACCGCGCTCGCGCTCGTCGATGTCCTTCTCGCCTGCGGTGTACCGCCGGAGTACCTTGCGGTGGTCACCGGCGACACGGCCGGGCAGGCGCTGGTCTCCAACCCTGCCGTCGACGTCGTCTCCTTCACCGGTGGCCCGGCGACAGCCGACCTGATCGCGCACGCCGGGCCCGCACGCAAACTGCTGATGGAACTCGGGGGGAACAACGCGCTGATCGCCTGCGCGGACGCCGATCCCGAGGAAGTCGCCGCGTCCATCGTCGACGGCGCATTCGGTGTGGCCGGCCAGAACTGCCTGTCGGTGCAGCGAGTGTTCGTCCACGACCGTCTCTACCGCACCGTGGTGGACCAGGTGGTCGAAGCCACTTCGGCCCTGGTTGTCGGGAGTAAACGAGATCCGGCTACCGATATCGGTCCCCTCATCGACGAACACCAGGCGCGCCGCGTCGCCGGATGGATCGACGAGGCCGTCGCCGGCGGCGCGGTGTTGCGGACCGGTGGTGTCCGCACCGGCACGTTCGTGACCCCGGCAGTGCTCACCGACGTCCCCGCCGACGCACAGATCAGGACCAACGAGGTGTTCGGGCCGGTGGTCATGATCGACCCGTTCACCGACATCGACTCGGCGATCGCCGCGGCGAATGCGGTCGACACCGGGCTGCAAGCGGGCGTGTTCACCCGAGATGTCAATCTGGCGCTGCACCTGGCCGCGCGGCTCCGGGTCGGGGCAGTGCTGATCAACTCGAGCCCGGACTTCCGGATCGACGGCATGCCGTTCGGTGGGGTCAAACGCTCCGGTATCGGCCGCGAAGGTGTGTGGAGTGCAGTCGATGCACTCACCGAACCGAAGATAGTCGCCGTCCGAACGCAACAACCCTGACCGGTACGACACATCGCGCGAAGACGCTCATCACACTCGCGGCCGGCGCCGACGCGACGCGCGAGCAGAAAGTGAGGCTCGATGCTCCAACACACCGAAACACCGACCCTTGGCTCGTCGCAGCCGCACTGGACACCGGACCACGTGGCATCGCTGGTCGAGGTGTTTGTCCTGTATTCCGATCCCACCCGCGTCCGCGTGGTGTGGGCGCTCACCGCCGGCGAGCGACAGGTGAACGAGATCGCCGACACCGTCGGAGCACCGGTATCGACCGTCTCGCGGCACCTGGCCAAGCTCCGTGCCGCGCACTTGGTGACCTCCCGCCGAGCCGGAACTTCAAAGCTCTACCGACTCGTCAACGACTATGCCGCAAGGCTTATCGCCGACACCCTGGCCACCAGCGCGCAGCCGCACGAGAAATCCCCGTGAGACCCCGGCGGACATACTCGCGCAAAGCGGCCGAACCGGTGTGATTCCGCAGGTGCCATACCCGCCCTCCTATTCCGATCTGCTCGAGAGAGAAGACCCGATGCCGCTCCCACCCGCCACGCGGGAAGAACACGACCTCCTCGGGACTCGCACCGTTCCCGAGTCCGCCTATTACGGGGTTCACACCCTGCGGGCGGTCGAGAACTTTGCGATCACCGGAACCCCCATCAGCGCCTACCCCGAATTGATCACCGCACTCGCCAGCGTCAAGGAGGCCGCAGCCCGGGCGAATCATCACCTGGGACTGCTCGACACCCGACGGATGACAGCAATCGTGCAGGCCTGCACCGACATCCGCAATGGGCAGCTCCACGATCAGTTCGTCGTCGATGTCATCCAAGGTGGCGCGGGCACGTCGACGAATATGAACGCCAATGAGGTCATCGCCAACCGGGCACTGGAAATCCTCGGGCTCCCTCGCGGAACGTACCGTGAGATCCATCCCCTCGAAGACGTCAACCTCAGTCAGAGCACCAACGACGTCTACCCCACCGCGATCAAGGTCGCGCTGCACTTCGCCGTCGACAACCTTCGCGCTGCAATGAAAGACCTCGCCACCGAGTTCGCGATCAAGGCGACCGAGTTTCACGACGTGGTGAAGATGGGCCGCACTCAGCTCCAAGACGCCGTCCCCATGACACTCGGACAGGAATTCGGCACCTACGCGGTGATGGTGACCGAGGACGCCGACCGACTGCTCGAAGCCGAACGCCTCGTCGCCGAGATCAACCTCGGTGGCACCGCCATCGGCACAGGAATCAACACCCACCCGCTGTACGCGGAAACAGCCTGTGAGGCCCTCCGCGCCATCACCGGCCTACCCCTGACCACCGCAACCGACCTGATCGAGTCGACACAAGATGTCGGATCATTCGTTCAGCTGTCGGGAGTGCTCAAGCGCACCGCGGTCAAACTGTCGAAGATCTGCAACGACCTACGCCTGCTCTCCTCCGGTCCACGCACCGGGCTGGGTGAAATCAATCTGCCAGCAGTCCAAGCGGGATCATCGATCATGCCAGGCAAAGTCAACCCGGTCGTGCCAGAGGTGGTCAATCAGGTCGCCTACGAAGTCATCGGCAACGATGTCACGATCAGCCTGGCCGCAGAAGGAGGCCAACTCCAACTCAACGCCTTCGAGCCGATCATCGCCTCGAGTCTATTTCGATCACTGACACATCTCAGTGCAGCCTGCCGGGCTCTCACGGAGCGATGCGTACCGGGCATCACGGCCAACGCGGACAAACTTCGCGCCGATGTCGAAAATTCCATCGGCATCATCACCGCGTTGAACCCGCACATCGGGTACACCGCCGCCACATCCGTTGCTGCGGAATCGCTGTCCACCGGCCGCAGCATTCCGGACATCGTGGTCACACGCGGGCTCCTGACCGCAGACCAGCTAGCGCGGCTGCTGCGACCGGAAGTTCTCGTGCGACCACAACAACTCGAACACTTCAAGAAAGCGCGCGGCCTCGTCGAAGTACCGACACCCGATTTCTGCCGTCCCCCGCTCCTCCAAGGTGAAGCGCCCGTGTGAGAAGCAGGTATCCGGGCCGAACCCCTGTCTGAGTTCAGGACATGCAGGACAATGACCGACCACCAGGCCGAATTCGTAGGCGAGAACAACGAGCTGGGCACGGCCGCGGGTGTGGAGCTTGGTCATGGCTCGGTTGACATGGGTTTTCGCGATCAGGGACTGCCGCTGAACGGCCTCTCTGATCGGAGACCGCAATCCTTCGGTTTCTGAGCCTCAGGGATGCGCGGATCGCCGGCGAGCGAGTTCGGCGCGTACCGCGTCGTAGGTGAGCAACGGTTTCCCCGGGTCCGCATGTGGCACGGCCTCGCGCTCGTGGTCCTCGAGGAATTCTTCGAGCTGTTCCGTAGTCCACTTATCCAGTCCGGTGACGCGACGGTTGTCAGGCATGGCCTTCACTATCCGCTCCATGTCCGATATCCGTCACGTCGGGGACGCGCTCACCGACGAGGAACAGCTGCGGCGACCGGGGATTGACCCACCTCCGGTGGCCTTCACTTCGCGCTGCTGGCATCAGCACGCGCGGGAACGTCAGTCCGGTAGACGCCACATTTCGATGATGCTCAGGCCGCGGGCATCGAAGCGGCCCAGCATGGCTCGCAGTTCGGTGGCGCTGTCGATCTGACCGTAAAGGACGGTGGTGTTTCCGGTGTTCACGTCAGATAGTCGCAGTTCCGGGAACGCTGCGAGGTCCCGCTCGGACAGCGATCCAGCAAGGACGAACGCATCCCTGATATTGGGAGGCCACCTCGATCCGGAACGGGTCATCGGACTCCTCCGTGCGTCGCCGATCCGGCACACTCGACTTGCAATACGGAGGGTGGCCCGAAGGACGTGCGCCGCGCGTCACCCGCAAGTGATGAACCGTCCCCGACGTGTGGTGAGTCGCAGGTAGCTGCGGGGTGCCGGAGGTGACGAACAATCTCCGCTCGGGCGGCTACCGCAGGGCTGCGGCCAGCGCTTCGGCGGTGCGGGTCTGCCACCCGATGAAGTCGAGTCCTTCGGGCAGGGTTTCGGTCACCTCGACGACCGGTATCCCGTTGGCCTCGGCGGTCGCCCGTGCGTCCTGGGTCACCTCGTCCTGGGTCTGGACGTTGAACATCAGAGCCTCTACTCGCTTGTCGGCCAAAAGTTCACGGAGGGCTGCGATATCGGCGGCGGCGGGGTCGTTGCCGTTTTCGACGGCGCTGAGGAATCCCGCGGGGGTGGTGTCGGCCAGGCCCGATTCGGCGAGGAGGTAGTGGGCGATCGGTTCGGTCTGCGCGACCGGCGCGTCGCGGTGGGTGGCCGCGATGGTGTCGGTGATCGTCGTAACCTGCCCGAGTTGGCCGGAAAAGACATCAGCGTTGGCCTGGTAGGTGGTGGCGTTGTCGGGGTCGAGCTGTCCGAGTTGCCCGGCGATGGCGTGTGCGACGGCGTCGACGGTGTGCATGTCGTACCAGACGTGCTCGTTGGTCTCGCCGTGTCCGTGCTCGTCGGCTTCGCCGTCGGTGGGCGCCGGTCGATCCGCGTTCGCGGCCTCGTCGGGGTGCGCCTCGGTTTCGAGCAGTTCGACGGCGTTGACGGTCCGCCGCTCACCCTCCCCGGCCTGGCTGCCCAGCACGTCGTCGATGAACGAGTCGTATCCGCCGCCGTTGTAGACGACGAGGGAGGCATCGGAGATGGCGGCCGCATCGGACGGGCTGGTCTCGAACGAGTGCGGGTCCGCGGAGGGCTCGGTGATGATCGAGGTGACCTCGATCTCCTCGCCCGCGACGGCCTGGGCGACGCTTCCCCACACATCGGTGGAGGCCACGACGGTCACCGGGCCGGCCGCAGCGTCCGTGCCGGAGCCGCACGCCGCGGTCAATGCCGCGACCAGGGACAGGCCCACGGCAGCAGCGGGAAGGTGGGGGGACCGGAACGCACGCACGGGTACTCCTTACGGGCTGCGGGTCGGCCGCAGCAATCAAATAAACATGGGAACCATTACCATTAAAGCCTGGGTGCGGTCCGGACCATGCAGCGCCCCCGCCGCTCCGACTTTCCTGTGCGGGCGGTGTCAGCGGCGGCGGTCGTCCATCGCGCGCAGGAAGTGGCGCAGGCTGCGCGGCAGCCGGGGGTGACCGTCCCGATCACGCGGCAGGAAACCCTCGCCCGCCGCGCGGACCAGCAGGGTGGTGACGTCCGCGCTGACGGCGGTACCGGAGGCGACGTGCATGAGCGCGGCGCGTTCGGCGGGATCGAGACGCTCCCACAGGTCCAGGTAGCCGCCGTGATGGGTGCGCGCGGCGGTCGCCTCGGCCCAGTAGGTGAAGGTGAACCGGCGGATCAGGTCGGTGCCGGTGGATGCGGTGGCGCGCAGTTCGAGACCGGACCAGTCCTCGATGCCGCGGTCGCGGAGCTCGTCGGCCGCGGTGGCCAAGGCGGTGTGCCGCGGCCAGGCGCGCGGCAGGTCGAGTATCAGCAGACCCATTCCCATCGGCCCACGGTAAGACCGGTGCCCGATACCCGCAGCGTGTACACCGTCGCCGGAGGCGGGCAGGGTGTGCGGTTCAGCTCAACGTATTCGCCTGGGCCGGTCACGAGGACGGTTTGTCGGCACGCAGGTAGTGCAGCCAGGGGCGGTGATCGCCGGTGCCGGTGACCCGGAGCCCGGCCCGCTCGATCAGGCCGGTGAGTTCGCCGATCGGGTTGTGCGCCATGGCATGCCCGGCGAGGGCGCTGATCAGGTGGGCGGCGACCGGGTTCGCCGGGGGCCGGAAGTCGGCGACCAGCAGGTGCCCGCCCGGGCGCAGCACCCGCGCCATCTCGGCCAGCGCGGTCGCCCGGTTGCCGGGTGTGATGTGGTGGATGACCAGGGTGGAGGTCACCACGTCGAAGGTGGCGTCCTCGAACGGGAGCGCTTCGGCGGCGGCGACGGTGAACACGCAGTGGGCAGCGCCGCGGCCGGCGGCGTAGTCGATCATCGGTGGGGACGGGTCGATGCCGTCGACCCGCCCGCCCGGCTGCACAGCCGCGGCCAGGCGGGTCGCGAAAAACCCGGTGCCGCACCCCACATCGAGGACCCGATCCCCCGGGCCGACGCCGCTCAGTGCGGCCAGTCGGTCGAAGACCCGGCGGCGCCGTCCCGCAAACGCGGCCGCGGAGCAGATTTCGCACAGGCGCGCCCGGCGGATCAGCCCGCCGCTGGCGTCGTCGGCGTGACCGTGCCCATCGCCCAGAAGCCGCGCCCCCAGTCCCATCGCAGTCTCCTCGATCGCCTCAGAGGGAGTTGATGCCCTGGACGGCCGCGACGGCACAGGCCGGGATCAGCACACCCAGCCCGAGCGAGGCCAGCCGCGCTCCGGCCACGCGGTGCCCGGCGAAATGGAAGACGGCCAGCCCGGCGAGCCCGAGGCCGGCCGCGGCCAGCACCAGATAGATCGGGGTGAGCACCAGCACCAGGCCGCAACCGACAGCGAATCCGGCCAGGGCCCAGCCCCACCGCAGATCCTCGACCTCGAGACTCGACGCCGCACTCATCACCAGCTCCTCGCTTGACCTGCGTTCTTTACCCGGAACGTTCCTCCTCGAGACCGCCCGCAAACCCCACATGGTTGCGCAAGTGCGCACATATAGGATTATGGTCGAGACGACGGTCATTGGGAAGAGAAGTCTGGAGGTCCCCAAGGTGCTCGAGGTGTTGCGTCATCGCACGTTCGGCCGGTTGTTCGCAGCGCAGATCGTGGCCCTGGTGGGTACCGGTCTGCTGACCGTGGCGCTGGGCTTGCTGGCCTACGACCTGGCCGGCGCCGATGCCGGGGCGGTGCTCGGGACGGCGTTGGCGATCAAGATGGTCGCCTACGTCGGCGTAGCACCGGTGATCTCCGCGGTCACCGACCGGGTGCCGCGCAAGGCGCTGCTCATCGGGGCGGACGCGATCCGGGCAGCCATCGCAGTTCTGCTGCCGCTGGTGGATCAGACCTGGCAGATCTACGTGCTGATCTTCCTGCTGCAGGCGGCGTCGGCGACGTTCACCCCGGCGTTCCAGTCGGTGATTCCGGCGGTGCTGGTCAAGCAGGAGGACTACACCCGGGCGCTGTCGCTCTCGCGGCTGGCCTACGACCTCGAGTCCCTGCTCAGCCCGATCCTCGCCGCCGCCCTGCTCACGATGATCAGCTACAACTACCTGTTCCTCGGCACCGTCGCCGGGTTCGTCGGGTCGGCGCTGCTGGTGATGAGCACCGTGCTGCCGCGCCCCGCCCCGGCGGACCGGTCGGTGCCGCTGATCCACCGCATCACGCTCGGCGCGCGGGTGATGCTCGGTCGCCCCGTCTTGCGCGGACTGCTCGCCATGAACATGGTCGTCGCCGCCGCGACCGCACTCGTGGTGGTCAACACCGTCGTCTACGTGCGGGACCTGCTGGGCGGGTCGAACACCGGGGTCGCGGTCGCGCTCGGCTGCTTCGGCGGCGGATCGATGCTCATCGCGCTGGCGGTGCCGCGGGTACTGGCCGCGGTACCGGACCGGCGGCTCATGCTGACCGGGTCCGCGGTGCTGCCGGTCGGACTGGCCGCCGCCGCACTGATGCTGCTCACCGCCCCCGCCCCGACGCTGGGTTGGCCACTGTTGGCCGGGATCTGGATCGTCCTCGGCGCCGGGACGTCGATGATCAACACCCCGTCCGCGCGGCTGCTGCGCTACGAATCCGACGAGCAGAACCGGAGTGCGGTGTTCACCGCCCAGTTCTCGCTCTCACACGCCTGCTTCATCCTCACCTACCCGCTCGCCGGGTGGGTGGGCGCGCAGGTCGGGCAGGTCACCGCGGCCGCCGCGTTGACCGTCCTCGCTACACTCGCAGGACTACTCGCCACACGCGTCTGGCCGGCACAGGCCGAGCCGATCACCGAGATGGCGGCGGCAGGAAGGCGGTAATGCGATGGAGCCGATGAGCGAGGTGAGCGTCGCGGCGGCGAGCCTGAGCCACCCGGTCGCCCCCGATCAGCAGCGCCTCGACACCGCCACCGAAACCTTCCGGATGCTCGCCGACACCACCCGGCTGCACATCCTGTGGCTCCTCACCCGCGGCGAGGCCGACGTGACCGCCCTGATCGAGCAGACCGGCGCCACCCGCACCGCGGTCAGCCAGCACCTGGCGAAGCTGCGGTTCACCGGTTTGGTCGACACCCGCAAGGAAGGCCGGCGGGTGATCTACCGCATCCACGACGGCCACCTGACCCGGCTGATCCTCGAGGGCATCAACCACGCCGACCACGTCGTCACCGGCGAACCCCCACACGAATAAGTCCACCGCCCCGGCCGATGCCGGGGCTCCCCTCGATGCGCCCACCCGAGACGTTTGCCTCCGGGTGGGCGCGTCATCGTCGGTTCAGCGGCGGGTCTTGCCCTGCGGGCGGAGGAAGAACGCCACACCACCGCCGACGACCACCACTGCGATGGCGATCAGCACCCAGGCGGGGAAGCCGCCGGAGTCTTCGGCGGCCGGCCCTGCGGCTGGGGCGGTCTCGGTGGGCGTGGACCCGCCGCTCGCGCCGGGCGTGGTCGCGGCGCCGGTGCTGGCCTGGGTGAGCTGGAAGTTATACGTGCCTTCGATCGGGTGGCCGTCGTCGGAGACGACCCGGAACGCCACGGTGTACTGGCCGGCGTCGCCGAGGCCGTCGAGGTCGACGGACACGTCGCGGCCGGTGACGACCGGCTCGGACTTTCCCCACTGGGTGCCGTCGGCGCCGACCACCTTCAGGGTGACGAAACTCGGTTGGATGTTCTCGTTGAAGGTCAGGGTGACCTGGTCGGGGGCGGTGTCGATCTGGGCGCCGTCGGCCGGATTGCTGCCCGACAGCGCTGCGTGCGCCATCGCCGGTGCCGCGGTCAGCGCCGCGCAGGTCAGGGCCGCGGCCGCCGTCAGGGCGGCGCGGGAGAGCCAGGATGTCATGAGTGGGATCGTCTTTCGGGTGTGTCGAGCGTGGTCGGAGGTCTACCGGTGCGGCCACGACCACGGCGGCCCGCGCCGGGACAGTGAGCCCTCCTCCACCGACATCGCCGACCACGCGGCCAGCCACACGATCGGCACCCGTTCACCCGGTGGCGAGATCGGGGCGGGGCGGCGCACCAGGATCGCCGCCGCCCGCACCGCCCAGGCCACGGCGCGGCGGACCGCGTGTTCGGCGGCCGGGATGAGCGCCCCGCACACGCCGATCGCGGTGGTGTGCAGCGCCAGCATCGGGGCCGCGGCCATGCCGTGGTGATGTTCGAGGGTGGACAGGGACAACACGACATGGCAGGCCAGCTGCCCGCCGGCCAGCATCGCCAGCAGAGCGGTGCGGCGGGAGAACACCTTCGCCGACCCGGCCAGCATCCCCAGCCCGGCGCACACGCCGAGCAGCAGCACCCACTCCGCGGAGTTGGGCCAGTGCCCGCCCGCGCAGCCGTGCGCGAGGACCGCGGTCGCCGCCGTCGCCGCTCCGACGCCGGCGCCGCGCACTCGCACCGCGCAGGCCTGCGCCGAGTTCGTCACCAGGTCAGGATAGAGACACCGCACCTGCCGGCCGGCAGTGGTGTGGACCGTGGCCTGGGGCGGAGCGGTGGTCAGGGGAACGGCAGCGGGGCGGCGCCGCGCTCGGCCAGCAGGGCCCGCATCACCTGCGACTCGTGGTCCTGCAGCAGCAGCATCGATTCGGCGAACTGGGCCACCAGCGGTGACCCGGCGCGGTCGGCGGCGTAGGCGAGCATGTCGGCGCCGCCCTGGTGATGGCGCAGCATCAGCCGCACGAACATCACGTCCAGCTCCGGCCCGGATGCCGCGTCCAGCGCCGTCAACTCTTGTTCGGTGGCCATCCCGGGCATGCCGGTCGACCCGCCGTGACCATCGGCCATGGCGGTCGTGTCGTGGTGTCCGCCGCCGGCCGTCATCCAGGCCATGTAGTCGCGGGTGGGCGTGCGGGAGCGGTCCCAGAGGTCGAGCCAGGCCTGCATCCGACCGATCTGGGCGCCCTGGCCGGTGAGGATGTCGTAGGCGAAGCTCCGGATCGCCGGGTCCGCGGACGATCGGGTGGCCACACCGGCCATCCGCACGGCCTGCTCGTGGTGGACGATCATGTCCTGCAGGAACCCGGTCTCGACCGAGTCCGCGGCCGGGGCCGCCACCGGTGTCGCGGCCGGAGTCGGCGAAGGGACCATGACCCCCGCGATGCCGCCGGCGATCAGCGCGGCCGCCGCCCCGACCACCAGCAGGGCGCTGCGGCGGCGCGGCGGGCGGTTCCTCGCGCCGGTGCTGGCGGTGTCAGGGAATGTGTCCGAACGGATCTCGCCGGTCATGCGGGTGTACGTGTCCTGTCTCCGGGCGATCGGGGTGTGCGCGGCGTCCTGCAGCGTAACCGCCGACCACGACCACGGCGATGACCACCGGGGTGCGGTCCTCGGCCGACGGTGTTCGGTCGTCAGACCGGGTCGATGCGATCGAGGGGGTGGCCGAGTGACTCCGGTCGCGGCGCTCGGGCACTGCCCCGCCGGTCCGATCCGACGGTGCGGGTGGCGGCGTACCCGCCGAGCAGGATCAGGGCGATGACGGCGAGGGTGAGCCAGACCGGGAGTTGGCCCTCCTCACTGTGTTCGGCGGCTACCAGTGCAAGGCCGGCGGCGGTAGGGGTCATCGAAGTTCCTCCATTCTCATCGATGTGGATGCGCGGTGGATGTGGTCAGGTAACAGGGAGCCCGGCCAGGCCGGCGGCGAGCCCAAGCAGCGCGCACACCCCGAGAGTGCGCAGCACCGACCAACGCAGCCGGTAGATCATCACCCCGGCCAGCACCCCGATCACGAGCGCGAGGGGCCGGAACGAGGTGATGTCCGGGACCAGTAGATGTAGCGGACCCCAATGCAGAAGCGCGGCGTCCGCGAACAGGGTGTGGAGCGCGAAATACAGGGCCAGGTTCGCGATGACGCCGACGACGGCCGCGGTGATGCCATTCAATGCGGACGTCAGATGTTGGTTGTTGCGGAGCCGCTCGACGTAGGGGGCGCCGAGGAAGATGAACACGAAGCACGGCACGAACGTCACCCACGTGGTCAACAGCGCGCCGAGGGTGGCGGCGACCCACGGGTCGAGATCACCCGGGTTGCGGTAGGCGCCGAGGAACGCGACGAACTGCACCACCATGATCAGCGGACCCGGGGTGGTCTCGGCCAGGCCGAGGCCGCGGACCATCTCACCTGGGGTGAGCCAGCCGTAGGTTTCCACCGCCTTCTGCGCCACATAGGCGAGGACGGCGTAGGCGCCGCCGAAGGTGACCAGTGCAGTGCCGGAGAAGAACAGGCCCTGCTCGGTGAACACGCTGTGCCGGCCGGTGAACACCACCACGGCGACCATCGGGATCGCCCAGGCGACCACGCCGACACCGAGGACGAGCACCGCGCGTCGCAGACTGGGGGCGTCGGCATGCAGGGCATCGTCGGCGATCAGCGGCGGCGCCTCCTCGCCGTCTTCCGGGGCCTTTTTTTTGCTGGTTTCGACGACGCCGCGGCGGCCGATCAGCCAGCCGGCGAACCCGGCCACGAGGATGACGATCGGGAACGGGACCGCGAACAGGGCCAGGGCAAGGAAGGCGCAGACCGCGATCACCACGTGCGCGGGGCGGGTGAGGGCGCGCTTGGACACCCGGGTGACGGCCTGGACCACCACGGCCAGCACGGCGGGGGCGATGCCGGCGAAGATGGCTAGCACGATGGTGGTGGCGCCGAAGGCGACGTAGATCGCCGCCAGGCCGAGCATCGCGAGCATGCCCGGCAGCACGAACAGCACACCCGCGATAAGTCCGCCGAGGGTGCCGTTGAGCAGCCAGCCGGTGTAGATGGCGAGCTGCTGAGCCTCCGGCCCGGGCAGCAACATGCAGTAGTTCAGGGCGTGCAGGAACCGTTTCTGCCCGATCCAGCGTTTCTCGTCGACGAGAGTGCGCTGCATGACCGCGATCTGCCCGGCCGGCCCGCCGAAGGTCTGCAGGGAGATCAGGAACCACGCCCAGGTCGCCTCGCGGAGCGGGATCAGATCGCGGCGCCGGGACCGGCTGGTCGGTGTGGCGCGGGTGGAAGGTTCGTTACTGCTCACGTCGGTCTCCGAAACATGAAAGTCACAGTGCGGCAGCATGAGCGGGCCGCACCCGGGGTCAGGACGGCTCGCGGCCGGACAGGACACGTTGGCGATGAAACTCGTACAACCCGTCGAAGATCCGGGTCGCCACGGCGAGAGTGTCATCGTCGGTACAGGTCAGGGACAGCCCACGCAGCACCGAATCCAGACCCGGTGCCTCCGGGGCGTCAAACTTCGCGTCGTCGATGTCGGCCTCGTGCACGATCTCGGCGATCACCCACAACACCGGGTCGGTGATCTCGTAGCGGCGCAGGATCGTCTCGAAGCTGCAATCCCCGTGATGGTGCGAGAGTTCGACCCCGCGCATGTCGAACGCGGTCGTATCGCCAGGGACGTCGGCGGGGTCGGTGACCCACAAGAACTGCGCGTCCGGGTCGATGTTGCGGCGGATCAACCAGGCGCAGGCGGCGCGGTCGATGTGGATGCCGGCTCGGGTGGCCCATTTCATTTATCGTGCCTCCGTTCGCGCTCGCTCCGGCGCCGCGTCGGGCCGGCCGGCGGCTAACTCGCGGAGCGCCGCCTCCGCGCTGTCACGCTGTGCGGTGGGGAAGAAGGTGCGCTTGTCGATCTCCCGCAGGCGGCGGCGCAGTTGGGTGAGCTTCTTGGCTCGTCCGGCGGGATCGGGCAGGGATCGGGCGGCCTCGGCGGCGTCGGTGAGCTCGTCGTACTCGGTGCCCCGATCCTCTGACAGTTTCGTCCGCATCCGGTCCCGCTGTTCCTGGGTGGTGGGGGCGGCGGTCCACACCTCCGCCTGCCCGCCCGCCTCGACGACTTCCTCGGCGACCCAGTCGAACTGCTCGCGGGTGCGGGCGGAGGCGGGCAGCACCACGACACCGTCCGCGAGCTGGAAGACACCGTATTTGCGGAGCTTGCGCCACACCGCGATCCGCGGCGTCGAGGGCTCGCGGGGGATGCGATACACCAGCATCACCCACTCGTCGGGACGCTGATCCGTCGGTTCTGGTTCCACACCGGTGATGTAACCACGGTTTCAATTGGATGTCCACCGGCAATCGCACCTGCCGCCGATTGCCCGGGGCATCGACCCTGGACACCGTACTGTAACCGTGGTTACCGTGAAGGAGGCCGTCGTTGGGGAGGCCGTCGAGACGACGAAGAGGTGCACGGATGCATCACAATCGGCAGGTCACACCATTTCGGTCCCTGCTCATGGCCACGACACTGGTCCTCGCGGTGGCCGGCTGCGGGAACACCAGCACCTCCACGACCAGCGGCCCGACCTCGGCGCAGCAAGGATCCGGGCAGGCGCCGGCTCAGACCACCGACGCGGACTGGGCCCCGGTCACCGATGCCCTCGGCCGCACCGGCAAGCTCGGCGACGACGGCACCGTCTACCGGGTCTCACTGCCGCGCACGGATCTGAACGTGATCTCCCGCGGCGTTCCCATCAAGCCGGGCCTGTCCCTCGGTGGCTACGCCGCCTTCGCCCGCTACGACGACGACACCCTGGTGATGGGCGACCTCGTCGTCACCGAGGACGAACTACCCAAGGTCACCGACGCGCTCCAGGCCCACGGCATCGCCCAAACCGCGATCCACAAACACCTGCTCGAACAGACCCCACCGGTGTGGTGGACCCACGTGATGGCGATGGGCGACCCGGCCGGCCTCGCCCAGGGGATCCGGGCCGCACTCGACGCCACCGCCATCGCCCCGCCGGCGGCGCCCCCGGCCCAGCAACCACCGATCGACCTGGACACCGCCGCCATCGACACCGCCCTCGGCCGCCACGGCACCGCGGACGGCGGCATCTACAAATTCACCATCGCCCGCCAGGACCCCATCGAGGAAAACGGGCATGTGCTACCGCCCACCTTCGGGGTCACCACCGGCGTCAACTTCCAACCCCTCGGCGGCGGCCGGGCCGCGATCAACGGCGACATCGTCATGACCGGCAACGAGATCCAAGACGTGATCGACGCCCTGCGCAGCGGCGGCATCGACGTCGTCGAGGTCCACAACCACACCCTCGACGAACAGCCCCGCCTGTTCTACCTGCACTTCTGGTCCGTCGGCGACAGCGTCCCCCTGGCCACCACGATGCGCGAGGCGATCTCGGCCACCCACGTCACGCCCGGAACCTGACCATCCAGAAGCAGACAGGAGCCGGATGAACACCCGCACCGGCGACCGGCACAGCCCGAGACCAGCCCGGCTGCTGCCCGCACTCGTCATGGCATCGATCCTCGTCGGCGCCTGTTCCTCCGCGCCATCGTCGCCGGACAGTAGCCCGCTGCCGCTGCACCCGGTCGCGGAAATCGCCCTCCCCGGCGACAATTCACGCTTCGACTACGCAAGTCTCGACCCCGATCGGGGACTGCTGTTCATTGCACACCTCGGCGCCGACGAGGTCATCGAAGTCGACACCCACACCCAGCAGGTCGTCCGGACGATCCCGAACCTGTCCCAGGCGCACGGCGTCCTCGTCGTCCCCGAGCTGCGCCGGGTCTACGTCACCGCCACCGGCGACAACCGCCTGGTCATTCTCGACGAAGACACCGCCGCCGTGCTCGGGCAGGCCCCCACCGGTGACTATCCGGACGGGATCGCCTACGACCCGAAACGCGGGACGGTGTGGACCACCAACGAATCCGGCGGCACCGAAACGGTCATCGACGCCGTCACCGCCCAGGTACGCGGCACCGTGAACCTCGGCGGCGACGTCGGCAACGTCGCCTACGACCCGATCGCCGACCAGATGCTGGTCGCCGTGCAAGGGAAGGGCGATCTCGCCGCCATCGACCCACAGACTCTGACCGTCACCCGCCGGCTCCCGTTGCCCGGCTGCCGAGGCGGCCACGGCCTCGCCCTCGACCCACCGGCGCGGCTCGCGTTCGTCGCCTGCGAGGACAACGCCACCCTGCTCACCGTCGACCTCGACAGTTGGCAGGTTACTGGCACCACCGGCGTCGGCAAACACCCCGATGTCCTCGCCTACGATCAAGGCGCGCAACGCCTTTACGTCGCCTCCGAAAGCGGCACCGTCACAGTCCTCGACCACCAGGGCGGACACCTCACCGAACTCGGAGCCGGACACCTCGCCGACGGCGCACACGTCGTGGTGCTCGACCCGAACACACACCACACCTACTACCCGATACCCGCCGGAGAAGGCGGGCACCCCGCTCTCCTCGAACAGACACCGAGCCCCTGACACCCACCCACCGACAGGCACTGTGGGAGACCCGCCGTACCGACCGGAGAAGATCCGCGCGGCCGTCGTGGGCGAGCAGGCTGAGCGGTGTGCACTCCTGGCGGAAGAAGTCGCCGGATTCTTGCAGGTCCCACGCCACTGCTGAGACCGGCGACCGGTTGACACGAGTCGACGACGAGTAGATCGAGGGTGACCTCGAATGAACAGTTTTGTATGGCGCCGTCCGGTAAAGCGCTGGGTCGGTGGCGGTTAGCGACGCCGAGTGTGCGGAACTCGGTGAGGTTGCCGTGATGACTTTGTGGGGAGAGCAGAGTTTCGCGGCTCGGTGAGCACAGTGCGGCCGCGACGGCCTCACTCATCTCCACGACTTCGAGGTCGGAGGTGTCGAGGTCGATGACGGCCTTGAAGTCGCCGCCGTACAGATACATGTGAAGGACCATCGCCACGCGGCCCGAGTAATCCTCGGTGTCGATCGAGTCGGCGTACTGACCAGCGGAGAAGAACTCCGGGTGCAATGCGCGCCACTCACCCCACCAATCGATCAACATGCGGCCGGGGAACGTGTCCAACAGATTGACCGCAAGATCAGACATCATGGCCATAGTGTCGCAGCGCTCGCTGTCAGCGGAACGCCTATCAAATCACCGGATGACGATTGTTGACCGGCGAGGATCGTGAGCCGCACTGGAAGTATTCGAACCGTCGGCCAGCTGACCCCGGATGAGTTCTGACGCCCCTCAAGACGGATGAAAATACCTGACACAGGATGTCAGGGTCTTGGTGCGAGCATGGTTCCATCGTTCGGCGCCGATCGTGTACGTGGACCGGACCCCGGATCGGCCTAACCCAGACAAGGACCTCCATGCGCGAAACACCAGAAGAGCTCACAGAACTCCAGGCCCTCCTCGACACCTCCCTGTCGGGCTCCACCTCACACCTGCGTTCGATCATCAACACCGAGAGCACACTGACCGCGGAGCAGCTCACCCAGGTCATCACCGGCATGTGCACCCTCGCCCTGTCCACCGTCACAGCCAAAGGTGAACCGCGGATCAGCGGTGTGGACGGGCATTTCCTGCACGGAAAGTGGCACTTCGGCACGGCACGCGGCGCCGCCAAGGACCGCCACCTCACCGCCCGGCCCGCCGTCAGCGCCGCGCACATGCGCGGTGAGGACCTGGGCGTGTTCACGCACGGCACGGTGGAGATCCTCAACCCCCGGGACGGCGAGCCGGCCGCAGACTGGCCAGATCTGCTCGCCTACTTCAGAACCTTTTACGGCGAAGACTTCTTCGACTGGGACAACGAGGTGGTCTACTACCGGCTGCATCCACACTGGATCACCGTTTACGCCGCCGACACCGCAAAGCTCGCTGCGGAGTCCCGGTCCTGATCCCCAATTGGCACCGGGCAGCTATCGGTGTCACACAGCTTGGTGCCTCAGCAAGGGCCGATTCTGGAGCGCGATCGGTACCGATCCGGGTTGGGAGAACTGGCGAATTCGAGCTCCTCAAATCCACCAAACATGCTCGAGTAACACGTCCAAGCGGACGTTAGTGTCTCGCACTCAACGATACGTTTAAACGACCTATACCGCCTGTCCAGTTCGTCTGGTTTGATGCGCAGGTGACGACACCGACACCGCCTGGCTGGTACCCGGATCCTCAGAATCCTGTGATCGTCAGGTACTGGGACGGCGCGAAATGGACAGCGAACACGCATCCGAGCTCGCTCGCCGCACAGCACGCGGTTCCGCAGGCACCCAAAAGGAAGTACACGTGGCTCTGGTACGCGGGAGTGGCACTGATTCTTGTGGTCGCAGCACTCGTGGGAACCGGATTCTTCGATTCATCCGACTCCTCTTCGAAGCTGGCCGCCAACTACCCCACTCTAGATTCCTCAAATGACCCGACTCTGTTCAAACCCTCCTCTTACGAGGAGATCAACGAACGCGACTTCGCCATCATCTTGAAGAACCCATGGGACCATGTCGGACGCAGAGTGGTCCTTCATGGAACTGTGTGGCAGTTCGACACCGCCACCGGCGGTGACCATTTCCTTGCAGAAGTCGGTACCTCGCCGACCGGGCTGATGAACAACGAACGGGCGTTCATGGTCGGCAAAGCGTCTTTGTTGGCGCCTTTCATCGAGGGCGACGAGGTGACCATGCATGTTGTGGTCGATGGACAAATGACCTACACGTCAACGGAGGATGAGGAGATCACTGTCCCGCAGTTTCAAGTAGCGATGATCGAACTCACGAAGTGACGTATGCGCGATGAACTCTCGCGCGCCGCAAAGGTTTCAGGCCGCTTTGCGGTACCCGCCGATCCATTCAAATGACCTATACCGCACGGCCAGTTCGTCTGGTTTGATGCGGACGTGACGACACCGACACCCTCAGCAGGCTGGCATCCCGACCCGGAGGGTCGACCTCAGCTTCGCTGGTGGGATGGCAAGCAGTGGACATCTGCTACGAAGGCGATTCCAAACCGCCCAGCCCCGGGCGGTGGGCCGACGACCCCAACTGTCGACCCCGCGGCGCGTAAGCGCGGCAACACGATTGCCGCAGGCGTGATCGGCGTGATCGTCCTCGCCTTCGTCGCGTTCGGCATTTTCGGCGGCGACTCGGAAGACGACACGGCAAGCGCGGCCGAGGTGACCACCACGGAGGCACCGGCTGCCGCGGTGACAACCACGAAGTCCGCGGCCGAGGTGTCTGCGTCGCAGGCCGCCTCGTCATCCCGTACGGCCGCAGCCGCAGCCGCGGCCGCTGCAGAGGCGGAGAAGAGGCGTCAGGCAGAGGCGGCGCGGCTTGACCCGAACACCTACGAAACTCTCGGCGAGCGCGATTTCGCACTCCTCACCAAGAACCCCGACAGCTTTGTTGGCCGGAAGATCACCGTGTACGGCATCGTGATGCAGGCCGACGCCGCGACCGGCAACAAGCAGTTCCTTGCGCGGACCGCCGCGGAGCCCATGGGCGCGTCGTACAACTACGACCAAACCACCCTGATCACTACGCAAGACCCGAGCATTATCGCGAACATCGTCGAGGACGACTTTGTGACCATGCACGTCGAGGTGTCGGGTTCGTACACCTACGACACCAAGATCGGTGGCAGCAACACCGTTCCGGAATTCAAGGTCAACATCATCAACGTCACCGGTTAGACGCGACAGGAGCCCTCCCGCTGCCTGCGACAGGAACGCCCCCACCCGCAACCTGGGTGGGGGCGTTCCTGCGCGTCATGCTTCGCGCGGACTGGCCTCCCACTTTCAGGGAGAAGTTCGGCTCAACACTCGGGTGTACCGTGCGGAGCGACCTCGAACACCGGGTGGCGGTCGGTCTCGGCCTCGAATTCCTCCGTGGGGCGTTCTTGTCGGACGTCAAACGGTGCAGAAACGTGCGGGTCGCTGCTCCCAACCGCGACGAGTATCGGAATCCGCGAGCAACTCGCGGATTCCACACGTAATTCGTGGAATCCATCAGTTATGAGCAAAATCGTGGGGTAGCTCGAAAAGCTGCGGGCTACGTCATGACCAGCTGAAATCGCCCGATGCCTCGGGCTGCGGCCCCGAATGAACCTGCGCACACTCCGGCACCGGCCCAGTCCTTCCGTTAGGGGACCTGCCGTCTCTGCAGGTCAAAACCCCATTCTGCCGGATCGGTCGCCGGTCGGACGAATCGCCGTCACCCCGCCGGCCGGGTATCGGCGGCCCGTACCCTTGCCCCATGTCCGCTGATCCAGGCAGCATCCGCGCCGACGGCCACCAGGCGCAGGCGCTGCCGAACCTGGCCGTACAGGATGCATCGGCGGATCCCCCCATCATCACAGCGGCGGCGCGCACCGGAACGGACATCGAGCTGCAGATTCACACGTCCATTGCACCGTTCGACGTTGCGGCCACGCAGTGGTTCCCCGCGGCGGCCGGATACGCCGTCACGATCCTCGTGCACACCGTCGACGCGCAGACGGGCGCGCCGCGGTATCTGCCGCCCGCGGAGCCCGCCGAGTGGGCGCGGGCGATCTTCTCGACCGTCGACTCCGCGCACGGGTACTTCCTCGGCGCCGTCGACCCAGGCACCGGCGTCCATCGACGCGGGCAGCTCGCATACCGCCTCTACCTCGACACCGACCGCCGGGCGATTCCCGTACCTCGGCAGGTGGTCACCTGCCCGCATTACCAACTATCGGCCATCGACGGCAGAGCCGAGATCACCATTCCCACGACGGCCTGACCCGGCAGGCCGGCCGGAAGCTGGACCACGGTCTGCGGGCGCCGCTTCCTCCGGTGTCCGATCTGCACGCCCTCCGAAGGGTGCGACCTTGAAGTCACGTCCACGCTGCTCACTCATACGGTTCCTCCATCCGCCTCGATCCGTCTCGATCCGATCCCCTGCCAAAGACACCTGGTCGCCGCTGCCCCGCACGCGAGGACGACGCCCTGGGGCGGAATCGAGACGGTTGATCCACCCGGGGAGGGACGCGGCACGTGGATACACTTGTGCCACAATCTTATTGCCACCACGACCAACGGCGACGACTTCCCCGCCCCCACCACCGGGGTGACGCCGTGTGCGGGCGCCGCGGCGGCGGCCGTGTGGTGGTCGTGGGTGACGTGGTCGGCAAGTGTCCAGTCCAGCCATTCCCAGCCCGACCGGTGGCGGAGGTCGACGACGCCGTGGCGGTGACCGGCGATCAGGAACGGGGTGTCCCACAGCAGCAGATCGGTGTTCGGCAGACGCATCTCGATGCCGTCGTGACGGCGGAACAGTGTGGTGGTGGGGCCGACCGAGAGCGGGATGCCGCCGTGCTGGCCGCCGCCCTTCGGGCCGATGCCGGGACGGGAGAACACCAGACTCACCTCCATGACCAGGGCGGCGCCGGGGGTCGGAGGTGTCAGGGTCGGGTCGGTGTAGCGGTAGGTCGGGCGAATCAGCGCAGGCATGTCAGGTCCTTTGGTCGGTAGCAGGAAGTGGGCGCGCGAGATCGGCGGCCGTCGAGGGCATCTCGCCGAGCCGGGTGCGCGGTGTGGTGGTTGGTGACGTGGGTCAGGCGGCGGGGTCGAGGGGTTCGATCTTGGCGCGGGTGACGACGGTCTGGTCCTGGTCGCGGAACGTGTCGTGGTCGTTGACGGTGGCGCGCAGGATCCGCACGCGCTGGCAGGGCTCGTAGTCGCGCACACCGGTGGCGAACCACTTGATCAGCTGGTTTCCGTCGGTGCGGAGCACGAGGAGGGTCTTCGCGCCGTAGCGGCCGTCGATGATGCGGGAGACGATCACGGTGGCGTCGAGGTCGGTGACCTTGGCACCGGTTGGGGCGATGAAACCGGGGACGAGGGTGGCGCGTTCGGCTCGCAGCTGCTGCTGGCGGGCGTTGACCGCGACCAGTGAGGCGGCGATACCCACCGACTTCGCGGACACGTACTCCCCGGCGAGCAGGGTGCGCAGGTTCATCCCGTAATCACTGGCCGCATCGATGGTCTCGGCGGAGGCCAGGACGGCATCGATCAGCTCGGGCTGCTCGACCCGGATTCGCCGCGCCTCCGCCGGGCGGCTACAAGTGCCCGCCGCACCTCGACCATCGCCCAGCATGGGGTGCGTGGACCCGGGCTTCGATGCTGTCCACGTTCGCCGCCGCGGTGGTCTGGACGGTTCCCCGTGCAAGTTCATAGGGCATGAGATCGAGCAGGGCACCTTCCTGGTAGGCGTAGGCGGCGACATCTAGACCAGCGATCGGGGTGGCCAGACGCAGTTGCTGCATGCCGCCCCAGTTGAGCGGTCCGGAGGACAGTGCGTGATCGAGCGTGCTGCGCATGCTGGGGGAAATGAAGCGACCGTGTAGGTCCCGGTGGGTTCGGCCCCGATCTGCAACTGACAGCCAACCCCACCCACGTTGGGCTGCGTAGAGCCGGCCTGCGGATGCCTTGATGCGATTTGCCGTGAGCGCGATTTGCCACAGCGGTTTCACCTCGATGAGAAGAACCCGACCGTCGGTGAGGGTGAGGAGTAGATCGGGGTGGTACGCGCATACTTTTCCGTTGAGGCGGTATGGAATCGCGCACGGTTGCTCTTGGTACGTCGACACGCAGGTACTGAGCTCAGCGACACAGAAGGCGTCCTTTTCGAGCTGCGATTCGAAATACACATCAACTCCGCGCTTGTGCGAATAAAAGGAGCCGTGGACGCCGAGGGCGCCTTGGTCGGGCCTCCGACGCATGCTCGTTCCAGGTTCCTCAGGTGTGCCGAGCCCGCTGGGCGGCCACACGGCATCGCGAACCCACCCCTCGACGATCCGGTCGCTGACGTCGATCTGTGCCAGCGCCTTTGCCTGCTGACGCTGATGAGCGGCGCTGGCTTCTCGCAGTTCGCGTCCAAGGGCGGCAAGCTGTCCGGCCCGCTTCGAGGGGAATCCTCCTAGCCTGGCTAGGACGTTGAGCAGCCAAACTCTGTTGCACCGAAAGGTGTCGTCGATGGCGTCGAGCAGCCGAAGCGCGAGTACCCCGTCTGAGACGTCGCTGCCGAGTTGGTCGAACACCGCGGTGAGTGAGGCGATCGTCGACGACGACTCGCGGAAATAGCGAGAGGTGAGCCTCGTGACTGCAGTGTTCTGGAGCTGGCGTACGCGTTCGCGTGAGAGGCAAAGGACGTCTGCGATCGAATCAAGGGTCGTTGGCTCCTCATCCAACACCCCGATCCGCCGCTGCATGATAAATCGCAGGCGAGGGTCGCTCAGAGACGAGATCGCCTCGGTGACGACCGCGCCGAGGTCGATGTCGAGCGAGACGCTGTCACGGTTAGCTGCCCAGGTGTCAAGATCTTCGGCGACGCTCGTGGACGTATCGGGATTCGCCTCCCCTCTCTGCGTTACCGCAGCCGGCACTGCTGGTTCGACGAACCGGCGATCGGCGGGCAGCGCCACTCCCGTTTGCTCGGATTGGGCATTCGCACGCCCCCGGACGCGAGCATCGGTATAACGGGACCACCAATCGCAGTCGGCGGGCGATGACCGCACTGTTTCAGCGAACACTCGCCATGAGCCACTCCGCGAGACCGGTCGAAGCTGTTCCGGCAGAAGCCGAAACAGCGTCGCCTGGATGGCGTTGTCCGTACGCCCATGAATACGCGCGAGCTCGGACGGTACGACACCCGCACGAACACGTTCGACGAGTTCGTGGATCTCCTCAGTCGACCACCGCTCCCCGTGCCTGCTGTCCATCACCGCTCACCCCTCTTGCCGGCTACGTTCTACGCGACCAGACTCTAGGCGCCAGGTACGACCAAGGTCCCCGGCGCCACGGACCGTCGCTTCGAAAGCGGCTCAGCGTTCGCCGGGCGTCTCCAGGCAGACGGTGTCCGACATGGCCGCCGACGGGCGGCTCATCGGGCTCAAGGACGGGCGGGGGTGGCGGTTCCCGACCTGGCAGTTCACCCCCGACCGGGCCGACCCGGTCCTGCCTGACCTCGACCGCCTCAGCCAGGCGTTTCCCGGCGGTGAAGTCAGCCTCTCGCGGTGGATGACCCGCCCCAACATCACCTTCGCCGGACGTACCCCCGCCCAGGAAATGGCCCGCGACAGCGCCCACGTCATCACCGTCGCGACCGGACTGACCGCCGCCGGATGGTAAAGCCCCTCCCCGCCCCGCAACGGCCCCTGCCCTCGGCGGATCACCGCTGGACCTGGACACCCACCACTACCACCCCAAACTCGTGGTTTCGGATCTACCACCGGGATCGGTTCACCCCGAACGGGATCACCTTCCGTCGATTCGGGCCGCTGGCCCGCTTCGACCACCACACCCCCACCCCACCAGCAATGGACCCGGACCGGCGCACGGCGGAAGTATCTCGCCGTCGACCTCGCCACCAGCGCCTGCGAAGTATTCGGTGAGGCCGGAGTCGCCGCCCTATGCCCGCACTGGCGGATCACCCAGGTCCAACCCGTCCGCGACATCGTCACCTACGACCTCACCACCCCCTGCGCGGCGCTGGCGATCGGAGCGCTCCCCGCCCTCGCCGCCGGCAACGAACACCGCGGCCTCACCCAACAATGGGACCAAGCGATCTACGAAGACCAACCGGCCGCAACAAAAGTCGACGGCATCCGCTACCGCACCGCCTACAACGACGACCACGCCCTCGCGCTCTGGGACTGCGACAACGCGATCACCACCGCACAGGACCGGACCGGGGCGCCCTTGGATCTACCGCTGACGCACCCACCATCCACCCCCGACTCCTCGACGCCCTCGCCCCACCACATGACCGTCACCCACACCGACGAATCCCACTGCCCCAACTGCCAACGCGCAGCCGCGCCCTAACGGGCGACGACGCCACCGGCAGCACCGCCACAATGGCGCACGCAGGTCGACGGGTTCGGTGATTTCCGTGACCGCGGCGACGACGCCGCGAGATCGAGGTCGTCACGATGCCCTCGTCGGGCGACATCGTGCCCCTAGGTGCAGATCTCGACCACACCCAGGTCCGAGGAGCTGCTCCTTGATTTGTGCGGCTTCGAATACAAGACCCACAAGAAATTTTCCGGCGACGATGTCGAGAACCCGCAACCAGCTCCGTCCCTGCACTGAACGCGACCACAATGGGCCGCGCCACCACCGAGGAGAAACCATGGCCAAGTACCTGCTGCTCAAGCACTACCGCGGCGCCCCGACCCCGGTCAACGACATCCCCATGGACCAGTGGACGCCGGAGGAGATCTCCGCCCACATCCAGTACATGCAGGACTTCGCCGACCGACTCGAACGCAGCCTCGAGTTCGTCGACGGGCACGCGCTCTCCTCCAGCGGACTGTTCGTCCGCTACGACGGCGAACGCCGCCCACCGGTCACCGACGGCCCCTTCCCCGAAACCAAGGACCTCATCGCCGGCTGGATGATCATCGACGTCCACACCCACCAGCGGGCCCTCGAACTGGCCGGCGAACTGTCGGCCGCCCCCGGAGCCGGCGGGAAACCCATCCACGAATGGCTCGAGGTACGACCGTTCCTGACCGAACCGCCCACCATCACCGAGTGACTCGACGAACGAGGCCCTCTCCCACTGCCTCACCCCGAGCGTGCTCGCCGACCCTCGGCCGGCGCGGAGACGACCTCGCGGGCGGTCCAGGACGCGATGAGTCAGGCGCGGTCACCCGGTCCCGGCGCCGGCGGCCGGGCCCGGGTCAGCACCCGAGCCAGCGCCACCGTTGCAGTCAGGACGGCGGCCACCACCGTGACGACGCACACGAATGTCGCAGGGACGGTGGAATACCCGAACAGCCCAGCCGCGCCCACACCCGCAGCAGTGGCCGTCGGCGCACCGACCGGCAGCTACACCGCCAGCATCGGCACGGTTCCCGCGCGCCGATCATCGCCCGCCGCGGCCAATACCCACCACACACCCAGCAGTGCGCACCCGTACGCCAGTACCGCGCTGCCGGCGTAGAGAACCAGCACCACAGCCCATTCCACCGCGTTGCCCACGGTGGCCGTGAAGACGGCATACAGCAACACCAGCATCGGCAACAACCCCACGGTGATACCAGCCAGGGCCGCGGCGACGGTCCGGCCGAGCAGGAAGGTGCGCCGACGACGGCGTTCGTCCGCGCTCGCCGCGTCCTGCACCATCCGCCACCCGGACAGCCACAGCACCACCCCGCAGCCGACCCCGGCCACCGTGGCACCGCCGAGGAAGGCCATCACCCGCATCCATGGATCAGTCAGCGCCGGCTGGAACGACGTCGCCACCATGTACGGCCGCGACGTAAACGCGGCGAACACCACCGCCGCCACCAGCCCGACGACCAAACCCACAACCCCGAAGATCCCGCTCTGTCTCCCCACCCGCACATCGTGTCACCGGTAGGTGCTCAGATACCGGCAACCGCGGCCACCGGCGGTTCCCCAACACATATGCGACCCTCCCGATCCACTCCGCGCGGGAATCGTCAAGTCAAGTGCGCCGAGATACCTTCCGCCATCCCCGGCACCGCTGCACGGACAACCACCCACCGCCGAGAATCATAATCCCCACAGGCTCATAGCCTTCGCGGCAGGACGGCCACGCTGTGCATCATGGCCATGTTGCAACTCACGCGACCGGCATCGCGGCCTGAGCATCATGGAATGCTCGCTCAATCTCCACCGAAATCCGGCCGCGGGAGGACACCTCATGACCCGCCCCGATCGCCCACTCACGAATCTCCCTCGGGGACTTCTTCGCCGGAGCCTTCGCCGCGACCGTTTTCTTCGCGGCCGCTTTCTCCGAAGTTGCCTTTGCCTCGACTGTCTTCTTCCCGGCCTTCTTTGTCGCGGCCGTCTTCGTCGCGGCCTTCTTCGTCGCGACTACCTCCTTGTCCGCCGGAGCCTTACTCGCCGCTACCCTCTTGACCGGAGCCGCCGCCGCGGCCGTCTTCTTGGCAGCAATCTTCTTCGCTGCCGTCTTCCTTACTGGCGCCGTTCTTGTCCGAACCTTCTTCGCCTGCGCGTCATGGAAGGCTTGCTCGACCTCAGCCGGAATCCTTCCGCGGGAGGACACCTCGCGGCCATCCGCGGAAGCCCAATCGCGAATCTCCTTGTTCGTCGTCTTCGCTGGAGCCTTCCTCACAACTGCCCTTTTCACCGGCTTCTTCACGGCCACCTTCTTCACGGCCGCCTTCGTCGCGACTGTCCTCTTGTCCGCCGGAGCCTTGCTCGCCGCTGTCCTCTTGACCGGAGCCGCCGCGGCCGTCTTCTTGGCGGCCGTCTTCTTGGCGGCTACCTTCTTCGCTGCCGTCTTCTTTACCGGTACCGTTGCCTGGATCTTCTGCGTCTGAGCGTCGTCGAAGGCTTGCTCGATCTCGGCCGGAATCCGGCCGCGGGAGGACACCTCCAATCCCTCCCCGATCGCCCACCCACGAATCTCCCTGGTCGTTTTCTTCGCTGGAGCCTTGCTCGCCGCCGCTCTCTTTGCGGGGGCCTTTTCCTCGATTACCTTTTTTGCGGGCCGCTTCTTCGCAGCCGCCGTCTCCGCAACGATCTTCTTCGCAGCCGTCTTCTTTACCGGCGCCGGTTTGACCTGAGACTTCTGCGCTTGAGCGTCATGGAATGCTTGCTCGATCTCGGCCGAAATCCGACCGCGGGAAGACACCTCCAGTCCCTCCCCGATCGCCCATTCACGAATCTCCTTGGTCGTCTTCTTCGCCGAACGTTCAGAACCCCTCGGTGATACCGCCATATTTTTCTCCCTACTCGTCAGGCAATCGTCGAACGCACACAGTAGCGGCATTTCGGTCCTCTCATCGCCAGCGGATCGGAACGGCAACCGATCACACGCGGGCCACACTGATTTCCGAGGACCTGCGCCGTCACCCTCTGGTCCAGCGACCGCACCGAGCACCATCTGTCGACGGTGCCGAGGACTGCAGGACTATTGTGGCCAACCCGGCCTGGCATTCCTGATTCATCGCGGGAAGAATGAATGCGAATATGGTTGCGCTGCAGTCTGGTTAGTCGAGTAGCAGTCAACGCGGCGGAACCCTCGGGCATGCACCGGTCTCGGGACGTCATGACGCGAAACGCAGCCCAGCACAGAATAAAGGTGGAAAGTGTTCGAGCCCGCCATCACGGCCGCGAGAGCCCGAGCGGAAGCAACACCTAACACCTCACCTTCCCAACGGACCTACGATCCCATTACGGGTTATGGACACTGCTTTATGGCAGTGGTGAGGTTGTTGAAGAACACCAAATCGACATCCGTCCGCACCATCAAATCGGCCCCGAATTGGAAGACGAACAGCTCGACCATTCCCTGCCGGGCGCCGATCACCTCCACCGTCGTCGCCATGCCGATCGGGCTGTTCGCTCCGCCAGTCGAATAGGTCATTTAGCGGGGGCCGGTTGCTGCCTCCACGATGGGGTATCGGAGGTCTGACATGACTTCGCCCCGGCGACGGCAGGTTCTGTGCCACCAGTTGGCGAAAGGAAAGGACTCCGCCCGCCTCCCGGGGGGCCGGCACACACCCGGCCAGCCCGAAACATCCGTGACCAATGCCCGGACTCTGTACGCATGGGAATCAGTTCGGATCCCAGGGCGACCGTTCGAGACTGTTGAGCTCATCGAGAACCTGGTCGACGGCGGTGGTCGGGATACGGAAGTCTTCACCCTCCGAAGCCCGGAGACGGTCGCGTACGTAGGCGAGCATGGCGAATTCACGCTCGACGTCTGCTGCGGTTCGGTCGCTCACGGTCTCATCCTGCGCTGAGTGGACGGTGATCCGAACGTGCCGCCCAACGGCGGGACGAAGGCTGGCGGTGTGGCGCGCGCGGCCAATACTCCCTTCAGGTGCCACACCGTCTCCGCTGGTAAACGGACGATTCAGCCGGTCCGGTCGTCGGCGGTGCGAGGCGCTGCCGTCTCTGGCCACCGTCGACATCTCAGCGGATCCACACCTCATCACAGTGGCGGCTCGTACCGGAACGGACATCGAGCTGCAGATTCACACGTCCATCGCACCGTTCGACGTCGCGGCAGAGCAGTGGTTCCCCGCCGTGGCCGGGTTCGCGGTCACGGTCCTCGCGCACACCCTCGACGCCGAGACGGGTCGGCCACGGTATCTGCCGCCCGCCGAGCCCGCCGAGCGGGCGCGCGCGATCTTCTCCACCGCCGGCGCCACGTACGGATACTTCCTCGGCGCCGTCGACCCGGACACCGGCGACCACCGACGCGGGGCAGCTCGCATACCGCCTCTACCTCGACACCGACCGTCAGGCGATTCCCGTGCCACGACAGGTGCTCACCTGCCCGCACTATCTACTCTCCGCCATCGACGGCAGGGACCAGATCACCATTCCCACGACCGCCTAACGATCACCCGCGCTGCGGCCCAGCCGAATCCGCCCTTGACCTGCCATGACGACACGTCCCCCAATACCCCTGCGCGCGCCACCAACCACGGCCGGCGATTACGACGGTGACGATGCGCACCTCACTGTCACAGCCTCCGGAGATCCCGGTTGCGCGTGAGTGTGAGCGCGGGTGCTGATCGTCCCGGTGAGGTCGATGACCGTGGCCGCGGGTGTCGCGGTAGGTGAACCGTTTCGTCGCCCGTTCTCGCTGTCCGGTGGGTGCGAGTTCTCGACCCGATTGCTCGAGTACTTCGAGCGGCGATGCTCGACCCGATGCGATCAGCTCGCGGCGGGCGACCTGGTAGCTGTCGGAGTTCGTCGGTGACGATCACCCGCATCGCATACTCCGCCCCAAGAGGTTGAAGTCGCAGCACACGATGCCCCCGAGCGCGTGACGCGCCACCGCACCCTCTAGTCTGGCGGGTCCGAACACCCAGAGTATGAGGAAAGATCAGTCATGCCTACCGACTACGACGCACCACGAGTCACCGAATCCGACGAGACGGACACTTCCCTCGAACAGCTGACCGCCAGCCGGAAAGACACCCAGTCCCCCGCCGTGGATGTCGAGGACGCCGACACTGCCGAATCCTTCGAACTGCCCGGCGCCGACCTCTCCGGTGAAGAATTCACCGTCCGCGTCATCCCCAAGCAGTCGGACGAATTCACCTGCACCAGTTGCTTTCTGGTCCACCATCATAGTCGCCTTGTCGAACATCAGCAGCTGATCTGCCGGGACTGCGCCTGAGAACGTCGTTCAATCGGAGTGCCTCGCATCTCAGGAATCCGGGCTTCCCAGATTCGGTCGTCATCGTCGTCGCTCAGACCCCCCACTTCGCCCGTGGGCTCGCGGCCGAGGCGTTGCGGATTACATCCTGGCGGGGGCGCGCGTGGCACGGACGGAAAGGTCAGGGCTCGGGTCGGTCGGCCGGAACCTGTGGGTAGACCACGACTCCGTTCTCCTTCACCCACGTCTCGTCGCCGCCGTCGACGTTCTCGACGAGCAGCTCGACCGTCGGGATCTCCGCGGCCAGTGGGTGATCGAACGCGGCCCGGGCATTCCGCGCGCACACCGTCTCCTCGGAGCTGCCGGTGAAGAGGGCGTCGATGACGAATCCCGGGGTGAACCGGCCACCGAACCCGTCACCGCCACGCAACGCTTCCTGCCGGCCCCGCCACCACCTAGTCAGAGCACGGGCCCGCGTGATGTGTTGGGGTGCTTCGACATCTAGCATCGTGAACTTCTCGTACTCGGCGTAGGCGAGATCGGTCAGCCGCGGGCCGAGGCCCGGCCAGCTGAACGTGCCCTCGAGGACCAGGTTCTCCCCGCGGGACAGACAGATCTCGGTGATGATGTCGAGGAGCTTCGTCGACTCAGTGTGCACGAGGGTGGCGAGTTCACGCGGCATCAGCCGGTGCCCGTCGGCGAGGTCGATGTTCAGCAGGTCGGTGTAGATGCCCTGTTCGATGGCGTCACGGAGCAGATGGTCCTTGATCGTGTCGGCGTCGAGCACCCGCCATCCCTGTCCGGCGAGGTGCCGGCGGTCGATACTCGACGACTTGCCCACCCCGGGTGGGCCGGCGGTCGCCAAAGCCAGGAACTGATGGCCGATCCCGACGTCGGTTTGCTCGGCCAGGTAGGCGTCGACGATCGCGTCCCGCGTGCGCCGGCGGGCGACCGGGTCGAACAGGTGGATGGAGGCGGAGGGGCCGTCCTTGTCGAGGATCCCGCCGGGCCGGCACCAGGCCTCGAGGTCGGCGGCGACAGCGGCGGGGTCAGAGTGCATTCGCCTGCGCACGCCGGTCGGCCGTGGCCGCGAGCAGTACCCGGTAGTCGTCGTCACCCAGCAGGTCGCGGGAGCGTTCGATCTGATCCCACGTCCCCCGCACATAGCTCTCCCCCAGCGGATCGTCCTCGGCGAGATGCCCGAAGGTGTAGTCCCAGGCAATCAGTTCGGCCATCATCCGGTCGTGGTCGATCCGCTTCGCGGCATGTTCGAGCAGCACCTCCCGCGGGCTGCGGTCGCGGGCCGCCGGGTTCAGCCGCAGCTTCTTCACGATCCGGCTGACCTCCGGTTGTGTGACGGCCAGGTTCTTCGCGATCACCCGCTGCGGCACCTGATTGTCCGTCGCGTGTGCCACCGCACGCAGCAACTTGATCTGCAGCAGTTCCTTCTCCGCCGGGATCGCCCGGAGATCGCGCTCCACATCCGTCAACGCCATCGCACACCACCTCCAACTGCACTTATACAAAATGGTATCACCGCCGTCGAGGACACACGGGTCGGCGGTTCCGAGGGCCGGATGTGGAAGTACCTACAGAGTGGCTGACCCTCCCCCGCAAGCGCGCTGATCTGCCGTGGACCGCGAGCACGGGTGTGACTCTCCTGACCTTTGACTTCAAGTACTTGAAGTTCTTAACGTCGATGAGGTGAGTGCACAACCCACCCGACACGTCTACACGATCAAGGACGCCGCCGCCCTGACCGGACTGCCGGCCAGCACACTGCGCTACTACGAGTCGGTCGGGGTGATCACACCGATCAGCCGCGGGGAAAGCAGTAAACACCGGGTCTACGACGAGGACGACCTGGGCCAGCTGGTGGCAATCGCATGCCTGGCCGCGACCGGGATGTCGGTCAACGACATGAAGGAGTACGTCGCCAACGGACAACTCGGCGCCGCGGCCGCCCCCGCACAAATCGAGTTGCTCACCGAACGCCGCCAGCAACTCGCACTCGAGGCCCAGCAGATCGCACTCCGTCAACGCTACGTCGACACCAAGATCGACTACTGGCGCGCGATCGACGCCGGCGACCAGCCCAGGGCCGCGCTCCTCGCGGCCGAGGCGAGCTCACTCGCTGACGAGCTCCACAACACCAAGTAGCGCTAACCCC